>NZ_AUDD01000006.1 GCF_000425285.1 Acidipropionibacterium jensenii DSM 20535 | reverse complement strand
GGCCGCCCCGACCTGGACGACGCCGATGTCGCCGACGCCCGGCGGATCATCGAGCGCAGCGGGGCCCGGGCCGAGGTCGAGAAGGACATCGAGAACGGCTACCAGCGGGCCGTCGCGGTCCTCGACCACGCCGAGATGACCCACGACGGGGCCCGCGCCCTGCGCGAGCTGGCCCGCCAGTCGGTGCGCCGCGACTCCTGAGGCTGTGGGGCCGGTGTGAGTGGTGGGGCCGGTGTGAGTGGTGGGGCCGGTGTGAGTGGTGGGGCCGGTGTGAGTGGTGGGGCCGGTGTGAGTGGTGGGGCCGGTTGAGATCTGCCATCCGGAGGGCCGGCAACCGCACAGTCCGCGGACCGGCTCTGTGGTGGCAGAACTCGTCGACGACCTATGCTCTGTCTGGCCGAGGCCGAGGGTCGCCCGTGGGGTGGCGACGGGCCCCGGAGGAAACGAGGAGAACGCTCATGAGATCCGCGATGGCCCTCGCCGCCAGTCTCGCCGGTCTGGCCCTGATCGCCGGCGGCCTGACCGGCTGCTCGGAGTCGGGGACCGGGTCCTCCTCCGGGAGCGTGCCGCCGGCCTCCGCGTCCTCCGAGCAGGTGGCGAAGGCCTATCTCGACGCCGCCAAGTCGGGAGACTGCGCCCTCACCAAGCAGCTCACCGGGACCAGCACCTGGGCCTGGTGCGACGAGCCCAGACTCACCGGGTACAAGGATCTCGGCACCGTGACGACACTGCCGGCCTCCCAGGCCGGGGTGAACCTGGACTGCTACCACCTCACCATCACCGCGACGGCGGCGCCCAAGAGGGGCATCACGGCCGGCACCCGGCCCTGGACGCTGTGCTTCGAGCACACCGACCAGGGGTACCGGCTCTACGAGCAGGGCATGCGCTGACCGCTGCGCCGCGAACGGCCGATCCGCCGAGCCGAACCGGCCCTGAACAGGGGACTCGCCGGGGGGCGGCAACGCCACCATCCGCTGGCTCCCGGGTTCTACACTTCAGAGCACGGGCGAACACGGCCTTCCCCTCTTCCCCGACCGTGTTGTGAGGCAACTGTGAGTATGACTGTGAGCACCGACCCCCTGGTGGGTCGTGTCCTCGACGGTCGCTACGAGATCACCTCACGGATCGCCCGGGGTGGGATGGCCACCGTCTACCGCGCCCAGGACCGCCATCTGATGCGGGTCGTCGCGGTCAAGGTGCTGCACGACGAGTTGGCCGAGGACCAGGACTTCGCCCGCCGCTTCGACCAGGAGGCCAAGGCGGCCGCGCGACTGGTCAATCCGCACATCGTCAGCGTCTTCGACCAGGGGATCGACGACGCCCGCCCCTACATCGTCCTGGAGTACGTGCCGGGGTGCACCCTGCGCCATGTCATCGCCCAGGAGGCCCCGCTGTCCCCGCTGCGGGCCATCGACATGCTGGAACCGGTCGTCTCCGCGCTGGCCAGCGCCCACGAGAACGGCCTGGTGCACCGCGACATCAAGCCCGAGAACGTCCTCATCTCCGACCGCGGCCAGATCAAGGTCGCCGACTTCGGGCTCGCCCGGGCCATCACCAACCAGTCCGTTTCAGCCACCCGGGGGGTGCTGGTCGGCACCGTGAGCTACCTGCCCCCCGAGCTGGTCGTCAAGGACCACGCGGATGAGCGGTCCGACGTCTACTCCACCGGGATTGTGCTGTTCGAGATGCTCACCGGACGCAAGCCGCACACCGGCGACAATCCGATCCAGGTCGCCTGGGCCCACGTCCACGAGGACGTTCCGGCCCCCTCGCAGTGGCTGACCCAGCACGCCGGCGTCAAGGGCCGCCAGATGGCCGGCGCGATCCCCGCATATCTCGACGCCCTGGTGCGCACCTGCACCGCCCGCGACCCCCGGGAGCGGCCGGCCGACGGCCGGGCCCTGCTCGCCCTGCTGCGCTCGGTGCGCTCCTCCCTGGCCCGGGGCCGGGCCGAGGACCCGGCGATCACCGCCCTGATGCACCGGGCCGGCAGCGCCCAGCCCGCCAGCCCGGTTCCCGCACCGACCCGCACCCTGCCGGCCGTCCGGTCCTCCGCCACGCCGGTCTCCCCGGTCGACTACCGTCCCGCCGGGCCCCGGTCGTCGGCCCGAGCCGACTTCTCCTCGCGCGACCAGTCCCAGCACACCCCGGTACGACGCCCTCAGCACACCGCGACTCCCCACACCCAGCGCACCGCCGCAGCCCGGGCACCGCACGCCACCGGCCACTCCGAGCACACCACTGTCCCTCGCACCCAGCGGACTCCACTGCGCCGACCCCAGGAGGCACCCTCCCCCCGGACCCGGCCCGCCTCCCTCCGAGGCACCGGGGACTCCCCGCGACCGGCACCCCGACCGGCGGGTTCCGTCCAGCACCATCGCCCCGCGTCCCGGCCAGGTACCGCGTCCCGGCCAGGTACCGCGTCCCGGCCGGGTACCGCGCACCGGCCCCAGACCGTCGCGTCCCGCCGCACCCCGGTGCCGGCCGCCCGGCGCCGTCGCAGTCTGGTGATGATCATCCTCATCACCGTGCTGGCGGTGGCGGTGGGGGTGGCGGCCTACCAGTTCGGGGTGTCCCTGCGCACCTCGGCGGGTCCGGCCATCACGGTCACCACGACCGATGCCGGCGGTTCCGGACAGGAGAATCCCTCTCAGGAACCGTCCTGAACCACCGTTCATCCGGACCAGGACCCCATGGTCGTTAGATCTTCTCGTTGATCAGGTTGATGGAGAGAGATTCTCCCGTATAGCATTATTCCCATGACAGCTTTTCGGAACCGGCCGCGGGTGTCCTCGCACCTCGCGCCGGCGGCTCTCCTGCTGATGGCGGCCCTGTGGGGGTCGACCCTGGTGGTGATGAAGGACGCCTACACCACCCTGAGCCCGACCGATCTGCTGGCCAATCGATTCGTGGTCGCCGTCCTGGCCTTCGGCCTTCTGATGCCGCGCGCCTGGCGGGCCAACCGGAGGACCGTCCTTCAGGGACTGGCGCTCGGCGCCCTGTTCGGCGCCGGCCAGGTGCTCCAGGGAGTTGGTCTGAGGTCCATCCCGGCCTCCGTCAACGGCTTCATCGGAGGCCTGTACGTCATCGTCACTCCCCTGCTGGGAGCCGCCCTGCTGGGTAAGCGGGTGCCCCGTCCGGTGTGGCTGGCGGTGGCCCTGGCGACCGTCGGCCTGGGCAGTCTGGCCCTCAACGCGGGCGGGTTGGGGGTCAGGATCGGCACCGGTGAGCTGCTGACCTTCGCGGCCGCCGTCTGTTTCGCCGGCCAGATCGTGGCCCTGGGACGTCTGGCCACCGCCCGCACCGTCATCTCCCTGGGGCTCTACCAGATGGTGGGCGCGGCAGCCGTCTGCCTGGTCTGCGCCGCACCCGGCGGTATCACGATGGCCTCCACACCGCACGAGTGGTTCGCCGTGCTCTACCTGGGCGTGCTGTGCAGCGCCGTGGTGGCCTTCCTGCAGAGCTGGGCCCAGGCACGGGTGGACGCCACCCGGGCCGCCGTCGTGATGTGCACCGAGCCGCTGTGGGGGGCGATCTTCGCCATCGGGCTGATGGGGGAACCGCTCACCGCCCAGATCCTGTTCGGCGCAGCCTCGATCCTGGCCGCGATGGTGCTGGTGGTCCGCCCGCCGCACCGCCACCGCGGACCGCGCGCCGAGTCCGCACCGCAGCTCGAGCCGGGAGTCGCGCCGCAGCTCGAGCCGGGAGTCGCGCCGCAGGCCGTGGCGGTCCCCGAGGGTCGCACCGGCCGGGGAGACCTGGCCTCGGCCAGCTGAGTGCCGTCCAACCCTGACAGTCGCACCCGGGCCAGTCGCGCCCGGGCCAGACTCAGTGGCCCGGTGTCAGCGCTCCGGGACCTGCCACGGCTCGCCGACCCGCAGGTCGTGGAACTGGGTGTCGCTCATCTCGTCGTGACGGTGGTAGGCCAGTGACCTGCCGCGCTCGTTGAGCAGCCCGTCGTGGATGAGGAAGGCGTGATCTGCGCCCACCTCGCGCACGAAGTCGATGGTCTCCTTCATCGCCGCCCAGGGCCCGTAGGCCGGGCAGGCCAGTACGTCGACGCCGTGCGGGATCTCGTCGAGCTCGTCACCGGGATGGAACAGGATGGTGCCGAGCCCCTCCCCGATGAGGTAGCCGACATTGCCGATGGCCGGGATGTCGCGATGGATGACGGCATGGCGCCCGCCGACCGCCTGGATGGTGGCGCCGCCGACCTCCATGACGTCGCCGGGCATGATCGGGTCGGCATCCATCTGCGGCACCGCGGCCACCGCGCCGGCCTCGGCACGACACAGTGCCCCGGAGTTGGCGTTGACCAGATCGGCGATGTGCTCGGGGTCGACATGGTCGGGGTGGGCATGGGTGACCAGGATGGCGGTGAGATCGGTGAGGCCCCGCCAGCCGTCGGAGATGTTGCCCGGGTCGATGAGGATCCGGGCGTCGGCGGCCTCGACCAGAATGCAGGAGTGTCCCAGGTGTGTGATCCTCATGGCCCCAGTCTGGCGGCTACCGCGGGGCCCGACAACCGATTCGCGCGGAATCGGGTGCCGGCGCTCCTCTGCGGGACCCCGGAACTCACATGTCGAGGCCGCGGTAAGGCTCCAGCGGGCTGACCGTCTTGCGCTTGATCCGCCCGTCGGAGAGCCTCTCGGCGATCATGAAGGCCAGTTCCAGGGACTGGTTGCGGTTGAGCCTGGGATCGCAGGCCGTCTCGTAGCGGGCGGCCAGGTCGGCCTCGTCGAGGGCGTCCACCCCGCCCAGGCACTCGGTGACGTCGTCACCGGTGAGCTCGACGTGGACACCTCCGGGCCAGGTGCCCAGCGCCTCGTGGACGTCGAAGAAGGCATTGACCTCGGCGCAGACATCGGCGAAGGAACGCGTCTTGAATCCATTGGCGGCCTCGAAGGTGTTGCCGTGCATCGGGTCGCAGCTCCACACCACCTTGCGACCGGAGGACTCCACAGCCTCGATGATCGGGGGGAGCTTCTCGCGGATCGAACCGGCGCCCATCCGGGTGATGAAGGTGATCCGTCCGGGGATCCGCTCGGGATCGAGCAGATCGGCGATCCGGTTGGCCTCCTCACCGGTGGTGGTCGGTCCGAGCTTGATGCCGATCGGGTTGCAGATCGATCGCATGAAGACGACGTGGGCACCGTTGGTCTGCCGGGTGCGCTCACCGATCCACAGCAGGTGCCCCGAGGTGTCGTAGGGCAGCTGGGTCCGCGAGTCGATCCTCGTCATGGCGTGCTCGTAGTCCAGCAGGAGGGCCTCGTGGCTGGCGTAGAAGTCGACGGTGCTGATCTGGTCGTCGTCGACCCCGCAGGCCATCATGAAGGCCAGGGCCCGCTCAATCTCCCCGGCCAGCACCTCGTAGCGGGTCTCGACATTGGAGTTGCGGACGAAATCGGCGTTCCACGCGTTGATCCCGCGCAGGTCGGCGAACCCTCCCTTGACGAAGGCGCGCACCAGATTGAGGGTGGCGGCGGAGGCGTTGTAGATCCTCATCAGCCGTCGCGGGTCGTGGACCCGGGACTGGGCGGTGAACTCGAAGCCGTTGACGGCGTCCCCCCGGTAGCTGGGGAGGGTGACGCCGTTGCGGGTCTCGGTGTCGCGGGACCGCGGCTTGGCGTACTGGCCGGCGATCCGGCCCACCTTCACCACCGGCACCTGCCCGGCGTAGGTCATCACCACCGCCATCGACAGCAGGACCCGCAGCTTGCCCTTGATGTTGTCGGCGTTGACGCCGGCGAAGGTCTCGGCGCAGTCCCCGCCCTGGAGCAGGAATCCGCGCCCCTCGGCCACCGCCGCGAGCTTCTCGCGCAGGTCGTCGCACTCGCCGGCGAAGACCAGCGGGGGGAGCTTGCGCAGGGCGGCGACCACCCGGTCCACCTCCGCGGGATCCGGATAGCTCGGCTGCTGCAGGTGAGGCATGGAGTGCAGGGAGACGAGACTGGGAACACCGGAAAGCATGGCGGTGAGTCTAACCGGTGTGTCCAGCGGACCCCGACGCCGCCCATCCGAGGGCGTCATTCAGCCCTGTTCGTTCTCCCCCGGCTGAATGACGCCCTTCTCCAGGGCGTAGAGGGTCAGTTCGACCCGGTTGTGGAGCTGGAGCTTGCGCAGCACGTTCTGGACATGGTTCTGGACGGTGCGGTGGGAGACGAACAGCTCCTCGGCGATCTCCCGGTAGGCCATCCCCTGGGCCACCCGTCGCAGCACCTCGACCTCCCGGCTGGTCAGTCGGGGGCCGGCGTCCTGGCTGGCGCCGTCGTTCCTGGTCGCCATCCGACGGAACTCGCCGAGCACCAGGCCCGCCAGTCCGGGGGTGAAGACGGCGTCCCCCGCGGCGGTGCGACGCACCCCGCTGATCAGCTCTGCCCGGGAGGCGGACTTCACCAGGTATCCGCGGGCCCCCGCCTTGGCGGCCCGCAGGACGTCGTCGCGCTCACCCGAGGCGCTGATCACCAGGACGTGCATGGAGGGGAACTCGGTGGTGAGGATCTGGGTGCAGGTGGCTCCGTCGGGTTCGGGAATCTTGAGATCGATGACCAGCACGTCGGGTCGGGCCGCCCGGGCCCGGCGCAGGCACTGCGCACCGTCATGGGCCACCGCGACGACGTCGAACCCCTCCGCGGTGAGATCCTCGCTCAGGGCGTCGATCCACATCGGATGGTCGTCGACGAGCATCACCCGATGCGTGCCGGCGGGTGCTGGGATGGTCATGTGGCTGCCCTCCTGACCCCAGCTTCCCATCCTTGTGGCGCCCTGACCAGACCCTGGGAGGCGTCTGGTCCTCCGGAGAGCTCGTTCACTGGCCCGGTTCGGCCCGCGCAGCGCGGGTGGCGGCGATCGGTCACTGCGACCGGGGGACGGGTCGCACTGCCTGACGGCCGGTCGGCACCCGGATCTCCCACTCGACCCCGTGGCCCTCAGAGGTCCGCATCGTCGTCGTCCCGCCCAGGGCATGGATCCGCCCGGCGATGGAGTGGGTGATCCCCATCCGGCCCTCGGCGGCCGCCTGCTCGGCCTGGCCGGGCGACATCCCCGAGCCGTTGTCCCGCTCGGAGATGACGATCGTCCCGGCCTCCTCCTCGATGAGGATCCAGCAGTGCGCGGCGGCGCCGGCGTGGTGGGCGACATTGGAGATGATCTCGACCACGGCCTTGTCGAGCTCGTCGACCAGATGGGCGGGCAGCAGCAGCTCGCCGGCCATCGCGGAGACGGTGACCGACTCCCCCTCATGGCTCTCGACGGCCGCGACCAGATCCTTGAGATCCTGCGGACCCTCGGCCCGGGCCCCCTCCCCCGCCGACATCTGCAGCATTCTTCGCAGCTGGCCGCCCTGCTCATGGGCCAGACGCGCCAGCGCCTGGCCTCGCGGGCCCAGGTCGGGCCCCTCCCGCTCGACCATCGACAGCACTTGGAGGGCGCCGTCGTGCACGATCCTGCCGAGCCGCTCGCGTTCGGCCAGCCTGGCGGCCACCGCCTGATCGCGCTCCCGATCGGCCATCATCCGGCGGATCTGGTCGATCAGCCGACCCAGCACCACACAGGCGACCACCAGCAGCAGGTCGGCGCTCCAGGCCCAGAGGTCCCCGTGACCGACCCCGGCCAGCCCCGGGGCGATCACCAGCAGCGCCGCCAGGAAGCCCAGCAGAGGACCGCGGATGAGGGCCGCCGACAGGGCCGCGCAGATCACCCAGTAGGAGCCGATCCCCTCGAAACTGGCGGTGCGGACCGAGGGCCCCAGAATGATCTGGGAGATCGCGGTCACCGACACCGCGATGAGCACGTCAACGCCGGTGAGGGCCAGTGGCGGTACCGAGTCCCGGCGCACCCACGCCGTCATGACGGCGGTCCAGACGAGCATCGCCGTCAGCACCGCGGCCAACGCCCACGGGTGGCTGCTGTGCTGCCATCGCAGCCCGCCCATCAGAATGGCGTGGCCCAGGAGCACCCAGCGCAGCACGGTGACGGCCCGCTGGAGTCGCCCGGCGGGGTCGTCGCGGCGTCGGGACGCGCTCAGGCGGCGGGTCTGCCGATCGGCGGCATCAGTGCTCATCCTCGGTGTTCCCGTCGGTGCCGGGCCGGTCCGCCTGGTCGGGCCGGTCCGCCTGGTCGGGGCGGTCCGCCTGGTCGGGGCGGTCCGCCTCGTCGGTGACCCCAGGGGTGATCCCGGCCGCTCTCAGCCGGTCGGCCAGGGCGGCCTCACGGGCCTGGACCTTGGCCCTCTCCCTGGCCAGGATGGCGGCCTGAGCCAGATCGGCGGCCTCCACGGCGGCCTGGGCCCGGACCTCCTGACGCTCCAGGATGAGCTGCTGGCGAGCGGCCGCCCGGTGGGCCCGTCGTGCCCGGGAGCGGTCCCGTCTGGCCGCGCTGGCCTCCTGTCGGGCCGCCGGCGCGGGGATGTCCCGGTAGGGCAGTCCAGCCAGGGTGCTGATCGCCTCCATCACCTCGTCGGTGACGGCGCGCAGCACCGCCCTGCTGTGGGGGGTCTCGGCGTGCCGGCTGAAGTCCATCGGCTCGCCGACCCGAAGTGCTCCCCGGTCCCCGGTGATGACCGCCGGGACCACCGGGGCCCCGGTCTCCAGGGCCAGGTGGGCGACCTCGACGTCCCCCTTGAACACCCCGTCCCAGGGAGCGATCGCGTTCTCCGGGAACAGCACCACCAGCCCGCTCTGCCTGAGCACGGCCAGCGCCCGGGACCGTGCGGAGGTGCCCCAGGGCACCGACCGGGTGGGCATCACCAGCCCCAGCCAGGGTCTGCGCCCGGTGGTCCCGCGGATCGCCGAACGGACCAGGACGGCGTCGTCGCGTCCGACGTGGTGGACGGCGAGGATGAGCGCCCCGTCGGGCAGATCGACACCGGTCAGTGCGATCTCACCTCCTGGCAGCAGCGGCGATCTCGTCATCGCGCCCCACCGGCGTCCCTGTCCTGGTGCGGTTCGGGGGCCGGCACACCGCCCGGCCGGGGACGACGCCAGGGGGTCAGGTCCTTGCCCTTGAGGTTGCCGTACTTGACGCGGAACCCGTAGACGTCGACGTAGTCCTGGCCCCCGAGCTGCTGGATGGCGTCCATCACCTCATTGGTCACCCAGCGCAGCACGGCGGCCTCCTCCTCGCGGCCGCGCAGCTCCTCGAAGTCCAGCGGCTTGCCGATGATGATCCCGGGCCGGACCACCTTGGGGATGCCGAACGCGCCGCGGACCAGTCCGGTGCCGACCACCGCTGCCGGGATCACCGGGACCCCGGCCATCAGGGCCAGCCGGGCGACCCCGGTCTTGCCCCGGAACATCTCACCGTCGGCCGACCGGGTGCCCTCGGGGAAGATCCCGACCATTCCGCCCTCGCGCAGCCGGTCCAGAATCGGACGCATCCCCTCGACGGAGCGCCGGCCGCCCGACCGGTCCAGGGGGACCTGGTCGACCGCCTTGAGGAACCAGGCGACCGCCTTGGACCGGAGTCCCCCGTCCCCCTGGAAGAGCTCCTTCTTGGCCGGGTAGGTGAGCTGGCGGGGAATCATCGCCGCCACGATCACCGGGTCGAGGTACTCGATGTGGTTGCAGGCCAGCACCGCTCCGCCGGTGCTCGGGAGGTTCTCCTCACCGACCACCCAGGGATGCCACAGGGTGCGCACGATCGGACGGATCAGACCGCTCCGGAAGAACTGGTACCACATGGGGATCCCTTCTGGACCATGGCCGCCCGCGCGGGGCCCGCCAGCGCTCGTGACTCTTCGGCCACAGACTATCCGGTGCCGCCGATCCCGTGCTGACCGCCGAGGGGGCCTAGGCTCGACGCCGTGATGCCCTCACAACTGCTCGGATCCTGGTCGTTCACCCGCTCGATCGCCGAGCACCGGACCGGGGCTCGCTACCGGGCGCACGGGACGGCCCGGTTCAGTCCGGCGACCGGTGGCCGGGTGCGCTGGTTCGAGGAGGGGGTTCTCACCACCGACGGCGGATCCAGGCCCTTCACCCGCACCCTCTTCCTGGTGCCGGGGGCGCAGGGCTGGACGGTGACCTTCGAGGACGGCCGGTTCTTCCATCCCTGGGTGGACGGGCGGGTCACTCATCTGTGCGGACGCGACACCTATCGCGGCGACATCGCCGGTCCGCAGAGCTCCGGTGCAGGGAACTGCGGCACGCAGAGCTCCGATACGGGCATCCACGGTGCGGGGAGCTCCGGTACGGGCGTTGACCAGGACCGGGAGCCGGCCTCCTGCGACGCCGGCTGGCAGATCACCTGGACGGTGTCGGGTCCTCACAAGGACTACACGATGACGACCGGGTACCGGCCGATCACCGAGTGATCGAGGACCTCTCCGAGGGGGCCGCGAAACCCTCGGTGAGGGTCTGGAAGATCGGGCGGCGGCGAGGCCGGGCGCGACGGGGGTTGCGACGGCGGGGCCAGAATCCGCGCGCCGGGCCTGGCGGCTCGGTGATGGAGTGACGGGCCAGATCGGCGGCCCCGATGAGCCCGGCGTCGGGACCGAACGCGGCGTGCTCGATCTCGGCCATCGGACGGAATCCGCGACCGGTGAGGTGTCTTCCGAAGGCGGTCCGGGCCGGTGCCAGCAGCAGCTCGCCGGCATCGCTCACCCCGCCGCCGATGACGAACAGATCGGGGTCCAGGGCGGCTGCCAGGTCGGCCATCCCGAGACCCAGCCAGTGGCCGACATCGGCGATGAGTTCGATGGCCATCTGGTCCCCGTCCACCGCGGCGGCGGTGACGTCGGGGCCGACGAGTCTGGCCGGATCGTGGTCGGTGACGTGCTCGATGAGACCCTGGGCCCGCGGTGAGCCCTCCTCGATGAGGGCTCTGGTGTCACGCACCAAGGCATTTCCGGAGGCGTACTGCTCCCAGCATCCGCGGTTTCCGCAGGGGCACCAGTGCCCGTCCGGGACCACCGTCATGTGGCCGAACTCCCCGGCCATCCCGTAGCGGCCTCGGAACAACCGGCCGTTGATCACCAGGGCACCGCCGATACCGGTCCCCAGGGTGAGGCAGACCATCACCCTGGATCCGCGTCCGGCGCCGAACCGGAACTCCGCCCAGGCGGCCGCGTTGGCGTCGTTGTCGACCAGCACCGGGACGGGTATCCGGGTGGTGAGCCGGTCTCGCAGCGGCTCGTTGCGCCAGGCGAGGTGGGGTGAGAACCTCACCAGGGCCTGTTCGGTGTCGACCCATCCGGCCGCTCCGATGCCGACCGCACCGATCGACAGGCCGGTGGAGAGCTCGTCCACCGACTCGACGATGGCGTTCTCGACGGCCTCCGGGCTCCGCGAGGGAGTGGGACGTCTCAGTCGGCGAAGGATGGTCCCGGACTCATCGACGACACCGGCGGCCACTTTCGTGCCGCCGATGTCGATCCCGATGCTGAGCACCGGGTCAGCCTACCCGCCTCGCACCCGCGATGGGCATCTCGCCCACGGGAGAGGTCTTGATGCCGGCGCTCGGATTGGCAGCGTGGACGATCTGCCCGTTGCCGATGTACATCGCCACGTGGCTCGGCGGCACGCCGTAGTAGAAGACCAGGTCACCGGGCTGAAGGCTGCCGGTCGAGACCGGGGTGCCGGCGTTGAACTGCTCCTCGGAGGTCCTCGGCAGGCTCACACCCGCCGAGGCCCAGGCGGCCTGCATGAGGCCGGAGCAGTCGTAGGCGGTGGGGCCGGTGCCACCCATCACGTAGGGCCCGCCGACCTTCGACATCGCGAAAGCGATGGCGGTGGCGGCGCGACCGGAGGCCGAGCTGCCGGTCGAACTGCTGGAGGAGGCCTTCCGGGGAGTCGACGAGGCGCTGGTGCTCGGGGCCGCGGGCCGGGAGTTGGAGCGGGAGGTCTGGGCGGCGGCCCGGGCGAGGTTCGCGGCGGCAGCCGCTGCCTGCTCCTGGGCCAGCCGCTCCTTCTCCTGGGCGGTCAACCGGTCGAGGATCTGGTTGGCCTCGTCCTGCTTGGCCTGGGACTGCTTGAGCAGCTTGGCCTGGGCGTCGCGGTTGGACTTGATGGTGGCCCGGTCGGCGGCCGCCTGCTTCTCGAGGGTCTGCAGCAGGCCCTGCTGGGTCTGGAAGGCCAGGAACTGGCTCTTGGTGCGGTCGCTGACGTTCTGCACGGTGGCCAGCTTGGAGAGGAACTGAGCGGAGTCCCCGCTGGTCACCAGCTGGGCGGTGAGGCTGACCCCGCCGCTCTGGTAGTCGTTGACGGCCAACGAGCTGAGGGTGGAGCGCATCGAGGAGACCTTGGCGCGCTGGGCGGTGAGGTCCTTGTTGGCGGTGGCCAGCTTCTTGGAGGTGGTGTCCAGCTGAGCCTGGGCCTTGGTGTAGCTGTCCTGGATCTTTGCGGTCTGGGCCGAGATGGCGTCGAGGTTCGACTTGGCCTCCGAAACCGTGTCAGGAGCGGCGGCAGCACTTCCCTGTCCGCCGACCAGCCCCGAGACGACAATGACACCGCTCAGTGCGGTGGCCGCCAGGCTGCGGCCGATCCTGCTCCGCCTGCCGGTCGAGCAGGGGCGGGTCGCCGAGCTGGTCTGTCGATCCTGTGCCACGTTCTCTCCTCTGCACCACCGGTGAACCGGTGGTCCTCAATGCCTGATGTCGTCGGTGTGCACATGCAAGCGCCCAACCCGTCCGACTGAGAAAATCTTAGACGTTGCTCAGCTCCAGCGCAAATGATCCCGTCCTTCGGCGTCCGCCCTTGTCAGAGCGATCGGAAAGGGATCGGGAGAACGCCGTGGGAAGTGTCGGTGGCGATCTCTAGCCTGAGGATCATGACCGCTCCCGCCGTCCAGCCCTCATTCGACGATCTGGGCACTCCGCTGTTCGACGTCACCTTCTGCGTGGTGGATCTGGAGACCACCGGGGCGGGCGGCGAGGACGCCATCACCGAGATCGGAGCGGTGAAGGTGCGCTCCGGCGTCGTCCTGGGCGAGTTCGCCACGCTGGTGCACCCGCCCTCCCACATCCGCGCCTCGGTCCAGCTGCTCACCGGGATCACCGACGAGATGGTGGCCGACTCCCCCTCCATCGTGGCGGTCCTCCCGAGCTGGCTGGAGTTCAGCCGGGGGACGGTGCTGGTGGCCCACAACGCCCGCTTCGACATCGGCTTCCTCAAGAGGGCCTGCGCCGACGACGAGCGACCCTGGCCCGGCAACACCGTGGTCGACACCCTGGCCCTGGCCCGCTCCTGCCTGCCGCGTCAGGAGGTCGGCGACTTCAAGCTCGGCACCCTGGCGCGCCACTTCCGGGCTGCCACCTCCCCCACCCACCGCGCCCTGGACGACGCCCGGGCGACGGTCGACGTCCTCCACGCGATTCTCGAGAGGCTCGGCAATCTGGGGGTGACCACCCTCGAGGACCTCATGGAGGTCACCCACGCGGTCCCGGCGGCGCGGCGTGCGAGACGCACCTGGGCCGACGGGCTGCCCGAGGGCCCGGGGGTCTACTGGTTCGTCTCGGAGCACCGGACCAGTGTCCCCGAGGTGATCTACGTCGGCACCTCGGTCAACGTGCGCAGACGGGTCCGCCAGTACTTCACCGCATCGGAGACCCGACGGCGGATGGATGAGATGGTGCGGGTGGCCACCGGGGTGCGAGCCCAGGCCTGCGCCACCACCCTGGAGGCCGGGGTCCGCGAACTGCGGCTCATCGACTCCCGTCAGCCGCGCTACAACCGCAGATCCCGACGTCAGGACGCGGTCACCTGGGTGGCCCTCACCGATGAGCCCTTCCCACGGCTCTCGATGGTGCGCGACACCCGCCGATCCGGCCGGATCTACTGGGGCCCGTTCACCGGTCGCGGTCAGGCCGAGGAGGCCACCCGGACGCTGCGCGAGCTCACCGGGCTGCGGGAGTGCACCGGGGCACCGGCCTCCCACCCGCACGGCTGCCCACTGGCGGAGATGGGTCGCTGCGCTGCGCCCTGCCTGGATCCCGAGGCGGCCGACCGCCGGGCCGACTACCAGCGGGTGGTCGACTCCGCCCGCCGGGCGATGACCGACGACGTCCGACCGGTGATGGAGGCCGCCTGCCGGCGGATCGCCACCCTGGCCCTCGCCGAGCGTTTCGAGGAGGCCGGTGACCTCACCCGGCGCACCGGGCTGCTCATCAGGGCCTCGCGCCGCCGCGCCCGGATAGCCGCCCTGGCCGACTGCGAGGAGATCATCGCCGCTCTGCCCTGCGGCGGGGGAACGGGCCGCGACGGCTGGCAGTTCCATCTCATCCGTCACGGCCGACTGGCCGCCGCGGCGGTGAGCCCGGCCGGCTCCGACCCGATGGAGACGGTGGCCAATGCCCGCCGGGAGGCCGAGACCGTCCTGCCCGGACCTCCCGGAGTGCCGGGCTGCTCGGTCGAGGAGGCCGAACTGGTGGCCTCCTGGCTCGAGCAGCCCGGGGTACGGCTGGTGGACATCACCGGACAGTGGGCGTGGCCGGTGCACTGCACGGTTCCGGACCATCAGCAGGCCCAGTCCGTGGCCCGGCTGATGACGCCCGAGCCGACACGACCGGGCGCGGCCCCGGAGATGGACGACACCCCCGGCGAGCGCCACTAGAGTTGTGGCCATGCTCAACGCGATCGTGCTCATCCAGGCCAGCTCGTCGAGAATCCCCGAGGTGGCCCAGGCCATCCTCGACCTGCCGGGAGTCTCCGAGGTCTACTCCACCGCCGGTCATGTCGATCTCATCGCCATCGTGCGGGCGCACGACATGGAGGAGGCGGCGGAGATCATCTCCGACCGCATCAACAAGATCGACGGCGTCGTCGACACCGACACCCACATCGCCCTGCGCACCTACTCCGAGCACGACCTGGAGTCGATGTTCTCGATCGGCGACTGACAGTCGGCCCGGCGGGGATCAGCGCATCCAGGTGAGGACCAGCACGACCAGGCAGACCAGCGCCACGGCGGCGTAGCTCAGCCAGACCCTGGTCCGGCTCGCCCAGCGCGTCCGGTTCCAGACCCATCCCACCAGGGCGCCCACCACGACCGCCCCGATCCCGGCGGTCCAGTCCCTGGAGCCGGCCAGGATCCCCCAGATCACCAGCAGGGCGATGAGGATGATGTCGCCGCGGATGTCCTGGTGCTGCAGGTACTTGATGACGGCCATCGCCGCGAGAATGCCGAAGACCCCGCAGATCGACCCCGACAGGGATGCGGCGACGCCGGTCACCGACAGCGCGGTGGCACCTCCCAGACCCGCCAGCAGGTAGACCACGGCGAAGTCGATGGAACCGAGCATCGGTTCCAGGGAGCGTCCGACCAGGATGAGGAAGGCGGCATTGATGACCGCCTGGAGGATCGACCCGCCGGACAGCGCGAACAGCAGCGGCCGCCACACCTGGAAGTCGAACTGGGGGCTGGCGCCCGCGGCCAGCCAGTAGCCGACCGGCCCGACCATCGAGACGACCGAGATCACCACCGTCACGGCGGCCAGTGCGATGGCGGCCGGAATCTGAGCACCGGATGGTCGGATCCGGTGCTCAGCCCATCTGTCATTGCCGTTCCTCATGTCAGCCTCCTCGTCGCGACCCCGCCGCAGGCTCGGTTGTTCAGCCGGGACGCCGGCCCCGGGGTGCCGGGGGAGGCCGACGAGGCGATCACTCGCCGAGCTCGACGCTCTCGATCACCACGGGCTCGACGGGTCGGTCCATCCGGCCGGTGGGCACCTTGGCGATCTCGTCGACGACCTTCCTGGACGCCTCGTCGGCGACCTCGCCGAAGATGGTGTGGCGCCGGTTGAGGTGCGGGGTGGGGGCGACGGTGATGAAGAACTGAGAGCCGTTGGTGCCCGGGCCGGCATTGGCCATCGCCAGCAGGTAGGGCTTGCCGAAGGTGAGATCGGGGTGGAACTCATCGCCGAACTGGTATCCGGGGCCGCCGGTTCCGGTGCCCAGCGGGCATCCTCCCTGGATCATGAATCCGTCGATGACGCGGTGGAAGGTCAGTCCGTCGTAGAACTTCCCGGTCGTCGGCTTGCCGGTCAACGGATCGGTGTACTCCTTCGTGCCGCCGGCCAGGCCGACGAAGTTCTTCACCGTCTTGGGTGCCTGGTTCTCGAACAGATTGAGCACGATGTCGCCGTGATTGGTGTGCAGGGTCGCGGATGTGGCCACCTGACTGCCTTCCTGGTAGGGGTGTTGGAGACAACTGCTGGTCCCCCGGTCCACAGTAGCGACTCCGGTAGGACCCATTCCGGTTTTCCCTGTCGTGGCTCGACCCCTGCGGCTACGGTGGGTGATGCTTGACCACAAGCCACACACCATCAGGAGGAACTCGTGTCCTGCACCAAGAAATCGCTGCGCGAGGCCGCCGAGCACACGGCCGCCTCGGCGAAGGAGCAGAGCGCCCAGGCACTCGCTGGCGCCACCACCACCCTCAGGGCCGCCCAGGAGAAGGCCGCTCCGCTGGCCGCTCAGGCCGCCGACCGGATCGGACCGTTGACCGAGCAGGCCGCCGAGCGCGGCAGGCGGGCGGTCGCCGAGGCCCGCGAGGTGACCCAGCAGAAGGTCGTCCCGGCAGTGAAGCAGGCCTACGAGTCATTCCAGAAGGATGTCCTTCCCGAGCTCGAGGTGCGCGCCCGCGAGGTCGCCTCCAGCCCCGCCGTCGAGGAGGCCACCAGGCGCGGCCAGGCCGCGCTGTCGGCGCTCAAGGGCCAGACGGCCGGCGCCGGGGCCACCGCAGCCGGTGTGGTCGCCGCCTCTCCGAAGCTCTCCCGCAAGGCGCGCAAGGCTGCCAAGAAGGCCGAGAAGAAGCTCGCCAAGGCCGACCGCAAGAGCCACAAGGTGCTCAAGACCTTCCTCATCCTGGGTGGTCTCGGAGCTGCCGGCATCATCGCCGCCCGCAAGTTCCTGGGCTCCTCCGACGACGGCTGGACCGCCCGCGAGCCCGCCGAGACCTACTCCTGGACGCCGAAGGCGCCCACCACGGAGCCCGCCCCGGAGGCCGAGAAGCCCGCTCCGCAGGCCTCGGCACCGTCTCCCGAGAGCCCCGACGAGACCTCGGGCGAGGCCACCATGACCGAGGAGGGAGCTCCGGCTCCCGAGGGCGTGGAGACCACCGCAGACGCCCCGGCCGATGACTCCTATGTCGGCAACGAGCCCCCGGAGGGATACGTCATCAAGGCCAACAGCCGCTCGAAGAAGTACCACCTGCCCGGATCCGCCGGCTACGACCGGACCATCACCGACATCTGGTTCGCCAGCGAGGAGGCCGCTGAGGCGGCGGGGTTCACCAAGGCGCAGCGCTGAGGCACTCAATCCGCTGAGCCGTTCCGGCACAGCGTCGAGACGTCACCGAGAGGCGGGCGGGTCCGAGAGGACCCGCCCGCCTCTCGTGCGCCCTCGCCGGGGCGAGTTTCCTGTGAATATCGCCCAGACCGTCACAACCGGGCCCTCTCAGTCCACCTGTTCAGGGTGAGAGGGGCTACTGGGTCCCTCCGCCCGACGACGCGAGGACAGTCATGAGCACCCCATCTCGACCGGACCGACCCGACCAGCCCCAGCATCCCCACCAGACCCGCCGGCCCGGGCGAACCCCCGCCGACGATGCCGTCGCGCACCGCTGGGTGCCGTCGGCCCGCTTCGCCGCCCACCTTCGTCAGCTGAGATCGGCCACCGGGCTGCCCTGGCGGGTGCTGGCGCTGGCCTGCGGGGTCTCCCCCCGCACGGTGGACCGACTGCTGGGCGGCGGCCGACCGCCGCGCCGGATCCGGCAGGTCGATGCCCGTCGACTCCTCCTCCTGGACACCCGGGCTCTGGCAGCATTGGAGCTGGAGCTGGTCAAGGCCGACGGCACGACGGCACGGCTGAGGGCCCTGGTGGGTCTGGGCGTTCCGCTGTCGCAGCTGTGCTCCGAGCTGAGGATCGACAGGACCGAGCTCCTCGACCTGATCAGTGGTCGTCGGCGCCGGTGCACCGCGATGGTGCGGCTGAGGACCAGGGCCGCCTGCCAGTCCCGCCGGATGTGGACCTGGAGCGAGGATGTGGGACCCACCGAGTCCGAGGAGGCGGCCTGAGATGTTCGGTGCAGCGCTGTCGTGGGATGTGCTCGCAGCGGCCGGGGCGGGGGCCGCGGTCTCCCTCCTGCTGGCGATCGTGCACCTGAGGGTGCTGGTCCCCCGGCTTCCCGAGCCCGACCCCGACGAGGTGGGGGCTGAGGTGATCGCCGCCAAGCCCCGGTACCGCGACCTGGTGACCCCGGCCCGCACCGCGGTGCTGTCGGTGCTGGCGATGGCGGCCGGAGCGGCCACCAGCCAGGTGCCGGCCTGGGGTCGGGGGATCTGGTGGGTGTGGGCGGGCTCGGTGCTCACCCTGGTGGCGGTGGACCAGGCCACCACCTTCCTGCCCGTCCGGTTGTGGAGATGGTGCCTGGCCGAGGGACTCATCGCCGCCGCGGTCACCGCGGCCCTCGTGAGCACCCGCCCGGCCGACCTGCTGGCCTGCCTGGTGCTCGGCGCGGTCACCGCCGGCCTGTTCTGGCTGGTGTGGAGACTCGGCGCCGGACTGGGCTTTGGCGATGTCCGGCTGGCCGCCGGGACCGGCGCGGTGGGAGCCGTGCTGGGTCTGGAGGGGTGGGCGGCCTCCCTGATGGCGACCGCCCTGACCGGGGTGCTGATCGGTGTCGGCACGACCCTGGTGAGGCGGTTCCGGCCCTCCCCGTGGGGCACCGTCTTCGGCTACGGACCGGCTCTGTGGCTCGGTCCGTGGGGCGCCCTGGCGGTCAGTGGTGCGCCCTGGCAGTGAGCCCAGCGGCACTCTCTGCTGAACCCCTCCGGGACGAGGACGGACCGGGAATGGAACCTCAGTCGGTCCGGGTGGCCCTCTGGGTGGCCTCGATCCAGCCGGCCAGATGCT
Organism: Acidipropionibacterium jensenii DSM 20535; assembly: GCF_000425285.1. GTDB lineage: Bacteria > Actinomycetota > Actinomycetes > Propionibacteriales > Propionibacteriaceae > Acidipropionibacterium > Acidipropionibacterium jensenii. Next base: position 162,003 of record NZ_AUDD01000006.1, on the reverse strand, counting down.
CCCTGGCGACTCCCTGGTCGACGGCCTCGGCGGCGCGCTCCAGGGGACCCTTCAACTGGTCGGCCAGCGGGGCCTCCAGGTCGGGCCCCTGGAAGGCCAGCAGGGCGCCGGCGGCATTGAGCAGCACGATGTCGCGCACCGGTCCGGTCCGCCCGTCGAGCAGGTCGCGGACGACCTGGGCGTTGAAGGCGGGATCGGCCCCCACCAGGTCGTCACGGCTGGCCCGGGCCAGACCCAGGTCCGCGGGATCCAGGGTGGTCTCGACCACCTGGCGGTCGCGGAACAGCCAGATCGACGAGTCGGTGGTGGTGGTGAGCTCGTCGAGCCCGTCACCGCCGTGGAAGACCAGCCCCCGGGAGCCACGCCTGGCCAGTACCTGGGAGACCAGCGGAGCCATGCTCCGATCGGCGATGCCGATCGCATTGGCCACCGGACGGGCCGGGTTGCTCAGCGGCCCGAGCAGGTTGAAGGTCGTCTGGATGCCGAGCTCCTTGCGAGCCGGCCCGGCGAAGCGCAGCGAGGCGTGGTACAGCGGGGCGAACAGGAAGACGATGCCGGAGGAGGCCAGCACCTCGGGCTGACGGTCCGGGGGCACCGACAGGGCGACCCCCAGGGCCTCCAGGCAGTCGGCGGTGCCGCAGGCCGAACTGGCGGCCCGGTTCCCGTGCTTGACGACCCTCGCCCCGGCTGCTGAGGCCACGATGGCCGCCATCGTGGAGACGTTGACAGTGTTGGCCCGGTCACCGCCGGTGCCCACGATGTCGACCGTCTCGTGGTCCAGGTCGATCGGGGTGGCCCGGCCCAGCATTCCGTCCGCCATTCCGGACAGCTCGTCGACCGTCTCCCCCTTGGCGCGCAGGGCCACCGCGAAACCGGCGATCTGGACCGGGCTGAGATCTCCGGAGAGCACCTGATCCATCGCCCACGCCGCGGTCTCCTGATCCATGTCCGTGCCGCTCACCAGGCTGGTGAGCAGGTCCGGCCAGGTCCGGCCACCTGCGGGGACGGTTTCGGTCGACATAGGGGAACTCCCTTCAGGCTGCCCTGACGACGTCCGCGACGACCCTGGGCAGCTCAAGAGGATCGACGGGGTGGGTGGAGATGGCATCGGCACGTGACCAGCTGGCCAGCCACGCGTCGGCGACGCGAGCAACCAGCAGCACCACCGGTGGGCAGTCTGCCACCTCGTCCTTGAGCTGGTGACACAGTCCCATTCCGCCGCTCGGCACGGCTTCGCCGTCGGCGATCAGCACGTCATAGCCGCCGGAGTCCACCGCATGGACGGCTGCCGCCTGGGTGGCCACGTCCACCGTCTCCACCTCGGGCAGGTCCGCGGCGATCCGGCTGCCCAGTGCCAGCCTCACCTGCTCGCGCACCTGTCGGTCGTCGGAGTACACCAGCACCTTCAGGGTGCGCGTCCCACTCGTCTTCTCGTCACTCATGTCCGGTCCTCACACGGGTCGTTGTGTGCGCCGACGGTGAAATCCGGGAATCCGTCCGGCGGCTCTGGGCGGAGGCGGCCGCGGAGCCGACGTCGCACTCCAAGCCCTCCGGAGGGCATCGTATCGCCACCCGAACCGGCTGCGATCACCCCCACCCGACCGCCCCGAGGGCCCGGCCATATCTCATCGGGAAGTCTGTCAATCACTCAGGGTTGAGGTTTCCTTTCGCCAAGACATGACCAATCGCCCGATTGCCGACATAATGACCTCGTGGCCACTTCATCGCAGACAGCCGAGCGACCGACCGGTGCCATCCATCCGATCGCCCCATCACGACTCAAGGCTCCCGCCGGTCGTCCAGACCTCCTGCCCATGGGGGTCTGGGTGTGGCTCGCCAGTGAGCTGATGTTCTTCGCGGCACTGTTCGCCGCCTACTTCATGATCCGTCAGACCACCAGCGTCCAGGCGGCGGCCGGCTCGCAGAACCTCTGGCAGAGCCAGTCCTCCCACCTGGACATCCCCTACGCGGCGGTCAACACGCTGATCCTGGTGCTCTCCTCGGTCACCTGCCAGATGGGTGTCCACGCCGCAGAGCACGGCCGGGTGCGCCGTTCGGGCGGGTTGGGGGCGATCACCTCCTGGGGGATGCGCGAGTGGTACACCCTCACCTTCGCGATGGGCGCGGTCTTCATCGCCGGGCAGGCTCTGGAGTACGCGAACCTCATCAGCGAGGGCCACACGATCTCCTCGAACGTCTACTTCTCGTTGTTCTTCCTGGCCACCGGTTTCCACGGCCTGCACGTGCTGGGCGGCCTCATCGCCTTCCTGTTCACGCTGGCACGCACCTACCTGGCGCGGACCTTCACTCACGAGCAGGCGGTGATGGCGATGGTGGTGTCCTACTACTGGCACTTCGTCGACGTCATCTGGATCATCCTGTTCTCGGTCATCTACATCGTGCACTGACCGCGCGCCAGACAAGAAAGGTCGATCCAGTGAGATTCCTCTCCACGCGACGACGGCACCCGGCGGCGAAGCCCCTGATGCTGGTGCTGGCTCTTGTGCTGGTGGGCAGCGTCTACGCCCTGGTGAGCCCCGCCGCCTCCAGCAGTGCCGACTCGAATGTGTCCAGCCAGGTGGCTGCCGGCAAGGCGATCTTCGAGACGAACTGCTCCTCGTGCCACGGCATGAACGGCGAGGGCACCTCCCAGGGCCCCAGCCTGGCCGGAGTGGGAGCGGCGTCTGTCGACTTCCAGATGGGCACCGGGCGGATGCCGATGGCCCGCCCCGAGGCCCAGGCCCCCGCCAAGCGCACCACCTTCACCTCCGAGGAGGTCGCCCAGGTCGCCGCCTATGTCGCCACCCTGGCCCCGGGCCCGGCGATCCCCAGTGCCGACCAGTACGCCACCGTCGGCCTGACCGCCGAGCAGGTCGCCCGCGGCGGGGAGCTGTTCCGCACCAACTGCTCTGCCTGCCACAACATCGAGGGACGCGGCGGAGCGCTGCCCAACGGTTCCTACGCACCCTCCCTGATGAAGAGCTCCGGCAAGCACATCTACGAGGCGGTGCGCACCGGACCCCAGCAGATGCCGGTCTTCTCCAAGCAGGTGATGACCGACCAGGACGTCAAGGAGATCATCGCCTACCTCAACACGACCCACTCGCAGCCCTCAGACGGAGGGTTCGCGCTGGGCGGTCTCGGCCCGGTCTCCGAGGGGCTGTGGGGCTGGATCATCGGAATCGGTGGATGTCTGCTGGCCGCCGTGTGGCTGGCGCGGAAGGGAGCTCGGTCTCGATGAGCACCGATCAGATGGAACCGGCGGGAAAGACCCCGGAGCAGGATCCCTCGACGGTCCATCCGCCGATCGCTGATCCGGGCCCCGAGCCCTATGTCGACCGGTACAGCGACACCGACCCGGAGGTCGGCCGCCGGGTCTACCGGCAGGTGGTCGCGATGTACGGCCTGGCCCCGGTGCTGGCCGTCGCCTTCGTGGTGTGCTACTTCGCCATCCCCCGCGACGCCGCGGTGTCCTTCGGCCCGCTGCACACCAGTGCGATGCATCTGGCTCTCGGAGGCACCGCCGGGCTGGCCATCCTGCTGATCGGGCTGGCCTCGATCCACTGGGCCAAGCAGATCATGGAGGACCGCGAGATCTCCGAGGAGCGCCATCCGGTGGCCTCCTCCGACGAGGACCGGCAGGCCATCGCCGCGGCCTGGAAGGCCGGTGCCGAGGACTCCCGGCTCGGCCGGCGCAAGGTGATCGGCCTGGCCCTGGGAAGTGCGCTGGGAGCGCTGGCCCTGCCGGCCGTCGTGAGCTTCGCCGACCTCGGACCCAAGCCGACCGCCTCGATGCGCGCCAAGACCATCGAGCGCACCATCTGGGCCGAGGGTGTCCGGCTGGTCAACGACATCACCTACACCCCGATCAAGGCCTCCGAGATGGAGATCGGCCAGCTCGTCAACGCCGAGCCCGAGAACCTCGCCGAGATGGAGGGGGTCCACCAGCAGATCGAACGTGCCAAGGCCGCCATCATCATCGTGCGGATGGATCCGGACTCGATCAAGATCCCCGACTCCCGGCGCGACTGGCAGGTCGGCGGGATCCTCTCCTACTCGAAGATCTGCACCCACGTGGGCTGCCCGATCTCGCTGTGGGAGCAGCAGACGCACCATCTGCTGTGCCCCTGCCACCAGTCGACCTTCGACCTGGGCGACTCCGGAGTGGTGGTCTTCGGACCGGCCGCCCGCTCCCTGCCGCAGCTGCCGATCACCGTCGACCAGCAGGGCTATCTGGTCGCCCGCAGCGACTTCACCGTCCCGGTGGGTCCGAGCTACTTCGAGCGAGACTCCCGTCACGACTTCAAGAAGGGTGACAACTGATGGCCAGCCCCACCGGCACAGCCGACACCTCACCCGCCGTGGAGACCAAGGTCCCCGACGACGTCCCGCCCAAGAGGTCCGCCACCGGCGTCCTCACCTGGGCCGATGACCGGCTCGGACTGGCGAAGCTCGGCCGCTCCGGACTGCGCAAGGTCTTCCCCGACCACTGGTCATTCCTGCTCGGCGAGATCGCGCTGTACTCCTTCATCGTGCTGCTGCTCACCGGGGTCTTCCTGACCCTGTGGTTCAAGCCCTCGATGGCCGAGATCGACTACCAGGGCTCCTACCAGCTGCTCCGAGGGGTGCCGATGTCGGAGGCCTTCGCCTCCACCCTCGACATCTCCTTCGACGTGCGGGGGGGCCTGCTGGTCCGCCAGATCCACCACTGGGCCGCCATCCTGTTCGTCGCCGCCGCGATGGTGCACATGCTCCGGGTGTTCTTCACCGGAGCCTTCCGCAAGCCGCGCGAGGTCAACTGGCTGATCGGCATCGGACTGTTCATGCTGGCCATGGTCGAGGGATTCGCCGGCTACTCGCTGCCCGACGACCTGCTGTCGGGAACCGGCCTGCGCTTCGTCGACGGCCTCATCCGGTCCATCCCGCTGGTGGGCACCTGGATCGAGTTCTTCCTCTTCAACGGGGAGTTCCCCGGTACCGCCATCGTGCCCCGGCTGTACATGGTGCACATCCTGCTGGTGCCGGCGATCCTGCTGGGACTGGTGGTCGCCCACATCTCGCTGGTCGTCTACCACAAGCACACCCAGTACCCCGGCCCCGGACGCACCGAGAACAATGTCGTGGGCTACCCGATGTTCCCGGTCTACATGGCCAAGGCCGGCGGATTCTTCTTCGTGGTCTTCGGGATCACCACCCTGATGGCCACCTTCATGCAGATCAACCCGGTGTGGAAGTACGGCCCGTACAATCCCTCCCAGGTCACCGCCGGGTCCCAGCCCGACTGGTACATGGGCTGGTTGGAGGGTGCCATCCGCATCATGCCGGACTGGGAGTCGCACATCGGCCACACCACCTGGAGCTGGAACATCTTCATTCCGGGCGTGGGACTGATGGGGCTGCTGATGACCGCCTTGGTCGCCTGGCCCTTCGTGGAGCGGTGGATCACCGCCGACAACTCGTACCACAACATCCTGGACCGGCCGCGCAATGTGCCGACCCGCACCGCACTGGGTGTGGCGGCGATGACCTGCTACGCGATGTTCTGGCTGTCGGGCGGCAATGACATCATCGCCACCCACTTCCACGTGAGCCTCAACGCGGTGACCTATTTCATGAGGGTCGCGGTGTTCGTCGCCCCGGTGATCGCCTACCACATCACCAAGCGCACCTGCATCAGTCTGCAGCGGGCCGACGCCCAGCGTCTGCGCCACGGATCCCCATCCGGGGAGATCGTGCGCTCCCCCGACGGCGGCTACACCGAGTCCCATGAGCCGATCAGCGTCGCCGAGGCCTACTCCCTCACCCAGCACCGGCAGTACCCGGTCCTGGAGGCCACTGTCACCGGTGATGAGGGAATTCCGGTCAAGAACGGCATCTCGAAGCGGCGGGCCCGGCTGTCGCGGTGGTTCCTGGGAGCCAATGTCCCGGTCCCCCGCTCCGACGAGATCCACGTCGAGGAGGAGCCCGAGGTCGGCACTCAGCCCGAGTCCCCGTCCGAGGTCGGAGACGCCCCGAGGAGTGATGAACTCGAGGGATCGACGCACTGAGTCCTGCGGCCCGGGGGTTGTCCCCCGGGCCGCAGTGCGTCCTGGGGTTGCTGGTCCGGGTGGTCCTGTCGCGATGGCTCCCCGGCGGCGGCGAGTGCGCTCAGATAGGCCCGGGCCCAGCCGACCAGATCGGCGCGACAGCCGGCGATCCGGCAGCCACGACCCGAGGCCTTGACCGGGATACCCTCCTGCCGCCATCTCTCGACCGCTCGGGCCGTCAGTCCGATGGGCAGGTCGCCGGAGACGGTGACCACCCGCCACCAGCACACGTCATGGCCGCTGACCGCCATGATCCGACCGACCCGGCGGGCCGAGGTGCCGACCAGCTCGGCGACGTCGGAGTAGCTCACCACTCGTCCGGAGGGCACCAGATCCACGGCGAGCAGCACCCGGTCGATGGTCTCGGCGGTCGGGCTGGGGTTCACCAGGCCATTCTCGCCCAGCCGCGGAGCACCCCCGTCCACCCCGTGACAGAGATAGGCTGCAAGGCACCTGTCATGAGAGGATCAAGTACGTGCGTTTCCTGAATGAGCAGCCGACCTACGACCTCACGTACAACGACGTCTTCATGGCGCCCAACCGGTCCTCGGTCGGATCCCGGATGAATGTGGACCTCACCTCCACCGACGCCCTTCACACCCCCACCCCGATCGTGGTGGCCAACATGACCGCCGTCTCGGGCCGGAGGATGGCCGAGACGGTCGCCCGTCGGGGCGGCATCGCGATCCTCCCCCAGGACATTCCCGCCCCCTTCGTCGCCCGATCCATCAGCCGGGTCAAGGCCGCCGACACCCGCTTCGACACGCCCGTGAAGGTCGATCCGACGACCACCGTCGGGGAGGCCGTCGGACTCCTGCAGAAGCGAGCACACGGGGTGGGGATCGTCCTGGAGGACGACCGACCCGTGGGCCTGGTCTCCCCCAGCGAGGCCGAGGGGGTGGACCGGTTCGCCCAGGTCCACGAGGTGATGTCCACCGACCTCACGGTGGTCAGCCCCGATCTCAGCGCCGACGACGTCTTCAACACGCTCTCCGACCACCACCAGAAGGTGGCGGTCGCGGTCGACGACCAGGGCCGGCTGGTCGGCATCATGACCTCCCGCGGAGCCCTGCGCAGCGAGATCTACCAGCCCGCGGTCGACCCCTCCGGGCACCTGATGGTCGGTACCGCGATCGGCATCAACGGGGACGTCGCCGGGCGCGCCAGGGCCGCCCTGGACGCCGGCTCCGATGTGCTGGTGATGGACACCGCCCACGGTCACCAGGACCAGATGATCAAGGCGATCCGGATCGCCCACCGGGTGCGCGGCGAGTTCGCCGAGGAGACCGGACGGCGGGTCCCGATCGTGGCCGGCAACATCGTCACCCGGCGCGGCACCCTGGACCTGCTGGACGCCGGTGCCGACACCGTCAAGGTGGGCGTCGGGCCCGGCGCGATGTGCACCACCCGGATGCAGACCGGGGTGGGACGTCCCCAGTTCAGCGCCGTCCTGGAGTGCGCCGAGGCCGCCGCCGAGGTCAACGGCTCGATCTGGGCCGACGGCGGGGTCCGCTACCCGCGCGACGTCGCCCTGGCCCTCGCCGGCGGCGCCGGCTCGGTGATGATCGGGTCCTGGTTCGCCGGCACCCACGAGTCGACCGGTGAGATGATCACCGACCACGACGGACGCCGGTACAAGGAGTCCTTCGGAATGGCCTCGGCCCGCGCGGTGCGTCACCGCACCCGTCAGCGCAGCGCCTTCGAGAGGGCCCGTGCGGCACTGTTCGAGGAGGGCATCTCGCACTCCAGGATGTACCTGGACCCGGACCGCCCCGGGGTCGAGGACCTGCTGGACTTCATCACCTCCGGGGTGCGCTCCTCGTGCACCTACGCCGGCGCCGCCAATCTGGCCGAGTTCCACGAGAAGGCCGTCATCGGGGTCCAGTCCCCGTCCGGCTACGAGGAGGGCCGCCCGCTCTCCAGCTCCTGGAGCTGACCGGTCGCCCTCTGCCGGCCTGCGTAGGCTGATGACCATGAACTCTTCCATCAGCACAGCATCCACCAGTGAGGGCCGCACGGTTCTGGTCATCGGCGGGCACGGCAAGGTCGCCCTGCTGCTGGCCGCCGAGATGGCCGACACCGATAACCGGCTGATCTCCGTCATCCGTCACGCCGAGCAGTCCGACGATGTGCGGCGGGCCGGGGCCGAGCCCCTGGTCGCCGACGTCACGACGATGTCGGCCGCCGAGCTGGACCGACTGATCGAGGGGGTCGACGCCGTGGTGTGGTCGGCCGGCAACGGCGGCCGGGCCGGGGCGGAGCAGACCTATGCCATCGACCGGGACGGCTGCCAGGCCGTGGTCGACGCCATCTCACGGTCCTCCTCCCGGCCCCGGTTCATCCTGGTGTCGTGGTCCGGCAGCCCGGACCACGGGGTGGACCCGGCGGTGCCCTTCTTCGCCTACGCGGATGCCAAGGCCCAGGCCGACCGGTACACGATGGCCTCATCGGTCGACTGGACCATCCTCGGCCCGAGCTCGCTGAGTCTGGAGGCTGCCGGCGGCATCACGGTGCTGCCCGACGGGCACTCGGCCCACCCGGACACACCCACCTCCCGGCAGGCGGTGGCCCGGGTCATCGTCGCGGTTCTGGCCCACCCGAAAACCACGAGTCACCGGTTCATCCGGTTCAGCGATGGCTCGACCCCGATCCCCGAGGCCTTCGCCTGAGCCGCCTCACGGGCTCTTCAACGCCACGCAGCACCAGCACGACAGCGCCCCGGGAACCACTGCTGTGGTCCCCGGGGCGCTGTGCTTGCATGCGCACGCTGGCCGCCGGCTGGAGCGGCTCAGTGGGCGTACTCACCGCGGTAGAACTGGAAGGCCCATCCGGAGACGGCCCAGATGCCGACCGCGACGCCGAGCACCGACAGCCACCAGCCGAAGGGCGGGCCGAGGCAGATCAGGGCCACCGTCACCCCGCACCAGAAGGGCCAGATGCTCGTCGGGGGGAAGAAGCCCAGGGTGCCGGCGCCGTCGATGACCTCGGCCTCCTTGTCGTCCTCGGGGCGGGCGTCGATCCGCCGGCCGACCGCCAGGACGTATCCGGCGATCATCACCGACATCAATCCGGCGAGTCCCAGGGCCAGGGCTCCGGCGATCTCGTGGGCGGACAGCCAGTAGATCGGCGTCATCACGAGCAGGAAGATCGCCAGCCCGGTGAATACCCAACGTTCGACCTTCATCGGTGATCCTCTCGCTTGCTGGAGTGGATGAGCTCGCGCGGCTCGTCGGACTCCCCCGCCAGGGATCCTGGCTCCTTCTGAAGTTCAGGATGGGCGGCGTCGAAGGCCGGGGAGGCCGAACGGACCCGGATCATGTGATCGAAGTTGTGTGCCGGCGGCGGGCAGGTGGTGATCCACTCCAGGGTCCGCCCCCAGCCCCAGGGGTCATCGACCTCGACCTTGGGGTGCTTGCGGGAGATCCAGACGTTCCACATGAAGGGCAGCATCGAGATGCCCAGCAGGAAGGCCCCGAAGGTGGACACCTGGTTGAGGGTGGTGAAGCCCTCCCAGGCGCCGTAGTCGGCGATCCGGCGCTGCATGCCCTCCACACCCAGCCAGTGCTGGACCAGGAAGGTGGTGTGGAAGCCGACGAAGAGGGTCCAGAAGTGGATCTTGCCCCAGGTCTCGTCGAGCATCCGCCCGGTGATCTTGGGCCACCAGTAGTAGTAGCCGCCGAACATCGCGAAGACCACCGTGCCGAACAGCACGTAGTGGAAGTGGGCGACGACGAAGTAGGTGTCGGAGACATTGAAGTCCATCGGGGGGCTGGCCAGGATGACGCCTGTCAGGCCGCCGAACAGGAAGGTCACCAGGAAGCCGACGACGAAGAGCATCGGGGTGTCGAAACTGATCGACCCGCCCCACATGGTGCCGATCCAGTTGAAGAACTTCACACCGGTCGGAACCGCGATGAGGAAGGTCATGAAGGAGAAGAAGGGCAGCGAGACCGCACCGGTGACGAACATGTGGTGGGCCCACACCGACATCGACAGGCCGCCGATCGCCAGGGTGGCGAAGACCAGACCGACATAGCCGAAGACCGGCTTGCGGCTGAACACCGGGATGATCTCGGTGACGATCCCGAAGAACGGCAGGGCGAGGATGTAGACCTCAGGGTGGCCGAAGAACCAGAACAGGTGCTGCCACAGGATCGGTCCGCCGTTGGCGGCGTCGAAGACGTGGGAACCCAGCAGCCGGTCGGACTCCATCACCAGCAGGCCGGCCGACAGCACCGGGAAGGTCACCAGCACCATGATCGAGGTGACCAGGATGTTCCAGCAGAAGATGGGCATCCGGAACATCGTCATGCCCGGGGTGCGCATCGTGATGATGGTGGTGACGAAGTTCACCGAGCCGAGGATCGAGGACAGGCCGAGCAGGTAGATCCCCATCATCCACAGGTCGCCGCCGACACCGGGGGTGTTGATGGCGTCCGACAGCGGCGCATAGGCGAACCAGCCGAAGCTGGCGGCACCGCCGGGGGTGAGGAATCCGGAGCAGGCGATCAGCGAGCCGAACAGGTACAGCCAGTAGGCGAACATGTTCAGCCGCGGGAAGGCGACGTCGGGGGCGCCGATCTGAAGGGGCATCACGTAGTTGGCGAAACCGGCGAACAGCGGGGTCGCGAACATCAGCAGCATGATCGTGCCGTGCATCGTGAACAGCTGGTTGAAGGTCTCGTAGTGGACGAACTGCATGCCCGGGTAGGCCAGCTCGGCGCGGATGATGAGGGCCATCACGCCGCCGAAGAGGAAGAAGAAGAAGGACGTGATGAAGTAGAGCCGACCGATCTTCTTGTGGTCGGTGGTCGTCATGTAGTCCCAGATGAGCTTGCCGACCCGGTGCCGGGTGGTGGTCCGCTCACCGGCGGGGGCGATCGCCTCGCGGTTCAGTGGTGCTGCTGCGCTGCTCACTTGCCCTCACTTCCTTCCTGGCTGGGGCTGGAACCGGCGAGGGTGGTCACCGATGCCGGTGCCTTCACCTCTCCGGTCTGGCCTGCCGCCTTGAGCTTCTGAAGGTGAGCGTTGTACTCGGAGACCGGCACGACGTGGACCTTGAAGAGCATGTTCGCGTGGTAGGTGCCGCAGAACTCGGCACACTTGCCGTCGTAGACCCCGACCCTGGTGGGGGTCAGGTCGAACTGGTTGGGATGGCCGGGGATGACGTCCATCTTGAAGTAGAAGGCCGGCACCCAGAAGGAGTGGATGACGTCGGCGGAGTTGAGATGGAACCTCACCGACTCGTTGACCGGCAGGTAGAGGTCCGGAATCTTCTCGATGGTTCCGGCCTCGCGGGTCACCACGGACCCGGCGGCCGGGTTGTCGGCCTCCATGTAGTTGAAGGTCCAGGACCACTTCTGCCCCACCACGTTGATGGTGTGCTGAGGCTTGGTGTCCTTGGCCAGGACCGAGCTCTGGGTGCGCACCGTGTAGAAGAACAGCACCCCGATGATGAGGAAGGGCACCATCGTGTAGAGGACTTCCAGGGGCAGGTGGTAGCGCGACTGCCGGGGAATCTCGGGATCACCGGAGCGGCGGCGGAACCGCACGACCGCGAAGATGATGAGACCCCAGACGAACACTCCGACGATGAGTGCCGCGATCCAGGCACCGGTCCACATCGACTCCATGTGCGCCGCACGATCGGAGGCACCGTCCACCAGACCGAACCTGGCAGCCTGCCCCTGAGTCTGCGAACTGCACGCCGACAGCATCAGCGCTGACAGCCCCGCTCCCACGGCCGCGAGCCGACGGCCCACTCTGGCCCGCCGAGGTTCGACTTGAGCTCTCACGACTCACCCTTCCCGCCACATGCCGTGCCGCAGGCGCGACAGAAGACCGTTGTGTCCGACAGGTCGAACAATAGCGAAAAAGAGTCACCCCGTCCGGCTCGAGAACCGGACGGGGTGATATCAGTCGACGTGTGACGCCGGTGGCCTCACGGGTCGACGCTGTAAGCGGAACACGATCCCCGACAGCCGACCTTCTGGATCAGTGGAAGGAGTCGCCGCAGGCGCAGGTCGAGGTGGCGTTGGGGTTGTCGATGGTGAACCCCTGCTTCTCGATGGTGTCCATGAAGTCGATGGTGGCGCCGGCCAGGTACGGGGCGCTCATCCGGTCGGTGACGACGTCGACGCCGTTCCAGGTCCCCACGACGTCGCCCTCGAGGTGACGCTCGTCGAAGAACAGCTGGTAGCGCAGGCCGGAGCATCCGCCGGGCTGGACGGCCAGCCTCAGGGCGAGGTCGGTGCGACCCTCCTGGTCGAGCAGGGCCTTGACCTTGGCGGCCGCGGCATCGGTGAGGATGATGCCCTCGATGGCGGGGGCCTCGTTGACAGTGTCAGTCATATCGGTACTCCAAGCTGATCAATCGGTGTTGATCCAACGGTGCTGGTCGGACGATGCTGCTCGAACAAATCCGGGTGCGGGACATCGACCCGCACCGCCACCAGTCTAGAAGGTGCCCCCAGAGCCCGCCCAACGCGTCTCGGGCGAACCACTCACCAGTGCCAGGTGCGCGCCACCGGCACGGCGAGGTCGGTGATCGCGGCGGCGCCGGTGCGCCCGACCGGCTCGGTACCGGGTTCCAGGGCCAGGGCGGCCTCCAGTCCGGCGGCCCGCAGTTCCCGCTCGGACACCTCGTTGGTGGCCGTCACGGCGATCACAGGGACCCCCGCGCGCCCGGCCAGACCGGTCACGGTGGAGACCACCTCGCCGGTCAGGCTCATCGCGTCGAGGTGGCGCACCCCGGTGACGATGAGGTCGGCGGTGGCGGCGCTCTGCTCCGCTGCGGCCGCCTCGAGGAGGAATCGGGAACCGGTGGTGACCTCTCCGCCCAGAGCGGAAACTGCCATTCCGACCCCGCCGGACGCCCCGGATCCCGGGGCGGTGCCGGCCTGGGGGGCACCGGTGAGCTCGGCGGCCCAGTCGCACAGCACCTGGTCGAGCCGGAGCATCCGTGCCGGGTCCATCCCCTCGGAGCGGGCCTCGGTGGAGACCAGCCCGCGCAGTCCGGTGAGCTGGCGATCGGCCTCCTCGACCGAGGTGACCAGGGTCATCCCGGACAGCCGTGACGCCATCGGGCCCAGAGCGTCCATCATTCCGTGGCCGCCGTCGCGCCACGGGGCCGAGGCGAGCTCCAGAACCGGGGGCCGGACCGGGTCCCGGTCCCCCAGCGCCGACCGGAGGAACTCCCCCAAAGGTGCCGATGAGGCCGTCCAGCGGTCCTCGCCGACGTCCGGCCACCGTGGGCTGAGCGGCCTGCCGCCGGTGAGACGGTTCAGGCAGTGGGCGAAGCCCTGCCCGGCCGGAGCCACCGGGAGGACGGCCGCCTCGTCCCCCAGTCGGGCCCAGGCCCGGGCCAGGCACGCTCCGACCTGCGCCGAGTCGAGACCGGCCGGTGAGTCCTGGGACTGCCAGGATCCGGTCGCGACGAGAACTCTCACCCGGGGATCAGGCCGTCTCCCGATCCATTGCCTGCGAGCAGCCGGGAGACCTCCTCCACGGTCGCCGTCTCATCGGGGACGATGAGGTCGGAGTCGAGGATCTGGTCGTCGGGAACCTGATGGCCCTGCGTGCGCAGGGTGTTCACGAGGTGGGTGAGGGCCGTGGTGAGCTCCTCCTGGGAGCCGGTGGCGACGGCGTGCTCGACCTGAGAGTCGATCCCGTTGAGCTCATGGAGGACCGAGTCGGGAACATCCCACTGGCCCTCTCCCATGATGCGGATGATCATCTCTGGTCCTTCCCGTCCTCACCCTGCTCCAGCTCCGGACGGGCGGATGAACCGCCCGTCAGCTGGGCCTTCATCGCCGACAGCTCCTGCTCGACCGAGGAGTCGGCCGACAGGGCGTCCAGCTCGCGCGTGATGCCGTCCTTGTGCATGTCGGTGGGGTCGTCGATCGCCCCGGCGGAGATGAGTTCATCGACGGCACCGGCGCGGGCCTGGAGCTCCAGGGTCTTGTCCTCGGCGCGCTGAATGGCCATCCCTACGTCGCCCATCTCCTCGCTGAGGCCGGTGAAGGCCTCATTGATGCGGGTCTGGGCCTCGGCGGCGGAGTAGCTGGCCTTGATGGTCTCCTTCTTGGTGCGGAAGGCGTCGACCCTGGCCTGCAGCCGCTGGGAGCCGCGGATCAGCTTCTCCTCCTCGCCCTGCAGCTGGGCGTGCTGGGCCTGGAGATCGTCGAACTGGGACTGCAGGCCCGCCTTGCGGGTGAGCGCCTCGCGGGCCAGGTCCTCGCGACCCTGCTCCAGCGCACGCTGGGCCGACCGCTGCATCTTGTCGATCTCACTGTTGAGCTGGTTGGCCTGCAGCTCGACGCGTTTGCGGCTCGTGGCGACATCGGCGACGCCGCGGCGCACCTTCTGAAGCATCTCGAGCTGTTTCTGATACGAGTAGTCCAGCGTCTCGCGCGGATCTTCCACCTTGTCCAGGGCCTTGTTGGCCTTGGAGCGGAAGATCATCGAGAATCGCTCGAAAATTCCAGCCATGGGTGGTGTCGGATCCTTCCGTTCGGTTCGGCCGCGACCGCGGCACGGACATCCCGCGACCGCCTACGGTCCCGGTGACGCCCTCAAGACTACGGTCACCGGGTCAAGATGTCCGCCCGAGACGACGTCAATCACCCTGTGGGCCCGAATTCGGGGGACCAGTCCGGGCCCGGGAACCGATCTTGGCAGGATCTTCTAGACTGTCCGAGCCTCCTTCACCAAGGAGTGCCCCCAGGAGCATGGGGGTGGACATATCGGATCAAGGACGCAGCGTGGGACTCTTCCGCCCGTACCAGCAGGGCCAGACCGAGACCGCCAAGGCCTCCGACCGGGACACGGCAGAGCACTCCCCGAGGGCCTCCGAACCCGGCCGGGACGCCGACAACCAGGTCGCCAAGGGCCAGGGTGACAAGGGTCAGGACGCCAACGGTCAGACGGTCGTGACCGGGCGTCGCGGACCGCAGCGCAAGAGCGGTCCGACACCGAGCCGCGCCGAGGCCGAGGCGGCGAGAATGGCGCGTCTGCACCCCAACCTGTCACGACGGGAACTGCGCCGACGCGACCGGGACGCCAGGCGCCAGGCCCGGATCACCGGCCTGGAGAACATGGAGAAGAAGCCGGAGCGGATCCTCATCCGCGACTACATCGACTCCCGCCGGACCTTCAGCGAGTTCATCATGCCGATCTTCCTGGGCGTGATGATCCTGTGGTTCATCATCATCACGATCTTCCCGAGAGCCATCGTGGTGGTGAACCTGATGACCGTGCTGATGCTGGCCGTGATGGTCGGCTGGGCGGTGGATGCCTGGCGACTGTGGCGTCCGATTCGCCGTCAGCTCATCTCCGAGTATCCCGAGACCTCGCGCAAGGGGATGCTGAGCTACATGAACAACCGGTCGATGACGCCGCGCCGGTGGCGCAACCCGGCCCCCCGGGTCGCCCCCGCCTCCCGCAAGAAGGCCTGACAGACGCGCTCCCGGCTAGGCTCGGGTGCCATGAGCTTCGCGTGGATCCTGTCAGTCCCCCGTCCCACCCCCGCCTCGGCCGAGGCGCTGGCCGAGCTGGGTGCCAGCCAGAGCTTCGAGACCGCCGACGAGGCGGACGCCTGGTTCTCCGAGGTCTGGGAGGACCTCTCGGAGGAGGGGGTGGACGCTGCCACCCTCGCCGAGGACGGCAATCCGGTCCGCTCCCCGATGTCCCTGGCCGAGGGCTGAGCGCCTCTGCTTGAGGGTTACCTGCTGAGGGTTGAAGGCCCCCTTCCTGGGGGCTGAGAGTCACTGCTTGGGGGGTGACTGCCTGGGGGCTGGGGGCTCCGGTCGTCGCAACCGCCGAGTGAGCATTCCGGCGCCGAAGACCGTCACCACTGCCCCCAGGACGATGACGGTGGGGCGCGACTGCGCGACCGCCCGGCGTCGCTGCTCGTAGCTCTGGACGGTGTCGGTCCGCAGCGAGGTGTAGCTGGACTTGTGGCAGACGTCCCCCGGGCCCATCTCGACCCCGCGGCAGGTGAGCGTGGGATGGGTCAGCACGACGGTCCCCCAGACCAGGATGACCACCCCGACAGCAACCACTGCGGCGTCCAGGCACACGCGCCACCAGCTGCGACCACCATCGGCGGCGGTTCGCGATGATCGGTTCCGGGTCGATCCTGTCACTGCATGCACATTACGACAGCCCGGGCTAGGCTGAAACTCACACGTAGCGGCTTGCAAAGGAGCTCCACCTCATGTCGACCGAAGTCACCCTCCCAGCGCTCGGTGAGTCCGTCACCGAGGGAACCGTCTCCCGTTGGCTCAAGGCCGTCGGCGACACCGTCGAGGCAGACGAACCCCTCCTTGAGGTCTCCACCGACAAGGTCGACACCGAAGTCCCCTCACCCGTCTCCGGAACCCTCCTGGAGATCCGCGTCCGCGAGGACGAGGACGCCGCCGTCGGATCGGTCCTGGCCGTCATCGGAGACCCCGACAGCGCCCCAGCCCCCGCACCCGCGGCCACCCCCGAACCCCCCAGGTCCGAGCCCACCCCACCACCCGCACCGGCACCCGCAGCACCGGCCACACCCGCCCCGGCACCCGCGCCGGCTGCTCCCTCAGCCCCCTCTCCGGCGGCCCCCCCGTCGGCCGGCAGCAATGCCGTGGCGCCGCGGGCCACCAGCTCCTCCTCTGATGTCTACGTCACCCCGCTGGTCCGCAAGCTCGCCAAGGAGAACGGCATCGACCTCGGCTCCCTCACCGGAACCGGCGTCGGCGGGCGGATCCGCAAGCAGGACGTCCTCGACGCCGCGGAGAAGGCCAAGGCCCCCACTCCCGTTCCGGCACCCGCCCAGTCCCCCGCGCCGGCCTCGTCGTCGGCCAGGGCGGCCGCCCAGGAGGTCTCGGCGGAAGCGGCAGCACTGCGCGGCACGACCGAGAAGATGAGTCGGCTGCGCAAGGTGATCGCCTCCCGGATGGTCGACTCGCTGCACGTCTCGGCCCAGTTGACGGCCACCGTCGAGGTCGACATGACCGCGATCTCGCGGATCCGCAAGGCCGAGAAGGCCGCCTTCAAGGCGCGCGAGGGAGTGGGCCTGTCCTACCTGCCCTTCATCACCAAGGCGATCGTCGAGGCCCTCAAGCAGAACCCCAAGTTCAACGCGCGGATCGACACCGAGGCCGGGACGATCGAGTACGGCGCCAGCGAGAACGTCGGTATCGCGGTGGACACCCCCAGGGGCCTGCTGGTCCCGGTGATCAAGAACGCCGGCGATCTCAACATCGCAGGACTGGCCCACCAGATCGGCGATCTGGCGGCCCGGACCCGCGACAACAAGGTGACTCCCGACGAGTTGGCCGGTGGCACCTTCACCATCACCAACTACGGTTCGGCCGGTGCCCTGTTCGACACCCCGATCGTCAACCAGCCGGAGGTCGCCATCCTCGGCACCGGGGCCCTGGTGAAGCGCCCGGTGGTGGTCACCAATGAGTTCGGCGAGGACACCATCGCGATCCGCGACATGATGTACATCTCGCTGAGCTACGACCACCGTCTGATCGACGGCGCGGTCGCCGCCCGCTTCCTCACCGGCGTCAAGAACCGCCTGGAGGAGGGCGACTTCGGGGGCGAGTTCTGAGCCCTCCTCCCACTCAACCAGCCGACTCATCCCCTCCCCTGCACGGGCCCCGACACGGGTCCGCGCAGCGGAGGGGATCGGTGTATATGGTGACTGCGTGACACAACAGGCGACCTCACAACCACAGACTCCGCAGGTCCACGGCGGCGTCTCGCCGAAGGGCTGGGTGCCCCATCCCGAGGGTCTGGAGTTCGAGTACCTGGGCATCACCGAGGTCCCGCCGGTCCGCACCGAGTACCGCTGGTGCTGGGACCACCAGCGCCGGGTGCACGCCCGGGTGTCGGCCCATGAGATCCCCGACACGGTGATCTACGTGGAGCACGACCCGGTGTACACCGCCGGTCGGCGCACCCGTCCGCAGGCCTATCCCTTCGACGGCACGCCGGTGGTGCCGGTCGACCGGGGCGGGGAGATCACCTGGCACGGGCCGGGCCAGCTGGTCGGCTACCCGATCGTCTTCCTCCAGCGCGGGATCGGCGTCGTCGACTACGTCCGCCGGGTCGAGGAGTCCATCATCCGGCTGCTGGCCGGCTACGACCTCCAGGCCGGGCGGGTCCCCGGACGCACCGGCGTGTGGTTCCCCTCCGACGGGACCGGGCCCGAACGCAAAATCTGCGCCATCGGGATCCGGGTCTCCAGGCAGACCGCGATGCACGGGTTCGCCCTCAACATCGACCCGCAGACCACCGGGTTCGACAACATCATCCCGTGC
Source organism: Acidipropionibacterium jensenii DSM 20535 (assembly GCF_000425285.1). Classification (GTDB taxonomy): domain Bacteria; phylum Actinomycetota; class Actinomycetes; order Propionibacteriales; family Propionibacteriaceae; genus Acidipropionibacterium; species Acidipropionibacterium jensenii. The sequence continues at coordinate 143,606 of NZ_AUDD01000006.1, read as the reverse complement.
GGGATCGCCGACGCCGATGTCACCACGATGGCCAGGGAGTTGCGCCGGGTCCACGGACCCGAGGCCCGCATCCCCGGTCTGGTGGAGGTCGCCCGGAGTCTGGAGCCGATCCTCACCGAGATGATGGCCTTCCGCCCCTACCGGATGAGCCCCGACATCCCCCGGCGCTCCCATCCGGCCTTCCTCCATCCGATCGACTGAGGGCGACGTACAGTTCGATGAGGTCCAGTTCAGCAGATCGAGGAGACGTTGTGGCCTCTGAGGGTGTTCCCGCTCCCGACGGGCGGGTGGCGCCGAGGCGCCTGTGGCTCGCCCCGGTCGTCGTGGCGATGGCGGTGGCATCCGGTCTGATCGGGTCCCTGAGGCGGCTGGAGCCGCGACTGCTGGGCCGTGAGAACCCCGATCTGGCCACCTCCGTGCTGCACACCATGGTCGCCACCGCGGCATGGACGGCGATGATCCTCACCCTGGCCCAGCTGCTGCTCGCCACCGTCCTGGGCCCTCAGCGGTCCCCCGACGACCCGCGGCGACGGGTCGGGCGCGCGGCCTGGCGGTGCAGCCAGGCATGGACCATCGCGGCCCTGCTGATGGTGCCTCTGGAGGCGGCCGACTCCTCCGGGCTTCCGACCGCCACCGTCCTGGGCGACCTGCCCACCCATCTCACCTCGACCCCCTCGGTGATGGCCTGGTTCGTGATGGCGGTGGTGGGCCTGGTGACCTCCCTGGTCTGCCTGCTGTGCCGCACCGCGGGCGGGCTGCTGCTGACCGCCCTGGCGGTGATCGCCTCCGCGCTGCCGGTGACGGTCACCGGATCGGTGTCGGTGGGCCTGAACCACGACTTCTCCACCGATGCCGGGGCCGTCTCCGCGGTGGCGATGGTGATCGCCTCGGCATCCTGCCTCGCCTGCCTGCTCGGCCACCCGGCCGGCTCGGCGGCCCGGCTGGCGCGCGTCCGGGCACCCATGGTGGTGTGTCTGGGGGTCGCGCTGGCGGGACAGCTGGTGGTCACCTGGCAGGGCCTGGCGGGCACCGCCGTGACCTCCTCCCGGTGGGGCATCGTCCGTCTGGTGCTGCTGGTCGCGGTGACGCTGTGGCTGGCGATGGCGTGCACCGGGTGGCGCACCCGGACCCGGACGATGGGGATCCTGGTGGCCGTCGTCCTGGTGGTCACCGGATCCTCCTCACAGCTCATCCCGCCGCGCTACTTGGTGCCCCAGACCACCGTGGTGAACTACCTCGGCTACCCGCTGCCCGGCCCGCCCACCGTCGGTTCCCTGATGCTGCCGGGACGCCCGAACCTGCTGATGCTGTTCCTGGCCCTGTTCGGGATCGCCGGCTACCTGCTGGCGGTCCGCCGGGTGCGCCGGCTGGGTGGCAGCTGGTTCCCCGGCCGGATCGCCGGCTGGGTGGCCGGCTGGGCGGTGGTCGGCTACCTGGCCAGCGCCGGACTGTGGCAGTACTCCTCGATCACCTTCAGCTGGCACATGTTGGTCCACATGATGTTCAACATGCTGGTGCCGGCCCTGCTGGTGATGGGGGCGCCGATCACCCTGCTGCGAGAGGTGCTGACCTCCCACCCGGTGCCCGCAGGGTTGGATGCAACCGATCCGACGACGCAGCAGACGCCGGCGGGCCCGGAGGCGCAGGCAGGACCGGAGGCGTCAGGGACGCCGGGGACCGGCCTGATGGGCCCCCGCGAGTGCCTGGAGAGTCTGCTGCACTGGCGTCCGACCCGGATCCTGTTCGGACCCTTCACCGGATGGGCGGTGTTCATCGCCAGCTTCTACGCGGTCTACTTCACCCCGGTGTTCGGCCTGCTGATGCGCTACCACTGGGGCCACCAGTGGATGCTGCTGCACTTCCTGGCCGCCGGACTGCTGCTCTTCCAGTACGTCATCGGGCTCGACGAGCTGCCGGCCTCGCTGCCCCACATCGGCCGGCTGGGATTCATCATCACCGCTATGCCCTTCCACTCGTTCTTCGCCGTCATCGTGATGGGCGCCAGCCAGATCATCGGCGCCGACTACTACCGGACCCTGTCGGTGCCGTGGGTGGGCGATCTGGCCGCCAACCAGAACCTGGGCGGCCAGATCACCTGGGCCACCGGGGAGCCGCCGATGGGCGTCGTCCTCATCGCGCTGTGCGTGCAGTGGTTCCTCGCCGACAGGCGGGACCAGCACCGGATCGACGCCGCCGAGGACGAGGGCGGCCTGGAGGCCTCCCTGAGCGCCTACAACGACATGCTGGCGCAGATGGCCGGCGAGGACGCCGCCCGCGCCAACGAGGAGCGGATCGAGCGGATCCGCGAGCAGAACAGGCACCGTCGATGACCTCGACGGAGGCTCTGCAACTCCAGATCGGCGGGATGACCTGCTCGGCCTGCGCCACCCAGATCGAGAAGAGGCTGTCGCGGATCGACGGCGTCCGGGCCAGTGTGAACTACGCCACCGAGCAGGCCGTGGTGACCGGCCTCGACCTGGCCACGGCGGTCACCGCCGTGGAGCGGGCCGGTTACAGCGCGGCCCCGGTCGGCCAGGTCGACCCGGTCATCCAGACCACCCGCCGGATCACCGCGCTGCGCCGGCGTCTGGTGGTCGCGGTGCTGCTCACCATGCCCCTGATGGACATCGGCCTGGTGCTCGCCCTGGCCCCCCAGCTGCGGTTCCCCGGCTGGGACTGGCTGCTGGTGGCGTTGGCCCTGCCGGTAGTGGTCTGGTGCGCCGGACCGTTCCACCGGGCGATGTGGTCGAACCTGCGCCACGGAACCACCTCGATGGACACCCTGGTCTCCCTGGGGGTGCTGTCCTCCTTCACCTGGTCGGTGGTCTCGATCGCCATCGGCGCCTCCGACCACGAGGGCTACTGGCTGGGCTACGGGATCACCCCGGCCGGGGCGGACACCCTCTACCTGGACGTCGCCGCCGGGGTCACCTGCTTCCTGCTGGCCGGCCGCTACTTCGAGGCCCGGGCGAAACGGTCGGCCCGCTCCGTGCTCACCGCCCTGGGCCGGCTGGCGGCCACCCGGGCCCGGCTCCTCGTCGACGGCGTCGAGACCGTCGTGCCGATCTCCGATCTGCACCGCGGCGACCTCTTCGTCACCCTGGCCGGGGAGACCGTCGCTGCCGACGGCGAGGTCGTCGAGGGCTCCTCGGGGATCGACACCGCGATGATGACCGGTGAGGCGATGCCGGTCGAGGCGACCCGCGGGACCGCGGTCCTCGGCGGCACCGTCAGCCTCACCGGCCGCATCGTGATCCGCGCCACCGCCGTCGGGTCCCACTCCCAGCTGTCCCAGATGGCGACGATGGCCGAGCAGGCCCAGGCCCGCAAGGCCAACGTCCAGAAGCTCGTCGACCGGGTCGTCCAGGTCTTCGTGCCGGTGGTCCTCGGCGTGGTCGTCGTCACCTTCGGCGCCTGGTGGCTGACCGGCGGCGGACTGCGGCACGCGATGTCGGCGGGGCTGTCGGTGCTCATCATCGCCTGCCCCTGCGCCCTGGGTCTGGCCACCCCCACCGCCCTGATGGTCGGGGTGGGCCGGGGCGGCCAGCTCGGCATCCTCATCAAGGGACCCGACGCCCTGGAGGCCTCCGGCCGGATCGACACCGTCGTCCTGGACAAGACCGGAACCGTCACGACCGGCACCATGACGGTGACCTCGCTGACCGCCGCCGGTCCCGCCGTCGATCTCGACCAGGCGATGCGCCTGGCCGCGGCCCTGGAGGCCGGTTCCACGCACCCGATCGCCGGCGCCGTGCTGGCCGCGGCCCGCGACCGTGGGGTGACCGACCGGCCGCCCTCCTGCACGGATCTGGAGACGGTGGCCGGGCGCGGACTGCGCGGCACCGTGGAGGGCCACCGGGTGATCCTGGGCAACCCGGCCATGATCACCGAGAACGGGCTGGAGACACCGGCCGGCGCCTCCGACGCCCTGCAGACCGCGGTGTCCCACGGGGCCACCCCGGTGGCGATCGGGATCGACCAGCGGGTGGTCGCGGTGATGGCGCTGGCCGACACCCTCAGGCCGGAGGGCCCCGAGGTGGTCGCCGAGCTGCACAGGATGGGCCTTCGCACCGTGCTGCTGACCGGCGACACCCGGGCGGCCGGCGACCGGGCGGGCCGCGCACTGGGCTGCGACGAGGTGCTCGCCGAGGTGATTCCCACCGAGAAGGCGGCCGTCATCGAGAGACTTCGGGAGCAGGGTCACCGGGTCGCGATGGTCGGCGACGGGATCAACGACGCCGCCGCCCTGGCCAGCGCCGATCTGGGCCTGGCGATGGTCACCGGAACCGACATCGCGATGCGCAGCGCCGACATCATCTGCGTGCGACGCCACCTGGGAGTCGTCCCCGACGCCATCCGACTGGCCCGCAAGACCCTGCGCACCATCCGCGGCAACCTGGTGTGGGCCTTCGTCTACAACATCGCCGCCATCCCGATCGCCGCCGCCGGACTGTTGAACCCGTTGATCTCCGGGCTGGCGATGAGCCTGTCGAGCCTGCTGGTGGTCACCAACTCGCTGCGACTCAAGTCGTTCGAATAGTCAAAAGGGGGGACGACCCCCCTTCGCTCGCTGCGCTCGCCACCCCTCGTGGCGACCAGTCCCCGCATCCCCGGTCCGCCGCGCCGGCCACCACGCTCGCTGCGCTCGCCACCCCTCGTGGCGACCAGTTCTGTCCACCCCCCCGATAGACTCACGGTCATGAGTGTCGAAGCTGATGGACGTCGCCTTCTGCGCGTCGAGGTGAGGAATGCACAGACCCCGATCGAGAACAAGCCCCGGTGGATCCGTACCAAGGCCACCATGGGCCCCGAGTACCGGGACATGCGCCGACGGATGCACGACACGGACCTGCACACGGTCTGTCAGGAGGCCGGCTGCCCCAACATCTTCGAGTGCTGGGAGGACCGCGAGGCCACCTTCCTGATCGGCGGGGACAAGTGCACCCGGCGCTGCGACTTCTGCCAGATCGCCTCCGAGAAGCCCGACGGGTACGACACCGACGAGCCCCGCCGAGTCGCCGAGTCGGTGCGCCAGATGGGTCTGCGCTACGCCACCATCACCAGTGTCTGCCGCGACGACCTGCCCGACGAGGGAGCCTGGCTGTGCGCCGAGACGGTCCGCCAGGTCCACTCCCTCAACCCGGGAGTCGGCGTCGAGATGCTCGCCCAGGACTTCTCGGGCCGCCCCGAACTGCTCGACCAGGTCTTCGAGGCCGGCCCCGAGGTCTTCGGCCACAACCTGGAGACGGTCCCCCGGCTGTTCAAGCGGATCCGCCCGGCCTTCCGCTACCAGCGGTCCCTCGACGTGCTGACCCGGGCCCACGAGCACGGCATGGTCACCAAGTCCAACCTCATCCTCGGGATGGGAGAGACCCGCGAGGAGATCTCCGAGGCGATGAGGGCCCTGCACGAGGCCCACACCGACCTGCTCACCATCACCCAGTACCTGCGTCCCAACGCCCACCTGCACCCGATCGACCGGTGGGTCACCCCCCAGGAGTTCGACGAGCTGGCGGAGGAGGCCGAGGAGATCGGTTTCGTCGGCGTCATGAGCGGACCCCTGGTGCGCTCCTCCTACCGGGCCGGGCGCCTCTACCGACAGGCGATGGCCGCCCGCGGCGAGACCCCGGTGACCATCGTCACCGGCTACCGGGACGGTTCGGGACCGGCCCCCTTCGCCGCCAGGTCCTGACCGGCCCCCTTCGCCGCCAGGTCCCGACCGGCCACCGGCCGTTCGTCGACGGCCGCAGGTGCAGGTAGACTGGGTCACCGCTTGTGATCGTGCCCGGTGCACGGTCGGATCCAGCACGTTGAACCGCACGGGAGTCGTCACAATGCCGAAGAGCCAGGCCGCCAAGGAGCTCGCTGCCAAGCAGAAGGCCGAGGCCAAGGCCGCAAAGGAGCGTCGCAAGAACTCCGACAACCCCAGGGACTGGGGCACCTGGAAGCAGCTCGTCGAGACCTACAAGATGACCCGGACCACCGATCCGGCCGTCCTGTGGTGGTCCCTCGGCGGCTTCCTGGTCCCGCTGATCGTCTTCGTGGTGATCGGCCTGTTCGTCAAGCCGTGGTGGATCTACCTGATTGTCGGCATCTTCGCCGGTGCCGCCGGCGCGATGTGGCTGTTCAGCCGCCGTGCCCGCCGTTCGATGTACGCGCGGTTCAAGGGTCAGCCCGGATCCGCCGAGGTCGCGCTGTCCCAGCTGGACAAGAAGACCTGGTCGGCCACCCCGGTGATCGCCGTCAACCGCCACCAGGACGTCATCCACCGCGCCCTGGGCCCCGGCGGACTGGTCCTGGTCGCCGAGGGCTCCGGCAACGGCGTCCGCCAGCTGCTCGCCTCGGAGAAGCACCGCCACGAGCAGGTCGCCTTCGGCGTCCCGGTGATCACCTTCGTGATGGGCGAGGGCAAGGACCAGGTCCCCCTCGAGCAGCTCAGCACCAAGATCCGCAAGCTGCCGAAGACCCTCAACGCCGCCCAGATCGCCGAGATCAAGTCCCGACTGCGCGCCCTGGACGCCATGCGTCCGCGCCTGCCGATGCCCAAGGGCCCGATGCCGACCTCCTCCAAGGGCGCCCGCAGCGCCATGCGGGGTCGCTGAGAGCTGGTGGCAGCGACCAACCTCGTCAACGCCGAACACGTCTCCAAGACCTTCGGCACCAGAATTCTCCTCGACGACCTGTCACTGGGTCTGTCCCGCGGCGACGTCATCGGCGTGGTCGGCCGCAACGGTGACGGCAAGTCCACCCTGCTCGGCCTGCTCACCGGCTCAGTCGAGCCCGACACCGGGACGGTGACCCGCACCGGATCGGTGTCGATCGGCGTGCTGGCCCAGGCCGGACAGCCCGGCCCCAACCAGACGGTGCGCGACATCGTCGTCGGCGGACAGCCCGACCACGTCTGGGCCTCCGACCCGCAGGCCCGACCGATCGTCGAGCAGATGCTCGCCGACATCGATCTGGACTCCCTGATGGTCGACCTGTCCGGCGGGGAGCGCCGCCGGGTGATGCTGGTCGCCCTGATGCTGGCCGGCCACGACCTGCTGGTGCTCGACGAGCCCACCAACCACCTCGACGTCGAGGCGGTCTCCTGGCTGGCCGAACACCTGAAGCACCTGCAGTCCCGGGGGGTGGCGATGCTCATCGTCTCCCACGACCGGTGGTTCCTCGACGAGGTCTGCAACCACATCTGGGAGGTGCACGACGCCACCGTCGACGCCTACGACGGCGGCTACGCCGCCTACACCCTGGCGCGGGCCGAACGCTCCCGTCAGGCGGCCAGCAACGAGGGCCGTCGCCAGAACCTGGTCCGCAAGGAACTGGCCTGGCTGCGTCGCGGAGCACCCGCCCGCAGCTCCAAGCCCAAGTTCCGCATCGAGGCCGCCAACGCCCTCATCGCCGACGTCCCCGACCCCCGCGACAAGCTCGAGCTGGCCCGGTTCTCGGCCACCCGACTGGGCAAGGACGTCTTCGACCTGAAGGATGTCACCCTCACCCTGCCCGACGGTCGCACCCTGCTGAACCACCTCACCTGGTCCATCGGCCCCGGCGAGCGGATCGGCCTGGTCGGCGTCAACGGGGCCGGCAAGTCCACCCTGCTCAACCTGCTGGACGACCGCCTCTCCCCCACCTCCGGTCGGGTGAAGAGGGGCAAGACGCTGCGCATCGCCCATCTGACCCAGGAGGTCCACGAGCTCGACCCCGGCACCGAGGCCGGCCGGGAGAGAGTCCTGGAGTCGGTCCAGAGACTGCGCCAGGAGACCATGCTGGCCACCGGCCAGGAGGCCAGTGCCACCAACCTGCTGGAGGACTTCGGGTTCACCGGGCAGCGACTGGTGACCCGGGTCGGCGACCTGTCGGGCGGGGAGAGACGCCGTCTGCAACTGCTGCGGCTGCTCATCGAGGAGCCGAACGTGCTGCTTCTCGACGAGCCCACCAATGACCTGGACATCGACACCCTGCGGGTCGTCGAGGACTATCTCGACGGCTGGGCCGGAACCCTTATCGTGGTCTCCCACGACCGCTATTTCCTGGAACGGGTCTGCGACGTCACCTACGCCCTGATGGGCGACGGCTCCTGCGTGCTGCTGCCCGGCGGCGTCGACCAGTACCTGGCGGCCCGCCGGGAGCGCCGGGTCGACTCCCCCAAGTCCCAGCGGGTCGGGAGCGCCGCCGAGACGGCGACGCCCGGACCCTCATCGGCCGAGCTGCGGCAGGCCCGCAAGGATCTCGCCCGGCTGGAGGGTCAGATGTCGAAGACCCAGCGCGATCTGGACCAGATCCATCAGCAGATGGCCGAGGTCGCCACCGACTTCCAGGCCCTCAACGACCTGCAGACCCAGGCCGGCGGACTCGAGGACCGCCTCGCCGAGCTCGAGGACGCCTGGTTGAGCGCCGGGGAACTCATCGAGGGCGCCTGATCACAGCCTGATCACAGTACCGGGGAGTCCTGACCCACCGGATCGTCGGCCGTCTCCTGCCTCTGCGACCCCCGGACCGACCCTGCCGACTGCTCGGACGGGCTGGCCGGGCTCGCCGGAGCATCCGACTCCCGTGCCGACCGCGACACCCCGACCGTCTCCTCACCCTCAGCCGACCCCGTCTCCTGGCCCGACTCGTCGAGATCGTCGTGCAGGTGGGCGGGGGTCGGCATCAGGCGCCTGAGGACCTGGTCCAGGATGGCGCCGATGACGATCGCGCCGACCACCCCGATGCCCATCGCCAGCAGATGATTGTCGCCGATCAGGCTGGAGGCGCCGGCGCCGATGAGCACCGCGTACCCCGCCCAGGCGATCCCGGCGATGATGTCCACGGCGAGGAAGACCTTGTAGCTGAACCGGGTCGCACCGGCCATCGCATTGACGACCACCCGGCCCGCCGGGATGTAGCGGGCCACCAGGATGCACAGCGGGCCGCGTCGGCGCAGCTGATGTCGGGACCAGGCGACCATCTTCTGGCGCTTGGGACCTCCCGTCATCACGCGGGTGGTGCCCAGCTTGCGTCCGGCCCAGTAGGCGATGTTGTCTCCGGCGACCGCAGCCGCGGCCGCCACCGGCAGCAGCATCCACCATGGCGGCTGGCCGACCGCGGCCAGCCCCACCACCAGGGACTCGGAGGGGACCGGTGGGAAGAATCCGTCGATGGTGCAGAAGGCGAACAGTGCCAACAGCACCCAGGGTTCACCGGCGTGCTGCTCGATCATCGTGTTGATCGCTGAGAACCAGACTGCCAGATGCACCCCTCAAGTCTTCCACGCCACGGGCCCCGGCGGGTCAGACCTGGGTTCCGGGTTCTGGCGGCGTGCGTGCCACCGAGGTTCCTACCTGGGACCGGTCGTCGCCGGCCGCCGGCCCGGGCCGGGCCGCTACCCGATGAGTTCCCGGTAGATCCGCTGCAGGGTGGCGGCCAGCGCCTGGGGGGAGAACCGGTCCCGGGCACCGCGGGCGATCTGCTCGGCGTCGAAACCGGCCAGCCGCTCCACGAAGTCGGTGAGGCCGGCGCGCAGATCCCCGGCCTCGAACCCGCGGGTGACCAGCCCGGCGTCGGGGCCGATGAACCCCTCGGGGCCGCCGCAGGGGGTGGCGAGCACCGGGGTGCCGGCGGCCAGCGCCTCGGCATAGGCCACCCCGAAAGTCTCCCACCGGGAGAACATCACGAATCCTCCGGCGCCGGCCACCTCCCGGGCCACCCGGGCCCGGTCCGTGCGCCCCAGCAGGGTGATCCGGTGGTCGGGGTCCTGGTCCGCCAGGAGAGTCTGCAGGTCGGCGTGCAGCGGCCCGTCGCCGATGATCCGCAGTCTCAGGTGGGGGAAGGTCTGCGCCGAGGCGATGACGGTGCGGCACAGCTCGACCATCCCCTTGCGCTCGATGAGACTTCCGACGCTCACCAGGGTGTTGAGGTCGCGGTGCTGGTGGGCTGCGGCCCGGGCGAACAGGTCGACGTCGACGACATCGGGGACCACCTCGACATTGGTGGCGTACTCGTCGACCAGGATCCGGGCCAGGGCTCCGGAGACCGCCAGCACCCGGTCCGCGGCCCCGTAGGCCACCCGGCAGTCCTCGGCACGCAACCGGCTGGTGGCTCCGGAACGCAGCTGGGAGTCGTGCTCGGTGACCACCAGCGGCACTCCCCCGCCCGGCAGACCGGCCCGCACCAGGGCGGCGGCGTAGCGGGCGAAGTGGGCGTGGACGACGTCGGGGGTTCCGAACCGCTGGACGACGGCCGTCCACAGCCGCTTCATCGCTCTGGCGTGGGCGGCGTGGTCGAGTCGGGCCGGCATCCTGCCGAGCGGGAGATCGAGCCGGACGGTGTCGATCCCGTCGACGCTGGTCACGTGGACCCCCATCGGACGACGGTGCCGCACCGATCGCACGTCGAGGGCGGCGAGGACGACGCGGCAGCCGGCGTCCTGCAACGCCCTGGCCTGATCGAGCTCGAAGATTCCGCGCAGCGGGTCCGAGTCCGAGGGGGCCCCTCGGCTCACCACCAGAACGAACATCCGATCACCTCCGGTTGACCACCACGGTGCCGAGCATCAGATCGTCCAGGCCACGGCGGTCGGCACCGATGATGACCGCCGGGATGACAAGACATTTGAGGGCGGTGCGCACCGCGGACCGCCACCAGCCCACGTGGGCGGCGGAGTCCACCCGGACCACCGCGACATGGGCCAGCAGCTGCCCGAAGGAGGCCGAGGCGAGGGCGGTGAGGATGGTCCGCTCGACGAAGAAGACGGCCATCGGCATCCAGACCGGCCATCCCTGGTCGCGGATCACCCTGACCCCGAAGACGGCGATCGCGACGACCATCGAGGCCGCCCAGTCCAGCAGCAGTGCGGCCAGGCGACGGTTCCACGGGGCCAGCGATCCCCTACCGGTGGCCGGCAGTCCCAGAGCGGCACCGACCTGGGATGCTGCTGGTCGGGGAGACGAGGTGTCGGGCACCTCGTCAGCTTATCGGCCCCGTCGCGTAGCGCGGGCAGCGACCGAGCCGATGTCGGACCGGCCGGTGCGAGACCAGACCAGCTGTCAGATCAGTTGGTCGTGATGGCCGACGTGGTCGAACTCGATCCCGCTGTCGGTGCGCATCCACCAGGTGAGCCGCGGAGCCCCGGGCGACTCGGCCTTGACATAGGTCCGCCAGGCCTGGGCGCCGTCGGCCCTCACCCGCTGCTTGCCGCCGCGCGGCGAGTCGTTGAAGGGATGGGTGATGTGGCGGTCCCAGGCCCACCCGGCGAGGATGTCGACCATCACCCGCACCGTCTTGCCGCGGGGCACGATCTCGGCCTTCAACGAGTCGAGGAACCGCGGGCCGAAGGAGAAGCCCCTCAGCCCTGCTCCGCGATCGGTCTCGGGGGTGCCCAGCAGCCACTCCTGCTCGATCTCCCAGCGCAGCTGTGCGGCCGGATCGGAGTAGACCTGCGCGGGCGCCGAGCCGTGCGGCCCCACCGCGTCCAACCGCCTCCGCAGGTCTGCGTTCTGCTCCTCGAGCGCGTCCGCCCGGGAGTGCTCCCCGTCCTGAAGCTCAAACTCGTCCCTGAGCAGGCTCAGCAGCCCCTCCTCCACCCCGGCGATGACTCGTCCGGCGACGGTCTCCACGCTCCTGTCCAGCAGCTTCTCGAGGGTGGCGAGGTCCACGGTGACGGTGCGCGAGGATGCGCGCTCCTCGCCGGGAGCACCCCGGGTGGGGACCGCCTCAGGAGGCGGAACGGGTTCGGGGGCCCGGACCGCCTCCGGCGCCGGGACCATTCCAGGAGCCGGGACCGGTTCGGGAACCGGGATCTCCGCGGGAGTCCCGGGGGCGGCCGGCAGGCCGGGTGCCACGACGGGTTCCGGCTCCCGCGGCACCGCCCTGCGCCTCCCGGGACCCGGTTTCGGTCCGGACGTGCGTCCTCCACCAGGGACCGGGGTGGGTCCGGTGGCCGCGTCGCCTGTGGTGGCGACGTCGTCCCCGGCGATCGGGCCGCCACCGGCAGCAAGGGCGGTACTGGCAGCCGGGGCGGCACCGGGAGCCTCGATATCATCGGAGAGCAGCCGACGTCGGTAGGCGATCAGTTTGGCGGCCTGCCCGGAGTCTAGGGCTCCGGTCCCGGAGCGCCCCGAGCTGTGGCCGGCGGGGCCGACCCCCTCCATCTCGGTGACGTGGCGGGCGATGAGGGCGCACAACCGGTCGGCGTCGTCCTCCGGGGCGATGGTGAACAGCCGGTGCCGGCGCCAGTTGTCGGTGCGCGAGGCCCCGGGCAGGATCACCCTCACCCTGCCCCCGTAGCAGTGGAACTGGGGGTCGACGGCGTCCGAGAGCAGATTGCTGGCCGCCTGGCTGGCCAGCACCGCCACCTCGGTGTCGGGAGGAATCAGACCGATCAGACGCGGCACGCTGATCCGTGACCGACCCGACTGCGAGGGCGAGACCACCACGAGGGGAGCCGTTCTGGAGGGGTCGAAGATCCGGGTGACAAGGCGTCCGACCTCCGCACTGCTGACCTGCCATGTCTCTGCCACGGTCGTCCCCTCTCACGGGTCGTCACCTGTCCGGACCTCCAGCCTGCCACCTCGGCCCCACTCGGCGGGCCGCCGCTGTAACATCCCTGCAACAAGACGGTGACTCCCGAGCAACCGGTCACCGTTAGGTTCAGAACAACACCACGTCCTAGATGGAGGAACGATGTTCGAAGGCCCAGACGATCTACTCGAGTTCGTGAAGAAGGAGGGCGTCGAGTTCATCGATGTCCGCTTCTGCGACCTGATCGGGATCATGCAGCATTTCACGGTTCCGGCCCGCGAGTTCGACAAGCACACCTACGAAGAGGGTCTGGCGTTCGACGGCTCCTCCATCCGCGGCTTCCAGAAGATCAACGAGTCCGACATGGCTCTGAAGCCCGATCCCAGCAGCGCCTGGCTGGATCCCTTCCGCGAGCACAAGACGCTGATCCTCAACTTCTTCGTCACCGACCCGATCACCGGTGAGCTGTACAGCCGCGATCCCCGCAACATCGCCCGCAAGGCCGAGGCCTACCTGACCTCCACCGGTATCGCCGACACCGCCTTCATGGCCCCCGAGGCCGAGTTCTACGTCTTCGACGACATTCGTTACGAGACCAACCAGAAGACCGCCTACTACTCCATCGACTCCGAGGAGGGAGCGTGGAACAGCGGCCGCGAGGAGGACGGCGGCAACCGCGGTTACAAGGTCAAGTACAAGGGCGGCTACTTCCCGGTGGCCCCCACCGACCACTTCGGCGATCTGCGTGACGAGATCGTCACCATCATGGAGGGCATCGGCCTCAAGGTCGAGCGCGGCCACCACGAGGTCGGCACCGCCGGCCAGGCCGAGATCAACTGGCGCTACGACACGCTCACCAAGAGCGCCGACAACGTCATGAAGTTCAAGTACATCGTCCGGAACGTGGCCTGGAACCACGGGAAGACCGCGACCTTCATGCCCAAGCCGATCTTCGGCGACAACGGGTCGGGCATGCACGTCCACTCCTCCCTCCGCAAGAACGGCGAGCCGCTGTTCTTCGACGAGTCCGGTTACGCGCAGCTGTCGGACACCGCCCGGTACTACATCGGCGGCATCCTCAAGCACGCCCCGGCCCTGCTGGCCTTCACCAACCCGAGCACCAACTCCTACCATCGCCTGGTGCCCGGCTTCGAGGCCCCGGTGAACCTGGTCTACTCGCAGCGCAACCGTTCGGCCTGCATGCGAATTCCGATCACCGGTCCCTCCCCGAAGGCCAAGCGCGTCGAGTTCCGCTGCCCCGACCCATCCGCCAACCCGTACATGGCCTTCTCGGCCCTGCTGCTGGCCGGACTGGACGGCATCCAGAACAAGATCGAGCCGCCGGCCCCGGTCGACAAGGACATCTACGAGCTGCCCCCCGAGGAGCACGCTCAGCTGGCCCACGTGCCCAGCGACCTCGGATCGGTGCTGGACGCCCTGGAGGCCGATCACGCCTTCCTGGAGGCCGGTGACGTCTTCACCCCCGACCTCATCGACACCTGGATCGACATCAAGCGCAGCGATCTCTCCGAGCTCCAGCAGCGCCCGCACCCCTACGAGTTCGATCTCTACTACGACATCTGAGTTCGATGTCTGAGTTGCCCACCTCCCCCTGCGGCAGGTGAACGACCCATCGCGCGACGACCCCGGGCGGGCCACCACTGGTGGCCCGCCCGGTAGCGTGTGCGCCATGACCACCGTCGCCGACATCCGGACCCTGCTCGACCACTGGTACCCGCCCCGGCTCGCCGAGGAGTGGGACAGTCCCGGTCTGATCTGCGGCGACCCCGACGACCGGGTGACCACCATCGCCTGCGCTCTGGAGGCCACCGACTCCGTGGTGGCCGCGACCCTGGCGGCCGGCGCGCAGATGCTTGTCGTCCACCACCCGCTGCTGATGCGCGGGGTCACCTCGGTGGCCGCCGACACCCCGAAAGGCCGCATCGTGCACCGTCTCATCCGGTCCGGGGTCGCCCTGATGAGCGCCCACACCAATGCCGACGCCGCCATCGGCGGGGTCAACGATGTGCTGGCCGGGCTCCTGGGGGTCACGGTGAGCGCGCCGCTGGAGCCTTCCGACGCCGCCGAGGACCCGCTCGAGGGGATCGGACGGGTCGGCCGCCTGGAGCACGCCGTGACCCTGCAGCAGTTCACCGACCTGGTCGCCGATCGCCTGCCGACCACCGTGTGGGGGGTCCGGGCGGCCGGCGATCCGCAGCAGCCCGTGCGCACCGTGGCCCTGTGCTCGGGTGCCGGGGAGTCCCTGCTGGGGGCCGCCGCCCGGTCCGGGGCCGACGTCTACCTTACCAGCGACCTGCGACACCACCCCGCCGACGAGTCGCTGCGGGCCGGCGGCCCGGCCCTGGTCGACACCGCCCACTGGGCCTCGGAGTCCCCCTGGTGCGAGTCGGTGGCCGACCGGCTCGCCGAGGCCACCGGGGCCACGACCACCGTCCTGCCGGTGCGCACCGATCCGTGGACCATCGGCGTCCACCCCGCAGCGTGAGAAGAGACATGGCGAACGCGAGAAACGACAGACAGTTCATCGACGACACCGAGGCGGTGGTCCGGCTCGGTTCCATGCTGCTGTCGGCGGGCACCGGCTCCTACCGGGTGAAGCGGGCGATGGAGCGGGCGGCCGCCACCCTGGGGATGGACCGCCACGACGCCTCGGTGGGCCTGACCGAGATGAGCGTCACCGCCCACCGCGGCGACAACTTCCGCACCGTGGTCCGCGAGGTCTACCGGGTGCGCGTCGACTCCTCGCGGATCGAGTCCCTGGAGTACCTGTCTCGCCACCTGCCGAACCCGTGCAACGCCGCCGCCCTGGAGGCCGAGCTGGACCGCATCTCGCGGACCGTCACCGCCCGCTGGAAGCCCTGGCAGACGATGCTCGCCGCCGGCGTCGCCTGCGCAGGGTTCTCCATTCTCAACCGGTTCCCCCTCACCGACACCGCGGTGGTCCTGGTCGCCGCCTCCTGCGGCCAGATGGTGCGGATGTTCCTGGCCCGACGCTGGCTCAACCAGTTCGGCAGCACCGCCCTGGCCGCCGCCACCTCCAGCCTGGTCTATCTGCTGGTCGCCTTCCTGGCGAACCTCACCGGGATCCCCCAGCTGGGGGTCAGCGACCCCGGCTACGTCGCCTCCCTGCTCTTCCTGGTGCCCGGGTTCCCGATGATCACCTCGATCCTGGACTTCGCGAGGATGGATCTCACCGCCGGCCTCACCCGCGCCGCCTACTCGCTGGGCATCGTCGTCTCCGCGACGATGTCGGCCTGGGTGATCTCCTTCCTCACCGGCCTCACCCCGTTGGCCACCGTGGCGGCCCTGCCCGGTCTGTGGCAGTGGGCGGCCTACGCGGCCGCGACCTTCCTGGGGGTCTCCGGCTTCGCGATCCTGTTCAACTCGACGCGGCGGATGGTGCTCATCGCGGCCTCCCTGGGGACCATCGGCAATCTGTCCCGGCTGGCCCTGGTCTCGGCCTCGGCACCGGCCCAGCTGGCCGCCGGTTTCGGCGGCCTGGTGGTCGGATTGGTGGCGGCCCCGCTCACCCGGCGGCTGCCCATCCCGCGGATCACCGTCACGGTGCCGGCCTGCGTCATCATGGTGCCCGGCACCGCGATGTACCGGATGATGTACTGGTTCAACGGCGAGGACACCGTCCGGGCGATCGGTTTCGGCGTCGACGCCGTCCTGGCGGTGGTGGCGATCGGCATCGGCCTCGCCCTGGCGCGGATGCTCACCGACCCGGCATGGACCTTCGCCCGGCCGATCCCCAGTCCCCACGCCTTCCGCACCGACCACCGCGGGATCGAGCGGGTTCAGGACCAGAAGAGCTGATCGACCGCCTTGGAGGCCAACCGGCATCGCCTCAGGTGGTTCTCCATCACCTGGGCCGAGGCCCCCAGTCCCAGGCCGAGCAGTCGGGCGATCCCGTCCAACTCCTTCGGATCGGTGGGGATCACGTCGGAGGCCCTGCCGCTCACGATGAGAATGGCGTTGCGCATCCGGGAGGCCTCCCGCCACGCCACCTGAAGGGCGACGTCCTGGGTATCGCTCAGCAGGCCGGCGTCCAGCGCGGCCTGCAGGGCGCGGACCGTCGAGGTGGTCTGCAGCCCCGCCACCTCGGCGGCGTGCTGCAGCTGCATCACCTGGATCGTCCACTCGACGTCGGCGAGCCCGCCGGGCCCCATCTTGAGATGACGGTGGGGAGACACCCCGCGCGGGATCCGCTCGGCCTCCATCCTCGCCTTGAGTTTGCGGATCTCCCCGAGCTGACCGGCGGTGAGCCCGCCGGGCGGCCAGCGCAGGTGGGACACGCTGTCGAGAAGGGCGGCGGTGAGCTCGCGGTCCCCCGCCCCGTGGCGAGCCCGCAGCAGGGCCTGGGACTCCCAGGTGCTCGACCAGCGCCGGTAGTAGGCGCGGTAGCTGGACAGGCTGCGCACCATCGCCCCGGAGCGTCCCTCCGGGCGCAGGCCGGCGTCCAGGTCGAGCTTCGGGTCGGGGCCGGCCGCCCCCAGCAGGCTGCGCACCCGGGTGACGATCCGGGTCGCCGCCGTGACGGCCTCGGCTCCCCCGGCGTCCTCGACGACGAACATCGCATCGGCATCCGAGGCGTAGGACATCTCCCCGCCGCCCCACCGACCCATTGCGACAACGCCGATCCGCGGCGGCTGGTCGACCTCGCGGGAGACCGTCTCCAGGGCGGCGTCGACCGTGGCGCCGGCCAGGTCCGAGAGTCCGGCGGCGGTCTGCAGGACGTCGATCCGGTCCAGGATGTTGGCCACCACGATCCGGAAGAGTTCGCGGCGGCGGACCGCCCGGACCGCGGTGACGGCGTCCTCGACTGTCTCGTGGCGGGCGGCCACCGCAGTCATCTCGCGCAGGATGTCGTCGTGGCCGCGCGGTACCAGGTCCTCCTCCACGAGGATCTGGACGGTCTCGGGGGCGTGGTCGAGGATCTCGGTGGCGTACCGGCTGGTGGACAGCACGAAGGCCAGACGCTGGGCCATCGCCCCCTCGTCGCGCAGTGCCCGCAGGTACCAGTGGGACTCCCCCAGCGACTCCGAGACCCGGCGGAAGGCGAGCATCCCGGCGTCCGGGTTGGGGCCGTTGGCCAGCCACTCCAGCATCACCGGCATCAGCTGGGCCTGGATCCGCTTGGCCCTGGTGGTGCCCTGGGTGAGGGCCTCGATGTGGCGCAGGGCCGAGCGCGGATCGGCGAAGCCGAGGGCGCGCATCCGGTCCTCGGCGGCCTGCGGGGTGAGTCGCAGTTCCTGGGAGGGGATCCGGGCGACCGCCTCGACCAGCGGGGAGTAGAAGACCCGGTTGTGGGACCGCAGGACGGCCCGGGAGGTGGCCCGCCACACCCCGGTCACCTCCTGGGGGGTGTGCAGCCCGAGGCTGCGGGCCAGACGCCGCAGGCCCGCCTCATCGGTGGGCAGCAGATGGGTCCGGCGCAGCTGGAAGAGCTGGAGGCGGTGCTCCATGAGCCGTTCCAGACGGTAGGCGGTGTCCAGATGCTCGGCGTCCCCCCGTGAGATGTATCCGCCGGCGGCCAGCGCGGCCAGCGCCCGGAGGGTGGATCGTTGCCGCAGGGACTCGTCGTGGCGGCCGTGGACCAGCTGAAGCAGCTGGATGGTGAACTCGACGTCGCGCAGCCCGCCGGAGCCCAGTTTGATCTCGCGGTCCTTCTCCCGGGCCGGGATGAGGGACACCACCCGGGTGCGCATCGCGCGGGTCTGGGCGACGAACTGCTCCTTCTCCCCAACGCTCCAGACCATCGGCGAGACCAGCTCGCAGAACTGGCCGCCGAGATCCCGGTCCCCGGCCATCGGACGGGCCTTCATGAGGGCCTGGAACTCCCAGTTCTTCGCCCAGTTGCGGTAGTAGGTGGCCATCGAGTCGAGGGTGCGCACCAGCGGGCCGGCATTGCCCTCGGGTCGCAGCGCAGCGTCGACCTGCCAGATGGTGCCGGCCGCCGAGCGGGCCGAACAGATCCGGGTGAGGGTGCCAGCCAGCTTCGCGGCCACCGTGACGGCCCTCTCGGTGCTGACATCGGGCCGGGCGGGTTCGGCGATGTGGATGACGTCGACGTCGGAGACGTAGTTGAGCTCCTGGGCGCCGCACTTGCCCATCGCCACCACGGCCAGCCGGGCGTCGCGGTGTCCCGGGGTCTGGGCGCGGGCCAGGGCCAGGGCGGTCTCGATGATGGCATCGGCCAGGTCGGCGAGTTCGGCGGCGATGTCGTCGAGGATCTCGGCGCACTCAGAGGCGTCGACATCGCGGGAGGCGATCCGCACCAGGTGCCTCCGGTTGGCCAGTCTCAGGAGGTCGGCGCCGCGGTCGGGGTCGGTCTGCCGGGCGGGATCCTGGCCGGCGACCAGGAAGCCGTCGGCATCGGGCGCCGCCCCGACCTCGGCGAGCAGGTCGGCGGCGATCCGGTCGGCGGGCATCCGCACCGGCTCGCGGACCACCTGGTCGAGATCCTCCGGATGACTGGCGAGATGGCGTCCCAGTTCCGATGAGACGCCGAGCAGCCGCACCAGACGTCGCGCGACGGCGTCGTCGGACAGGGCGGCGGCGGTGGCACCGGGAGCGGCCTCGGCGATGTCGACCAGGGAGAACAGCGCCATGTCGACGTCGGCGCACTCCTCCAGGTGGTCCTCCCAGGCGGCGAGGGACTCCGGTGCGGCATCGAGCAGCTGGGCGATCGTGTCGTGGAGGCCGGCGGCGCGCGGGCCGTCGGCGGCGCCACGCCTGGCCAGCTCGGCCGCGATCGTCGTCGTCCGGTCCATCGGGCCTCCTCGAGTCTCGCCGGTCCGTCGGCTCATCGTCGAGCTGGCGAACTGTCAGAACCCGAGACTAGCGTCACCGTCATGCCCCTCGAACCCAGAACACGCATCGATCGCAAGGTGAGGCGCACCGCACAGGCCTGTCTGCAGGCCTCGGCCGCCGTGGCGGGGGCCGATCCGGACCGGCCGGCCGGCGCGCGGCTGCTGGTGGTGCTGACCGATGTGGTGCAGTCCTTCGACGACTCGGGGCGGTCCGGCTCGGAGCAGGCCGGGACGCTGAGTCTGACGCAGTTGATGGACGCCGGGGAAGCCGGTCGCGCCGAGCTCTCCGCGATCGCCGACCGGGCGTTCGCCGGAGCCGGTGACCGGGACCTCGGCCCGCAGCTGGCGGTGGTGCACCAGCGACTGGCACAGATCCTCGACGCCCCGGTGCCCGACCAGGTGCAGGCTCTCGCCGGGCCGGTCGACACCTCGACCCTGCTCGAGGCGGCCGCCATCGAGATCTGTGCGATCGGTCTGGGGGCCGGGATCCAGATGCCCCGGACCAGCCTCATCGCCGCCTCCCGCGGACTGGCCGGTGTCCTCGGGGACAGATTCGGCGGCCGGACCATCGAGATGCGGGTGCCGCCGGCCACCGCCGTCCAGCTGGAGGCCTTCGGACAGGGCCCGTCCCACCACCGCGGGACCCCGCCCAATGTTGCCGAGACCGATCCGGCGACCTTCGTGCGGTTGGCGACCGGACTGGCGACCTGGCAGCAGGTGCGCGAGGCGGGCCTGATTCAGGCCTCCGGCTCCCACGTCGACGCGATGGCCCGGATGCTGCCGGTCATCGACCTGGGCTGACCGGCGGGCCGGCCGACCCCGCCGGGGCAGCCCTCCTGACTGGCTCGGCGGGCTGTCTCGGCAGACGGGTCACAGACTCGGCAGGAAGCGGTCCAGCTCGAACTGCGTCACCTGGTTGCGGTACTCGTCGTACTCGGCCTTCTTGTTGCGCAGGAAGTAGTCGTAGACGTGCTCGCCGAGGGTGTCGGCGACCAGTTCGGAGTCCTCCATGCAGCGGATGGCCTCGTCGAGGCTGGTCGGCAGAGGACGGATCCCCATCGCCACCCGCTCCCGGTTGCTGAGCTTCCAGACGTCGTTGGAGGCCTCCTCGGGCAGCTCCATCTCGTGCTCGATACCGGACATGCCGGCGGCCAGGATCATCGCGTAGGCGAGGTAGGGGTTGGTCGCCGAGTCGATGGATCGCAGCTCGACCCGGGCCGAGGCGGACTTGTTGGGCTTGTAGAGGGGAACCCGGACCAGGGCCGACCGGTTGTTGCGTCCCCAGCAGATGTAGCTCGGCGCCTCGCCGCCGCCGTTGAGACGCCGGTAGGAGTTCACCCACTGGTTGGTCACCGCGGTGTACTCGGGGGCGTGATGGAGCAGACCGGCCACGAAGTGCTTGCCGATCGTCGACAGCCGGGTCTCGTCGGCGGCGTCGAAGAAGGCGTTGTTGTCCCCCTCGAACAGGGAGACGTGGGTGTGCATGCCTGAACCGGGGTGGTCGGTGAAGGGCTTGGGCATGAAGCTGGCACTGATCCCGCGCAGCGCGGCGACCTCGCGGATCACCACCCGGAAGGTCATGATGTTGTCGGCCATCGTCAGCGCATCGGCGTAGCGCAGGTCGATCTCGTGCTGGCCGGGGCCCGCCTCGTGGTGGGAGAACTCGACCGAGATGCCCATCTGCTCGAGCATCGTGATGGAGTCGCGGCGGAAGTCGGTGCCGGCCCCCAGGGTGGTGTGGTCGAAGTACCCGCCGTCATCCAGCGGCACCGGCCGGGTGCCGGGCTTGTGGGCCTCGGTGAACAGGTAGAACTCGATCTCGGGGTGGCAGTAGCACGTGAACCCCTTCTCGGAGACCTTGTCCATGGTGCGCTTGAGGACGTACCGCGGGTCGACGTAGCTCGGCGTCCCGTCGGGGTTCGTGGTGTCGCAGAACATCCGGGCGGTGCCGGTGCCCTGCCGCCAGGGCAGCATCTGGAAGGTCGCCGGGTCGGGGTGGGCGACCATGTCGGATTCGGAGAGACGGGTGTAGCCCTCGACGGCCGAACCGTCGAAGCCGACCCCCTCGGCTAAGGCGCCCTCGACCTCGGTGGGAGGAATCGCCACCGACTTCAACGAACCCAGGACATCGGCGAACCACAGTCGCACGAAACGGATATTGCGCTCCTCCATGGAACGCAGGACAAACTCGGTCTGCCTGCTCATGGGGCCAGTCTGCCGCCTCTTCGTTGCAATCCCATAACGTACATGCCCACAACCCCCGGGTCGGCGACGACGAGGACACATACACTCGCCCACATGGCCCCACCAGGTTGGTACCCCGATCCCGATGGCACACCGGGACGGTTCCGATGGTTCGACGGAACCGACTGGACGGACCAGACCGCCGATGGATCCCCGGGCCAGGCCCCCGACAACCCTCTGCGCCAGACCGGCGACGGTCCTTCTCGCCCCGGGGGCGGGCCGGTGCGCGCCGTGCTGGGTGCTCTCGTCGTCATTCTGATCCTGGTTCTGGTGGGGTGGCTGATCCTGCGTCCCGACAGCGGGAACTCGCAGATGGCCCAGCCCGACCAGAACTCCTCGACCCCGACCGTCTCCTCATGGAATGAGAAGTCCTCGACCCCCAGCGCCGGGTCGAGCGTCGTGAAGTGCCCCGCCGGCGGATCCTCGCCGGGGTCGACGACCAACGACGGCCGACTGCGGTCCGGCAGGATCTCGGCGGCGAGGATCTCCGACTGGGCGGACCAGACGATGTCGATGCCGTGGGTGCGCAACATCTCCTCGCAGACCGAGACCGTCTACGTCTCCAGTCCCACGAGCTGGATGAGCGTCTCGGGGGTCGGGCAGTTGGCCGCCGCCGACGGATTCTCCGACCCGAGGACCGCGGCCCGGATGATGACCGAGTGCTTCGCCAGTTCGCAGTACTACTCCGGGTACACCGGCTCCAAGGTGGTCTCCCAGCAGGAGTTCGACCGCAACGGCCACACCGGCTGGTGGGTACGCACCGAGATCGACGTGTCCATCCCGAACCTCCCCCAGGTCCGCGGAGACGTCGTCGACGTCGTGGTGATGGACACCGGCCAGAGCGACTTCATGGGGGTCTACTTCAACTCCGCGACCATCGGGGACTCCGCCCGCCAGAAACTGGTGGACGCCGCCAGAGAGTCGATCCAGGTCAGCTGAGCGCGTGGCCCCCCTGGCCGACGGACTCGGCCCGCGTCCATCGACTGACGATGAGCATGCACGGCGCAGGGGCCTACCGCCGCAGGACCACGCCGGAGCGGCTGAGCCGCTTCGACGAAGGCCTCGCACTCCCCGAGCGGATCACGTCCGCTTGCCGCCGGCCACGACAGCGGCAAGACCCGAGACCTGCCGACGGCGGTCGGGTGTCGCAGCATGGTCAGCCAGAAGGGCTTCCCGCCCCAGGCCGGGCGAACGCGTTCCTCGCCGGCATCGGCGACACGGTCACCGCGGTGATGACCGACCACGGCGCCTGCTACCGGTCAGCTCTGCCGCAGGGCGTCGACCGGCTCGATCCGGGATGCCCTGCTGGCCGGGTAGAGGCCGGCGAGGCCGCCGACCAGCAGGCCGGCGACGGGTCCGAGAACCGCGAGGCGCCAGTCCAGAACGGCCGTCCACTGCTTCGCCCAGCAGGTCGCCACGACGATGACGGTGCCCAGGCTCGCACCGATCAGCCCGCCCAGGGTGCCCAGCGTCACAGCCTCGACGAGGAACTGGGAGAGGATGTGTCGCGACCGTGCTCCCAGCGCCCGCCGCAGACCGATCTCGGGGGTGCGCTCGATGACCGACACGAAGGTGGTGTTGGCGATCCCCACCATCCCGATCACCAGGCTCACCGCGGCCAGCAGCAGGAACAGCCCCTCCATGTCGGTGTTCACCTGATCCTTCAGGGAGGAGATGTCCGGGGGCTTCGTCACCTTGTATGTGCCGGCCAGATCGGGGTTCACCGCGTCGGCGAGTTGCGACGCGACCACGGCCGCCGCCCCGGGGCGCACCTGCGCCCACAGGGTGAAGGCGCCGGCCCCCGTCGGCGTTCCGAACAGGGCACGAGCGGTCGTACTGGGGATGATGACGGCATTGAGCAGTTCCGCGTGCCGCTGGGTGTTCGACAGGATGCCCATCAGGAAGAAGCGATGACCGTCCATCCAGATGGTCTGTCCGACGGCGGCCCGCGTGATGGACAGCTGTCGGGCAGCCCCGGGGCCCAGCACGACCACCGGCTGGGCGGTGCGCTCGTGCCAGTCGTTGTACAAAGCCCCAGAGGACAGTGTCGCACCGGCCTCGGCGAGCAGACCGGGGGACGCGGCCATGTAGGCCAACTTCGTGTCCGGATCGGTGGTGCCGGGCGGCGGGAGGAGCGAGACCTGTCCCTTCACGTCGTGAAGGCTCCAGCCGATGCCTGCCTCCTCCACCCCGTTGATGGATTTCACGCGCTGCTCGGCGTCGGGCCGAAAGGTGTAAGAGGCGACGGTCACCCCGTCCCCAGGGTCGGTGATCGAGACCTCGTTGGCGGTGAGCGGGTCGAATCTGCTGCCGATCTGGGCGGCGGCGGAGCTGGTGAGTCCGAGCACGCACACCAGGACGGCCACCCCGAGCACCGTGCCCAGGGCCGTCATGACGGAGCGTCCGGGCCGCTGAGTGATGCCGGCGAGGGCCTCGGCGAAGAGGTCGGCCGCCCTCATGGTGGAGCGGGGCAGCTGAGGGGACTGCCCGGCGTCCGCGGCCCCGGCCCCACTCCTACGCCATCTCATGGACCCGACCATCCTTGATCTGGATCTGGCGGTCCCCGTGCCGAGCGATCACCGGATCGTGGGTGATGATGACGATGGTCATCCCCTGGTCGTGGAGCTCGTCAAGGAGATCGATCACCTGGGCCCCGTTCTGGGAGTCCAAGTTTCCGGTGGGCTCATCGCAGAGCATGAGGTGGGGACTGTTCATCATGGCGCGGGCGATGGCAGTGCGTTGCATCTCGCCTCCCGACAGGTTGCGGGCGGGCGCGTTGAGGCGGGCGCCGAGCCCGACGCTCTCGATCACCTCACTGGCCCGCTCCCATCGCCGTGCCGGCGGCATCGACCGGTACAGCCCCGAAAGGCACACGTTCTCCAGCACGCTGCGGTGCGCCATGAGATGGAAGGACTGGAACACGAAACCGAGCCAGCCGCCGCGGATCGCGGTGCGCTGGTCGGCACTGAGCCGCCCGGTGTCCACCGCATTGACCACGACCGAGCCGGTGCTGGGACGGTCTAGCAGCCCGGCCAGGTTGAGCCAGGTCGACTTCCCGGAGCCACTGGGCCCGCACACGGTCACCAGGTCGCCGCGTTCGATCACCAGGGAGCAGGGATGCAGGGCCGTGACCTCCGGCGGGCCGGCGTAGGTGCGGCCCGCCGCCACGAACTCGAGCACCGGACCGACGGCGGAAGGAGCACCGATCATCTCGAGCTCGGTGAGGAGGAGGGCTGGATGGAGTCGCCGATAAGCACGGTGTCTCCCTCGGAGAGGCGACCGCTCACCTGGACACGTCCGTCTCCCTGAAGGCCGGTGACCACCGGCACGACGCGTCGAGTCCCCTTATCGACGATGGTGACGGAGGTATCTCCCCTGGCGCCGGTCGCCACAGCGCTGATGGGCACGTTGAGCACCGGGGCCTGGGAGGTCGCGGTATTGACGATGACCCTCACCTGGGTACCCTCCCCGGCAGTGATCGGATCGCTCGGAGCGATGACGATGCCGACCTGCTCCTCGACTGTCTGCGCGGGCTGGCCCTGCCCGTCCTGACCGGAGGAGGCCGTCGTGATCTGGACGGCGGACACCACCGCTGCGTGACGGGCTCCGTCGTCGGTGACGATCTCGGCGCTCTGGCGCGCCTTGACTCCCGTCGCGCTAGCCGCATCGAGACCGGTGACACTCGCCACCAGGGCACCACTCACGAGAGTGAACGCGGTGCCGCTCGCCTCCTTGCCGACCGCGGTGGACAGCGAGGCGACGGTCGCGGGCACCGAGGGCACGAAGACCACCTCGGAGCGGGGCAGCGTCGGCCCAGCCTTGGCCTGCGCCCGTTCCAGGGCCGTCGAGGCGTCGGCGAGGGTGTCCTGGGCCTCACCCAGTTGCCGTTCGGCCGAGCGCAGCGCCCTCCTGGCATCGACGATGCCGTCCTGCTGGGAGGTGTCGGTGCCGGACTCCTGGGAGGTGGCGGAGCCGGACGAGGATGCTGCGGGGACCGACTGAGCCGCCGGCCTGCGGGCTCGCGTGAGCGCGATCCTCGCAGTGTCCACGTCGTCCTGACGGGACTGGACGGCCTCCTTGGCCGAGGCGACGGCCGAGCGAGCCTCCTTCACCTCTTCATTGCCGGTGCTGGCGACCTTGTAACCGAGCTTGCCGTAGAGGCTCACCAGAGCGTCCTGTGTGTCGGGGCCGAAGCCACTCTCCTCGCCGGAGAGATAGTGCAACGAGCGGAGCGCCTTCTGCAGCTGGACGACGTCGGGGCCGGTGCCGCCGGGACTGATGGTCCGGTATGAGGGCATGGCTCCGGGCAGCAGGATCACCGGCCGCCCGCTCACCTCCAGCAGGACGCTGCCGCCTTGGACGCTCTGGCCCTCCGTGACCCGGAGGCTGCTCACCACGGCGCGTTCGGCATCCTCACCCGTTGCGGAGTCCAACGTGACGTCGGTCCTGATGCCGCGCTGGAGGCTCGCCCCGAAGGGCACGGACCGGGTGACGACGGACTTCTTGACGGTGTCGGTGAGTGGCGTGACCGGAGGTGGAGCGGTGTCGGCCTGGCGCTGGGCCGGCGACTTGAGGAAATGGCCGGCGATCAGCCCGACCGCCAGGAAAGCCACCGCGATCACAGTCATGACGGCGATTGCCCTGGCGCTTCGCCGCCGGCGCGGACCGGCCGCCATGAACTCACCCTCGTCGTCCACCTGCTGGTACCTAGCCCTTCGCGATGATGCCGCGCGCGGTCACCAGAGCCTTGCGCACGCCGTTCTGGGCCGACGTGAACTGCGCCTGGTGCGCGACGATGTACTGATTCTGGTAGGCCGTGTCCAGTGCGTACATGATGCCGTAGTAGTTGATCTGCTGGGAGCAGGTGGCGTCGTCGACGGCCACCTTGACCTGCTGGGCGCGAGGTTTCCCGGCCACCGACTGGACGGCGTCATCCTTGTGGGTGAAGGTGTATCCCTTGGTCTTCATGCACGCCGCCCACTTCTTCTCGGCGTCGAGCAGTCGGGAGTCGTTGTCGAGCCGGTCCAGAGCGTTGTCGAGACCGTCGGACGAGAGATGGATGAGATCGGCCCAGTAGTCCTTCTCATGATCCTGGATCTCGGCGTTACCCTCACCGTAGCAACCACCCTGGGGCAGGAGGTTGCCGTTCTTGTCCTTCAGGGAGGATTTCTGGCCGTCAGCGGTCACTCCGTTGAAGACCTCCCTCTCCTTCGGATTGGCCGGAGCCGCGTCCTTCACCTTCTCCTTGTCGTCCACCTTCACCGCGTACCGCGGGTCCTGCTGGTAACCGTACTGTCGTGCCCCGTCCAGCGAGACGACGGTGCTGTAGCGTCCATCCAGTTCCAAGGCATCGCTGGGCAGTCGCACGTTGTCTGGTTTCTGGCTGCTCACCACACCGAACCGCAGAGAGCACTTGTTCGCGACGATAATGACGGCGTTCTGAAGGGTGGCCGCATCCTCGGGGCTGAGGATGTAGGAGGCCATCGGGGCCTTGATCTGACTCAGCGAGGTGATGGGCGGCGGGTTGTCCGGGATGGAGACCGAGGCCTCGTTCCCGCCCGTGTCACCGCCACGGGAGCAGGCTGTCGCCATACTGGCTAGGGCAAGGACCCCAGCCAGCATGACTAGCATTCTTCCCGAGTGCATCATGAGATCTTGAACGAGCTGGCCCGGTCATTCAGAGAGGCTCCGACATACCCGATGTTCTGCCCGTAGTTCACATATCCGGTGGAAACACCACCGTATCCCAAGTTCGTGAAGAGATCGACGTCGCAACCTGCAAAGTCCTGAGCGCCACTCACGACATCGTTCCAGCCGCGGTCCCCCATCCAAGACATGACGGTGTCAGCATCGCTCGTTGATGCTGTACAATTTCCTGTCCCCAGAACGGTGAGCTTGTGACCCCCGTTGTAGTTCTCCCACAACACAGCCCTAGTAACCTTGCCAGAGGACCAGCTCGCATTCGATACGGCGTTCGCTCCGGGCGACGTAGCAATGACGGACACCAGTGTGACACCGGCCATCGCAATCGCCGCGATTCTCTTTTTCATGGTTGCCCCTTATCCTCGTCGTTGGTCGACGAGAACCACAGTATGGGATGTGACGATAACTGTCGAGCACTCTGGGCGAAAACGGTCCTTTTGGGCCCCTATCCCGGTCGTCGTCCACCAGAAATCGTGAAACAGCTGCCGAGATCCTCCCCGCCCACGGTGCCGTAGGTGCATCACAACGCCTTCGGCGCCTTCTCGCGCTGTCAGGGTGATCGACAGATTCCCATCAGGGGTGTCCTTTCGGCCACCCAAGCCCCATCTCGGGCGACCACTCACGATGCACATACACACAGCCAACGGAGGTCTACGCCCTTCATGTGAACTTCCCCTGGCGGCAGCCGTCTCGGCGCTCTTCATCGCGATGCTGACCTTGGCCTCGCCGCGGCCCGGATGATGACCGAGTGCTTCGCCAGTTCGCAGTACTACTCCGGGTACACCGGCTCCAAGGTGGTCTCCCAGCAGGAGTTCGACCGCAACGGCCACACCGGCTGGTGGGTACGCACCGAGATCTACGTGTCCATCCCGAACCTCCCCCAGGTCCGCGGAGACGTCGTCGACGTCGTGGTGATGGACACCGGCCAGAGCGACTTCATGGGGGTCTACTTCAACTCCGCGACCATCGGGGACTCCGCCCGCCAGAAACTGGTGGACGCCGCCAGAGAGTCGATCCAGGTCAGCTGAGCGCGCGGCCCCCCAGCCTTCGAGCGCCCCCTCGCGCGTCACCACCTGGGTCATCGGGAGGTCATGTGGGCGACCGCTCCCACCGCCAGCAGTCCGGCAGCCCAGGCCCATCCAATCCCGGAGGAGGGCCCGAGGATGGGCCAGTTCCAGGCGGCGTCACCTCCGTAGTTCGTTCTGCCGGCGAGCACTCCGATGAGGATCCAGCCCACCGCAGGCAGCGATATCACCGCCACCGCCAAGAAGCGTCCGGCGAGAAGAGTGAGCCCGATCCCGGCGGCCGTGCTGCGGGCGCAGATCAGCGACGCATCGCGGGGACCGGCGACGGCAGCGGCCAGGAACAGGACCACCAGCAGGACGCCGAATGCTACGTCCCAGATCCGTACTGGCCGGGCCGAACGGGACTCGGTGAGACGATCGGGCCGGGCCAGTCCGATCCCGTAGGCGACGATCACCGGCAGCGGGATGAAGAATCCCAGGGGCTCGTCCGCGCCGATCGCACCGATGATCGACGGCACCTGCACCCGAACGCCGCCTGTCAGCGCCAGGAGAACACTCAGCAGGAGGGTCAGCGCGTCAGTCGCCAATCCGCCTCGGCACTTCGCCCACCAGATGAAGGCCCGCCCTGTGTCGAGAATCCCCCTCATCGGCAGGCAGCCAGGTAGTCAAGGTCGGCGTTGACAGTCCGGCCCTGCTGAGCCCTCGGCTTCACCAGCAGCGCCGTAGCCCAGTCCCAGGCCTCCCGGTCCAGTCCGAAGCGTGCAGCGTCCATCCCGCCTCCGACCTGGGCGCCGGCGGAGCGCACCAGCCATGCCTGGGCGCGCTGCTGACGCTGGATCACCTCAACAGGCACCTGAGTGCCGGGGGCCTGGTAGGAGGCCGTGGCGAGAGCCTGGCTCACCTGGTTGAGAATGTCGAAGTCCGTGTCGTATCTGGCGTTGGCCACGAGCGCGGCGGCATCCCGGCTCCCCGGCTCAAGGCCGGTCGCCTCGGTGAGGGAGGTCGGCGTGCGCACCCCGTACACCTGCCATCGCGAGAATGCGGCGTCCGCCAACGAGACGATGTGGCGCGCCTGTCCGTCATGCTCAGGCAGGACGCAGACGGTGACCCGCTCGCCCGTCGTGCATGCGACGGCGGCGTGGCGTGGATCAACGGGCTCCCACCCGAGATGGTGGACCTGCACACCACCGAGTACCAGTCCAAGCGCCAGCGCCGCGACCACCCCGGGGCCTATCGACAGCCGGACCGATCTGCTCATGGTCCGGCTCCGCCCCCAGATTGCGAGTCCGGCGGCCACGAGCACGCCTGCCAGCACAGTGAGCGTCCCGGTGACCGCCGCTGGAGCCAGCGTCTGGTCGACCTGGCAGCAGACAACCCAGTCTCCGTTGAGATGACGCAACCACGGCACCGAGTTGACCGGGGCCAGGATCAGCCACAACACGGGGACGGCGAATGAGACCGGCAGAGCGACGACTGGCGGGGACCACAGGCCGGCGGCGATTCCCGCCAATGCCCACACCCACAACGACAGGATGGTCGTGGTGACCACGGCCATGGAGGCCCCACCCGAGAATGCCCGGTGCCGGGCGAAGACGATGACTGCGACGGCGGTGGCGGAGACCACCGACATCAGCCAGGGTGCCGCCAGGACTCGTGGAACGGATCGCCTGCGGGGCCAGGTGAGAACTCCCGCCCGCCTCAACCTTCCGCCTTCCCACGCCCCGGCAAGCGCACAGAGACCGGTGGCCAGCAGCAGATCGAAGGAGTCACGGGTGGCCACCGCCAGCCGGTATCCCTCGCCGGAACCCTCCTGACCGCCGAGGTTGGCTGCGACCAGCAGGGCGACGAGCGGGGTCAGCCACATCCCGGCGGAGACGCGCACTCTGGTGAGCCACCTCACAGCGCGATCTCCTCTGATCGGA
Organism: Acidipropionibacterium jensenii DSM 20535; assembly: GCF_000425285.1. GTDB lineage: Bacteria > Actinomycetota > Actinomycetes > Propionibacteriales > Propionibacteriaceae > Acidipropionibacterium > Acidipropionibacterium jensenii. Next base: position 113,375 of record NZ_AUDD01000006.1, on the reverse strand, counting down.
GCAGGCTCAAGTAGGCTCGTTCCGCCTGACCGGGGCCGGGACCTGCGAGCCCGAGGAACTCTTGGGGGGTGCCGGTGAATCGCATCTGCCCCGCCTCGATCACCGCCACGACGTCGTAGAGCTCGCTGATGTCGTCGATCTGGTGGGTGGAGACGATGGTCACCCGGTCTCCGGGAATGGAGCGGAGGACGGACCGGAATCGCAGCCGCTGGGCCGGATCGAGGCCGGCGGTGGGCTCGTCAAGGAGCAGCACCTCCGGTTCGGCGACAATCGCCTGGGCCAGCCCTACCCGACGCAGCTGTCCCCCTGAGAGCCTTCCCGCCTTGGCGTCAGCCTTGCCGGCCAGATCCACCTGCTCGAGCGCATCCCCCGCGCGTCGCGCGGCCCGCCGGGCCGACAGTCCGGCGAGCCAGCCTGCATAGGCCACCTGCTCGGCGACGGTCAGGCCCGGCACTGGCGCGATGGACTGCGGCATGATTCCGACTCGTGATCGCAGCTCACGGCGGGAGGTCGGGCTGTCGGCTCCCGGCAGCAGGACCGCGCCGGAGCGTGCCGCGAGCGCACCCGACAGCACGCCGAACAGGGTCGACTTGCCGGCCCCGTTCGGACCGAGCAGCACCGTTCTGGAACTGCCGAACTGGCAACTGAGGGATCGTAGGACAGGCGTCGAGAAGTAGGAGAAGTCAAGTCTGTCGATCCGCAGCGATCCACTGGTGCTTGCGGAGAACACTTCAACCATCCCCTGAATTCGTGAAACTTGGGTTTGGATGACCTTACGACGACGTTTCACTCCGGTACAGATACGAGACCAAGATCGGTACATTTGGACACCTCTTCCGGCTCTCCGGGAACCGAGGCCATCACCGCAAGAGATCACGGACCCCCCGGGACCACGCCATTGCGTCATCTGCTACGCCGCCGAAAACCTTCATCGGTACCCTCCCAAGAGTCCCATGCTGTCCATGCGGCCACCCAACGCCAGCGCCAGGAGGTGGCGCCAGTTCCGTCCACCGGGGTCAGGGATGTCCCGCACAGTGGTGTGGCACGGTAGCCGAGATCTCTCTCGGAGATCGCGCGGGTCGGTCGCTGCCCGGTGACAACCCTGCGCACCCGAGGCGACGAGCGGCTCAGATGCCGGAGCCTTCACTCGGCTCGAGTGGATCTTCCAGGACGCCCACGACCAGACGTCTTGGCAGACGACACCGTCGGCGGGCGCATCATCAAGGCTGTCTGAGACGGAACCACCTTCACGAAGGCCTCGGACTCACGGTCCCCCTGGTGATGACCGACAACGACGCCTGCCTATGATCAGCTCTGCCGCAGGACGTCGAACGGATCCATCCGGGACACCCTGCGAGCTGAGTAGAGTCCAGCAGGGCCGTCGACCAGCAGGCCAGCAACATCGCTGATGACTGCGAGACGCAAGCACAGGAAGACCATCCGCTGTTCAGCCCAGCAGGTCAACACAACTATGACCGTCCCCAGGTCGGCACCTGCGCGAACCCGCGCCCACAGCGTGAAGCGGCCGGCACCGAGTAGTTCCGAACAAAGTCCCACCGGACCGCACTCACCTCGATTGTCCGCCGCCACGGGCATCAGACGATCGATGTCTGCCGCGTCTGCCTCCCCAATCACCGGCTGTGTAGCTCGCCGGCAGAACTCCCATCCGGACCGATTCCAGAACGGCCAACGAGCCGGACAACCACATCCTCCCCCCACCGCCTCGATCATCAACCATTCCCCGACCGGCTTGCGCTCTCTACTTGATCAAGCGCTACTCTCCACCTGTGAACGCGGGGGGACTGAAGCGACTTCGAGCGAGACTCCGCACCTTCGAGAGTATCGTGACCGCGGTCGCAGCCGCGATCGCAATCCTGTTCATTGCAGTGCTGATGACAGCGCCTCCTCGGCACGGTGCAGAGGTCGCGCCGTTCGCCTTGGAGATCGCCCTGTGTACCGCGGCGGCCTTCTCTGGCCGCTGGCCGCTCCTGGCCGGATGCGTGGCCATGGCCTTCCAGGGAGCATTGCTCCTCTTTCCAGGTACTGACTCGACATTCGCCACCCTCGCGGGCCTGCTTCCGGTGGCCAGTTGCAGCGCCCTCGGGCGGTGGCGATCAGGAGCCTCCCTCACGCTCGCGTACTTGACGCTGAGTTGCATCGCAGAGACCCGTGCTGTTCCTCCTCAGTCACTCAGGAGAGTGGTCTTCGCCACTTTCGGATGGGCATTCATCCTTTCCCTGACATGGTTGACAACATTCGGTTTTCATCAGCTTCAACGCGCACTGAAGTACAAGTACGCATCCCAGCGACAACAGCAGCAACAGATCATCGCTCGCCAGTTGCACGACACAGCCTTGCAGTCGTTGTCCCGGATCTCGCTCATTGCGGCCTCCGCCGATGCGTCCGCCCAGCCTGACCCGAACATCCGAGGCTCCCTCGAGAAGGTGGGCGATCTCGCTCGCGCCACCGCCGATGATCTCAACGAGATCCTGATCGCCCTCCGGGATCCGGATCCCGATCTCGACTCGGCCTTCCTCAACCACTCCCCCCTCCAAGAAGTCCTGGACTCAGCAGCCGAGTCACTCCGCGGCGATGGATTCCAACCCGTGGTAGTGGGCTCAGCGACCGGCTTGGCGCTCAGCCCGGCGTGCCATGGCTGCCTGGTGGCTGGGATCCGCGAAGCGGCGCGAAACATCGCCAAGCACGGAGCCCCAGGGATCTGCACGCTGCGCCTCACCGTCAATGCAGAGCGACGCTCGGTCACGTTCACCGCTGCGAATCAACTCGCCACCGGTCGCCAGGAGTCACGTGTCGGCGGACACGGCCTCATTGGCATGCGAGAGCGAGTCGCGATCCTCAACGGACGATTCAGTAGCATGAGGAGCACATCTGATCCCACGACATGGCTGACATCGCTCTCCCTACCGATTGGAGGTGATTCCCATGACTCGTCCGATCACCGTAGTCATCGTCGATGACGACTTCATCGTCCGCGACTCATTGATGTCACTACTGAACGCAACCTCAGGAATTCATCCAGTCGCCGCATTCGGAAACGGAGATCATGCGATTCGATATGCCTCCGAGCATTCCGCAGATGTTTATCTTGTGGACCTCGCCATAGGTGAGACCAATGGATATGACACCACCGCTCAACTTCATTCCATCTCACCATCATCATCGATCGTGATTCTGACAAACAGTTCCAGTGCCAGTGCCGAGATCGCCGTCAGTGCTCTCGGGGCATCCGCCTATTTGCGGAAGACAGCAAATCCCTCTGCAATAGTCTCAACTATTCAGAACTTGGGTCGACGGATCACCAACTCGAGCGAGCCACCACCCGGGACCGAAGACAGACTATTCCCCGTGGCAGAACTCACCGAACGCGAACACCAGGTCCTCACCCTTCTCGGTCACGGCCTCTCCAACAGGGAGATTGAGGAGAACCTATTCCTCAGCAGCTCCGCGATAAAGAAGCACATGTCGGCTCTGTTCAAGAAATTCGAGACACAATCTCGCCTGGAAGTAGTTGTCAAGGCAGCCGAGCTCGGAATGATTCGCCTTGCAACACTGAGAGATTGGAGCTCAGACGACAAGAGGGAAAGCTAGGAAATAGGTTGCAGAAGGAGTTTTCAGGCCCTTGACTGGGAGGGGCCAAGAAAGTGACAGTCAAGAAAAGAACAATACCTGCAGTGTAGGTTCTCCACGAACGCATGTCGGTCGCCTTCCAAGAGACGGTTGCAGAGTAGTACACGTCCCGATCGACGGCCTCGTACACTAGGCAGACGTGACTGCCATCAAGCCCTACCCCGTGAGTCCCCGTCTCGACGTCCCCGCATCCATCCCTCGGCCCCCCTATGTCGGCCTGGGCGATGTCGATGAGGACTACCAGGGCTCCCATGTGCAGACCCCCGAGGTGATCGAGGCCATGAAGGAGGCCGGCCGGATCGCCTGCGGTGCGATGCACGAGGCGGGCAAGGCAGTGGCCCCCGGCGTCACCACCGACGCCCTGGACAGGATCGCCCACGAGTACATGTGTGACCACGGCGCCTACCCGTCGAGCCTGGACTACCGCAACTACCCCAAGTCGATCTGCACCTCGGTCAACGAGGTGATCTGCCACGGCATCCCCGATGCCCGCCCGCTGGAGGACGGTGACATCGTCAAGATCGACGTCACCGCCTACAAGAACGGCGTCCACGGCGACAACTGCTACACCTTCCTGTGCGGTGATGTCGACCAGGCCTCCCGCGACCTGGTGACGCACACCCAGGAGTCGATGAACCGGGCCATCAAGGCGGTCCGGCCCGGCCGCTCGATCTCCATCATCGGGCGGATCATCGAGAACTACGCCAAGCGGTTCGGCTACGGCGTGGTCCACGACTACACCGGCCACGGCGTCCACACCGCCTTCCACTCCGGTCTGATCGTCTTCCACTACGACGAGCCCCGCTACGACGTCACCCTGGAGGAGGGTATGACGCTGACGATCGAGCCGATGCTCACCCTGGGCGACTACCACTCCCACCAGTGGGACGACGGCTGGACGGTCATCACCAATGACGGCTCCCGGTGCGCCCAGTTCGAGCAGACCATGGTGATCCGCGCCGACGGCGCCGAGATCCTCACCACCCTGGACTGAGTACTCGCGGGGACCGCCCGGGCTCAGACCCCCGCCGCCCGCCTGGATCTCTGCACCCGGGGATCGGGCACCGGGACCGCGGCCACGAGCCGTCTGGTGTAGTCCTCGCGAGGATGCGCCAGCACCTGGTCGGTCGGCCCCTCCTCGACGACCCTGCCCTGGCTGAGAACCACTGTGCGGGCGGCGACCTGCTCCACCACCGCCAGGTCATGAGAAACGAACAGGCAGGCGAACTCCAACTCGGACTGCAGGGAGGCGAGCAGGTCGAGCACCACCGCCTGCACCGAGACATCCAGCGCGCTGGTCGGCTCGTCGGCGATGACCAGGCGCGGCCGCAGGGCCAAGGCTCGGGCGATCGCCACCCGCTGGCGCTGTCCGCCGCTCATCTCGTGGGGATAGCGCTCGGCCATCGAGACCGGGAGCCGGACCTGCTCGAGCAGCTCGCGGACCCTGGCCCGCCGCTGGGCGGACTCCATCTCGGCATGGAGCATCAGCGGCTCGGCGATGGAGGCCCCCACGGTGCGGCGGGGGTTCAGCGCCGAGGCGGGGTTCTGGTACACCACCCCGGTCTGGCGGCGCACCGGCAGCAGAGCCCGGCGGGAGGCCCCGGCCACCTCGACACCGTCGACCCGTACCGATCCCGAGGTCACCGGAACCATCCCGGTCAGGGTGCCCGCGATGGTGGACTTCCCCGAGCCGGACTCCCCCACCAGGCCCAGCACCTCACCGGGGGCGATGGTCAGCGAGACACCGCGCACCGCGTGGACGGGCCGGCGCCCCCGGGCCCGGTAGACCACGTCGAGGTCGGTGACCTCCACGACCGCCGAAGCCTGGCGGCCGGTCTGCTCCGACTCCCTCCTCGCGGGGGCCTCGCGCAGCGCGTCGAGCCGGGGCACGGCCCCCAGCAGCTCCCGGGTGTAGGGGTGGCTCGGTCGGCTGAAGATCTCGTCGACCCCACCGCGCTCGACGATGTGCCCGCGCCTCATCACGGCCACCTCATCGGCGATGTCGGCCACCACTCCCATGTCATGGGTGATGAGCAGGACGGCCATCCCGTCGCGGGTGAGGGCCCGCAGCAGATCGAGGATGCCGGCCTGGACGGTGACGTCCAGGGCGGTGGTCGGCTCATCGGCGACGATCACCGGCGGATCGCAGGCCAGTGCCAGGGCGATGCAGGCCCGCTGCTGCTGCCCGCCGGACAGTTGATGGGGGTAGGAGGCGGCGATCCGCTCGACCTCCGGCAGCCCGACCCGGGTCAACAGCTCCCCGACCCGCTCCCTCAGCCGGGAGCGCGAGATCCCGTGGCGGTCGCCGTGGGCCCTGATGGCCTCGCTGATCTGCGCCCTGATGGTGAGCAGCGGGTCCAGGGCGCTGGCCGGTTCCTGGAAGATGGTGCCCACCAGGCGGCCCCGGGCGTCGTCGAGAACGGGGCGGGCGGCCCCCACGAGTTCCACCTCCGAGGTGCCACCTCCCTTGTCACCGGGTCTGCTGAGCAGCGCCGAGCCGCTCACCCGGGCGGTGGTGGGCAGCAGGCCGAGGCTGCCGAGCGCGGTGACCGACTTCCCCGAACCCGACTCCCCGACCAGGGCCAGCACCCGGCCGGGGGTCAGATCCAAGTCGATCCCCTCGGAGGCCGCCACCGCCGAGCCGCCGAAGTGCACCGACAGGTCGCGCAGCCTCAGCACCGGCTGGTCGGAGTCGGACTCTCCCGACGCCCCGGCCTGCTGCCCCGCGACCATCAGGCCGTCACTCCCAGGGTGAGGTAGTTCGGGTAGGAGGGGAAGGGGTTGACGAAGAAGTTCGACACCCCGGACCCGTGCAGGAAGGAGTTGCGACGGTAGACCAGCGGCACCACCGGCGCGTCCTGGGCGATCCGCTTGTCGATCGCCGCCCACTGGGACTTGGCCTCGCTCACCGACAGGGCCGCGGCCGAGGCCAGCAACTTGTCCACCTCGGGGTTGCGGTAACGGGAGACGTTGTAGCCGCCCGAACCGATCTCACTGGATGCGAAGAGAGGCTGGAGGTTGGCATTGGCCGACGGGTAGTCGGGATTCCAGGCGCTGATCGCCAGGTCGTAGGCCGACCCGTTGCCCTGGGTGGCGCGCTCGGTCCAGGTGTCGTCCTCCACCGGGCTGATGCTCACCGTCAGGCCGACCTTCTGCAGGGACTGCTGGACGGCCTGGGCGATCGCCACCGAGGCGTCGTCGTTGGCGGTCAGCAGCACGAGCTTGCCGACCTTCCTGCCCTTCAGCAGCTGCTCGGCCTTGCTGGTGGAGGTCGGGTAGAGGTCGTACTCCTGACGTCCGGGGACGCCGGGGGTGATGTAGGTGCTGGCCACGGCGGCGCCGAGGCTGCCTCCCAGAGCGGCCTGCACGGCCTTCTTGTCAACGGCGTGGGAGATCGCCCGACGGACATCGACGTCAGTGACCCGTTCGACGTTGATGGCCAGGTAGAGCAGGGGCCCGGCGCTGGCGGTGGCCAGCCTCGACCTGGCCGACGGATTGCCGGTCACCTGGGCGAGCTGGGCGGCCGCGACCCGGTCGGCGCCGAATGCGTTGCGGTCGGCTCCCGAGTCGGCGATCAGCCGCTGGGAGGCGACCGACTCGTCCTGGCCCATCGAGACGACGATGGTGTCGGGAAGGGCGGTGCGGATCGTGTCGGTGGAGGCGCTCCACCTCGGATTGCGCTTGAGGGTGGCGGAGACCCCCTGCTTGTACTCGGCGACCCGGTAGGGGCCCGAGGCGACCGGCTTGCGGGTGTAGGTGGCAGGGTTGTCCCCGGCGGGCACCGGGGAGAAGGCCGGGGTGGAGGCGATCCAGGGCCAGTCGCCGTAGGGCTTGGTGAGGTGGAAGACGATGGTCCTCGCGTCGGGGGTCTCCACCGATGCCAGGTGCTTGCCCTGGTAGGGGCCGGTGTACCCCTTCGTCCCGGCGAGCAGCGCCTTGTGGTAGCCGAGACCTCCCGACAGCGAGTCGGCGAAGGTTCGTTCGATGCCGTGCTTGATCTGGGCGGATGTGATCGCCGAGCCGTCCTCGGCCACCAGCCCGTCCTTGAGGACATAGGTCCAGGTGAGGCCGTCGGCCGAGACCTTGCCGGTGTCGGTGGCGAGGTCGGGCACCACGGCGGCCTCCTGGCCGTTGACGATCCGCCAGGTGGTGAGTCGCCGGTGCACCAGGGCCAGCGAGGTGACGGCCATCGACTGGCTCTTAGCCGGGTCCCAGTTGATGTCGGTCGCCGACTGCAGGATGGTCAGCGTCCCGCCCTTGGTGGGGGTGGCCGAACCGGTTCCGGAGGCCGATCGTTCGTTGGCCCCGCAGGCGGCCAGGGCCAGCGTGAGTGCGGTCGCCCCGGTGCCGGCCAGGAAGCCGCGCCGGGAGAGGGCCTTGGAGGGGTGGATGGGATTGACCATGTGACTGTCCTTGTGGTGTCGGAAGGGTGTCGGGAGGAGAGAGGTCTCAGACCCGTGGGTCGATCGCCGCCGCGAGCACGTCGGCGACCAAGTTCATCAGGATGACGGCGGCCGCGGCGACCAGGGTGATGCCCATCACGAGCTGGATGTCGGTGGCGCCGACGGCGTCCATGAACAGGGCGCCCAGGCCCTGGATGGAGAACACCTTCTCGGTGATGACCGCGCCGCCTAGAAGGCCGCCGAAGTCCAGTGCGAAGTAGGTGAGGACAGGTACCGAGATGTTGCGCAGGACGTGGTTGCCGATCACCCGGCGCTCCGGGAGACCCGCCGCCCGGGCGGTGCGCACGTAGTCCTCGCCGAGGTTCTCCAGCATCTCGCCGCGCACCATCCGGGCGTAGACCGCCGCCGAGATGAGGGCCAGCACGGTCCACGGGAGGGCCAGGTGCCAGGCCCAGTCGACCGGGCTCTGGGAGAGCGGCACATATCCCGAGACGGGGACGATGTCGGCGGTGAACCCGAGCAGCAGGATCCCCAGCAGCCCCACCAGGTAGGAGGGCGCCGAGACGCCGAGCACGGTGCCGGTCATGATCACCCGGTCCAGGGTGGTGCCGCGGCGCAGCGCCGAGGCGATGCCGGCGACGACGCCGATCACCATCCACAGCACGGCGGCGCCGACGGCGATGGAGAAGGTGATCGGGAACCGGGAGGCGATGAGTTCGGTGACCGGGGCCGACAGCCGGAAGGAGTAGCCCAGGCAGGGAGCCGAGCACCGGACGAGATCGGCGCCGGAGCCGTAGCTGGTGCCGGTGATGATGCCGGACAGGTAGTCCCAGAACTGCAGGTACCAGCTCTTGTCGAATCCCATGTAGGCCCGGGCCCGGGCCAGGCTCTCGGGGGTGCAGGGTTTGCCGCAGGCCAGCTGCGCCGGGTCGGCGGGGAACAGCTGGAAGATCGCGAAGGTGATGAAGGTGATGAGCACCAGGACCAGCAGGGTCTGGAGCAGCCGGGAGGCCAGGAATCGCAGGCGGTTCATCGGGCCTCACCGGTCCTGGGGTCGATGGCGTCGCGCAGCCCGTCGCCGAACAGGTTGAAGGCGAGGGTGACGAGGAACAGGGCGGCACCGGGGAACAGCAGGTACCAGGGATCGGTGCTCACCCAGGTCACCGCCGAGCCGATGGTCCGTCCCCATGAGGGGGTCGGCGGCGTCACCCCCACCCCGAGGAAGGACAGGGCGGCCTCGGCGCCGATCTTGCCCGGGATGGAGATGGTGGTGAAGACGATGATGGTGGCCACCAGGTTCGGCAGCAGCTGGGTGGCCAGGACGTGGAACTCGCCGGCCCCCATCGCCCTGGAGGCCTGGACGAAGGTGCGTCCCCGCAGCGACATGGCGCGGCTGCGCAGCACCCGGGCGGTGGAGGGCCAGCCCAGGACGCCGATGATGAGGATCATCATCGGGACCCGTGGCGCACTGGCCGGGACGACCGCGGAGATCGCGATCATGAACACCAGCTGCGGGAATCCCAGCACGACGTCGGTGGTCCTGGAGGCCAGGGCGTCCCACCAGCCGCCGAAGTAGCCCGCGGTGACGCCGACGACGATGGCGATGACCATCGACAGGATGGTGGCGCCCAGTCCGATGAAGAAGGAGGTACGGGTGCCCTCGACGACGATGGCGAACAGGTCGCGGCCGGTCTGCGGCTCCACCCCGAACGGATGGGCCGCGCTGATCCCTCCGAACGGCCCGAGCGGCAGCCCGGATCCGTCGAGGGCGGACAGGTTGTAGCTGTAGGGGTCTCGCCCGCTGAGTCGGGTGATCAGCCGCGCGAACACCGCCACCAGGGTGGTGAGGACGACCACCACCCCGCCGGTCACCGCCCAGCGGTCGCGGCGGAGACGTCGCCACACGTGGTGGGTGGACACCGGGCGCCCGTCGGGGGACGGATCGGGAGTCCCGTCGTGGGACGGCGCGGAGGGGGTGTCGGGATGGTGTCTGTCGGCGTTGTCCACGTCAGACAGGGCTCCCGGTTCGGGGGTGGTCACAGAGTTACCTCAGAGGCGGAATCGACGAATGGTGCAGTGGTGCTGTCTCAGCGACAACAACAACACATTCGCTCGTGCATCGTCCTCTTCCCGGATCTCCCGACGGCCCGCAGGTGCGGTCCGGAGTTGTTGTGACATTATCACCGCTTGAGACGCGAGCTCAATCCTCGAGACCTTCGCGACTGCCCTGGGAGCCCCGGCGAGAGCCCTGGTGAGGGCCCTGTGGGTCCGGGTTCTGGGGGCGCGGACCGTGAGGAGGCACCAGCCCGGCCGCCAGCCCGATCGCACAGGAGACGGCGTGATAGTCGCGTCCGGCCGCCATGAGCGCCATGCAGGCGATCGCGACGCCCGCCCAGAGGAGGGCACGGCGGTCCGGCCGGGAGAGCAGCAGGTTCGAGACGAGAGCCGAGCCGAGAGCGAACACCGCCATCGAGTTGCCCCCGCCGACCGGTTCCAGGACGGGACCGACGGCGAGGTTGGAGAGGACCGCCCCCGACCAGAAGGTGATCCAGACCCGCCCGGCCGACCAGTACCGCTGGGCCGGGACGAGGACCAGGGTCAGGCAGAACAGATTGAACACCAGTCCGAGGGGGCCACCGTCTTGCACGACGACGGAGGTGACCAACCGCCACAGCTGCCCCGAGCCGATGCGCGCCCAGTCCCGTTCCAGGGCGGGCAGCAGGGCCGGGACGACCAACTGGATCAGGGAGGGCACCACAACCACCAGCCACAGCGCGGCGGTGGAGGCCCGGGGCCGCTGCCACGGGCCGCCGGGACGCCTCGCGGCGGTGCTGGCGGCCAGCAGAACCGCCACGACCAGAACCCACGAGGAGACGGCGACCAGCGAACCCATCATTGGCGCGATGCTACCCGGGCATGGCGACGCTTCCGGGTGTGCCGGTTCGTCCGGGCATGCCGACCCGAGCCCCTCCTCGACTCGACCCCCGGCGAGGAGTGGCCGTAGAGTGACGTGCCGTCCGGCACCACATCCGCCGGGGCGTCGTCAGGCAGAGGAGCCGCACATGAGGAGTCCAGTCCAGAACCGCGACCGCTCCCACCGGCTCATCGACCTCATCGGCCGCCACGACAAGCCGGCTACCGCCGAGGAGCCCGAGGCCTCCACGGTGAAGGTGGTACGTCTGCGGCACGGCGAGGTGCACGGAACCGCAACGGCCGGACCGGACGCCTCCGGCGGGGTGGTCGAGGACGCCCTGGCCTACGCCAATGGCGACCCCGAGCGTCTGGTCGTGCTGGACTACGACTGCCCCAGCCCCCAGCAGATCCGACACCTCGCCAGAGCATGGCACCTCCACCCGGTGCTGGTGGAAGACCTCCTCAAGGCGGGCCAGCGTCCCAAGATGGAGCGCTACCCGGAGGTGCTCTTCGTGGTGGCGCGAATGGCGACCTATGTCGATGAGATCGAGGACGTCCAGGTCACCGAGTACCACCTGGTCACCCACCACAATGTGGTGGCGATCCTGCGGCAGGACGGCCACAACCCCGCCACCGACAGGGCCGAGCGCCTCTCCCAGAATGTCGAGCTGACGAAGCTCGGGGCCGACGCCGTCCTCTACTCCTTCCTGGACCTGGTGGTCGACGGGTATCTGCAGGTGCTGCGCGAGCTCGGCGTCGACCGGGAGCAGATCGAGAGGCAGGTCTTCGCCGGGGACCCGAAGGTCACCGAGCGGATCTACCGGCTCAGCCGCGAGATCATCGATCTCCAGCAGTCCTGCGTCCCCCTGGCCGAGGTGATCCAGGATCTGCGCGCCGGCTTCGCCAAGTACCGCACCCTCGACTCGTTGAGGGCCTACCTGCAGGACGTCTCCGACCACCTGTCTCGGGTCAACACCAGGGTGGAGGACCTGCGTTCCGGGATGGGTCAGATCCTCGACGTCAACTCGATCCTGGTGACCCAGCAGCAGAACGAGGACATGAAGAAGATCTCCGGCTGGGCGGCCATCGGACTGGCGCCCACGGTGATCGGCGCGATCTACGGGATGAACTTCGACGTCATGCCCGAGTTGCACTGGGCGCTGGGATACCCGTTCTCACTGGCGCTGATGCTCACCGCCGGAGTCCTGCTGTGGGTGATCTTCAAGCGCAAGCACTGGATGTGAGTCCACGCCGGGCCGGGCGAGGATGTGGCGGCTGATCCACTGCGAGGTGAGGGAGCCGCCCTTGGTGACATTGAGGGTGACATCGGCCTTGAGCTGGTTGCCGGAGATCGTCGCCCGGCACAGTGCCCTCAGGCCCCGCTCGGAACAGGCTCTCAGCACCGCCTCGAAATGAGCGCCACTGGCGGATGTCAGTTCCCCCACCGGACGGCCATCGATACGCACCCCGACGATCTGCTTGAGAGTGCGCGCCGTCTGTCTGGTGAACAGGTACAGCTCGGCGACCTTGATCACCTCGTGCTCGTCACCCAGCATCGCCACCAGCTCGTCCAGATGTTCCTCCTCACCGGTCACCTGAACCGTCGAACCCGGAGGCAGCAGCACGTGCGGGTCCTCGATCTGCGCGCCTGGGGGGAGAATCTGATCGACCTCCGGCAGCCAGATGCGCACCCGCACACTGGGGCGATCCCCGGTCCCCACCCGTACCGAGACCTTCACCCGCAGTGAGTGCCCGCCGGCAGCCAGGTCCTCGAGCACCTGCCGGTGGCTGATCTCGTGTGCGGCGGCCAGCCAGCCGATCTGCCGGTCATCGATGAAGACTCCGATCCGGCCCTGACCAGTCGGGAAGATCTCGGCATCGAGCCCGCTGAGGGTCCGTCCCGAGGTCCCCGAGGGAGGTCGGCCGTCGGGATAGAGAGCGCTCAGCTCGGTGAGGAAGAAGTCGCAGCGGACGGCGTCCACTGTCGTGGTGGCCGACCCCCAGGCCTCGACCGGGACCGGCACCGGGAAGGCGCGCGCCGGGCCGGCGGGCAGTTCCGGGGTGGCCGGAGAGAAGTCGTAGGGCAGCACCACCCGACCCTCGTGGCGTCCGGTGAGCTCGCCCTCCACCAGCAGCCGCGCGAGCCTGCGCCTCCTCAGCTCGGCATTGATCTTCCGCGCTGCAGCACCCTCGAGGACGCCGATCCGCTGGCCCCTGGCGAGCACCACCACCGGCGAGCCGCCGAAGGATCTGGTGCTGGATCCGACCAGCTCGAACCGTCGAGTGTCGGCCAACTCGGAGGGTATCGGCGCCCAGGACAACCCGCCGATCGGCACAACGACGCCTCCGCGGCGTCGGGTGACGCCCGGGACCTGGGTCCAGTCCAACCGGGAGCGACGCCTGATACCAGGGCCACCCCACCAGATGCAGACGACGATGCAGACCGCCAAGAACACCATGTAGAGCATCGCCACTCCTCCCACTGGGTCTCACGGCCTTGTCGTCGGCCCATCGCTGGCCTCGGGATCCTTCGCCGGCTCAGGGTATCGCCAGCCCCCGTCAATACCCGGGCTTCGATGTCATCGCGCCTGCTCGCGCCGCCCTCTTCTGACCCTGGCCCCAGAGCCGCGGTCGGGGCCCATTGGAGTCACCCACCTCAACCCTCTCGAGGTCCTCGAGAAGACCTCTGGGACGCCCAGCGGTGGGGCTTTCACTCGCCCAAGGAGCCTCTCCGCACTCACCAACGCCCGGAACGCCGTTCCGCGAGTGAAATGCTCACCCCAGCCCGATGCCCAAGGCTCTTCCAGCAGGTCCAGCCGAATGGAGACGTGGGACACCTCCCCTGGCGCTTGCCACCCGACACCGCCCCAGACACGGGGCTCAGTTGGAGTCTTCTCCCCCACCTCGATCCTCGCGAGGTCCTCGAGAAGACCTCCGAGACGCCCAGCGGTGAAACTTTCACTCACCAAAGGGACTCCTCCGCGCTCACCAGCGCCCAGAACGCCGTTCCGCGAGTGAAATGTTCACCCCGGCCCGGATCTCCCACGACATCACACGACCTCAACAGATGTCACGGGAGTGACGCGGCGACCAGAGAGCGACCAGAAGCCTCAGCGTTCCACCATCACCCGTGGCCAGAGACGCATTGTGGGGACGAGCCACCCTGTAAGCCGGGTTCTGTACTCCCGAAGGAGCGGTGATCATCCATCTGTGAGTGCCGTTGCCGACACCCTCCAGCCGAATGGCTGCGCAGCCTACCCGGACGCTCGGGCGGGCAGCCCTCGAACGCGTCCGCGACCTCTCGGTCTTCTTGGCCTTGCTCCAGGTGGGGTTTGCCCTGCCGTCACCGTCACCGATGACGCGGTGGTCTCTTGCACCGCCGTTTCACCCTTACCGGTCCGAGGACCGGCGGTCTGTTCTCTGTGGCACTGTCCCGCGGGTCGCCCCGGGTGGGTGTTACCCACCACCATGCCCTCTGGAGCCCGGACTTTCCTCGACAGCAATGGCTGCCGCGATCACCCGGGTGGCTCGTCCAGCGGCCAACTCTACAACCCGGAGTCGGCCGTCCGCACCAGAATCCGGTCGCACTCCTCGCAGCGCAGTACCTCGTCCTCGCCGGCCGACGCGAACCGTCGCAGATCGGCGGCATTGATCGTGATCCCGCAGGACTCGCACACCCCGCGGTGGAGTCGGCCGGCACCCTGACCGGTCCGGGTGCGCAGGGTCTCGTAGAGCTTGAGCAGGTCGGCGGGAATCCCGGCCGCCTGGGCACGACGCTGCTCGGTGAGCTGCTTGAGCTGGCGGTCGATCTCTGCGAACTGGTCATCGCGGGACTTCAGCACCCCGCGGATGTGGTCGTCGAGGGTCAGCCTGCGCCGATCGGCCTCCTCGTGGACCTTCTGGGCGTCCTCGAGACGCTGCATGGCCTCCAGCTCAGTGTCCTCCAGGTCCGAGATCCGGCGTTTGAGGTGCTCGATCTCATCGGTGAGACCGACCAGGGCCTTGTGGTCTGACAACAGGCCGTCGTCGACGGTCTTCTGGTTGCGCTCAAGACGGGCCCGGGCAGGTTGCAGGTCGTGCTCAACCTGGGCCTCCTCCTCCTGGGCATCGGAGACCTCGGTGGCCAGTCGGACGACCTCCTCGGCGAGATCGCGTCGCTGGACCGCGAGCTGGGACAGTTCGGCCAGCTCGGGAAGAGTCTTGCGGCGGTGTGCGGCCTGGGCCAGGAGACGATCGGTCTCGGCGACGTCGAGCAGTCGCCACTGCTCCTGCGGTGTGGCTTTCACAGGATTCTGTGCCTCCTACTGAACGGGCGGTGGCGGCTCCACCGTCCACGAACGGGTCCGGCTCAGCCTAGTCGCTCGGCCCCTGTCCCGATGGCGCCACCGGTCTCCCCCGACCCCCGACCCCCCGTCTCGCACCGGGGATGACCCACGCACCACGGCGGGGAAATATCGGTCGTCGGCCCGGCGGAATGCACCGCCCGAAAAGCCGCGGGCACCGCCCCTGGGCATTGTTACAGCTGAATCACAGCGGTGGACAGAAACAGAATCGCCAGTCAGAACAATTATTCTCCTGGCAACGGGCCGGCACCAGAACGCGACCCCATCACCGTTTCGGAACCCTTCGGGACGGAGCTGAGGGAAGGACATCCCCATGTCAGCGACACCCACCACCCGATCGGTCGTCGGCGGTACCGGCCCGACCGGTCAGGCCGACTCCTCCCATGACCTTCGCCCGCAGCTGCGCCTCCACTCGGTGCTGGCCTTCGGGCTGGCCTACCTGGCGCCGATCATCGTGCTGGGCACCTTCGGGGTCATCTCCGACAAGTCCCACGGCGGCACCGCCGGGTCTTACCTCATCGCCCTGGTCGCGATGCTGCTCACCGCGGCGAGCTACGGCCGACTGTCCCGGGAGATCCCGATGGCCGGATCGGCCTACACCTACGTCCGTCGGATGGTCAGCAACCATCTGGGCTTCCTTGTGGGCTGGGGATCCCTGCTCGACTACGTCTTCATCCCGATGGTGATCTGGCTGATCGGCGCCTCCTACCTCAACGCGGCCTTCCCGGCGGTGCCCGACTGGACCTGGATCCTCATCTTCATCGTCTCCACCACCACCCTGAACATCCTCGGCATCAAGGTGGCCGACAAGGCCAACCTGGTGCTGCTGGCGATCGAGATCCTGGTGATCGCGCTGTTCACCGTGTTCGCGGTCTACGCGGTCCTCCACCACGGACGCAGCCTGATCAGCCTGACCCCCTTCACGGGGACCCCGTTCAACGTTCTCGCGCTGTCGGCGGGCGCCGCCACCGCCGCCTACTCCTTCCTCGGGTTCGACGCGGTCACCACGCTCACCGAGGAGACGGTCGATGCCCGGCGCACGATCCCCAAGGCCATCATGCTGACGGCCCTGGTGGGCGGCGGAATCTTCGTCGTGTCGATTTACTTCACCGAGCTCGTCCATCCCCTGGTGGCGGTCGTCGACATCGACTCGGCCGCCTTCGAGATCGCCAAGAGCATCGGCGGCGCGTTCCTGTCGGCGGTCTTCCTGACCGGCCTCATCGTCGGACAGTTCGCCTCCGGGATCGCCGCCCAGGCCTCCGCCTCCCGCCTGATGTTCGCGATGGGTCGCGACGGCGTCCTGCCCAAGCGGTTCTTCGGCGTGGTCTCCAAGCGAACCGGCACCCCGCGCAACGCCATCCTGGTGGTCGCGGTGGTCGGCCTCATCGGCTGCCTGCTCGACGTCAGCACCTCCACCTCGTTCATCAACTTCGGGGCCTTCATCGCCTTCGGGATGGTCAACGTCGCGGCCATCGCGCTGTCGCGCAAGCACGCCTCCGAGGCCCATGGCCCCGGACGCCTGGTCGGCTATGTGCTGCCCGCCCTCGGCGTGCTCGTCGTGTTCTACCTGCTCACCCAGCTCGACACCCCTGCCCTCGTGGTGGGAGGCTCCTGGCTCGTGATCGGAATCGGCGTGCTCACCTGGCTGACCCGCGGGTTCCACCGTCCCCCGCCCGAGATGGGCGACGCTGCGTGACGCAGCGCCACGAGCTGACGGCTCTGGGCGTCCAGGGGGTTCCCGTTCCTATCGGGACTCCTCTGGACGTTTTTGAACGGTCCTGCCGCGACCTCCTGGACCGGCATCCGGGAACCGGGATGCTGGTGTGGCCCGAACTCCACCTGTTCGCCGACGGGGTCCCCGATCGGGCCCGGGAGGCCCGGCTGCGCGCTGCGGCCCAGCCTCTGGACGGCCCCCTCATCGCCGGTCTGGCCGCCATCTCGCGGCGTCTCGGCATCTGGCTCATTCCGGGCAGCGTCTGCGAACGGGGCCCCGAGGGCGCCCTGTTCAACACCTCGGTCGTACTCTCCCCCGATGGCGATCTCACCGCCAGCTACCGCAAGATCTTCCCCTGGCGGCCCACCGAGCCGTACACCCCGGGGGATCGGTTGTGCGTCTTCGACATCGAGGGGGTCGGCCGCCTCGGGCTGTGCATCTGCTTCGACTCGTGGTTCCCCGAGATCTCGCGGAATCTGGCCTGGTTGGGCGCCGAGACGATCATCAACCCGGTGAAGACGACGACCCCCGACCGGCCTCAGGAGATGGTGATCGCCCGGGCCAACGCGATCACCCAGCAGGTCAACTTCCTCACCGTCAATGTCGCCGGACCGGTCGGGGTCGGCGTCTCGGCGCTGTTCGGACCCCAGGGGGAGCGGATCAGCGGGATCAACGACGACCGGCCCGGATCCTTCGAGGCGGTGCTCTCCTCGGACCGGGTGCACCGCACCCGCCGCGAGGGCACCGCCGGGGTGACCCGGCCGTGGGACTTCTTCCGCCCGGGCGACTCCCCGGTGGACCTGCCGGCCTACCGGGGGACGATCGACCCGGCGTCCTGGAACCGAATCTGATTCCTGGACGCCGGGCCGATGGAGTGGCTCCGGCGGGTTGCCGCCGGTGTGTCGGGACCGGTCAGCGGGAGGCTGCGGCCACGAACAGGTCGAGCGCCTCGTCGAGCAGATCTGCCGGAATGGTGAGAGAGGGCAGGAACCGCACGCAGTTGCCGTAGATCCCGCAGGTGAGGACGATGACCCCCTCGTGGAGCAGCTCAGAGGCCACCTGACCGGCGCGGGCCGCATCGGGCTCCTTGGTGCCGGGCTTGACGAACTCGACGGCCATCATGGCCCCGCGCCCGCGCACGTCCCCGACCGAACCCGATCCGACCAGCGGACCGACCTTGCTGCGGATCGCGGACTCGATGGCGCGAGCGCGAGCGGGCAGGTCCCACTCCTTCATGGTCTCGATGGCACCGAGGCTGGCAGCGCACGAGATCGGGTTGCCGCCATAGGTGCCGCCGAGGCCGCCGGCCTGAGCGCTGTCCATGATCTCGGCCCGGCCCGTCACGGCCGCCAGCGGGAGCCCACCGCCGAGCGCCTTGGCGGTGGTGATGAGGTCGGGCTCCACGCCCTCGTACTCGCAGGCGAACCACTTACCGGAACGGCAGAAGCCGCACTGGATCTCGTCGAGGATGAAGACGATCCCGTGCTCGTGGCACCATGCCTGCAGGGTCGGCAGGTAGCCCTCCGCCGGGACGATGAATCCGCCCTCGCCCTGAATCGGCTCCTGCAGCAGACAGGCGAGATGATCGGCGCCGACCGTCGTCTCGAGGTAGTCGATGGCGCGCTGGGCGGCCTGCTCACCGGTGATCGGCTCGGGCTCGCGGAACGGGTTGCTGCTCGGGAAGTGGTAGATCTCCGGGGCGAAGGGCCCGAATCCCACCTTGTAGGGCATCGCCTTGGTGGTGAGTGCCATGGTGAGGTTGGTCCGGCCGTGGAAGGCGTTCTCGGCGACCGCGACGGCGGCCCTGCCGGTCGCGTGACGGGCGATCTTGATGGCGTTCTCAACGGCCTCGGCACCCGAGTTCACCAGCACCGTCTTCTTGGCGAAGGTTCCGGGGGTGAGCTCGGCCAGCTGCTCGCAGACCGCCACATAGCCCTCGTAGGGGGTGGTGGCGAAGCTCGAGTGGGTGAAGTTGGCCACCGCCTCCTGGACGTTGTGGACGACGTGCGGGGCCGAGGCTCCGACGCTGGTCACGGCGATGCCGGCGCCGAGGTCGATGACCGAGTTGCCGTCGGCGTCGACCAGGACGCCGCCGTCGGCCTGCGCGACGTAGAACGGGGACGATGACGAGACACCCTTGGCAACCACGGCATCGCGCCGAGCCGCGAGCTCCTTGGACCGGGGACCGGGGAGCGCGGTGACCAGCCGACGCTCCTGGGCGAGGTGATAAATCGGATCGGCCATGAAAAGAACTTCCTCTGCCATCGAACGATGGGTGTCGGGATGCGACACCCCTGTTTGAATAATTGCACGACTCACATCCTTCCGGGCCACCACCTCAGCCAATGAAACGCCAGCGCTGAATTGTGACATTTCTGACATTTCTTGGGGGTTCGTCGAGACGCCGCGACTAGAATCGGCAGCGGCGGCCGACCGGCCGCCCTCACCATTCCGACCCTGAGGCGGGGACATATGACAGAGGTCCAGTCGACGACCAACAGCTCTTCGACGGGAGACCGGCACACCGAGGAGGACGCCGCCGCACAGCTGGCGGTGGCCGAGGAGCAGAAGCTGCCCAAGCGGCAGACCCCCTTCTCCCAGGCATTCGTCGACTTCATCCCGACCGGATGGGCCCCCTACGACACCGCTCCCGAGCAGCAGCTCGACTCGGTGCCCTCGGCCACCGCGCACCGCGATGCCCTGGCCGCTCGCTTCCCCGGGGAGCGCCTGGTGATCCCGGCGGGCACCCTGGTGCGCCGCAACAACGACTGCGACTACCCGTTCCGGCCCAACAGCGCCTTCGCCTACTACACCGGGCTGGGCACCGACCGGGAGCCCAATGCGGTGCTCATCGTCGACGGCTCCGTCGAGAGCCGCGACGTCCTCTACTTCAAGCCGCGCGCCCCTCGCACCGACCGTGAGTTCTACGCCGACCCGACCTATGGGGAGATGTGGGTCGGCAAGCGGGAGTCGCTGGCTGAGATGTCGGCGATGACCGGCCTGGAGTGCCACGACATCTCCCGCCTCCAGGAGGCCGTCTCGGCGTCCGACCCGCAGGTCAGGGTGATCCGCGATGCCGACCCGGGAATCACCGAGACGGTGGACTCGCTGCGCTCGACCGGTTCCGAGGAGGCCGACCAGGAGCTCTACGAGGCCACCTCGGCGGCCCGGTTCTGCAAGGACCAGTGGGAGATCGGACAGCTGCGCCAGGCCTGCCGCAAGTCCAAGGTCGGGTTCGAGGCGATGATCGAGCAGATTCCGGCGGCCGTGGCGAACGGCCGCGGAGAGCGCTGGCTGGAGGGAACCTTCAACCTGCACGCCCGTCACCTCGGCAACAACGTCGGGTACGGCTCCATCTGCGCCGCCGGCGACAACGCCAACACCCTGCACTGGATGCGCAATGACGGGGACCTGAGGCCCGGGGAGCTGGTCCTCATCGACGCCGGGATCGAGGTAGACTCGCTCTACACCGCCGACATCACCCGCACCCTGCCGGTCTCAGGCCGGTTCTCGCCGGCCCAGCGGAAGGTCTACCAGGCGGTTCTGGAGGCTCAGGACGCCGCAGCGGCGGTGGCCCGGGTCGGCCACGACCACCGGGAGATCCATCAGGCGGCGATCCGGGTGATCTGCGAGTACCTCGCCGAGTGGGGGATCCTGCCGGTGTCGGTCGATGAGGCGCTGTCCCCCGAGGGCGGCCAGTTCCGCCGCTGGATGGTGCACGGCACCAGCCACCACCTCGGCTTGGACGTCCACGACTGCTCGGAGGCTGCCCGCAAGGACTACTCCGGACCGCTGAAAGTGGGCATGACGGTCTCCGACGAGCCCGGCATCTACTTCAAGAAGAGTGATCTCCTGGTGCCCGAGGAGTTCCGCGGTATCGGGATCCGGATCGAGGACGACATCCTCATCACCGACGGCGACTGCGAGTGGCTGTCGAAGGACACCCCCCGCCAGATCGACGAGGTCGAGGACTGGATGGCCGAGATCTGGGGTCGCAGCACCAAGTAGTGGCGAGGGCCGGGGGGTTGCCAGGGGGTCGCCCCCCGGCCCCTCACCCCATCCAACGGGCCGGCGCGGCGGACCCCAGCCACCCACCGAGCCCCCGCCCGGGGGTTGCCAGGGGGTCGCCCCCCGGCCTCAGTCAGACAGCATCGCGCATGGTGCCGGTCATCACGAGGTTGAGGATCAGCACGGTGCCCACCGCGTGCACCACGGCCAGCCCGTCGTTGGCTCCGGCAGCGGCGATGACCACCCCGACCACCAGCACCATGACGACGAGGGCGGCC
The DNA here is from genome assembly GCF_000425285.1 of Acidipropionibacterium jensenii DSM 20535. GTDB lineage: Bacteria > Actinomycetota > Actinomycetes > Propionibacteriales > Propionibacteriaceae > Acidipropionibacterium > Acidipropionibacterium jensenii. The sequence continues at coordinate 92,068 of NZ_AUDD01000006.1, read as the reverse complement.
AGCAGCAGGTCCCAGAGGGTGACCCGGTGACGCAGCCGCATCACGACCAGGCCGATGGTGAGCAGCTCCCCGACGGCCATCACCGCCTGCTGGACGACCCATCCGGCCAGCGGGGCGTCCCCGACGCCGCGGACGAACAGCGCCCACCCCATGCACCGGGTCAGGGAGCTGCTGCCGGCCACCAGCACGGCGCCGACATGGGCCGCCATCAGAGTCACGACGGCCGCCACTCCCCATCTCACCCGCGGCCGCCACGTCCAGCCGGCTCCGGGATGGCGGGTGACGAACCAGGCGCGCCACATCGCACCCATCGCGATCAGGGCGGCGAGCAGGTCCAGGGAGGCCTCGACGCTGTTGATACCCCACTTGATGGTCATCATCCCGAACACCCCGGAGGTCAGCGCCCCCAGCAGGGCGATGACCGGGAGCACCACGAGCGCCCGGTTGCGACGTCGGTGGGCCACGCCGGCGAGCACCGAGGCGACCGCGAACAGCCCGATGCTGCTGGAGATCACCCGGTGGATGAACTCGACCACCGGCTGGGTGTGGGCGCTGGGGGTGAGCTTCCCGACGTAGCAGCCCGGCCAGTTGGGACACGACGCGCTGGCGTCGGTCGCGCACACCGTCGAACCCAGCGCCAGGGTGATGGTGATGAGCACCGCGGTGGCGGCGAAGAGCACCTGCATCCAGCGCGGTGCCGGTTCTGTCGGACTCCCGGGGATGCTCGACGGGCGGCCGTTTCCGGATGTCTTCGCGTGTGCCATGGGTCTTTCCTCGCCGGCGGACAGGTCCCTGGCATCCTTGCATCCGCCCGCCATCGCCCCGCCGCCGGGGGTCCGGCGAACCTCTCGGCGGGGTCCGGCTCAGCCCTCAAGCGCCTGAATCAGGTTCGGCTCCCGGCAGCGGGGGTCGGGCTCAGCCCTCGAAGGCCCGGGCCCGGAACTCGGGCATCGCGTTGACGATCTCGCGGGCCTTCGCGGCGACCTTGTGCTCGGCGAGCACCTCGTAGTGGGTGGCCACCACCTGCTGGACGGAGTCGAAGTCGCGCCGGCCGCCGGTCATCGAGTAGCCGATCGCCGCGGTGATGATTCCGATCACCACACCGATCAGCAGACCGGTGATGAGCATGGTGAGGAAGTTCCCGGAGGATCCGGTGAAGAAGGCCAGCATCAGGCCGACGAGCAGGCCGGTGCCCAGTCCGGAGACCGCCCCCTGCCCGAGCACGCTCCCCCAGGTCTTGCGCCCGGTGACCCGCTCGACGGTGCGCAGATCGGTGCCGACGATGCACAGGTTCTCGACCGGGAACTCCTGGTCGGAGAGGTGGTCGACGATCTTCTGCGCGGTCTGGTAGTCGTCGACGACGATGACCGACTGCGGGTAGTCGAGCTGTAGAAGGGACGCCGGAACGTGCTGCCCAGCCATGATGGACCTCCTGAGGTGGTGACACCTCCACTCTACGAAGCACCGTGGGCGCTGGAAACCACGGCGCCCGCCGCGAACCACCCCGCTCATCGCGATCCACCCTCTCCTCGGGAACCACAGTGCCTCCCCCACTCGGCCACCGGGTGCCTGGCCGCGGGGCGCGTGTCGCCGATTCTCCGCGACTTGTAGATTGAGCGGGTGAGCAGGTCGTCCGCAGTATTCATCTCCCGGTTGCGGGGTCTTCCCGTGCTCGACGCCGCCGGTGACCAGGTGGGGAAGGTCCGAGACGTCGTCATCCAGCTGCGTACCCAGGGCCGAGCACCCCGAGTGCGCGGACTGGTGGTGGAGCTCTTCGCGCGACGCAAGATCTTCGTGCCGATGCCCCGGGTCCATGCCATCGACGTCAACCAGGTGATGATCGCCGGCACCGTCGACACCCGGGTCTTCTCCCGGCGCGAGGCCGAGACCCTGGTCGTCGATGACCTGTTCGACCGCACCTTCACCCGGGACGGCTCCCCGGTGAACATCTTCGACGTGGCGATGAGATCGGTGCGCACCCACGACTGGGAGATCTCCCAGGTGGCGGTGACCCCGGCCGGCGGCCACAACCGGTTCACCTCGCTGCGCAAGAAGGCTCTGTCGACGATCATCGTCGACTGGGACGAGGTGCCCGCCCTGGTGATGATGGGACGTCAGTCCACCGAGCGGACCGTCGCCGAGATGCAGGACATGAAACCCGCCGATGTTGCACGGGAGCTCCACGACATGTCGCCGAGACGCCGTGCCGAGGTCGCCAAGGCCCTCGACGACGACCAGCTGGCCGACGCCATCGAGGAACTCCCCGAGGACGAGCAGGTGTCCCTCATCCTCATCCTGGATCCGGAACGGGCCGCCGACATCCTCGAGGAGATGGACCCCGACGACGCCGCCGACCTCGTCCAGGATCTTCCCGACAACCTGGCCGAGAGACTGCTGGCCAGGATGCGCCCCGAGGACGCCGAGGACGTCCGCAACCTGCTGGTCTACGACGACTTCACCGCCGGCGCCATGATGACCCCCGAACCGGTCATTCTCGGCCCCGACGCCACCGTCGCCGACGCCCTGGCGAAAGTCCGCAGTGAGGACATCACCCCGGCCCTGGCCTCGATGGTCTTCGTCTGCCGGCCTCCCCTGGACACCCCGTCGGGGCGCTACCTGGGAGTGGTCCACGTCCAGCGGCTGTTACGGGAACCGCCGTCGACGATGGTCTCCCTGCTGCTGGACACCGACCTTCAGCCGCTGGCCACCGACACCCCGGTGGGCGCCATCAGCCGGTACTTCGCGACCTACAACCTGGTGGTCGCCCCGGTGGTCAACTCCGGCAGGGAGCTGGTCGGGGCGGTCACCGTCGATGATCTTCTGGACCACCTGCTGCCGGCCGACTGGCGCGGCGACCAGATGGATGGACAGCTGGCAGGAGTGAGACGTGGCTGATCACGAGCGCGACCGGGAGCGGACCCGCGACGACATGCGGCTGGACCTGCCCGGCCCCCGCACCGGACGCCGGATGCCGCGGGTCCAGCTGGACTCCGAGACCTTCGGGCGGTTCGCCGAGTCGGTGGCCCGGTTCATGGGCACCGCCAAGTTCATCGTCTACATGACGATCATCGTGATCGTCTGGGTGACCTGGAACCTGGTGGCCATCTTCCGGCTGCGCTGGGACCCCTACCCGTTCATCCTGCTCAACCTGTTCTTCTCCACCCAGGCCTCCTACTCGGCACCGCTCATCCTGCTCGCCCAGAACCGGCAGGAGGACCGTGACCGGATGTCGATGGCCGAGGACCGTCGGGTCACCGTCCAGAGCCGCTCCGACATGGACTTCCTGGCCCGCGAGGTGGCGGCGATCCGGATGCAGATGGGCGACCTGGCGACCCGCGACTACATCCGTTCCGAGATGCGCGACGAGCTGCAGGACCACCTGCGGGAGGAACTCAAGGCGGCCCTCGCCGACCTTGATGGGAACCCGGAGGATGAGGACTCCGAGCAGGCCGCCAGCACACCCGAGCGGCACGACTGAGACGGCCGGTCCGGGGGCGTTCCGCCAAGGGCGGAACTCCCGTCCTCCGGCGGTCAGCTGCGACGGTGTGTAGTGCACACCTGTGGCAACGACTTGCCGGGCCATTCTGCGGCATGTAGACAGAACACATGAGCACCGAGAATCCCCTGGTCCCGCTCATCCGCGAGGCGCTGGCCTCCGTGGTTGATCCGGAGATCAGGCGTCCCATCACCGATCTCAACATGGTCGATGAGATCACCGTCGACGAGTCCGGACGCGCCTTCGTGCGAGTCCTGCTGACCGTGTCGGGATGTCCCCTCAAGACCGAGCTGCGGGAGAGCGTCACCGAGGCCGTCCAGGGCATCGAGGGAGTCTCCGGTGTGCACGTCGAGCTCGGCACGATGTCCGACGAGCAGCGCGACGCCCTCAAGGTGCAGCTGCGCAACGGCGTCCCGGAGCGGGTCATCCCCTTCGCCGAGCCGGGCAACATGACCAAGATCATCGCGGTGGCCTCCGGCAAGGGCGGCGTCGGCAAGTCCTCGGTAACCGTCAATCTCGCCCTGGCGCTGGCCGCCCGCGGTCGCAACGTGGGGCTGCTGGACGCCGACATCTACGGCCACTCCATCCCCGACATGCTCGGCGTCGGCGAGGCACGTCCCACCCCGCTGGACGACCTCCTGCTGCCGGTGCCGGCCCTCGGCATCAAGACCATCAGCGTGGGGATGCTCAAGCCGAACCGCTCCGATGTCATCGCCTGGCGCGGACCGATCCTGGACCGGGCCCTCACCCAGCTGCTGGCCGACGTCCACTGGGGCGATCTGGACTACCTGCTCATCGACCTTCCGCCGGGCACCGGAGACATCGCGATGAGCCTGGGCCAGAAGCTCCCGAATGCCGACGTACTGGTCGTCACCACCCCGCAGCCGGCGGCCTCCGAGGTCGCCGAGCGGGCCGGCACGATGGCCGGCATCATGCAGCAGCAGGTGATCGGGGTGGTGGAGAACATGTCCTGGCTCGAGACGGTCTGCCCGCACTGCGGCAAGAGCCACCGGGTCACCCTGTTCGGCGAGGGAGGCGGCCGCGCCGCCGCCAACGCGCTGTCCAAGCGGCTGGGCACCGAGGTGCCGCTGCTCGGCCAGATTCCGCTGGACCAGCAGGTGCGGGTCGGCGGGGACGACGGTGACCCGATCGTCCTGTCCCACCCCGAGTCCCCGGCAGCCCAGGCCCTCACCGAGCTGGCCGAGGGTCTCGACTCCCGTCCGCGCGGACTGGCCGGAATGCACCTGGGGGTCACCCCGGTCGCCAACTGAGCACGCACCAGGCTGACACGGTTCGGCCCCGCCACGATGATCGTGGCGGGGCCGAACCGCATTCACGGCCTGCTGGCAGGCGCTGTGTTCACGACGTTGCTTCAGCCGATGCCGTGCTCGGGAGTCCGTGGGTGGGGGACCCTGTCAGGTCGCCTCGGAGTCGAAGGGGACCGGCACCGATCCCAGGGCCACCGTCCTGGCCGCCGGCTCATTGGCCGAGCTTGGGGACTGCGGCGCATCGGCGGTCGCGGTCTGGAAGTCGTTGATGCTGGAGTCCAGGTCGTTGCGAACCCCCTCCAGGTCGGCCTTGATCCCGTTGATGTCGTCCTGGAAGTCGTCCATGACGTACTTGCGGACGAAGGTCTTCGGGTTGAGGTCGGTGATCTGGAGGTCGGCGTACTTGGGGCCCAGATCCTCACGCAGCTGGTCGCGCGTGGAGTTGGCGATGTTCTTGAGGAAGTGGAAGACCCGGGCGGCCTTGCGGGCCATGTCCGGCACCTTGTCGGGTCCGAACATGACGACGCCGATGAGAATGAGGAACGCAAGTTCGGTCGGACTCATCATGGACATGGTGTCAGGATAGTCCGTCGGGACGGTCCGGCCGCTCCCCGATCAGCATCGGGGCGCCTGTCTCACAGCCCGGCGGCGTCCAGGACTGCGGCGAAGGTCTCCGCCTGGGACCGGGTTGCCGGGACCAGCGGTGCGCGAACGCCCCCGACCCCGAACCCCTGGTGGGCGAGCCCGGCCTTGACCATCACGACCCCCTGGGCGGCGAAGACGCCGGTGAGGACGGGCAGGATCTGCCGGTAGACGGCGAGACCTTCCTCCCTGCGCCCGGCCAGGTAGTGGTCGACCAGCTGGTGCATCGACCGTCCGGTGAAATGGGTGGAGGTGCCGATCACGCCGACGGCACCGAGTGACAGCAGAGCCGGGGTGATGGCGTCGTCCCCCGAGTAGTAGGACAGGTCGGTGGCGGCCATCACCTGGGCGGACTCGACCACCTTGCCCTTGGCGTCCTTGACGGCCACGATGCGGGGGTGCTCGGCGAGTCTGATGAAGGTCTCCGGGGCGATCGCGGTGCCGGTGCGCCCGGGAATGTCGTAGAGCATCACGGGCAGGTCGGTGGCATCGGCCACCGTGGTGAAGTGGCCCACCAGGCCGTCCTGGGAGGGCTTGGAGTAGTACGGGGTGACGACCAGCAGGCCGTCCGCCCCGGCCTGCTCGGCCTGCCGGGCCAGTGCCACGGTGTGTCGGGTGTCATTGGTCCCGACCCCGGCGATCACCTGGGCACGGTCCCCCACCGCCTGCCGCACGGCGCGGACCAGGGCGGACTTCTCCTCGTCGGTGGTCGTCGGCGACTCGCCGGTGGTGCCGTTGACGAGCAGCGAGTCATTGCCCTGCACGTCGACGAGCCGGGTTGCCAGCTCCGCGGCACGGTCGAGATCCACCTCCCCATCGGGGCTCATCGGAGTCACCATGGCCGTCAACACACGGCCAAAGATGGGATCGGACATGACGTGCCTCCTGGTTGGCAATGGACACGGCTCCTCGGCCGCCGACCATGTTGTCGACCACCATCGTAACGAGGGCTGCACCGGCTACGCTGGGGGCCGTGAGCGAAGCAATCGAGTTCCCGACCGGTCCGGATCGGCGATCCTGGGAGTACGCCGACGGTTTTGTCGCCGTCTCGGAGCCGGTGGAGGCTGCCCACGAGGCGGCCGGTGAGGCCGGCTGGACGCCGGTCGGCAACGGCACGGCCACCTTTCTCACCTTCCTCGCCCGGTCGATCGATGCCCACGCGGTCGTGGAGATCGGCACCGACGCGGGTGTCACCGGACTGTCCCTGCTCGAGGGGATGTCCGAGCACGGAGTGCTCACCAGCATTGATGTGGAGGCCGATCGTCAGGACGCCGCGCGCCGGTGCTTCCAGCGCGCCGGGTTCCGCTCCAACCGGTTCCGGCTCATCTCGGGGGTGCCGCTGAGCGTCCTGCCGAAGCTGCGGGACGGCGCCTACGACCTGGTGCTGGTCAACGGGGATCGCCTGGAGTACGTGGAGTACGTCTCCCAGGCCCTGAGACTGCTGCGCCACGGCGGGATCGTCGTGGTCAATGACGCGCTGGCCGGAAGTGCGGTCGCCGACCCGGACAATGAGGACGACGAGACCCTCATCATCCGCGAGGCCCTGGACTTCGTCGCCGACTCCGAGGAGTTCCTGCCGGTCCTCCTGCCGGTCGGCGAGGGGCTCCTGCTGGCCGCCAAGGCGTGAGGCTGCTGGGGGTACTCTGAGCCGCGGCGCGCGGAGCACCGCCGCAACCGGCTGAAGGAGCACCCACGCAGATGTCCAGCAACGGAGTCGACAACCCCGAGAAGTGGCGTCGCGGCACAGCCATCGAGATGATCGTCTCCGGGGCGATCGGACTGGTGGCCTCCTTCGTGCTGTCCATCGAGGCGTGGAAGCTGGCGAAGAACCCGCACGCGATCTTCACCTGCGACGTCAACTCCGTGCTGTCCTGCTCCACGGTGGCGCTCACCTGGCAGGCCCGGGTGCTCGGTTTCCCCAACGCCTTTCTGGGGATCATGTTCGAGGCCGTGGTGCTCACCATCTCGGTGGCGACCCTGGCCGGCGTGCGCTTCCCCCGCTGGTTCATGCTGTGCGTCGAGGGGGTCTACTGCATCGCCCTGCTGTTCGCCTGGTGGCTCTTCCTACAGTCCTACTTCGTGATCGGGGCGCTGTGTCCGTGGTGCCTGCTGATCACCATCACCACCACTCTGGTGTGGGCCGGACTCACCCGGATCAACATCCATGACGGGTCGATCCGGGTCCGCGACGGGGTGCGCGAGTTCGTCAACTACAACACCGACTGGTGGGTCACCGGGCTCGTCATCCTGGTGATCCTGGCGATGGTCGCGATCGAACTCATCCCCGCCCTGATCTAGGCGGGGACTCCCCCCGCTACGAGGGGGTGCAGGGGGAGTCGCCTCCCCCGCCCCTGACAACAGCGCAGGTGGCCAGCGCGACGTACGCCGACCACCCGCAGAGCCCCCGCTACGAGGGGGTGCAGGGGAGTCGCCTCCCCCGCCTCGAACACTCAGTACGGAACGGTCACACCCTTGCCGACGACGGTCACCCCGGCCGGTGAGACGGTGAATCCACGGGCCCGGTCGTGCTCATGGTTGACGCCGACCTGGGCGCCGTCGGGGACCACGACGTTCTTGTCGAGGATGGCCCGGTGCACGGTGGCATTGGCGCCGATCCGGACATTGTTCATGAGGATCGACTCATCGACCCGGGCCCACCTCTCGACCCGGCTGCGGGGTCCCAGAACGGTCCGGTAGATGTCGGTTCCCGAGATGATGCAGCCGGCCGAGACGAGACTGTCGTCGCAGGTTCCGCGCATCACGAACTTGGCACCGGGGGCCTGCACCTGACTGGTCCAGATCGGCCACTCGGTGTTGTACAGGTTGAACTCCGGCTCCACCGAGACCAGGTCCATGTGGGCCTCGTGGTAGGCGTCGATGGTCCCGACGTCGCGCCAGTAGTCGGCGTCCTTCTCGGTGGCTCCGGGGACCTGGTTGTCCTTGAAGTCGTAGACTTGGGCGTCACCGGCATTGACGAACCGCGGAATGATGTCGCCGCCCATGTCGTGGCGGGCGTCGGGAGCGTTCGAGTCGTCGTAGAGGGCCTGGACCAGGGAGTCCCGGCTGAAGATGTAGTTGCCCATCGAGGCGAATGACTCGTCGGGAGAGTCGGGAAGGCCGGGCGGGTCGGCGGGCTTCTCGAGGAACTCCTTGATCTTGTGGTCCTCGCCGGCGTCGATGATGCCGAATGCCGACGCATCCTTGCGCGGCACCCGGATGCCCGCGACGGTGCATCCCATCCTGGAGTCGATGTGGGCCTCGAGCATCTGCTCGACATCCATCCGGTAGATGTTGTCGGCCCCGAAGACGACGACATAGTCGGGGTCCTCGTCATTGATGAGGTTCAGAGACTGGAAGATCGCGTCGGCGCTGCCCTGGAACCAGCGCGGCCCCAGACGCTGCTGGGCGGGCACCGGGGTCACGTAGTTGCCGAGCATCGTGCTCATCCGCCACGCGATCGAGATGTGACGGTCCAGCGAGTGCGACTTGTACTGGGTCAGCACCGCCGTCTTGGTGAGGTCGGAGTTCGCGAGATTGCTCAACACGAAATCGATCAGTCGGTAAGTCCCGCCGAAGGGGACTGCGGGCTTGGCGCGGTCCATGGTCAGGGGCATGAGGCGCTTGCCCTCACCACCGGCCAGGACGATGGACAGCACCTTCGGACGCGTCATTGCCATGGCCTGAACTTATTCCCCGAAACAGGCGTTGACAACCGGAATGGTGAAACTGACGCCATCCGTTCACAATGTGTCGCAGCAGCCCCCGGACCGCAAAGACATGTGGGACGATCTGGGCATGCTCGTCTCCATCCTGACCCGTGAGTACCCACCGACCATCTACGGCGGAGCGGGGGTCCACGTCGCCCAGCTCGTGCCCCAGCTGCGCAAGTTCATCGACGTCGACGTGCAGTGCATGGGCGAACCCCGCGAAGGTGCGACCGCCCACCCCGAGACCTTCCCCGAGGGAGCCAATCCGGCGCTGCGGGTCTTCGGCGCCGACCTGTCGATGACCGCCGCCGTCCCCGAGGACGTCGAGCTGGTCCACTCCCACACCTGGTACGCCAACTTGGCGGGGCTGCTGAGCAGCGTCTACCACGACATCCCGCACGTCATCAGCGCCCACTCCCTGGAGCCCGACCGGCCGTGGAAGGCCGAGCAGCTGGGCGGCGGGTACCGACTGTCCTCCTGGGCGGAGCGCACCGCCTATGACGCCGCCGACGCCATCATCGCCGTGAGCTCCGGGATGCGCCGCGACGTGCTGGCCGCCTATCCCGAGCTCGACCCGGACAAGGTGCACGTGGTGCGCAACGGCGTCGACACCGACGAGTTCCACCCGGTCACCGAGACCGACGTGCCCGAGCAGATCGGGATGGACCCGAACTCCCCCTCAGTCGTCTTCGTGGGCCGGATCACCCGCCAGAAGGGGCTGATCCACCTGGTGCGCGCGGCCGCCGACCTCGATCCCGACATCCAGCTCGTGCTGCTCGCCGGTGCCCCGGACACTCCCGAGGTCGCAGCGGAGTTCCACGAGGCCTTCGCGAGGGTGCAGAAGTCGCGCCGCGCGCCGGTCATCTGGATCCAGGAGATGCTCCCCCGCGCCAGCGTCCGTCAGGTCCTCTCGGCGGCCACCGTCTTCGCCTGCCCCTCGGTCTACGAGCCCCTGGGCATCGTGAACCTGGAGGCGATGGCCTGCGGCACCCCGGTGGTCGCCTCGGCCGTCGGAGGGATCCCCGAGGTCGTGGTGGACGGAGAGACCGGATTCCTGGTCCCCGGCGTCCCGACCGACGAGTCGACTCCCGAGCAGGTGGCCACATTCGAGCACGCCTTCGCCGAGCGGCTCAACGAGCTGGTGGCCGATCCCGCCAGGGCGAAGGCCTTCGGGGCTGCGGGCAGGCAGCGCTGCATCGACGAGTTCGACTGGGAGCGGATCGCCGAGCAGACCGTCGACGTCTACAAGGCGGCCATCGCGCGACACGACTCCTGAGAGACGGACAGAAGACAGACAGAAGCAGCGGGGGTCACAACCAAGTTCGGTTGTGACCCCCGACTGCCGGAGTACTGGTTTCCGCGCGGCGGAAAGCAGATCAGCCGACGACGTCCTTCAGGCAGGCGAACAGCTCGCTGGCCTCATCTGAGCTGAGCTCGACCACCAGGCGACCGCCGCCGTCGACCGGCACGCGCATGACGATGCCGCGCCCCTCCTTCGTGACCTCCATAGGACCGTCGCCGGTACGCGGCTTCATAGCTGCCATGTCACTCATCCTCGCTCACTGGTCAGTGGTAACACCCCTATTATTCCGTATTCGTCCCGGTTCCGCTGACCGGCGGGGGCTGGTCGTCGCCCGGGGCCCGGGACTGCGGGCTCTCCTCGGACTCCCCACGCCGTGCCGCAGCGCGGTCGGCGGGGAGTTCGTCGGGCATCTGCATCTCGACCGCCATCCGTGCCAGCAGGGCATCCACCTGGGCCATCGAGTACCCCCGGGCGACGACGTCGAAGCGCACCGCACGCAGGTCGTCGGGGGTCAACCGGTCGGCCGGCAGGTCGGGGGCGGGCCGGTCGTCGACCACCGCCGGCACGGCGCCGAACCGCCCCGAGGAGGCCATCACGGCGGCGCCGATGATGACGATGACGACCGCGCACAACACCCACACCATCACCGACTCCTCACGATCACGTGGTTGACGACCTGCTGGAGATCATCGCTGCAGATGAACATCTTCAGATCGTCAGGGGAGATATTGCCCTCGGCGAGGGTGGACTGGCGCACCCACTCCCACAGGCCGCGCCAGTAGTCACGGCCGACCAGGGCGACCTGGGCATGGGTCTTCTTGCCGGTCTGGGCCAGGGTCAGGCTCTCGAACAGCTCGTCGAAGGTGCCGTAGCCGCCGGGCATCACGATGAATCCCTGGGCGTACTTCACGAACATCATCTTGCGCACGAAGAAGTAGCGGAAGTTGATCCCCAGATTCACCCACCGGTTGAGGGAGGACTCGAAGGGAAGCTCGATCCCCAGTCCCACCGAGACCCCGCCGGCCTCGGCGGCACCGCGGTTGGCGGCCTCCATGGTGCCCGGTCCACCGCCGGTGATCACCGCCATCCCGCGCTCGGCGCACATCCTGCCCAGTTGGCGGGCGGCCTCGTACATCGGGTGGTCGGCCGGGGTCCGGGCCGACCCGAAGATGGTCACCGCCGGTCCCAGGCCGGCGAGAGTGTCGAAACCCTCGACGAACTCGCTCTGGATGCGTTGGACCCGCCACGGGTCGGTGTGCACCCAGGCCGCGTCGGCACCGCCGTCCAGCAGGGCCTGGTCGGTGGTCGTGGGACGCACATAGGGTCCCCGTCGAATCACCGGCCCCAGCACCTGACGATCCTCGCCGGGCCTGGGGCGTCCCCAGTCGCTCTCGAATGTCCGCGAGACGCCGTCCTCCACCGTGCTCTCGCCGATCCGGTCGTGCCCGGTCTCACCGGTCTCGATCCGACCGTCTCCGGTCTGGTCGTGCCCGGTCCGGTTCTCGTCGCCCTTCCCGGCGTCGTGATCGCTCACCGCGCCGCCTCCCCGCTGCCGTCCAGCCAGCCGCCCAGGGCGGATGCGCACTCGTCGAGAGCGGCCACCCGGCAGCACTCGTCGGCCTTGTGGGCGCACAGCGCATCACCCGGTCCGAAGTTCAGGGCCGGGATCCCCAGTCCGAAGAACCGGGCGACGTCGGTCCAGCCGTACTTCGGCAGCGGCTCGGTGCCGACACCGTCGACGAAGGACCTGGCCAGCGGTCGGTCGAGTCCGGGCCGGGCCGGATCCGACAGGTCGAGCACCTCCATCGGCCAGCCGTCGAAGAGCCGTCGCATCTGCGCCTGCGCCTCGGCGGCGCTCTTGTCGGGGGCGAAGCGGTAGTTGATCTGAACGACCGCCCGGTCGGGAATGACATTGCCGGCGACTCCGCCGGAGACCATGGTCGCGTTGAGGCCCTCGTGATAGGTCAGTCCGTCGACCTCCACCAGCGGGTCGTGGCCCTGCCAGTCCCGCAGGATCTCCAGGATCGGCCTGAGATCGTGGATCGCATTGTGGCCCGTCCAGGAGCGCGCCGAGTGGGCGGCGGTCCCCAAGGTCGTGAGGGTGAATCGCATGGTGCCCTGGCAGCCGCCCTCGACCCGCCCGTCGGTGGGTTCCATCAGGATCGCCAGATCGGCCTCCAGAAGGTCGGGCCGCTGGGTGGCGATGAGCCCCAGGCCGTTGTACTCGGCGGCGATCTCCTCGGCCTCGTAGAACACCCAGGTGACGTCCTTGGCAGGCTCGGTGAGACGGGCGGCCAGCCACAGCGCCACGGCCACCCCGCCCTTCATGTCGCAGGTACCGCGGCCCACCAGGTAGTCCCCGTCGGAGCGGTGCTCGAGTCGCGAGGGCAGGTTGTCGACCACCGGGACGGTGTCCAGGTGTCCGGCCACCAGCACCCGTTCCGGGCGTCCCAGGGTGGTGCGGGCGACCAGGCTGTTGCCGATCCTGGTGACCTCCAGATGGGCCAGTCCGCTCAGTGCCGCCTCCACGGCGTCCGCCAGTTCCTTCTCGTGCCGGCTCACCGACTCGCAGTCGACGATCTGCCGGAAAAGGGCGTGAAGGTCCCCGAGGTCAAGTGCCATGGCCCGAATTCTAGTGGGCGGGGTGTGTGGGTGCGGTCATCTAGAGTGGCCTCATGACGAGCAGCACGATGAACCCCGCCCGCACAGCCTGGGGCTGGGGGCTCGCCACCGTCCATGACGGCGGCGAGATCCTTGACACCTGGTTCCCCCACCCGGCCCTGGGCGCCCCCGAGGAGGGCGAGGCCCCGGCCGAGCTCACCGCGGCGGCCCACGCCGACCCGGTTCGCGAGGTCCACCAGGAGGTGGTGCGCACCGTCATCGATCTCGATGTCGCCCCGGCCGATGTCTCCGACGCCTACCTGAGGCTCCACGTGCTGTCCTGGCGGCTGGCCGCCCCGCGCACCATCAATCTGGACGGCATCTTCGCCGTCCTGCCCAACAACGTCTGGACCACCACCGGTCCGCTGCGCGTGGAGGACTACCCAGCGGCCTCGCTGCGGGCCCGCACCGCCGGCGCCCCGTTCACCGTTCTGCTCATCGACAAGTTCCCGCGGATGACCGACTTCGTGGTCCCCAGCGGGGTCCGGATCGGCAATGCCGACCGTATCCGACTGGGCGCCCATCTGGCCGAGGGGACCACCGTGATGCACGAGGGGTTCGTCAACTTCAACGCCGGCACCCTGGGCACCTCGATGGTCGAGGGCCGGGTCTCCCAGGGAGTGATCGTCGAGGACGGCTCCGACATCGGGGGCGGTGCCTCCATCATGGGCACCCTCTCGGGCGGCGGCAGGGAGCAGGTCACCATCGGCAAGGGATGCCTGCTCGGCGCCGAGGCCGGAATCGGGATCTCGCTGGGCGACAACTGCGTCGTGGAGGCCGGCCTCTACGTCACCGCCGGGACCAAGATCACCCTGCCGGACGGTTCGGTGACCAAGGCCCGCGAGCTCTCCGGATCCGACAACATCCTGTTCATCCGCGACTCGGTCTCCGGCGCGGTGCGCGCTCTGGGACGCAAGGGCGCCTCGGTCACGCTGAACTCCGCTCTGCACAAGAACTGACCTCTCGTGGCACGCAGGTCGGCTCCCCGCAGGGCCATCCGATCCCCACGCCGTTGGCTTCGTTCGCTGGCGGCGCTGGTGGTGACCCTCGCCCTGCTCGCCGGGCTGGGGTACGGCGGATGGCGGGTCTGGCAGAAGGTCGACCCGCTGTTCAACGTGCCGGTCAACGAGGGCTGCCAGACGACGGTCGGGGGCAACAGCTACACCCTGGACCTGGAGCAGTCGGGCAATGCCGCGATCATCGTGGCGGAGTCCATCCGACGGGGGCTGCCGAGCCGGGCCGCCACGATCGCCCTGGCCACCGCCATGCAGGAGTCCGGGCTGCGCAATCTCGACTACGGGGACCGCGACTCCATCGGCCTGTTCCAGCAGCGTCCCTCCCAGGGGTGGGGCACCCGGGCCCAGATCAAGGATCCGTGGTACTCCAGCGGCAAGTTCTACGACGAGCTGGTCAAGGTGGCCAACTGGCAGACCGAGGACATCAACGACGCCGCCCAGTCGGTCCAGAAGTCCGGGGTTCCCGACGGGTACCGCAAGCACATCGATGCCGCGAAGGCCTGGGCCAGCACCCTCACCGGCAACTCTCCCCGGGCGCTGAGCTGCGTCAACCGGTCCACCGATGCCGGTCGGGCCGGCGCCCTGGCCGCCACCACGGTCAAGGGGCTGGCAAACCGGGCGACGGTCACGGCCAAGGGCACCACGGTGACGGTGCGCAGCACCGACGCCACCCTGGTCTGGGCCGGGGTGGCCCTCACGATGGCCAGCACCGACACCGCGCCGATCGCCTCGGCGACGGTCGGGACCGCCGGATGGACGCTGGACCCCAAGCAGTTCGCGGCCTGGTCCACCTCGACCGGACCCTCGTCCAGCCCCTCGGGAACCACCTCGGCGACCACCGGGACGGTGAAGGTGCGAGGCTGAGACTCGGGTGCCGGACACGTAATGTGTCAGGCACCACCGAGGAAAGAGCATCATGGACCTCAAGATCGACAGGCGGACGGTCAGCCGGACGATCGGCCGAATCACTGCCGCCGTGCTGCTGCCGGCACTCCTGACGGCCTGCGCACATCCGGCCGCCACCTCCCCCACGAGCAGCCCGCCGCCCTCCGGTGCACGGCCGGCGCCGTCGTCCCCGCCGATCCTCAGGTCCCAGCTCGCCGCACTGGTCGCCGACTCGGGGGTGGACCTTCAGATCGTGGTGGCCGGCACCGGTTCCACCGCGACCAGCGTCGGCAAGGTCGACCAGGACACCGCTTGGTCGACGATCAAGGTGCCCATCGCGATCGCCGCGATGACCACCGGCTCACCGGACCCCGATGACGTCGAGCAGGCGATCTCGGTGTCCGACAACGACGCCACCATGCACCTGTGGAGCCTGCTGGGCGAGGGCACCGGGGCGGCCGACACCGTCCAGAAGGTCATCAGCCGGCTCGGAGACTCCCGCACCGTCGTCCTGCCCGATGACGACGCCGGCCCCGACCAGCCCTTCGGGATGACCCGGTGGAGGGCCACCGACCAGCTGCGGTTCACCGAGGGACTGGCATGCGCCACCGACGCCGCGAGTGTCCGGGTGCGCGGCCACATGGCCCGGATCGATCCCTCCGAGCAGTTCGGTCTGGCCGGGATCCATCCCTCGATGGTCAAGGGCGGGTGGGGTATCGAGGACGACGGGGACTACACCATCCGCCAGATGGCCGTTCTCCCCCACGGCGGCGGCTACTCGGCGGTGGTCTTCATCGCCCAGGGACCGCAGGGCGACGTCGACCGGACGGTCGCCACCCTCCGGACCTGGTTCACCGCGCACCGCGACGACCTGCCCCTCAGACGCTGCCCCCGCTGACCGGTCCTCGGCAACAGGGTGAGCGGGGGCGCGCCCTCCGGCGCGCCCCCGCTCGACCGCAGGTCTCAGTTGCCGCTGGACAACCGTCGGGCCGCCTCGACGATCCGGTCGTCGGGGGCGGTCAGTCCGATCCTCACGTGGTCGCTGTGCCCCTCGACGTAGAAGTCGCCCGGGGAGCACAGGATTCCCCGCTCGGCAAGCCAGTCGAGTGTCTCGCGGCAGTCCTGGCCGCGGGTCGCCCACAGGTAGATCGATCCCTCGGAGTGGTCGATCCTGAATCCGGCTCCGGCCAGAGCCGGCATCAGGACCTCGCGGCGACGTCCGTACCGTTCGCGCTGCTCGGCCACCTGGCCGGCGTCACCCAGGGCGACCCTCATCGCCTCGGCGATCGGGGCCGGGACCATCATCCCGGCGTGCTTGCGGATCGCCAGCAGCTCGGAGGTCAGTGCCGGATCGCCGACCACGAATCCCGCCCGGTAGCCGGCCATGTTCGACCGCTTCGACATCGACATGCAGCTCAGCAGTCCGCCGATGTCGCCGTCGCTGACGCGGGTGTCGAGCACCGAGACGGCCTCGACCTGCCAGGAGAACTCTCCGTAGCACTCGTCGGAGGCCAGCACTGCACCGGTGCGCCGGGCCAGCTGCACCCAGGCGCGCATCTCGTCGATCGACAGCACCCGCCCGGAGGGATTGGCCGGCGAGTTGATCCAGATGAGATCAGGTTCACCCTCGACCCGGTCGGGGTCGTCGGTCACCTGCACCCGGGCACCGCACAGCAGGGCGCCGACCCGGTAGGTCGGGTAGGCGCACTCCGGGATCACGATCAGGGAGTCCGGGCCGAGCCCGAGCTGACTCGGCAGGGAGGCGACCAGCTCCTTGGTGCCGATCACCGGGAGCACCGACTCCTCGGTGAGCTCGGGGGCTCCCCAGCGGCTGGTCATGTGCTCCAGGATGGCGGCGCGCAGGGCCGGGGTTCCCCAGACCTGCGGGTAGCCGTGGGCGTCCGATGCGGCCGCGAGGGCGTCACGAACGGGGCCGGGGGTCGGGTCCACCGGGGTTCCCACCGACAGGTCGATGAGCCCTCCGGGATGCTCGGCGGCCCGCTCCTTGGCCGCCCGGATGGTGTCCCACGGGAAGGTGGGCAGGGATGCCGAGACCCGCCTGCGGGTCCCCCAACCGAGGGCGGAACTCATTCGCCCTGCGGGGGAAGCGCGGCGACCTCCGGCGGATCCTTGTGGGTCGGCCCGAGCCGGGCGGCACCGCCCGGGGAGCCCAGGTCGTCGAAGAACTCGGTGTTGATCCGCAGGAAGTCCTGCTGCTCGTCGGGCAGGTCGTCCTCGTAGTAGATCGCCTCCACCGGGCAGACGGGCTCGCAGGCGCCGCAGTCCACGCACTCCTCGGGGTGGATGTAGAGGCTGCGCTCACCCTCGTAGATGCAGTCGACCGGGCACTCCTCGACGCAGGCACGGTCCTTGACGTCCACGCAGGGCAGACCGATGACGTAAGTCATGTCGCTCTCCTTGGTATCTCTTGGAAATCCGGTGACCCGTGGGGGCCGTCGGTCACGATCGACCCCACTCTATCCTCTCTCCACTACAGCGTGTCGTGCCGATTCCGCGAGGGTGGGAGTCCCGGGCCGGTCACAGCCAGGACTACCGGCAGACGACCTCGTCGGTCGGGTCGTAGCGCCAGAAGAAGTTCTCCTTCCTGGCCACCGCCCCGTCGCGCCAGAACAGCCGCGAGTAGTTCACGTCGAATCCCGGGGAGGGGGACTGCGGGTGGCAGTCGGCGTCGGTGGAAGTGACCGTACGCCCGTAGGCGTAGTTCGATCTCGCCAGCTCGCTGGAGGTGATCCACTGCCAGGTCGGAGTCGACCAGATCCGCACCGTGATCGATCCGCTGCCGTCGACCGGGGCCTTGCGGGTGAAGGCCTGGACGAGGACCCCGTAGCGGGTGTCGTTGCGGAACTTGAGGTCGAGCTTTCCGTAGTAGAGGGTGGCCTCCCGGCCGGCCGGGTAGCGGGAGAAGTACAGCGAGTGCGGATGGTGCTCGACGTCGGTCATCCCGGCGAAGAAGGCCGCGTTGAAGGTGGTGGTCGCCGACTGGGAGATGCCGCCGGCCGACTCGCGCTTCATGACGCTTCCGGAGATCACCCATCCCTCGACGTAGCCCTTGTCCGCGGTGCGAGGACCCAGCACCTTGTCCATGCTGAAGGTCTGCCCCGGGGCCAGGTAGGTGTTGTTGATGGTGTTGGCGGCGATCGTGAGGTTCGTGTTGCGGTAGGGGGCGTAGGGGAACTGGGTGGTGAACTCCCCGATCACCCGGTTGACGCCGGCTCTGCGGGCGTCCTCGGTGCTGAACCGGGCCGGCACCGAGGTGATCTGTGCGGTGCCGGTGCGCTGGGCGCCGGTCCGGACCAGGGCCGGCTGAATCGCCCTGGTGAACTCGGCCAGGCTGATCCCCCGGCCGTCGACCGAGGGCCGAATGGTGGGTTTTCCGCCGGAGATGAGGATTCTCGCGTCGGTGCCCTGGGTGAGGCCGAGCCGGTCCCGGCCAGCCTGGGTGGAGCGGTACAGGGATGCCATGTCGGTGGTCACCTTGACCGTGCCGCCGGCGGTGCGCACCGAGGTGGCCGCGGCGATCTGCTCGGCGGACACCGCGACGTCCCCCTTGTCGGTGGTCACCGTCACCGGCCCGGAGACGGTGGGTCGCAGGGTACTGGAGACGGCCTGCTGGACGGCCTTGTCGGTGATCGCCGGATCCTTGCGGATGACGGTGGCAGCCATCGGTTCGGAACTGTCGGTCGGCCAGCCGTCGGCGATCGTCTGTACGGTGGCGGCGGTGTCGAGGGTCCGGCCGGTCACCGCCCCGGTGGTGAGGATGCGGGTGCCCTTGAGGGTGACCCCGGCGTCCCGGGGGCTCACCGCGAACCGGCTGGACGCAGCGGTGACCGCGGCATCGAGCGCGGTCCGGTCGACGGCGGTCACCAGCGGGACCCGTCCTCCCCCGTGCAGGGTGTTCCAGATCACCCGGGGGTTCCAGGAGTTTCCGGGATCCACCTGCGCCATGGTGGCCGGCCAGTCGACCGACAGACCTGCGGAGGCCGGTCTCACCGCGACCACGGTCCTCCCGTCGGCTATCGGGACCTCCCTGGACAGGGTCGGGGCGAGGTCCGTCCGGGCCTTCTGAAGGGCCTGGTCGGAGGACAGCCCGCCGACCGCCACGCCGGAGATCTCGGTGCGGGCGGGCAGGGTGTCGGTGGTCATCAGATGACCGACCAGGTATCCGCCGGCCAGCACCACGGCGAGACCTCCGAGGCCGATGCCGACCATCCGGCGGCCACGCCGCGAGGGGTGTCGGATGGTCTCGTCGGTGCTGTCGCTCACGCTGGTCCACCCTCCCCTTGCCGCCGGCCGCTGGTCGCCTGCGAGGTGTGGGCATTGTAGGCAGACGATCCTGCCCGAACGCGAATGCCGATCCCGGGGCCGACGGCGGCCGGGCTCAGAGGGCCGCCCGGTAGACGGCGTCGACGATCCGGGAGTAGTCGACGGGGCGGTCCCTGCCGACGTCGGTGCCGAGCCGGTGACGCGCACCGGTGAGCAGACCGAGGGCCAGGTCCCACTGTCGATCGACCACGGTCAGGGTGCCGGTCCACCCGGTGTGCCCGATGCTGCCGGGGGCAGGACTGCTCCCGAAGGGCGGATAGGGGTCGCCTGCGCTGGGCGCCACCCGCCACCCCAGGCCGTGACTGGACTCGGCCCGCTCTCCCGCGGTGCGCCCCTGAGGACGGGCGAAACGCCGCCAGACCTCGGGGGCGATGTACTGCTTGCCGTCCAGGCGGCCCTCCCCCAGGCCCAGTCGCAGCAGCACCGCGAGGTCGCCGGTGTCGGTGAACAGGCCGGCATGGCCGGAGACCCCGCCCATGCAGTACCAGGCCTTCTCGTCGTGCACCTGACCGCGCAGGGTGTAGCGGCGCATCGGGGCCGGTGAGCCGTCGGGGGCCGGACCGAGGTCCACCGACCCTCCCCGGGTGTTGCCCTCCGGTTCGGTGGCGGCGATCCGGTCGGGGTCGAACCCCTTGTCCAGAGGGTTGAAGACGGTGGAGACCAGGCCGAGGCGCCGGTAGAGGCCGTCCTCCAGCACGTGGTCCAGACGCTGCCCGCAGATCTGCTCGACCAGCAGCCCCAGGATCATGTAGTCCAGATCGGAGTAGCAGTAGCCCTGGTGCGGCGGCCGGGCCGAGGGGGTCCGGCAGATCGTGGCGATGATCCGCTCGCGGGGCACCGGATCGAGGGGGGTGCCCGAGCAGTACAGCGGGCCGGCCGCACGAGGGTCGAAGTAGCGGGGGTCGGCGATTAGTCCGGCCTCGTGGCGCAGCAGATCGGCGACCGTGACACCGCGGCGTCCCGGCTCGCCGAACCGCTGCCAGCCGGCGAAGGTGCAGACCGGGCGGTCCAGGTCCAGTGCACCCCGGCCGACGAGTTCCATCAGGGCCAGATTGGTGGCCCACATCTTGGTGTTGGAGGCCAGGTCGAAGAGGGTCGACCCCCTCACCGGCACCCGCCGGTCGGCGGGCAGCAGGACGGCCGGACCCGGGTCGGCGTCCGGTTGTGCGGTCGACGGTGTGGAGTAGCGCAGCGCGTCACCGCAGTGGTGCTCGTGGAGCACTCCGGCCGACGAGACGACGACCAGGCCGGCCGAGGAGAGCTCCCCGGCCGCCTGGTCGTCGAGATACCGGTCGAGATCCGACCAACCGGCCATGGTCGGGCTCAGTGGGCCGCCGCGGGCACCGGAAGTGCGGCGTTGATGGCGTCCACCGAGGCCTTGGCGTCCCCGAACAGCATCTGCGTGTTGTCCTTGAAGAACAGCGGGTTCTCGACGCCGGCGTAACCGGGCTTCATGGAGCGCTTGAAGACGACCACCTGACGGCCCTCCCAGACGTGCAGGACCGGCATTCCCGAGATCGGGGTGCCCGGATCCATCGCCGCCGGGTTGACGGTGTCATTGGCTCCGATCACCAGAACGATGTCGGTGTCGGCGAAGTCGTCGTTGATCTCATCCATCTCCATGACGATGTCATAGGGGACGTGAGCCTCGGCGAGCAGCACGTTCATGTGCCCGGGCAGACGTCCGGCGACCGGGTGGATCGCGAACCGCACCTCGACCCCCTGCTCGCGCAGCCGCTTGGCCAGTTCGGCCACCGGGTACTGGGCCTGGGCCACGGCCATCCCGTAACCCGGAGCGACGATCACCGAGGAGGCGTCGGCCAGCTGGCCGGCCAGGTCCGCGGCGGTGGTCTCGTGGATCTCCCCCTGCGGGCCGTCGGCGGCCACCATCGGGGCGTCCCCGAAGCCGCCGAGGATCACCGAGACGAAGGACCGGTTCATGGCCCGGCACATGATGAAGGACAGGATCGCACCGGAGAATCCGACCAGTGCGCCGGTGATCGTCAGCACCGAGATGTGCAGGCTGAACCCGGAGAAGGCGGCGGCCCAACCGGAGTAGCTGTTGAGCATCGAGATGACGACCGGCATGTCGGCGCCGCCGATGGCAGCCACCAGGTGGAAGCCGAGGAACAGCGACAGGCCGGTGAGGATCGCCAGCGGCAGCCAGGCGATCGGTCCGTCGACATTGGAGAACCAGACCCCGCAGCCGATGATGGCGACCACGATGGCCAGGTTGATCCAGTTGCGGCCGGGGATGGCCAGCGGCTTGGAGGCGATCTTGCCCGACAGCTTGCCCCAGGCCACGATCGACCCGGTGAAGGTCAGGGCGCCGATGAACACGCCGATCCAGATCTCCGAGCGCTGGAAGGCCGAGGCGGCGGCGCCGTCCTCCATGAAGGCGTTGAAGCCGATGAGCACGGCTGCCAGACCGACGAAGGAGTGCAGCTGGGCGATGAGCTCGGGCATCCCGGTCATCTCCACCTTGGTGGCCTTCCAGATGCCGATCCCGGCGCCGATGAGCATCGGCACGAAGAGCAGCACGAGGGCGACGGGGTGGTAGTGAGGCAGTGCGACCAGCCAGACGATGGAGGCGATGACCGCGATGATCATGCCGAGGATCCCGAAGGCGTTGCCGCGCTTGGAGGACTCGAACTTCGCCAGCCCGGCGAGGGCGAGGATGAACAGCAACCCCGCGACGATGTAGCAGGCGTCGACGAAATTCGTCAGCCGCCCTGAAACCAGCATCACTGCATTCATCGGTCAGGCCTTCCTGAACATCTTGAGCATTCGAGCGGTCACCAGGAAGCCGCCGAAGACGTTGATACTTGCGATCAGCACGGTGACCGCGGCGATGATCCGGATCGTCCAGGACTCGGACCCCAGCTGGGTGATGGCGCCGACCATGATGATTCCCGAGACCGCGTTCGTGACACTCATCAGCGGGGTGTGCAGGGCGTGGGAGACATTCCAGACGACGTAGTAGCCGACCACCACGGCGACCGCGAAGGTGCCGAACAGACCCAGGAAGTAGGACGGTGCGAAGGTGAGCAGGGCGATCAGCAGGATCGCCAGCCCTCCCACCATGGCGTAGGTCTGGGTCCACGGCCGGGGCTGCTTCTCGACCTTGACCGGCTCGGCGGGAGCCTTGGCGACCGGCGCCGGAGCGGCGGCGACCTGGACGGGCGGCGGCGGGAAGGTGACCTCGCCGTCGCGGCAGACGGTCATCGTGCGGATGACCTCGTCCTCGAAGTCGATGACGAACTGGCCGTCCTTCTCGGGAGTGGCCAGCTTCACCAGGTTGACGAGGTTGGTGCCGTAGAGCTGGGATGACTGCCCGGCCAGCCGGGAGGCCAGATCGGTGTAGCCGATGATCGTCACACCGTTGTCGGTGACGTACTTCTCACCGGGGTGGGTGAGCACGCAGTTTCCCCCGCCCAGGGCCGCCAGGTCGACGATGATGCTGCCGGGCTTCATCGCCGCGACCATCTCGGCGGTGATGAGCTTGGGGGAGGTGCGGCCGGGAATGGCCGCAGTGGTGATGATGACGTCGCAGACCTTGGCCTGCTCCATGTACAGCTCGGCGGCGCGGGCGTTGTAGTCGTCGGAGGTCTCCTTGGCGTAGCCGTCGGAGGACACCCCCTGGTCGGTCTGGGCGGTCCGCACGTGGAGGAACCGGGCCCCCATCGACTCGACCTGCTCGGCGGTCTCGGGGCGGACGTCGGTGGCGAAGACCTCGGCGCCCATCGAGTTGGCGGCACCGAGTGCGGCCAGGCCGGCGACTCCGGTGCCGATGACGAAGACCTTGGCCGGGGGCACCTTGCCGGCGGCGGTCACCTGACCGCCGAAGGTCCGGCCGTAGGCGAAGGCCGCCTCGACCACGGCACGGTAGCCGGAGATGTTGGCCATCGACGACAGGGCGTCCATCGACTGGGCGCGCGAGATGCGCGGCACCATGTCCATCGACATCCCGGTGATCCCTGCCGCGGCCAGCTTGTCGGTCAGCGCGGTGTCCTGGCGGGGCGCCAGGAAGGTCACCAGCACCGTCCCGGAGTGCATCAGCGCAATCTCCTGGTCGGTGGGGGGGTTGACGGCCAGAACCAGATCGGCCCCCCAGGCATCACCTCCCGAGCCGAGCGTCGCGCCCGCTTCCTCGTAGGCTGCGTCCGGGAACGACGCGCGTTCCCCGGCACCGCGTTCCACGGTCACGTCATAGCCGAGTGTGACCAGTCGTGGGACTGTCACCGGCGTCGCCGCGACCCTGTTCTCACCCGCGAGTGACTCCCGCGGAACACCAATCCTCATGGCACCTGATCCTATTCTCTCGACATCGAGCGATCTCCGGGGGCCCCTCCCCCGGTGCACATCTGCTCACCAGCGCAAATGCGACCACGAATGGGGTGGTCCAGGATCCTCCTGACGCCCCCGGACGGAGGGCCGCTCAGCCGGCACCGCCGCCCGATGGTGGCCCGGATCCGTGTACCACGGCCACCTTCGGCGGCCACCCGGAGCGCACGGCCATCCGCATGCCGTCGTGAAGGGTCACGAAGAGCAGCACCCCGATCACCGTCAGAGCGGTGGCCGCCGACCCGATGAGCAGGGTCCACCTCGGCCCCCAGGCGTCTCCGATCCAGCCGATGATGGGCGCCCCGATCGGCGTCCCACCCAGGAAGATCGCCATGTAGAGGGCCATCACCCGACCCCTGACATCAGGATCGGAGGCCATCTGGACGGTGGCATTGGCGCTGGTCATCACGGTGAGGGCGCACAGCCCCACCGGCACCAGGGTGAGGGCGTAGACCTGATAGCTCGGGGCCACCCCCAGCACCGCGGTGAAGACCGCGAACCCGGCCAGCGGGATGAGCAGGGTGCGCAACCGCGGATGGGCCCGTCGGGCGGCCAGCAGGGCGGCGGCCAGGGTGCCGACGGCCATGATCGAGCCGAGCAGGCCGTACTCCCCGGCCCCCTTGCCGAAGACCTTCGTGGCCATCAGCGCGTTGGTGATCTGGAAGTTCATCCCGAAGGTGCCGAGCATGAAGACGATCACCATCGGGACGAGGATGTCGGGACGCCTGCGGACATAGCGGATCCCCTCGCGGACCGCTCCCCCGCCGCGTCTGACCGGCGCGGGGGTGAGCCTGCGCCGGTCCATCACCGCCAGTGAGACGATCACCGCCGCGAAGCTCAGCGCATTGATGAGCAGACAGGCCGACACCCCGACGCCGGCGATCAGCAGCCCACCCAGACCGGGCCCCAGCAGCCGGGCGCCGTTGAACTGGGCCGAGTTGAGCCCGATCGCATTGGGGACCAGACGCATCGGGACCATCTCGGGGACGAAGGCCTGCCGGACCGGGTTGTCCAGGGAACTGAAGACGCCCTGCAGGAAGGCCAGCGCCAGGACGTGCCAGAGCTGGATGACGCCGGTGGCGTCCAGCAGCCACAGGGCGGCGGCGTCCAGAGCCAGCAGACCCTGGCTGAGGTAGAGCAGGTTGTGCTTGGGCCAGCGATCGGCGACCGCACCCATGGTGGGGGCCAGTACCGCGATCGGCAGGAACTGCAGGGCGGTGACATAGCCCAGGGCGCTCGAGGAGTGCTGGGTGAGCTGGGTCAGCACCATCCAGTCCTGGGCGGTGCGCCCCATCCACAGACCCAGGTTGGAGACCAGGGAGCCGATGAAGTAATAGGTGTAATTGGGAACCGAGAAGGACGCGAAGGTGCGCCCCACCTCGCCCGGGGCGGCGCTCATGCCTGTCCGATCCGGGTGAGCACCCCGGCGGCCCGGGTGAGGACCGCCAGGTCCTGCTCGGACAGCCCCTCCAGGTGCCTCATCATCCAGGAGTCCCGGCTCGCGTAGACCCGATCGATGACGGCGGTCCCCCGGTCGGTGAGACTCACCAGCACCGACCGGGAGTCCTCGGCATTCCTGGTGCGCCGGACCAGACCCTGACCCTCCATCGCGTTGAGGGTCCGGGTCATCGCCGGTGTGGAGACGCGCTCCCGTTCGGCCAGGGCGGTCGGGGTCTGGGCCTTCGTCCTCACCGCGAAGAGGACGCTGATCTGGTGAGGGGGGATCTCGCTGGTCGACTCGAAGCGGACCCGGCGGGAGATGATCTGGCAGGCCAGCCGAAGGTCATTGGCCAGCTCGGCCAGGTCGGGCTCAGTCGAGATCGGGCGCGGTGATGCCATGGTGACCTCCAGTAATTAGTTCCGGTAATTACCTTAGGCCGCTACTCAACCCCTCGGAGATCAGTCGTCCTGTGGCGACCCGGGGTGCTGGCCCGGTCCCGACTGCTGAGGCGGGTACGGGGACTGACCGTGCTGGGGAGGATAGGGAGGCTGACCCGGGTACGCAGTGCGACCCTGCTGCGGCGGGTACGGGGACTGACTGCGCTGGAGCGGGTACGGGGACTGACCCTGCTGCGGAGGGAAGCCGGGCCGCGGCTGTACCTGCGCGTCGGACTGCTGGTTCCACTGGGGCGGCAGCGGGCCCGGACCGAGGGGACCGGATCCCGGGGCGGCCGGTCGGGCAGCCCGCCCGCGGTTCACCACGACCTGCCAGATGGCACCGCCGAGAGTCGCCAGCACCGTGACGATGAACAGCCACAGCCCGAATCCCGTCGACACGCTCACCTCCGAGGTCTCGACGGAGGCCCGGCCGAGGACGATGTACAGCTGCTGGGCGACGCCGAAGACCATCAGCACCGCGAGGATCCCCGACCCCAGCAGACCGACGAGATCCCACCGGGCGGGCAGCGCCTCGTCCAGGGCCAGCGCGATGGACCCCATCACGATCAGCGCCAGGAGCAGGACCAGACTCAGCAGCACCCAGGTGTTCCACAGCACCGGGTTCTCCTGACCCTGCCCACCAACGCCGGAGCTCACCCACTGGAGTCCGTTGGACCGCACCGTTACCGAGCCCGACGAGGGCATGGTGATGCGCGTCACCAACCACGGCGCCAGCATCATGAGGACGCTGAGCACTGCCCCGGCGAGCAGCACCACCCGGGGGTAGCGCCTCAGCCAGGTTCCCGGAGCGACCCGGCCCTGCGGAGCGCCCGGCGTCCAGGAGTCGGGCACCGGACGGTGCTGTCCGGGACCACCCTGCCCGGGACCGTGCTGTCCGGGACCACCCTGCCCGGGACCTTGCTGTCCGGGTCCGTTCTGGGCGGTCCAGCTCTGGGCGGGTCCGTGCTGGCCACCCGCCGGCGCCGGAACCCCCGAGGGGGTCTCCCCCGCCGAACTCTGCCAGTGGTTCTGGGGTTCTCCCCAGGGCGGTTGCTGTGACATCGGTTCTCCTCATCGCGACGACCGGTCCAGGACCCACCCTAGGGGGAGGCGGCTCCGGCCACCACAGCGGAACGGGCCGGGTCCGCACGAGGAGAACCCTCGTGCGGACCCGGCCCGACACCATCGGGGACCAGACGGCCCCGTGCTCACGGCACCACTGGGTCACTCCGCCAGCACGGCGCCTGCGACCTCGACCACATGGTCGGCGGTGATGCCGAACTCCTCGAAGCACTTGGATCCGGCGGCCGAGGCCCCGAAGTGCTCGATCGACACCGACTGGCCGGCGCACCCGACGTACTTCGCCCAGCCCATCGCGATCCCGGCCTCCACCGAGACCCTCGCGGTCACCGCGGAGGGCAGCACAGACTCGCGGTACGTCTCGTCCTGGGCGTCGAACCACTCCTGGCAGGGCATCGAGACCACCCGGGTCGGGGTGCCCGCCTGCTCCAGGGTCTTCTGGGCATCCAGCGCGACACCGACCTCCGAGCCGGTGGCGATGAGGATCAGCTGCGGGTCCGCGCTGGCCTCCGAGACGACATAGCCGCCCTTGGCCACTCCCTCGGCCGAGGCGTACCGGGAGCGGTCGATGGTCGGCAGGTTCTGACGGGACAGCACCAGACCGGCGGGACGATCGGTGTGCTCCAGGATGGTCCGCCACGCCACCGCGGTCTCATTGGCATCGGCCGGGCGCACGACGTCGAGTCCGGGGATGGCCCGGCAGGCCGCCAGGTGCTCGATCGGCTGGTGGGTCGGACCGTCCTCGCCGACCCCGACGGAGTCGTGGGTCCACACGAAGATGCTCGGGATCCGCATCAGGGCGGCCAGTCGCACCGCCGGGCGCATGTAGTCGGAGAAGACGAAGAAGGTGCCTCCGTAGACCCTGGTGAGACCGGAGACGGTGATGCCGTTGACGATGCCCCCCATCGCGTGCTCGCGGATGCCGAAGTGGAGGGTGCGTCCGTAGGGCCCGCCCGGGTACTCGTCGACCACCCGGTTGGCCGGCAGGAAGGAGTCGGCCCCCTTCATGGTGGTGTTGTTCGAGCCGGCCAGGTCGGCCGAGCCGCCCCACAGCTCGGGCAGCTGCGGTCCGAGTGCGCTCAGTACCTCTCCGGAGGCCTTCCGGGTGCTCATCGAGCCGGGCTCGAAAACCGGCAGCTCCAGATCGGCCGGCAGTCGGCGGGCGCTGATCCGCGCCAGCAGGGACGCCCGCTCGGGGTTGGCCTGCTGCCAGGCGGCGAAGGCGGCGTCCCAGGCCGCGCGGGTGGCGCCGTTGCGCTCGGCGAAGGCCTTGCGGGTGGTGGCGACCAGATCCTCGTCGATGGCGAAGGGGGTGTCCTCGAAGCCGAGCACCTTCTTGAGGGCCGAGATCTCGGTGGCGCCCAGCTTGGACCCGTGCACCGATTCCTTGCCCTGGAGGTGGGGAAGCGGCCATCCGATGACGGTGGTCACCTTGATGAAGGAGGGCTTGTCGGTGACAGCCTTGGCGGCCTCGATGGCCTCGGCCAGGGCGTCGACGTTCTCGGAGTAGTGGGTGCCGCCGTGGGTGAAGTCGACGGTCCGGACATCCCAGCCGTAGGCCCGGTAGCGGGCGCAGACGTCCTCGGTGAAGGCGATCTTGGTGTCGCCCTCGATGGTGATCCGGTTGTCGTCGTAGAACAGGATGAGGTTGCCGAGCTCCTGGGTGCCGGCCAGCGAGGAGGCCTCGGCGGAGACTCCCTCCTGCAGGCAGCCGTCCCCGGCGATCGCGTAGATGTAGTGGTCGAAGGGGCTGGTCCCGGCGGGGGCGTCGGGGTCGAGCAGGCCGCGCTCACGGCGGGCCGCCATCGCCATCCCGACCGCATTGGAGACGCCGGCGCCCAGCGGGCCGGTGGTCGTCTCGATGAACCGCGTGTGGCCGTACTCCGGGTGGCCGGGGGTCAGCGACCCCCAGGTGCGCAGGGACTCCAGGTCCGACAGCTCCAGGCCGAGACCGGCCAGGTAGAGCTCGGTGTACTGGGTCAGCGAGGAGTGGCCGGCCGACATCACGAACCGGTCGCGTCCCAGCCACTTCTCGTCGGCCGGGTCGATGTTGAGCACCTTGTGGTAGAGCAGGTAGCCCAGCGGGGCCAGCGAGATCGCGGTGCCGGGGTGGCCGTTTCCGACCTTCTCCACGGCATCGGCGGCCAGCACCCGGGCCGTGTCCACGGCCTTCGCGTCCGTCTCAGTCCATTCAAGATGTGCCACTTTGTGATGTCCTCTCATTGGTGTGCCCCGGCCCGGTCCAGGACCGGACCGGGGCGTGATAAAACCTCAGGCGTTGCCAGCCGGGCTCGGTTCGTGCTGCCCGTAGTCGTTCTGGTATCGAGCGTACAGACGGTCGATGGTGTGTTGGGGAATGGGGACGGGCTCACCCATCTGTGCAGAAACCTGGACGGTGTGGGCCACCTCCTCGCACATCGCCGCGGTCTTGACGGCAGCCGTCGCGTCGACGCCGATCGTGAACGGGCCGTGGTTGGCCATCAGCACGGCCCGGGACCGGGATCCCCGCAGGGTCTCCACGATTCCCCGCCCGATCGAGTCGTCGCCGATCACGGCCAGCGGTCCCACCGGGATCTCGCCGCCGAACTCGTCGGCCATCATGGTGAGCACGCACGGGATCGGCTGGTGGCGGGCCGCCCAGGCGGTGGCGAAGGTGGAGTGGGTGTGGACCACCCCGCCCACCTCCGCCATCTGCTGGTACACGTAGCCGTGGGCGAAGACGTCGGAGGACGGGCGCAGCGAGGCGTCGGTCCCGTCGTCGACCTTGTGGCCCGCCAGGTCGCAGACCACCATCGCATCGGGGGTGAGCAGCTCGTAGGGCACCCCGGAGGGCTTGATGACCAGCAGGTCGGTGCCGGCCTCCTCGGCGCAGCGGATCCGCTGAGAGACATTCCCGGCGGTCCAGACCACCAGGTTCCAGCGGATCAGCTCCCCGTGGAGTCGGGCCACCTTCTCCCGGGCGGCGTGGATCTGCGCCTGGGTCCGGGCAGACAGGTCGGCGATCCGGATCTGCTTCGGGGTGGCGGGACTAGTCATTGAGGTAGGCGTCCTCCGAGTGGTCCCCGGCCCGCCGCAGCAGCGGTCCGCGCTTCTTCTCGGCCCGGATGTGCGCGGCCCGGCGGATTTCCTTGAGCCGGTGCATCACCGGATTGGCTCCCCGACCGAAGTAGTCGTGCAGGATCTGGTACTCGCGGTAGAGCTCGTCGTACTGGCCGGCGCGCTCCTCGTCGACCTGGTAGACCCCCTCCTCCTTGGCCCCCATCGCCGCAGCGGCCGCCTTGACGTCGGGATAGACGTCGGCCGCCACCGCACCGAAGACCGCCGATCCGCGGGCCCCCGGCTGAGTGGTCAGACCCAGTGACAGCGGCACCCGGCAGATGTCGCAGAGCAGCTGCATGAGGAAGCCGTTCTTGGTGAGGCCGCCGGCCACCACCAGCTCGTTGATCGCCACCCCGGCCTGGCGGAAGGACTCGATGATGGTGCGGGCGCCGAAGGCGGTGGACTCCAGCAGGGCCCGGTACTGGTCCTCGGGGGTGGTGGTGAGGGTCTGTCCCACCATCAGGCCCGACAGGTTGGCGTCGGCCAGCACCGAGCGGTTGCCGTTGTGCCAGTCCAGCCCGATCAGCCCGTGCGCGCCGACCTCCTGGTCGCGGCACTTCTCGGTGAGCAGGTCATGGACGCTGATCCCCCGCCGGGCGGCCTGGTCGAGATAGGACTGCGGCACGCAGTTGTCGATGAACCAGGCGAAGATGTCGCCCACCGCGGTCTGGCCGGCCTCGAACCCCCAGGAGCCGTCGACGACGCCGCCGTCGACCACCCCGAACATGCCGGGGACCTCCTTGAGCTCGGGTCCCGGCACGATGTAGCAGGCGGAGGTGCCCATGATGGCGGTCATCTGGCCGTCCTCGACCGCCTGGACTGCGGCGGCGGTGACGTGGGCGTCGATATTGCCCGAGGCCACCGCGATCCCCTCCGGCAGTCCGAGCCGGGCGGCCCACTCGGCGGTCAGGCCGCCGACCCGGGCACCCAGGGGCAGCACCGGGGCGTTCATCTTGGTCTCGAAGACATCCTCGAACTCAGGGTTGAGGTTGCGCAGGAACTCCTTCGACGGGTACTTCCCGTCCTGGAACATTCGCTTGTACCCGGAGTCCCCGGCCGCGAAGGTGAGGGTGCCGGTGAGGGTCCAGGTGAGCCAGTCCAGGGCGTCGACGAAGACGTCGGCGGCGTCGTAGACCCGCGGCGCCCACTCCAGGGTCTCCAGAACCTTCGGCATCAGCATCTCGGCGGACAGGATCCCGCCGTAGCGGGCCAACCACGGCTCACGGCGCACCTGGGCCAGCTTGACGATCCGGTCGGCCTGGTCCTGGGCGCCGTGGTGCTTCCACAGCTTGACCCACGCGTGCGGCTCATTGGCGAACTCCTCGCTCAGACACAGCGGGGTGCTGTCGGACCGGCAGGCCAGCACGGTGGCGGAGGTGAAGTCCAGACCGATGCCGACGACATCGGCCGGGTCGACCCCGGCGTCCTTGAGGGCGCCCGGGACGATGTGCTCCAGGGTCTCGATGTAGTCGGCGGGAGACTGCAGGGCGAAGTCCGGCGGCAGCTTCTGCCCGTCGGCGGCATCCAGGGTGCGGTCCATCACCGCGTGCGGGTAGTCGTGGACATCGGTGCCCATCTCGGCACCGTCGCTGGCCCGCACCACCAGGGCGCGGCCGGACAGGGTGCCGTAGTCGAGACCGATGATGTACTTCTGGGACATGGCTTCCTACCTCTGTGTGGGAATGTGAGCGGGTGAGGGTCGGGGCCGCGGACGGCCCCGACCGTCGTCTGATCAGTGCTTCCAGGGGCGCTTGGCCCAGAACCCGTCGCCGACGAAGAGCTTGTCGACCTCCTCCTGGAGGACGCCGGCCTCCAGCAGGAAGTCCAGCAGGGTGTAGCGCGACCGGATCATCTGGCAGCGGAAGTAGGTCTGGTGGAAGCGCTCCTCGGTGAGGCCGATCTGGCCGGGATGGTAGACCCCGCCCACCTCCTTGAGGATCTTCTCGACCCGCTCGGCGGGCATCACCTGGTCGGCGCAGCGGCGCTGGATCTCGGGCCACTTCTGGGCGACCAGTTCGAGACGCTCGCGCAACTGGTCGGCGGTGAGGTACTTGTCCATCGTCTGCTTGACGGCGGGCTCGAGCATGTCGCCGGTGAAGTTGCGGCGAACCTTCGCCTCCATCTCCTGGGCGCTGGGCCACTTCGCGACGGCGGCGTCGATGTCGAGGCTGCTGAAGTCGATCGTGAGGATCTCGGCCCACAGGGCCAGCACCGCGATGGTGCCCAGGCCCACCTTCATGCCATGGGTCAGCGGGGGCTCCTGATCCATCCCGAGCTTCTCCATCTCCCAGGTGTGGGAGAACTGGTGGCCGGCCCCGGATGCGGGCCGGGAGCTGATCCGGTACTTCTGCATCGCCAGACCCGACATCACCAGGCCCTCGACCAGGCCCTCCAGAGCCTCGGGCTTGCCGACCGACAGGCCCTTGGGGTCGGAGATGGCCTGCGGGAGGGGCCCCTGGACCAGATCCCAGACCTCCTTGTCGATGGGCTCGATGCCCAGTTCGTCGGCGATGATCCAGTCGGCCCCGGCCGGCACCTTCTCGATGAGGTCGCCCAGCCCGGTGGCGGTGCACCGCTGCGGCGCCCCGGCCATCGTCGGCAGGTCGGCGATGAGGGCCTGGGGGGCCCGGCAGCTCATCGTGTGCTTGAAGCCGTTCTCGGTGATGGAGGCGCCGAAGGCGGCGTAGCCGTCCATCGAGGCGGCGGTGCAGACATTCATGTAGCGTCGTCCGAGCTCGTCGGAGGCGCGCTTGGTGAGGTCGTTGAGGGTGCCCGAACCGATCGAGCAGGCGATCACGCCGTCGAGGCCGGCCAGGTGGTCGCGGATCTTCTGGACGTTCTCGTAGGCGGCGTAGACGGTGGGGTGGGCCGGGAAGATCATCGGCTCGACCAGCTCGACGCCGGCCCCGGTCAGGGAGGCCTTCACCGCCTCGCCGGCGACCCCCCAGGTGTTGCCGTCGGCGATGATGATCGCCTTGGCATCGCCGAAGAGCTTCGTGAAGACGGGTCCCGTCTGGTCGAGGACTCCGTGCCCCATGACCACCACATCGGTGTCGTCGGAGTCGGCAAGAGCTCTCTCAATAAGTTCGGACATGTCATTCCTCTCGTGGAAACTGTGGGACTGGCCCCCATCGGTGGCCGGTCTGTGCGACCGGCCACCGATGGGTCCAGTGCGTTGCGTGCTGTGCCGCGCGTGCTGTGCTGCTCGCACTGCCCGGTGCTGCCCGGGCCCCCGCGGGGCCCGGTCAGCTCAGTGCTTCTGACAGCTCAGTGCTTGGCGGCCTCGTGATCGACGAGCTCGTGGATCAGCGACTGCATCAGCGGGAAGGAGCGCATGTACTTGTCCAGGTAGAACTGGTACTGCTCGTGACGCTGCGGGTCGGGCTCGATGATGTCGATCTCATGGACCATGTTGGCACCGGCCTCCGGCAGGTCCTTGTACAGGCCCGCGCCGACGGCGGCGATCATGCAGGTGCCCAGGACGACGGCGTCGCCCACCTCGGTGAGTGCGATCGGCACGCCGGTGACGTCGGAGTGCATCTGGATCCAGTCGCGGCTCTTGGTCGAACCGCCGCAGGCGACCATCTTCTCGACATTGACGCCGGCATCCTTGAAGGCCTTGACCGAGTGGCCGATGCCGTAGCAGACGGCCTCCTGGATGGCGTGGTAGACGTGCGCCGGGGTGTGGGCCAGGGACAGCCCCCACATGATGCCGCGCGCCTTGGAGTCGGTGTAGGGGGTCCGGTTGCCCTGGAAGTACTCGTTGACGATCAGCCCGTCGGATCCGATCGGGATGTCGCGGGACTGGGCGTTGAGGACGTCGTAGGGGTTGAGCCCGACCTTCTCGGCGGCCGCGACGACGTCGGAGGCGAAGTTGTCCTTGAACCACTTGAGGACCGATCCGGTCGACACCCCGGAACCCTCGACGGTGAACTGTCCGGGAACCACGGCGTCGGTGTAGGACCCCCAGAACCCCTCGCCGTGGATCTCGCGGTCGCTCTGACCGCTGAGCACGTGGGAGGAACCGGTGATGAGGGCGAAGGTGCCCGGGCTCAGCACCCCCAGGCCGATCTGGCCCGCCCAGGCGTCGCCGGGGCCCTGGGCGACCGGGATTCCGGGACGCAGGCCGAGCAGCTGGGCGGGAATCGTGCCGAGCACGCCGATCTGCTCGCCGAGGTTGACGACCCGCTCGGGAACCTTCTCGAACAGATCACCGCAGCCGACGGCCTCGTAGAAGTCGACCGGCCAGCCGCCCTGGGCCCGGTTGTAGTAGGAGCGGATCGAGTGGGTGTTGATGTTGGCGGTCCACTCGCCGGTCAGCTTGTAGGTGACCCAGTCGGCGGCATCGACGATGTGGGCGGCGCGGGCGTAGTTCTCCGGCTCGTGCTCCTTGAGCCAGGCGGCCTTGAAGGGGAAGTTCTCGGCGGGGGCGGCGCCCTTGCCGCCGTTGTTCATCAGCCGGGCGACGGAGTCGGACTGCTCAGCGCGGGCCGCCTGGGTGGTGGCGCGGTTGTCCATCCACATGATCGCCGGCCGGATCGACTCCCCCTTGGAGTCCAGGGTGACCATCGTGAAGGTCGTCGCATCGTAGGAGATGCCGGCGATCGCCGAGGGGGAGATCCCGGCGTTGGAGATCGCCCGGTGGGCGCTGGCCTGCAGGGCCTTCCACCAGTCCTCCGGGTCCTGCTCGGCCCAGCCGGGGTGCGGGAAGTTCGTCGGGTAGGGGGTGGCCGCGAAGGTCAGCGGTCGGCCGGCCAGGTCGAAGATGGCCACTCGACACGACTCGGTGCCGTAGTCGATGCCGAGAACGTAGGGTCCGTTGTCAATCATGAATCTCTCCTTTGAGGGCGCCCGTCACTGGGCACCGGAACACAACAGGGGATGAGCAGAAGGTCTGCTCGAGGGTGACGTCCCGTCCCGGGAGGTCACTGGTCGTCGTCGCTCCATCCGAGCTCGTCCCACACCGAAGCCGGGATGAGCCGGTCGATCCGGTCCAGCACCCAGGTCGGGCGGTGGGCCCGGTCGAGGGCCGCGACATCGTCGGCGGTGGCCTCCCCGGTGAGCACGCAGGCCGATCCCATCCCGGTGTCCAGAGCCATCTGGATATCGGTCTGGAGCCGGTCGCCGACCATCACGCAGTCCTCCACCGCGACGTCCAGACCCTCCAGTGCTGCGGTGAGCATCACCGGCGAGGGCTTGCCCAGGTTCACCTGGCAGGTGGTCCCGGTGCAGGCCTCGATGGCCGCGGTGATCGC
Organism: Acidipropionibacterium jensenii DSM 20535; assembly: GCF_000425285.1. GTDB lineage: Bacteria > Actinomycetota > Actinomycetes > Propionibacteriales > Propionibacteriaceae > Acidipropionibacterium > Acidipropionibacterium jensenii. Next base: position 57,090 of record NZ_AUDD01000006.1, on the reverse strand, counting down.
CGCGCAGTCGGGCTCCCCGCGTCCCCCCGGGAAGGGGCAGAACCGGTCCGGGTTGGTCTGGACGAGGAAGGCCCGCTTGTGGAACCAGATGGCGTCGAAGGCGATCTGGAGTTTGCGGTAGTCGAACTGCCGGTCGTAGGAGGCGACCACGATGTCGATCTCGGTGGGGTCCTCCGACAGCCGGATCCCCGCCTCGCGCAGACTGCGCTTCAACGGCTCCTCGGATATCGCGAAGACGGTGGCATCGGGATGGTTGGCCCTCAGCCAGTTGGTGGTGGTCACCACGGTGTTCGAGATGTCGGAGACCTCGGTGGGAAGTCCCAGCCGGGCCAGCTTCTCGACGTACTGGTGGGGATCCTTGGTGGGGTTGTTGGACAGGAATCGGACCGGGATCTCCCGCCGACGCAGTTCCTCGATCATCCGCTTGGCCCCGGGCAGCAGGTGGTCACCGAGGTAGATGGTGCCGTCCATGTCGAAGACATAGGCCTGCTGGAAGGTGGTCGGGGCGTTCACGATGTCATTCATTGAGTTCTCCTGGTCGGCGGGAGGTCCGCAGCACGAGTGGACGGGTCAGGACATCCAGGCGGCCAGGGTGACCACCAGGGTGTTCGAGATCCAGATGGCGGCGGCAGGCGGGTCGATGTGGCTCGTGCCACGGTTGTACCAGAGGCGGGCGGCCAGCTCGGCGAGCACCGCGGCGACGATGCCGGCGACGGCAGCGATGATGAGGGCCACCACGACCATCAGCCAGGTGTGGGAGTCCCAGGTGCTGGTGGCGGTCCACTTGAAGGATGCGAAGGTGCTGCCCATCAGCAGCGGGAAGAACTGCACGGCTGCCAGGCCGGCGATATTGGTGACGTGGTGCTGGACGGGCATGTTCCGGTTGGTGATGAGGAACAGGATGATGATCGCCGAGATGCCGAAGGCGAAGCTGTTGGCATTGGCGGCGGCCAGGTGGTTGGGCAGCCCGCGGGAGGTGAGGTAGGCGCCGACATTGGCGGCCAGGAAGATCGAGGCGGCACCGGCGAAGATGCCGAACAGGGAGCCGATGGTGATCAGCTGGGAGGGCTTCTCCTGCCACTCGAGCCAGCGGCCGTTGGGTCCGGGCTTGATCTTGGCGGGGAAGGAGGAGGCGTCCTCGTGGAACAGCTCGGGGTTGTGCATCGACCCGGTGAACAGCTGCTGCTTCTTGACACCGCCGAACATCCAGCGGGCCGCCAGGCCCGAGATGAGCACGGTGAGAGCCACCGAGTCGGTGTGCTTGCCGAACCAGGGGATGTAGGAGATCCCGATCTGGACCAGGTAGCCGAACACGCCGAAGAGCGAACCGACCATCAGGACGTCCGGCTTGCCGAGTCCGGCCAGCGGCGAGTTCACATCCTTTCCGTCGGTCATGTAGCCCTTGTAGGTGGCGTAGATCGCGCCGGCGACACCGCCGGCGAAGGCCACGTACGGGCCGAAGAACGGACCGAAGGCCAGGAAGTCGAAGCCGAAGGTGTTGCCCGTGGCGGCGAAGATGCCCCACGAGACCAGCACCATGAAGCCGGTCATCACGAATGCGTAGTTGCCGCCGATCGCTGCGCCGACGGCGCCTCCCGCGATCGCAGCGAGGAGTCCGAAGATGAAGACTCCCAACGAAGCTGTGAACATCAGTGTCCCTAGTGGTCAGGCGGGTGCGGCCCGCGCTCATGTCACCGTCGGCCGGATGCCGCGGCGTGACCCCGTCGCGCCGATGGCGACGAACCGGGGTGGCCCTGCGTCGCACCGTCACAGGTGCGGCTCGCGAGGCTGGGTCCGCGTCGTGGCGGACCCGGTCTGGGCCGGCGCGTCCGCACCTCACTCGGAGGGCCGGACACGCCGACGGGTCTCAGCAGTCCTGGCCGGCTCCAGCGATCTGGCCGCCGGCGTTGGCCTCGTACTCGCTGATCAGGTCCACATTGGCCTTCGAGTGAGAGGTCGGGTCGAAGGTGTAGTCGAGGAACTCGCGGGCCAGTCGACGGGCCAGCTCCAGTCCGATCACCCGCTCCCCCAGGCACAGCACGTGGGCGTCGTTGGACATGATGAGTCGCTCGACCGAGAAGCTGTCATGGGCGGTGCACGCCCGGATCCCGGGAACCTTGTTGGCCGAGATGGCCATCCCCATCCCAGTTCCGCAGATGAAGATCCCCCGGTCGGCCCTGCCCTCGGCGATCACTCGGGCACCCGCGACACCGATGTGCGGGTAGAGAGTCTTCTCACCAGGGGTGATACCGACATCGATGACCTCGTCGACCCGCGGATCGGCCTCGAGATCGGCCTTGATGGCCTCCTTGTAGTCCACTCCGGCCGGGTCTCCGGCCACCACGATTGTGAATCCCATCGCTCCTCCGAGCCTCCTTGCGTTCGGAACGGGCCTTGCGGTCCGCCAGGGCGAATCGCCCTGATGGCGCTAAAACTAACACAGCTTGTGACAAAAACACCATGAAACGTGTGAGAACTATGAGCGATCGGGGATCGGTCGGGACCGGCGGCTCACCGGCGGCCGCCGTCGCCGCCCGGCGAGGGGGCCACGCTCACCTGGACGCCGGTCTCCCGCAGGTGGCTGAGCATCTCGGGGGAGGACTTGTCATCGACCACCACGTGGTCGAACTCCTGGAGGTCGGCGAACTTGAACAGGGCGCGTCGGTTGAACTTCGTGTGGTCCAGCAGCAGCACCCTGGTCTCGGCGGAGTCGAGCATCGCCCGTTTGACCTCGACCACCTCCTGGTAGGGGTGGTAGCAGCCCATCTCGAAGATCCCCGAGGCTGAGACGAAGGCCAGGTCGGCGTGCATCGACCGGATGGTCCGCACCGCCGTCGGCCCCATCAGGGAGTGCGCCCAGGCCTGGTACTCCCCGCCGGTGACGACCAGCTTCGCGCCACGGCAGGCGGCCACCTCATCGGCCACCAGCAGGGAGTTCGTCACCACCGTGACATTGCTGATGTCAGGCAGGGCGCGCAGCAGCCAGACCCCCGAGGTGGAGTCGTCGAGCATCAGCGAGCAGCCGTTGGTGACCAGGGTGGCGGCCTCGGCGGCCACCGACTGCTTCTCCGCCGAGGACTGCTCCAGCCGGAAGTCGGCATCCGCCTCGTGCAGCCCGCTGGCCACCGCGACCACCTGGCCGCGATGTCTGGTGAGCACGCCGCTGTCCTCCAGCACCGACAGATCCCGGTAGATCGTCATCGCGGAGACCCCGGTGAGGCTCACCAGGTCCTCGACGCTCATCGAGCCGTTGCGGATCACCGTCTCGGCGATCGCCAGCTGGCGGCCCCGCGGGCCGTCCTGTCCGCGCCTGCCCGACTGGTCGGTTGCACTACTGGGCATGGTCCCATCCCTTCATGAACCGGTCCGACGGCCGTGGTCGCGGGGCCGGAGAGGTGCGTCGATCTCGGTAGTGTGGTGCCTATGACCGCTTATCATGCCGATTCCTCCGACGTCGTCGACAAGGAGGTCCTCACCTGGTCTAGGTTCGGGACCGCCCAGGAGGAGCTCGCCCAGCAGATCGCCGACTCCGGATTCCACCCCGAGGTGCTCATCTCGATCGCCCGGGGAGGGATGCTGCTGGGCGGTGCCCTCACCTACTCCCTGGGCGTCAAGCTCACCGATGCGGTCAACGTCGAGTTCTACACCGACGTCAACCAGACACTGCCCGACCCGGTGCTGCTGGCCCCGATGCTCGACACCGCCTCGATCAAGGGCAAGCGGATCCTGGTCGTCGACGACGTCGCCGACTCGGGGCGCACCCTGGCGCTGGTCCTCCAGCTGCTGAGCGGCTACGGCGCCGAGGTCCGCTCGGCGGTGCTGTACACCAAGCCGGGCACGGTGGCCCACCCGGACTACCAGTGGAAGACGGTCGACCGGTGGATCGTCTTCCCTTGGAGTGCCAAGCCCCCGGTCACCGCTCACTGAGACCTCCTCAGCCGATCACGCTGCCGACGGCGCGCACGACCTCGACGAAGGAGACCGCCCCGGGATCCGGGGTGCCCAGGGACTTCTCGCCGAGGGGCCGGGAGCGTCCCAGCCGGGCCACGATGCCGGCGGTCGACCGCGCCCCCTGGTCGGCGGCCAGCACGGCTGCCCCCCAGGCGGTGGGCAGGTCGGCCGTCGACCCCTGGAGGGTCCTCACGAAGGGCTCCATGGCGTCGACCATCGTCTTGTCCCCGAGCTGGGCGCCGCCCAGCCGGGTGACCGCCTCCAGGGCGGCGCCGGCCGCCCGCACCACGAGTTCCGGACGGCACGGCTGATCGTCGCCCAGGGCCGAGCCGAAGGCCGTGAGTGCGGCCCCCCACAGTGCCCCCGAGGTGCCGCCGGCCTGCTCCGACCAGGCCGCCCCGGCGGCGGCCAGGGTGGTGAGCGCCCCGGCCCCCTCGGCAGCGACCTCCCGGGCCGCCTGCACGGCGGCGGCCGATCCGCGGGCCATCCCGATGCCGTGGTCCCCGTCCCCGGCGATCGAGTCCAGCCGTCCGAGCTCGTCCTGGCGCTCGACCAGCATCGACCTCATCAGGTCCAGGGCGCCGACGACCGTGCCGGCCACCTCCTGGGAGACGGGGCTGCCGGGGGTCGCGACGGTCACCGCCTCCGCCTGCTGGGACAGCTCGGCGGTGTCGAGCTCCACCTCGCCGATCGCCCCGCGGCGGTAGGCGGGGGTGTCGCAGGGGGCCAGCCAGAGCGGCTCGATGACCTCGTCGAGCCACACCAGGGTCAGCGACAGTCCGGCCATGTCGAGGCTGGTGACGAACTCGCCGACCTGGGGGTCGACGACCTCCAGACCGGCCTCGACCAGGCGCCGGCGGATGTCGTTCCAGATGACGAAGAGCTCCTCGTACTTGGTGTCGCCCAGCCCGTTGACGATCGGCACCACCCGGACTCCGGCGTCCTCGGGACGGTCGGCCAGCAGGCCGTCGACCAGCATCTGCGCCAGGTCGTCGGCGGTGCCCAGATCCGCGTCGTGGATGCCGGGCTCGCCGTGGATCCCCATCCCGACACCCATCCGGCCCTCGGCGACCCGGAACAGCGGCTGGTCCGCGCCGGGCAGGGTGCAGCCCTTGAAGGCCACCCCGAAGGACCGGGTCCGGTGGTTGACGCGGTTGAAGACCTCGACCACCTCGTCAATGCCCAGACCGGCCTCGCAGGCGGCACCGGTCACCTTGAAGGTCGGCAGGTCCCCGGCGATGCCGCGACGGCGGGACAGGTCGTCGGGGCCGGCCGAGGCGATGTCGTCGGTGACCAGCAGGCAGCGGGTGTCGATCCCTTCGCTCTTGAGCCGCTCGGCCGCCTGGCCGAACTGGAGGACGTCGCCGGCGTAGTTGCCGAAGCCGATGAGCACCCCGGCGCCGCGGTCGGCGGCCTTGCACACCGAGTAGGCCTGCGCGCCCGAGGGGGAGGAGAAGATATTGCCGCAGACCGCGCCATCGGCGAATCCCTGCCCGACCCATCCGGCGAAGGCCGGGTAGTGGCCGGACCCTCCTCCCACCACCAGGGCGACCTTGCCGGGGCGGGTGACAGTGGCCCTGGCCACCCCGCCGAAGACCGGCTTGAGGTGCTGGGGGAAGGCACTGGCCAGGCCGGCCACCGCCTGGGCGGGGAAGTCATCGGGGTCGTTGAGTACTCGGGTCATCCACGTCTCCACTTCTGTCTGGGGAGGAAGCATGCAACCGGGATCCGATCAGCTGTGATCGATCCCGATCATGTCGTTTTTTCACGTTCAGGACTAGCCTTTTCACATCAAATCATGAGAAGTTCGGATCAACAAGCGGGACCATCGGTCCGTTCCCGCGCCTGCGACATGCCAACCGGGAGGATCACCGAGATGACCTCAACCATGCCCACCCTCACCCTGCGCGGCCCCGGCGACGTCGCCCTGGTCGACAAGCCGGTCCCCTCCCCCGGACCCGGCGAGGTGCTGCTGGCGGTGGAGGCGACGACTATCTGCGGCACCGACCTGCGCATCATCTCGGGGGAGAAGACCAGCGGGGTGAGGCCGGGGGCGACCCTCGGTCATGAGGTGGCCGGCCGGATCGCCGCGATCGGCGAGGGGGTGGCCGGTTCACCGGGCGGCGCCGATCTGGTGGTGGGACGCCAGGCGACGGTCTCCATCGTCGTCTCGTGCGGATGCTGCCGGGCCTGCCTGATCGGTCGGGAGCACCTGTGCAGCGGTCTCGAGCTGGTCGGGTACGGGATCGACGGGGGCCTGGCCCCCTACCTGCTGGTGCCGGCCCGGGCGGTGGCACGGGGAAATGTCATCGTCTCCCCCACCGAGCTGCCCGCTGCCCGGCTGGCCCTGGCCGAACCGCTGTCCTGCGTGCTCAACGGGCACCACCGGCACGGCGGGGTCAATCCGGGCGAGACGGTGGTGGTGATCGGTGGCGGACCGATCGGGCTGCTGCACACCCAGCTGGCCCTGGCCGGCGGTGCGGCCCGGGTGATCCTGTGCGACCGCCACGAGGAGCGGCGCGCGGTGGCCCGCGGACTGGGAGCGACCGGGGTGGCGCCCGAGGAGCTCGCGGACAGGGTCGCCGACCTCACCGGCGGCTGGGGGGCCGATGTGGTGGTGGTCGCGATCGGGCGGACGGAGCTGGCCGAGACCTCCCTGGAGCTGGCGGCCCCCGGTGGCCGGGTGAGCTGGTTCGCCGGATTCCCGAAGGACTCCCAGTCGCTTCTCACCCCCAACACGGTGCACTACCAGGAGCTGACGGTCTCCGGAGGCTCCAACGCCCGACGGGCCGACGTCCATGACGCCGTCCGGCTGCTGGCAGCCGGTGTGATCGACGAGACGCCGATCGTCACCCACACCTTCGGGCTGTCCCAGTGGCCGAAGGGGATCGATGCGGTGCGGTCCCACCTGGGGATCAAGATCGCCATCGACCCCCGACGCTGAGCCTCAGATCGCCAGCTCGGCCAGTTCGGCGCTCGGGGTGCCGAACCGGTGGGCGGTCAGGGACACCGACTGCTCGCGCAGGAAGGCCAGCAGCTCCACCCTGGGTGCGGCGGTGACCGGCCAGGACCAGACCGCCAGATCGGGGTCGCCCGCGGTGGCCGCGGCGACCTCGGTGGGGTCGGCGCCGATCAGTCGGACCCTGCGAGGGGCTCCGGGGGCGCCCATCGAGACCAGCCAGTCGGGCTGGGCGACGACATCGCAGACCACCCCAAGAGCGGTCAGGGCACTGGCCAGGACCGGGTCGACCCGCGGGTCGAGGCTCACCGAGAGCACCGGGCCGGCGGCCAGCAGGCCGGCGCTGCAGGCGCGGGCGGCGTCACTCAGATCGGCGTCGGGGCCGATCCGGATCAGGGTCGCGGCGGGTCGGTAGCGGAACTCGTCGCGCTCGTGGATCAGACCGCCGATGTCCCGGGCGATGCCGAACTCGTGGGCCCAGGCGGCGGCGTCGCGGTGGGCGGCGTCCCACAGCCATCCCTCCCGGACGGCCTCGGCCCGGCGATGGGCGATGTGGGACAGGAACTGCTCGACCCGCGGCGACAGCGGGCCGTCGGGGGCCGGGGTCCTCGGTTCGGCCGGAGCCCAGGAGCCGAGCACGGCCAGATAGTTCGGGCCGCCGGCCTTGGCGCCGGGGCCGACCGCCGACTTCTTCCACCCGCCGAAGGGCTGACGGCCCACGATCGCACCGGTGATGCCGCGGTTGATGTACAGATTTCCGGCCTGGACGTGGTCCAGCCACCAGGAGATCTCGGCGGGATCCAGCGAGTGGATACCGGCGGTCAGGCCGTAGGGGGTGCCGTTCTGGTAGGAGACGGCGGTGGCCAGGTCGGGGGCTGACATGATGCCGGTGATCGGGCCGAAGTACTCGGTGAGGTGGTAGCGGTCCCCCGGCCTCACCCCGGCGCGCACGCCGGGACTCCAGAACCGGCCCGAGGGGTCGATCCGGCGGGGTCTCAGGGCCCAGGTCTGGCCGGGGTCCAGGGTGGTGAGGCCCTCGAGGAGTTTGCCCTCGGCGGGCTGGATGAGGGGCCCGAGCTGGGTGGCCAGGTCACTGGGGTCGCCGAGCCGCAGGGAGGCCGCGGCGTCCAGGATCTGGTGGCGCAGCCGTTTCGACCGGTAGGCCTGACCTACCAGGATCACCAGGGAGGCGGCCGAGCACTTCTGGCCGGCGTTGCCGAAGGCCGAGCGCACGATGTCTGCGGCGGCCAGGTCGTAGTCGGCGTTCTCGGTGACGATGATGGCGTTCTTGCCACTGGTCTCGGCCAGCAGTGGCAGGTCGTGGCGCCAGGAGCGGAACAGCGTCGCGGTGTCATGGGCCCCGGTGAGGATGACCCGCTCGACGTCGGGATGGCTGATGAGTCGGCGTCCCACCTCGTCCTCGGCGGCGTCGCCCAGCTGGAGGACCTCGCGCGGGACCCCGGCCCCCCAGAGGCACTCGGCGATCACCGCGGCGCAGCGTCGGGCCTGCGGGGCCGGCTTGAGCAGCACCGCCGATCCGGCGGCCAGCGGGGCCAGCACCGATCCGGCGGTGATGGACAGCGGGAAGTTCCACGGCGGGGCGACCACCGTGAGCCGGGGCGGGGTGAAGGTCGCCCCGTCCACCTGTTCCAGGCCGATCGCGTGGTTGGCGTACCAGGTGGCGAAGTCGATCGCCTCGGAGATCTCGACATCCCCCTCGGCGACGATCTTGCCGGTCTCGGCGCCGGCGATCGCCAGCAGGTCCCCGCGACGTCGGGCGAACTCGGCGGCCACCTCCCGCAGGATCTCGGCACGGCGGGCGGCGCCCAGACCGTTCCAGCCCGGCTGGGCGGCCAGGCCAGTCGCGACCGCGTCGTCGACCTCCTCGACGCTGGCGAGGTGGTGGGAGGCCACCGTGGTGGCTCCCAGTCGGCAGTGGTCCATCACCGCCGCCACCTCGGCGGCCCACTCGCGCACCGGGGCCAGGGCCGGGTCGGAGTCGGTACTGGGACGGTAGCCATCGGCCGGGTCGGGCACCCGGTCGATCTCCTGGTGCCGGTTGGGCGCCGGAACGGTGCGGGTCAGGCCGTCGAGGGCGGCGCGGAACCGGGCCTCCTCGCGGGAGAACAGGTCCGGGTCGCGGCCGAGCTCGAAGACCGCCGACATGAAGTTCTCGGCGGCGGCCCCCTCCTCGAGGCGTCGCACCAGGTAGGAGATGGCGACGTCGAAGTGGTCGGGATGGACGACCGGGGTGTACAGCAGAACCCCGCCGACATCGGCACCGACCCGTTCGACCTGGTCGGGGACCATCCCGAGCAGCATCTCGAACTCGACCCGGTCGCCGACCCCGCGCCGATCGGCCAGCAGCTTGGCCATGGCGATGGAGAACAGGTTGTGCCCGGCCACCCCGTAGCGCACCGATCGGGTGCGCTCGGGGGTCAGCGCCCAGTCCAGGACGCGCAGGTAGTTGCTGTCGGTGGCGACCTTGGAGTGCCAGGGGGCCTGGGCCCAGCCGTGCAGCTCGGCGTCGACCTTCTCCATCGGCAGGTTGGCTCCCTTGACCAGCCGGATCTTGATGCCGGCTCCCCCTCGGGCGGTGCGCCGGTCGGCCCATGCGGTGAGCCGCTGGGCGGCGGCCAGGGAGTCGGGGAGGTAGGCCTGCAGCACGATGCCGGCCTCCAGGGTCAGGAACTCCGGGCGGTCCAACAGGTTCTGGAAGACGTCGATGGTGAGGTCCAGGTCGTGGTACTCCTCCATGTCGAGATTGATGAACTTGGCGGTGGCCGAGCGGGCGGCCAGTCTGAACAGCGGTGCGAGCCGGTCGGCGACCTCCTGGACGGTGGCGTCGTGGGCCCACAGGTCCAGCTGGTTGACCACCGCCGAGATTTTCACCGAGACGTAGTCGACGTCGTCGCGGGCCAGCAGCCTCTTGGTGCCGGCCAGTCGGGCGGCGGCCTCCCGGTCGCCGAGCACCGCCTCGCCGAGCAGGTTGAGATTGAGCCTCACACCGTCCTTGCGCAGCCGGCGCAGGGCGCGGCCGAGTGCCCGGGGGCGGGCGTCGATGATGAGGTGTCCGACCATCTGTCGCAGCACGCCACGGGCCAGGCCGACCACCAGGCGGGGGGCGTGGGGGGCGGTCCGGCCGGCCATCCGGACCCCGGCGCGCAGGACCGGGGGAAGGAAGGATGCGTCGGTGCGGGACAGTCGCGCCAAGGCCGCCGCGGCGGTGCCGGGATCCTCGGGGCGCATCACCCGGTCGATGAACTCCACGGTGAAGGGCAGCCCGGAGGGTTCCCTCAGAACCTGGGAGAGCAGGGTCGCGGCGACTCTGCTGCGGTCCCGGGGGAGCATCCCGCGCCACCGTGCGACGGTCCCGGTCCGGCGCTGCTGCGATCCGGCCCGGCCCTGCTGCGAAGAGTTGTCGAGGGCCCATCGACGGGCGAGCTGGACGGCCTCATCGGCGAGTTCGGCCGGACGGGGACCGGCAGAGCTCCAGGAATCCTCGGGGTTCTCGTCGTGGCGGTCGTCATGGTCAGTGCCGTGGGTGCCCATGACGGGACGATAGTCCCGCCGGGCGGTATGTGTTCGATCCTCGGGTGAACTCAACCGACGATCGCACACTGAACAACGCCGACGACATGCAGCGAGTCAACCATCCCGGCCACCGAGGTGACTCCCGTCGGACAACCGTCGCGTCCATGCCCCGTGACCCCAGTTCGCGGACTTCGGCGGAGCCTGGATCGAGGTGGGCCTCACTCCAGCGATGTGGGCACCAACGACATGCGCCTCCCGATGCCGTGACTTTCGACCAAGATGCCGAGAAAAAGGAAACCGTCTCTCCTGATTCCGTGACTTTCGACCAAGATGCCGATGGCAGAAACTCCGTATCCATGGACGGTGCTAGCGTCACACCAGACAGTTCGAGAAAGGTCCGATATGCTCATCACACGATGGAGGGCGGCGGGTGCCGTTGCCGCCGCGATCGCTCTGGCTGTGGGGGTCCCCACCGCAGCCGAGGCAGGCAATTACACCGCAACCGGGAGTTGTTCCGCGAGCGGAAACAATCTCAACGCGCAGGCCACATACAGCGACAGTGGTGGCTACCACGTCTGGAAGCTCGCGAGCTGGACCATCAATGGCACGCCGACCGGCGGAAAGAACAATGTCAACATCAGGCTCTACTCTGGTGCTACTCAGAAGTGGGCATGGAACTCACCCGACAGCATGCCCTTCGGAAACGGCCACACCGGAATGCAGAACGCCAAGACTCGCCCTATTGATCATGAGTCCATCTTCTGGACGGCCATCTTCGATCGTTCCGGTGTCGATCCTCAGTGCACCGCCGCCAGGAAGAATTTCTGAGCCCGCACAACCATGAAGAAGAAAGCCCTCGTGAGCAGTGTCGCCGCGGTCGTAGTCGTGATCGCGGCGGTACTGCTGTTCAGGCCGCAGTCCGCCTCGAGCCCGTCCCCCGAGGATCTCAGCACCGGCAAGGACGCGTTGACACCGTTCATGTTCCTCGCCGCCGACGACAGTGGCGCGGTGATCGCCAGCTCCGACAGCACCCGCGGGATCGCCTCCTCGGGCCGGACGGTGTGGATGGGGCCGTCCTCCAGGACGAACGCCGTCTGCGTCGACTCGTGCCCCAACGCGATCCTCACCGGTGACATCGACGCATGGAACTCGCCGGTGGTGAAGACCCCCACCCCACTCCTCAGGGGCCAGCCCGCTGTCCCCCTCGCCGACGGTTTCCAGCTGTGGGCCCCGGTACGACTGGGCGGGGCAGTACTCGTCCTGCGCACCTCCAAGGACGGCACCACGAAAGCCACCTGGGCCACCGCCACAGGTGAGTCGGCCCCGATCCGCATTCCCGGCCGCGCCCCCACCTGGGGCGGTACGCAGGACGGCCCCGGGGTCATCACGACGACCGAGGGCAGTACCACCTGGGCCACCGTGGCCACACAGGTCAACGGCAAGCCGTCCCTGGGTCATCCGTTCAAGATCGCGGGCGAGGGCGGAAACTGCGTCGGCCCCAACGGGACATCCCTCGTCCCCATCGGCGAACAGGCACGGCTGGTCGATCAGCAGGGCAGAACCCTGCCCCTCGATCTGGGCGTCACGGCCAACGATCTGGGAGCCTGCACCATCAGCCGCACCGGTTTCATCACCGCATCGCTCAGCGCCAGTCTCGGAGCCACGACCAGCTACACCTCGGTCCTGAGGTTCTTCAGTTCCAAGGGAGCTCTTCTGCGAACCGTGAAGGAACCGACGGAGTCAATTCCGACCGCGTCCCGCGACGGGTCGACGGCCAGTTTCCGGACTCCTCAGGGTATCGCGGTGTCCACTGCGAACGGGAGAATCCGGACCACCTACAAGGGCGCTATCGCCTCCCGATTCACCGCGTCCGGTGCCCTCGTGCTGCTGTATCCCGACGGCCACGTCGAATGGCGGAAGAACCCGTGAGCAGCACCCTTGCGGTGTCCGGACTCTCGCACACCTTCTCCAACGGGTCGCGCATCGGGCCGGTCACCTTCACGGTGGAAGCGGGTTCGTGCCTCGGGCTGGTCGGCGCCAACGGGGCCGGGAAGACCACTGAGCTCAAGATGATCTGCGGGCTGGCGTCGATCGCATCGGGAACCCTCACGGTCGGCGGGAAGGAGCCCGTACGGCTGGGCCCCGAGGTGTCGATCACCGGAATGATCGAGGAACCCGCCTTCTACCCGTTCCTGTCGGCACGGGAGAATTTGCGGGCCTTCAGTGGCGGGTACTCCGAACGCATCGGACGCATCGCCGCAGCCCTGGCGAACGTCGAGCTGGAGGACTCCCGGCTGCACTACTCCAAGTACAGCCAAGGCATGAGGCAGCGCCTGGGGATCGCCCGGCTTCTCGTCTGCTCCTCCCCCGTCATCGTTCTCGACGAGCCCACCAACGGACTCGATCCAGTCTTCCTGCACCGGTTCCGCGAGATCGTCGCCAATCTCAAGGCGGCCGGCCACGCCATCGTGCTGTCCAGCCACATGCTCCACGAGGTGCAGCAGATCTGCGACTCCTACGTCATGATGAACGGCGGCGAACAGATCCTTGGAGGCGCCACCGCCGACCTCGCCGAGGGAGCCACCATCGAGGACCTGTACTTCTCCGCGATCGGCCTCACCTGATGCGCACCGCATGGCGCATCGCGCTGCGCTCGCCGCTCCTGGTGGTCGGGCTGGCCGTGTGGGCCGTCGTCGCTGCCTGGATGGGCGTCATCAAGGGCGTCACCCTCAACTGGCGCCAAGTGCTCGGCGGTTTCGACTCGATGGCCGACCAGATCCTGCCCGCCACCTGCGTGCTCATCTCCTTCTGGGTATTCGGACCCGACGCCCAGGACTCCATTCGCCGAGATCGCCGGTCCACCGGCCTGGACGAGCGCCGGTGGACCGCCCAGCGCCTTCTGGTGGCCTGCACTCTCGCTCTCGCCTGGTGCCTGCTCGCCGGTGGGGCGTCACTGGCCCTGTCCCGGCTCGGCCCGGCTCTCACGGTGACGGCTCTGGCCCCATGGCCGGCAAGTATCGGGCTGATCCTGCTGCGCGGCCTCCTCGTCACAGCCTGGGCCGCAGCCCTGATCCACGCGGTACGTATCGGACCAGCCATAGGTCTGGCTGTGGCTGCCGTGGGAGTCGCCCTGGCGCTGGTGTACCTGCCCGACAATCCTGTCCTCGACCTGGTGCGCGTACTGCTGCCCACCGCGGCTCTGCGCGCCCTGCACGCCGCCCCCAGTATCTACTACCCCTACGGGACGCGGGTCCTGCAACTCTGTCTGCTCTCTGGGGCAGTTTGGACGGTGGTCGCCCTCAACGCCCTGTTCTCCCGCCCCGCTCTCCGCGAACCCCGGACCACCACCACGGCCACCCGGGGGGACCGGCGGCGGAGCCTGCGCGGATGGATCGCCATCCCCCTGGCGGGCTGCCTGGCCGCCGGAGCTGTGATCCCCGGCCTGGCGACCGCCACCGTTCCGATGAATGCACGGCCCTTCCTCCTGCTCGAGCGGTTTGCCGGTACATCACCCCAACAGAGGGCCGAGGACTTCCTGCTCTCCCTGCGCACCAACTCCAGCCGGGCCGACAGGCTGTCGGTGGACGGTTCGGCGCGAAGAACCCTGGGAGACTCCGTCTGGGCCTTCGCCAGTCTGCCGTCCGGAGCCACCGTCCTGCTGGACCGCGTCGACGACAAGGGACACGCTCAGGTGCGGGTGAACGGCTCGCAGATGGGGCTCTGCATGGTGAAGAACGAGAAGGGCTGGCTCGTCTCCGGAGTCTCGGAGCAGGAGGACTGCTATCGATGACCGAGCTGCACACCCGTGTCCTCATCGCCATTCGTCGGCTGAGGACGAGACGACTCCTGACGGCGACCCTGATCACCGGCGGGATCCTCGGCCTGTGGAGACCGCTCATCGACGGACTCTCCGCCATCAACCCCATCGGGGCAGCCACCACCGCCCTGACACTGTGCCGTTGGCCGGGAGGGCTGGCCGCGGTGGCGATCACCGCGTCGCTGTGCGGAGCCGACCGGGACGCCGGTCTGGACCGCGAACAGCGGCTCTGCGGGACCCATGGACACACCCGCATCGCCCTCGACCTGGCCTGCGCCCTCGCCGCCTCCCTCCTGCTGGCGGCCGGCAGCTGCCTGGTCGCCGCGCTGGTCGGGCTGGGCGGCTGGCTGCGCGATGGTCTTCCGGCCCTCTCCCTCGCAGGAGCCGATCCGCTGCGCGAGGCGGGCGTCTCGACCATGGTGATCGTCGTCGCCACCCTGGCGACCGCCCTTCTCTGCCACGCCTGCGGATGGTCGGCGAGGACCGCCCTCGTGGTGCTGCTGGTTATGGCTGGATCCTTCATGGCCGTTCTCATGTACGTGGGAACGGGACGGACCGCCATTCAGGTACTCCATCCCCTGAGTGGCCCCTGGCGGCTTCTCTACCACGATCCGGCGAGCATCCTCTTCATCGACATCTCACGTCGGACTGCGATCCTCCTCGTTCTCGGATGGGGCATGCTGGCCGTGCTGATCGGTGTCCTGGTGGCACGACGCCGCTACTCCTCCCGTTGAGACCGCTGGGCTGACACAATTGGGCGCGCATGCAGCCGTCCGCCGCCCACCAGGAGAATGACCATGTCCGCATCTGAGTCGACACGTCGCTCCGCAGGCATCGAGATGACCGGGATCGAGATCATCGAGGAATCCGAGCGCACCGCCAGGCCGCGCAATCTGTTCCTGCCATGGTTCGCCTCCAACATCTCGGTGTTCGGGATGTCCTACGGGGCATTCGTGCTCGGTTTCGGGATCTCCTTCTGGCAGGCGACGGTCGCCACCCTGCTGGGAGTCGTCGTCTCCTTCATCTTCTGCGGGGTGATCGCGATCGCCGGCAAGCGCGGCTCGGCGCCGACCATGGTCGCCTCCCGGGCGGCCTTCGGGGTGCAGGGCAACAAGGTTCCGGGCATCATCTCCTGGATCACCTCGATCGGCTGGGAGACCTCCCTGGCGATCAGCGCGGTGCTGGCCACCGCGACGGTCTTCTCCCGACTCGGCTGGAGCTCCGGGACCACGGTCAAGGTCATCGCCGCGATCGTCGTCGCCCTGCTCATCGTGCTGGGGGCGGTGGCCGGCTATCACATCATCATGAGGATGCAGTCGGTGCTCACCTGGGTCACCGGCATCGTGACGATCATCTACCTCGTGATGGCGGTGCGGGCGATCCACTGGGACGCCGTCGCGGCCATCCCGTCGGGACCCTGGCAGTCGGTGGTCGGGGCGCTGACCATGGTGATGACGGGGATGGGGCTGGGCTGGGTCAACATCGCCGCCGACTGGTCGCGCTACCAGAGCCGCGAGGCCCGGGGCGGCTCGATCGTGTTCTGGAACACCTTCGGCGGGTCCCTCGGACCGGTCTTCCTCATCACCTTCGGCCTGTTGCTGGTGGGCTCCTCGAAGAACCTGTCCGAGGCCGTCCAGGTGGACCCGGTCGGCGCCCTCGCGACGATCCTGCCGACCTGGTTCCTGGTGCCCTTCCTGGTGGTGGCGGTGCTCTCCCTGCTGTCGGGGGCGATCAACGGCATCTACTCCTCCGGCCTCACCCTGCTCAGCCTCGGGATCAGGATCCCCAGGCCCGCCGCCTCCCTCATCGACGGTGTCATCCTCACCGTCGGCACCATCTACGTGGTCTTCCTCGCCCCGAACTTCATCTCCCCCTTCCAGTCCTTCCTGGTCACCCTGGGAGTTCCGCTGGCGGCCTGGGCGGGGATCATGATGTCCGACATCGCGCTGCGGCGCCGGGCCTACGACGACGCAGATCTGTTCCGCCCCGAGGGTCGGTACGGTGCGGTGGACTGGGTCTCCCTGATCACCCTCGTCGTGGTCACCGCGATCGGCTGGGGTCTGGTCATCAACCAGTACCCCGGGGTCGGCTGGAACGACTGGCAGGGATACCTCCTCGGGCCGTTGGGCCTGGGCGGCAGGGAGGGCTCCTGGGCGTGGGCCAATATCGGGGTCATCGCCGCCCTGGTGCTGGGATTCCTGGTGACCTTCCTCGCCCGGCGTTCCCGGGTCCGCCACCAGGAGTCGTTCTGATGTCCGGATTCGATCTGCCCTGGCTGGTCGTCATCGATCCCCAGCGGATCTTCGCCGATCCCTCCTCGCCGTGGTGCGCCCACGACTTCGAGGCCGTGGTCGGACCGATCGGACGGCTGTCCGAGCGCTTCGGAGACCGGGTGCTGGTGACCAGATGGCTGCCCGGCAGCGAGCACCCGGGGGCCTGGGCGGACTACTTCGATCGCTGGAGCTTCGCCGACCGTCCGGACGATGACCCCTGTTTCGATCTGGTCGACGCCGCCCGCGGCTGGTCGCGGCGTCCCGGCCTGGACCTCACGACCTTCGGCAAGTGGGGCCCCCAGCTGGCCGGGATCACCGGCCCGACACCTCACCTGGCGCTGGTCGGGGTGGCCACCGACTGCTGCGTCATCTCCACGGCCCTGGCGGCGGCCGACGCCGGGGCGTGGGTCCAGGTGGTCTCCGACGGGTGCGCCGGATCCACACCCGAGAACCAGGCGGCGGCACTGCGGCTGATTGGCCTCTACTCCCCGCAGATCGAGATCACCTCCAGCTCCGACCTGCTCGGCTGAGCCCCGCCCCGGGCAGCGCGCACCACGCACCCCCGGGCCGCCGCCACCACGCAGCTGGGCCCGCGCCACGACGCGGATTTGCCTCCGCGTCGAGATGACTTGATAATGGTTTTCAGTTACAACACGAATTGAGGACATACATGTCATCCCGTTTCCTGACACACTCCATCTCGCGCCGGGTGCTGGCGACCGTGGCGGTCGCTGCGCTGCCGCTGAGTCTGGCGGCCTGCTCGGGCAATGGATCAGCTGACGCCGCCGGCTCCGCGAGCTCCGGCTCCTCCGCTGCCGGCAAGGTCAAGGTCGTCGCCTCCACCAACGTCTGGGGATCGGTCGCCGAGGCGGTCGGCGGGGATCACGTCGAGGTCACCTCCGTGATCATCAGCCCCGCCCAGGACCCGCACGACTACGAGGCCACCGCCAAGGACAAGCTCACCTTCAGCAACGCGAAGATCGCCCTGGTCAACGGCGGCGGGTACGACGACTGGGCATCGACCCTGGCCAAGGGCAGCAGCGCCACCCTCGTCGACGCCGTCAAGATCTCCGGCTTCAACTCCTCGGTGGAGGGGTTCAACGAGCACGTCTTCTACTCGATGGACACCGCCCGCAAGGTCGCCGAGGTCGTCGCCACCGATCTGGGCAAGGCCGACCCGAGCCACGCCGCCGACTACACCAAGAACGCGCAGTCCTTCGGTTCCGAGATAGCCAAGCTCAAGGAGCGGGCCAAGACCGCCGGAGCGGCCCACAAGAATCTCAGCGCCGTGGCCACCGAGCCCGTCGCCGGATACCTGCTGACCGACATGGGGATCAAGAACATCACCCCCGAGCAGTTCGTCGAGCAGGCCGAGACCGACGCCGGCCCCTCGGTCAAGGTGATCAACGAGACCACTCAGCTCCTCACCACCAAGAAGGCGGGCCTGCTGGTCGTCAACGGACAGACCTCCGACGACGTCACCAAGCTGCTCCAGGCCGCGGCCAAGAAGGTGGACGTGCCGAACGTCGGCGTCACCGAGACCTTCCCCGAGGGAGTCACCAGCTACTCGCAGTTCGTCGGCGACACCATCACCCACATCTCCGAGGCACTGTCCAAGTGAAGTAATCCGATCCTGAGGGATCGGACCGGGAACAACTCCCGATATCATCATCGTCTGGGCCGCGGGGTCTCCCGCGGCCCAGACAGCTTTGGAGACTCAATGGACGCACAGACACCCGTTCCGTCCGGTCACGGGACCGAACCGTCAGACCCGGACACCCGCTCCCAGGCCGCCCAGCTCAAGGGGGCCGAGGTGACCTTCGGCGACCGGGTGCTGTGGCATGACGTGGACCTCACGGTCCACACCGGCGAGTTCGTCGCCGTGCTGGGGCCCAACGGCGCCGGCAAGACCACCATGCTGAGGGTCCTGCTCGGCCAGATCCCCCTGTCGGCCGGCACCGCGACGGTCGCCGGCCACCCCGTCACCAAGGGCTCGGCCGACATCGGCTACGTCCCCCAGCAGCGCGCCATGGACACCCTGGCCCCCATCCGGGGCCGCGACCTGGTGACGATGGGGGTCGACGGGCACCGCTGGGGTCCGCGATGGCCCTCCCGGGCGCGACGCCGCAAGGTCGACGACACCATCAGGCAGGTGGGCGCCACCTCCTACGCCGAGGCCCCGATCTCCCAGCTGTCGGGAGGCGAGCAGCAGCGCCTGCGAATCGCCCAGGCCCTGGTCACCGACCCGGCCCTGATGCTGTGCGACGAGCCGCTGCTGAGCCTGGACATCCGCCACCAGGACGAGGTCACCCTCCTCATCGACCAGGCGCGCCGGGCCCATGAGATCGGGGTGCTCTTCGTCACCCACGAGATCAACCCGGTGCTGCCCTACATCGACCGAGTCGCCTATGTGGCCGGCGGGCGGGTGCTGGTCGGCACCCCCGACGAGGTGATGCGCTCGGAGACCCTCAGCGAGCTCTACGGCTCCCCGGTCCAGGTGTTCCGGCGCAACAACCGGATCGTCGTGCTGGCCGACGAGGAGCACGGGCCCCACGAACACGGAGAGCACCAGGCAGGAACCCGTGACTGACATCAGCGTCATCCTCAACTTCACCAATTTCACCGAGCTGGTCCCGCTGGTCAGCGGGTCCATCCTGGCCGGCGTGGTGCTCGGCGTGCTGGCCGGACTGATCGGCCCGATGATCCACGCCCGCGATCTGGCATTCGCCGTCCACGGCACCTCGGAGCTGTCCTTCGCCGGAGCCTCGGTCGCACTGTTCTTTGGCCTCAGCGTCACCAGCGGAGCCGTCGTCGGATCCCTGGTCGCCGCCGTGATCCTCGGCCTGCTGGGGGTGCGCGCCAAGGACCGCAACGCCTCGATCGGCATCATGCTGCCCTTCGGGATGGGCATCGGGGTGCTCTTCCTCAGCCTCTACAAGGGACGCTCGTCCAACAAGTTCGGCCTGCTCACCGGACAGATCGTCGCCGTCGACGGCACCCAGCTCACCACCTTGTGCCTGGTCGCCGGACTGGTCGCACTGGCCCTGGCGATGATCTGGCGACCGCTGTTCTTCGCCTCCGCCGATCCGGCGGTGGCCAAGGCACGCGGGGTCCCGATGCGCACCCTGTCGATCGTCTTCATGGTGCTGCTCGGCCTCACCACCGCGATGGCCATCCAGCTGGTCGGCGCCCTGCTGGTGCTCAGCCTGCTCATCACCCCGACCGCGGCGGCCGCCCGGGTGACGGCCAGACCCACCACACTGTCCCTGCTGTCGATCGCCTTCGCCGTCACCGCGGCAGTGGGAGGCATCCTGCTGTCCCTGGGGCCGGGCCTGCCGATCAGCCCCTATGTCACCACCATCAGCTTCGTGATCTACCTCATCTGCCTGCCGATCGGCGCCCTGAGACGCCGGCTCGGCTGGTCGAGGCGCGGCTGAGTCCACCGCCTCCCACCAGGTGCTGACCGGTTGCCTCACGGTGCCGGTCCCTCACCGTGCCGACGGGTTACCTCACGGTGCTAGGCTTCAGGAGATCTGATACCTAGGACTGTGAGGTAATGATGCAGGTCTCCAAGGAGCTGGTCGCCGCCTCGGCGACCCCGATCGTCCTCGGGGTGCTGAGTCACGGGCAGGACTACGGCTACTCGCTGCTCAGACGCATCGCCGAGGCCTCCGGCGGTCAGCTGGAGTGGAAGGAGGGGATGCTCTACCCGCTGCTTCACCGTCTGGAGCAGCAGGGGCTCATCTCGTCGCGGTGGGGAGTCTCGCCGGAGGGACGCCGTCGCAAGTACTACGACATCACCGAGACCGGACGCAGCGAGCTCGAGACCCACGTCTGCCAGTGGCGGCTGGTGATCTCCACCCTCGGAGTCCTACTGCCCACCGCGGCCGGCGACTCCCCCATCCCCGCGGCGGGGATCTGAGATGGCGACCACCGTCGGCTCCACGGACGGCCCCTCGAACGACCTCACAGTCGGCGCCACGGACGGCCCCACGGTCGGGCCGGACATCGCCGAGAACATCGCCCAGTGGCGCAGGCTGATGAGCGGGCGGCCCGGGATCAGCGCAGACGACGTCGACGAGCTCACCGATCACCTCGAGGCCGAGACCGCCGACCTGCGGGCCCTGGGACTGACCCCCGACGAGGCCTTCCTCATCGCCGTCAAGCGGATCGGCCCCCGCGACGAGGTCGGCCGGGAGTTCACCCGGGTCCACCCCGACCGGCTGTGGAGACAGCTCGTGCTGGGCGCCGACGAGCAGTCGGCCGCGTCCTCCACGGATCCGGCACCCGGCGGCAGATCCGCCCGCCGACAGCTGGTCAGCCTGCTCCCGGCCCTCCTGCTGGCCGTCATCGCGAGCCTGGCCGCACGACTGCCGATGGCTCTCCTCGACGACGCCACCGGCGCGCGGTTCTACCCGCGCAACATCGGTCTGCTGGTCCTGCCGCCGCTCATCTGCCTCCTCCTGCTCGGACACTGGCGGACCCGCACCCCCGCAACCAGGCGGATCCAGCGGATCGGCGGGATCGGCGGGATCGCCACCCTGCTGGCGGTCTTCGCCGGCTCGGCGGTCCTGGTCAACGTCTTTCCCGCCGGGGCACACGGCCAGACCTTCTGGCTCACCGCGATCCATCTGCCCATCGCCCTGGTGGCGGTGACGGCGATCGCCTACCTGGGTCCGCGGTGGCGACACCTGGGAGCATGGATGGACTGGGTGCGGTTCCTGGGCGAGGCCGCCCTCTACTACGTCCTCATCGCCCTGAGCGGCGGGGCGCTGACCGGGGTCGTGGTCGCCATCTTCAGGGCGATCGACATTCCCATGTCGACCATCGACGACGTGCTCGGCTGGGTGCTGCCGATGGGGGCCGCCGGGGCCGTCATCGTGTGCGCCTGGCTGGTCGAGCACAAGAAGTCGGTGATCGAGAACATGGCACCGGTGCTCACCGCCGTGTTCACCCCCCTGCTGGGGCTGGCCCTGCTGGTCTTCCTGGTCGTGCTGGTGGTCACCGGCAATCCGGTCACCACCGACCGCAATGTCCTCATCATCTTCGACGCCGTCCTCATCGCGGTCGCCGCGATCGTGCTGTTCACGGTGTCCGCGCGCAGCTCGGAGCGGCGCAGCCCCGCACTGGACTGGATGCAGCTGGGCCTGATCGTGGTGTCCCTGGCGGTCGACCTGGTGATGCTGTGGGCGATGGCCGGGCGGCTGGCGGAGTGGGGGCCGTCCCCGAACAAGATCGCCGGGCTGGGCTGCAACGTCCTGCTGCTGGCCCATCTATCAGTCTCCGGGTGGTGGTACCTGCGGATCTGTCTGGGACGTCGAGACCGCGCGGTCGCCGCCTCCACCAGGCTCGAGCGCTGGCAGTGCGTCGCCGTCCCCGCATTCGGGATCTGGGCGCTGGTCGTCGCCCTGGCGCTCCCGCCGCTGTTTGGATGGATCTGAGGCCCCGGTCCATCTGCCGGCGTCCGCGTGTTGCCGCACGCCCACGCGACCGCGTGCTGCACCCTGTGTGTTGCAGTTTGGTGACATCACCCGCGCCGAGTTGCAAGTATTCGCGTTGATGCATAATTATGTGTTCAGCGGCGTCGACCGGCGCCCCCTCCCAAGGAAGTTCCATGAACAAGCTCACCCGCCTCGCCCCCATCGGCCTGGTCGTTCTCGCCCTGGCCCTCTCCGGATGCACCAATGCATCCCAGCAGGAGTCCGGCGGTTCGGGTCCGAGCGCCACCTCCTCCAGCATGGCCAAGGCCAATGACGCCCTCATCAACTCGATCCAGAAGGACGACGCGATCGCCAAGCTGGTCCCCGCATCGATCGCCAGCAAGGGCACCATCACGATCGGCTCCAGCGCCGACTACGCCCCGGCCGAGTTCGCCGACACCGACGGCAAGACGATCATCGGCTACGACATCGACTACGCCAGGGCGATGGGCAAGCTGATGGGGGTCAAGGTGGCCCCCTCCAATGCCACCTTCGACACCCTGCTCCCCTCGATCGGCTCCAAGTACGACATGGGGGTCTCCGCCTTCACCATCACCGCCGAGCGCGAGAAGCAGGTCAATCTCGTCTCCTACTTCACCGCGGGCATGTCCAAGGCGGTCCTCAAGGGCAACCCGAAGAAGGTCCCGGCCGACTCGCTGTGCGGGGTCACCGTCGCCGTCTCGACGGGCACCTCCGAGGACGACTCGGCCCAGAAGCAGTCCAAGGAGTGCACCAGTGCCGGCAAGAAGCCGGCCAACATCCTCTCCTACAAGACTCTGCCGGAGGCCACCACCAATGTCATCGGCGGCAAGGCCGATGTCTCCTTCGGCGACTCGATGATCATCGCCTACTCCATCAAGCAGACCAACGGCACGCTCGAGCAGCTCGGCGGGATCACCGACGCCGCCCTGTTCGGGGTGGCGACCGCCAAGAACGACGGCGGGCTGTCCAAGGCCGTCCAGGCCGCGACCCAGAAGCTCATCGACGACGGGACCATGAAGAAGATCCTCGCCACCTGGGGCAACGAGGGCGGAATGATCGCGAAGTCCGAGATCAACCCCAGCGTCAAGTAAGCCCCTCCCACACGGCACATCGCGCGACGATCAGGAAGTTCTCATGGGCACACTCACATTTCCCCGCACTCTGGCAGCCGTCGTCGTCGCAGCGGCGATGGCACTGACCGGATGCACCAACGCCTCCGACTCCTCGACCACCGGAGCGGGCAGCGCCTCGGGATCGGCGTCCACCCCCTCCAGCAAGGCACTCATCGACTCGATCCAGAAGGACGACGCGATCGCCAAGCTCGTTCCCGCGTCGATCGCCAGCAAGGGCACCATCACCATCGGCACCGATGCGAGCTACGCCCCGGCCGAGTTCATCGACGCCGACGGCAAGACGATCATCGGCTACGACGTCGACTACGCGAAGGCGATGGGCAAGCTGATGGGGGTCAACGTGACCTTCACCAATGCCACCTTCGACACCCTGATCCCCGCCGTCGGCCCCAAGTACGACATGTCGGTGGCGTCCTTCACCATCACCTCGGAGCGTGAGAAGCAGGTCAATCTGGTCTCCTACTTCACCGCAGGGATGGCCAAGGCGGTCCTCAAGGGCAATCCGAAGAAGGTCCCGGCCGACTCCCTGTGCGGGGTCACGGTCGCCCTGGAGACTGGTACCTCCGAGGAGGCCGACGCCCAGAAGCAGTCCACCGCCTGCAAGGCCTCCGGCAAGAAGGAGACCAATGTGCTGTCCTACAAGGCGCAGACCGATGCCACCACCAATGTCATCGGCGGCAAGGCCGACGTCACCTACGCCGACTCGATGATCATCGCCTACGCGATCGAGCAGACCAACGGCGCCCTCGAGCAGCTCGGCGGGATCACCGACGCCGAGCCCTTCGGGGTGGTCACCGCCAAGAACGACGGCGGGCTGTCCAAGGCCGTCCAGGCCGCGACCCAGAAGCTCATCGACGACGGGACCATGAAGAAGATCCTCGCCACCTGGGGCAATGAGAGCGGAATGATCGCGAAGTCCGAGATCAACCCCGCGGTGAAGTGATCACGATGGCACACCAGGAACACGCCCGGATCCCCAACCGGATCCAGGCGAAAGAGGTCTTTCACCCGGGAACCGTCGTCGCCGCGATCATCGTCGCGGTGCTCGCGCTGATGCTGATCCACGGACTGATCACCAACACGAACTTCAAGTGGCCGATCGTCTGGATGTACCTGCGCGACGTCAAGGTGATCGAAGGTATCGGCTACACCCTGCTGCTGACCGTCTGCTCGATGATCCTGGGCACCATCCTGGCCCTCGTGATGGCGATCATGAGGACCGCGTCCAACCCCGTCCTGCGGGGCGTCTCGTGGGCCTACATCTTCATCTTCCGAGGCATCCCGGTCTACACCCAGCTGATCTTCTGGGGGCTGGTCGCGGTGCTCTACCCGGTCCTGGGGATCGGCATCCCCTTCGGCCCGCAGTTCATCACCTTCGAGACCGGCAAGCTGATCGGGGCCTTCGCGGCCGCGGTCATCGGCCTGGGACTCAACGAGGGCGCCTACCTCGCCGAGATCATCCGCTCGGGGCTGGAGTCGGTCGATTCCGGCCAGCCCGAGGCGGCCAAGGCCCTGGGCATGAAGCCCTCCCTCATCCTGCGGCGGATCATCATCCCCCAGGCGATGCGGGTGATCATCCCGCCGCTGGGCAATGAGACGATCGGCATGCTGAAGACCACCTCCCTGGTGCTGGCGGTGCCGTTCACCCTGGATCTGCAGTTCGCCACCAATGCCATCGCCAACCGGATCTACGCGCCGATCCCGCTGCTCATCGTGGCGGCCTTCTGGTACCTGGTGATGACCAGCGTGCTGATGGTCGGGCAGCACTACCTCGAGCGCTACTACGGCCGCGGCTTCACCACCGGCGGCTCCAAACGGCGCAACCGGCAGGCGGCCATCAACGCCGCCGGCACCGCCCACACCAACCCGTCACTGGAGGTCGAGCAGTGAGTACCACGATGTCGACGACGGGCGGCTCCCAGCAGCGTCCGCCGCTGGGCTCCCCGATGGTGGCGATCACCGACCTCCACAAGGAGTTCGGCGCCCTGCACATCCTCAAGGGGATCAACCTGAATGTCAGCGTCGGCGAGGTGTGCGTGCTGCTGGGACCCTCGGGATCCGGGAAGTCCACCCTGCTGCGCTGCATCAACCAGCTGGAAACCTTCGAGGCCGGCGAGATCCGGGTCGGCGGGGAGCGTGTCGGGTTCGCCGAGAAGGCACTGCCAGACGGCCGCCTGGCCCGGCTCACCGAGCGTCAGATCGCCGCCCAGCGGGCCCGGGTGGGGATGGTCTTCCAACGGTTCAACCTGTTCCCCCACATGACCGCCCTCCAGAACGTCATGGAGGCTCCGATCCATGTCGCCGGGGTGCCGAGCGCCCAGGCCCGCACCCGGGCCGTGGATCTCCTGGAGAGGGTCGGGATGGCCGACCGGGCCAGCCACTACCCCTCGGAACTGTCGGGCGGCCAGCAGCAGCGGGTGGCAATCGCCCGGGCGATGGCGATGGACCCGGAGCTGATGCTCTTCGACGAGCCCACCTCGGCCCTCGACCCGGAGCTGGTCGGCGAGGTGCTGGCCGTCATCAAGGATCTGGCGCGTTCCGGGATGACGATGGTGGTCGTCACCCACGAGCTCGGCTTCGCGCGGGAGGTGGCTGATCAGGTGGTCTTCATGGCCGGCGGGGTGGTCGTGGAGTCCGGCCCGCCCGACCAGGTCATCGATCATCCGCAGTCCCCGCGCCTCCAGGACTTCCTCCGGTCGGTCCTGTAGGCCCCTACCAGGTCATCGGCGCACGGGGTCGCGACCCCGTGAATCCGGGCGGGTCATCGTGAAGGCCGCGTCGCATGGTCACAGGGACCACGCGACGCGGCCTTCTCGGCACTGTGGGGCCTTCTCGGCACTGTGGGAGACTGAGGGGGTGGTGCGCGACGACATGATCCGGTTGGGACAGTTCCTCAAGTTCGCCAATCTGGCCGAGACGGGGGGCCGGGCCCGGGAGCTGATCGCCGAGGGTCTGGTCTATGTCAACGGGGAGCAGGAGACCCGGCGCGGCCGCCAGCTCCATCCCGGCGACGACGTCGCGGTGCGAAGCGGCGACCAGGAGGTCCACCAGACGGTGGAGCTGGGAGAGATCGACGTCCCCTGGTGACCCGGCCCGCAGCTGAACCCCGGGCCGGCGGGGAGCCCCGCTCCCCCGGTGGAGTACCCGGCGGCCGCCCGGCGGACCGGGCTCAGCTGCCGGCGTGCATCTCGCCGTGGGCCCAGGACATGTCCGGGACCCGCTTGGCGAACAGCTGAAGGATCTGTGAGGCACCGTCCAGGGCGTTGGTGGCCTCGGTGCCCAGCCCCGCCTCGATGGACTCGGCGGCGGCCTGGATCGTCCGGTCGGTTCTCAGCGACTCGAGGACCTCGTTCTCGACCATGTTCCACAGCCACTCGCGCTGCTGGGAGATCCGGCGGCGGGTGAGGGATCCGTCCTTCTCCAGGTAGGCGCGATGGTCCAGCACCGCCTGCCAGACGTCGTCCAGCCCCGACCCGGTGTAGGCCGAGCAGGTGAGCACCGGGACCCGACGCTTGTCGGCGTCCGAGGAGACCAGCTTCATCGCGATCGACAGGTCGCGGGCCGAGACGCGGGCATTTCCGGCGTTGTCGCCGTCGGCCTTGTTGACGGCCACCACGTCGGCGAGCTCGAGAATGCCCTTCTTGATCCCCTGCAGCTGGTCCCCGGTGCCGGTCACGGCCAGCATCAGGAAGGTGTCGACCATCCCGGCCACCGCGACCTCGGACTGGCCCACGCCGACCGTCTCGATGATGACGACCCCGTATCCGGCGGCCTCCATCACGATCATCGCCTCACGGGTGGCCCTGGCCACCCCGCCGAGGTGTCCTCCCGAGGGGGACGGGCGCACGAAGGCCTCGTCGCGGTTGGCCAGGTCACCCATCCTGGTGCGGTCGCCCAGGATCGATCCGCCGGTGCGGCTGGAGGAGGGGTCCACCGCCAGGACGGCGATCTTGTGGTGGTACTCATCGATGAGCTTGCAGCCCATCTTGTTGATGAAGGTGGACTTGCCCGCCCCCGGGACGCCGGAGATGCCGACCCGGATCGCATTGCCGGTGTGCGGGGCCAGCAGCCGCAGCATCTCGTGGGCCTTCTCCCGGTGGTCGGGTCTGCTGGACTCGACCAGGGTGAGAGCGCGAGCTATGTGCATCCGGTCGCCGGCAAGCACCTGCTTGACCAGTTCCGGTACGTCGATCTTCATCGGGCCAGTTCCTCCATCCTTGGGGACACTCCCCCCACCGTATCGTTCACCCACCGGGTCGTTCACCCACGAGGTCGTTCATGGGGCTGATCGGTTCGCGCACATGTCCGGTCGGGCCTGAACCCGTCCAGATGCCGCAGCGCCGGGGACCACGACCGGCAGGGCCCCGGTGCGACGAGACGGCCGGCTCCGGGATCTCTCCCGGAGCCGGCCGTCTCGTCGTGTCGCACTCAGGACCGGTGGTGCCGGGACCGCGCCCCGGTCAGCCGATCACTTGTCCGCGTCAACCCTGTCCAGCAGGTGCTTCATCAGGTCGACAGCGGCCTCCGGGATGTTGGTGCCCGGAGGGTAGATCGCGGCAGCGCCGTCATCCTTGAGCTCCTGGAAGTCCTGGGTCGGGATGACACCTCCCACCACGATCATGATGTCGGACCGGCCGAGCTTGGCCAGCTCGTCGCGCAGCGCAGGCACCAGGGTGAGGTGGCCGGCAGCCAGCGAGGAGACGCCCACGACGTGGACGTCACCCTCGACAGCCTGACGGGCCGTCTCCTCAGGAGTCTGGAAGAGCGGGCCGACGTCCACGTCCATGCCGAGGTCGGCATAGGCCGTGGCAACGACCTTCTGACCGCGGTCGTGGCCGTCCTGACCCATCTTGGCGATGAGGATACGGGGGCGACGGCCCTCCTTCTCCTCGAACTCCTTGACCATGCTCTGGACCTTCTTGGTGGTCTCAGAGGAACCCGATGCCTTGCTGTACACACCGGATATGGTACGGATCTGCGCGGTGTAGCGCCCGAAAACCTTCTCCATCGCGTCGCTCATCTCGCCCAGGGTGGCGTTGGCGCGCCCGGCCTCGATGGACAGCTTGAGCAGGTTGCGGTCGGGATCGGTCGGGTCGGGGTTCGCGGCGGCCCAGGTGAGCTTCTCGAGGGCTGCCTGGGTGGCGGCCTCGTCGCGGTCGGCACGCAGCGACTCCAGCTTGGCCTTCTGCTCGGCCAGCACCTGGGAGTTGTCGACCTTGAGGACCTCGAGGGGCTCCTCCTCGTCGAGCTGGTACTTGTTGACGCCGATCAGGGGCTGACGACCGGAGTCGAGGCGGGCCTGGGTACGAGCCGCAGCCTCCTCGATCCTCATCTTCGGGATGCCCTTCTCGATGGCCTTGGCCATACCGCCGGCGGCCTCGACCTCCTGGATGTGACCCCATGCCTTGCGGGCCAGTTCCAGGGTGAGCTTCTCGACATAGGCCGAACCGCTCCACGGGTCGATCACCCGGCAGGTGCCCGACTCCTGCTGCAGGAACTGCTGGGTGCCTCGGGCGATGCGGGCCGAGAAGTCGGTCGGCAGCGCGATGGCCTCGTCCAGCGAGTTGGTGTGCAGGGACTGGGTGTGACCCTGGGTGGCCGCCATCGCCTCGACACAGGTGCGGACGACGTTGTTGTAGACGTCCTGGGCGGTAAGCGACCAGCCGGAGGTCTGCGAGTGGGTCCGCAGGCTCATCGACTTGGGGTTCTTCGGTCCGAACTGGTGGACCAGCTTGGCCCACAGCATCCGGGCCGCGCGCATCTTGGCGACCTCCATGTAGAAGTTCGTCCCGATGGCCCAGAAGAAGGACAGCCGCGGCGCGAACTGGTCGACCTTGAGGCCGACGTTCTCACCGGCGCGGATGTAGTCGACGCCGTCGGCCAGGGTGTAGGCCATCTCGATGTCGGCGGTCGCGCCGGCCTCCTGCATGTGGTAGCCGGAGATCGAGATGGAGTTCCACTTCGGCATGTTCGCGCTGGTGAAGGCGAAGATGTCGGCGATGATCCGCATCGACGGCTGCGGCGGGTAGATGTAGGTGTTACGAACCATGAACTCCTTGAGGATGTCGTTCTGGATCGTTCCGGCGAGCTGCTCGGGCTTGACGCCCTGCCGCTCGGCGGCCACCACATAGAGGGCGAGGATCGGCAGCACGGCGCCGTTCATCGTCATCGAGACGCTCATCTGGTCCAGCGGGATGCCGGCGAACAGCTCCTCCATGTCCTTGATGGAGTCGACGGCCACACCGGCCATGCCGACGTCACCGGGGACGCGCGGGTTGTCGGAGTCGTAACCACGGTGGGTCGGCAGGTCGAAGGCCACCGACAGGCCCTTCTGGCCGGCCGCCAGGTTGCGGCGGTAGAAGGCGTTGGACTCCTTGGCGGTGGAGAATCCGGCGTACTGACGGATTGTCCAGGGGCGGAAGGCGTACATCGTGGCGTAGGGGCCGTGGACGTAGGGCGGGATCCCGGCGTAGGTGCCGAGCCAGTCCATGTCCTTGTAGACGTCCTCGCTGTACAGGTGACCGACCGGAATCTGCTCCGGGGTCATCCACGGCTCGTGCTCGCCTGCTGCTTCGGCAAGTTCGGCGAACCGCTTCTGCGCATCGGCAGGAACCTTCGCGTCGCCGAGATTGACGGAATCAAAACGGGGCAGGGTGCTCACTTGGCAACTCCCAACGTGTCCAGAGTGTCGGAGAGGACCGAGACGACGTCCATCCCCATGGCGACCCGACCGTCGAAGACCTGCTCGGCCTCCGCGGCGTCATCGCCGAATTCCTTGAAGGCGCCAGACAGGTAGACCTTCTTGGCGCCCGCCTCCTTGAGTGCCTTGACGGCTGGCAGGCCCTGGGCGGCGTACACCTTCTTGTTCGAGCACAGGTCGGCAACGGTGGACCCGGAGGCCTTAAACGCTGCGACGACCTCCTCGAGGGAACCGCCCTCGACCTCGGGGGTCTCGATGCCGGCGATGTGCCACATCGGGGCCGAGAAGCCCTCGCGGGCGCCGAAGTCGCGCCGGGTGCCCAGGCAGGCCAGGAACACCTTCGGGCGCTCGGCGGCCTTGCCGGCCCGGTCGACCAAGGCCTCGAAGACCTCGGAGTCGCGGTGCCAGGCCAGTCCCTTGCGCTCAGGGGCGTCCGGGAAGGGCTTGGCCTCCACCGAACGGGCCCCGATCATCGGGAACTCCGAGACGGCGGTGATGGGCTGCTTGCGGGTGGCCAGGCGCTTGGCCCGCTCGGCGTTCAGGCCGTCGAGCTCCTCGACGACCTTTCCGCTGGCGAGGTAGGCGGCGAAACCACCGGCCGCCTCCACCTCCTGGAACTTGCTCCAGGCCGCCTCGGCGAGGGTCTTGGTGAGCGACTCGACGTAGAAGGAGCCACCTGCCGGGTCGTTGACCCGCCCGATGTTGCACTCCTCGGACAGCACGATGCCGGTGTTGCGGGCGATCCGTCGGGTGAACTGGTTCTTCGGCAGGCCGATGGCTCCGTCGAAGGGGAGCGTGGTGATCGCCTCGGCGCCGCCGACAGCTGCACCGAAGGTGGAGATCGTGCCGCGCAGGATGTTGACGAAGGGATCGTCGCGGGTGAGCTCGCGCCAGCTGCTGACGGCCTGCTGACGGGCTCCGCGGTGATCCTCGGGAACCTCGAAGACCTCACCGATCCGGTTCCACAGCACACGCAGGGCACGCAGCCGGGCGATGGTGAGGAACTGGTCGTGGGTGGCGGTGACGCGGAAGTTGATCGCGTCGAAGGCGTCGGTGGCGGAGACTCCCTGCTCGACGAGGGCGCGCACGTACTCGACGGCGGTGGCGATCACCCAGGCGAGCTCGGCGACGTCGCCGGCACCGGCGTTGTGATAGATGGTCCCGTCGGCCACCAGGGCCCGCGAGTTCTTGTAGGGCTTGGTCTTCTCGACCCAGCCGGCGAGCCCCGACAGGTCGGCCTTCCCGCCGTTGAGGGCGGCGAAGCCGATCGGGTCGATGCCCAGGTTGAAGGACAGCTCCTCGGGGGCCTGCTTCGAGGAGGCGTAGATGTCGAGGAGGGCGTTGGCCGCAGCGGCCTGGTCGTCGCGGCTGGAGACCTCGACCTTGGCCAGGTTCAGCAGCACGTCCTTGAGGTCTCCGGCGATGTCCTCGGGCTTGATGGCGTCGGCTCCGACGCGCAGCCAGATGGAGGTGACGCCGCGCTCGAGGTCGGCGATGATCGCCTTGCGGGTGAAATCGGTGTCGGGATCCTCGTGGAGGGAGCGAACATCCCACGCGTCGATGTCACCGGTCTTGATGGTGGTGCCGCGCCTGAACGGGGCGACGCCGGGAGCACCGAGGCTCTCGGGGGCGTCATCCCTGGTGTACATCGGCTCGAACTGCACACCGTCGACGGTGGTGGGCTCCATGCGCTTCAACGACTGCGCAAAGGTGAGCTGCTTGCCCTCGGGGCGACCACGGTTGAAAACCTTGGCCACCTCTTTCTCCCACTGCTCCTGGGAGGGGGCCGGGAAATCGCCGGCCAGGGTGAGCGCCTCGGGAACGTCGGACACTGCCGACTCGCCGGGGTTGTCGGGATCAGTCATACTCTGCAGACTCCTGCTCCGCTGTGGATGGACATGTGCCGAAGACCTCCCCTCGAGGCCCGCGGTACCGCATCGCACGCGGCGGTGCGAAGACGTGCTGGCAGGTATTCGGACTTGTGGGCACCCCGCCCATCGGCACCAGGCCGACGGCAGGTCCTACGTCACCGCTTCCCGGACCGGAGCCCAGTGCTTGATCACCGTCACGCCCGCGATCTGAACCGCGGACCCGGCGGCGATGGTGATGTCGTTCCCACTCACCGCTGCGGGGCAGCGCCGGAATTCCACCGGCTTCCCTCTTGTGGCCGAAACTGCGTTGACAGCTCCGGCACCAGCAGCTCCATCGTATCCGGAAGGCCTGCGCCGCCACCGCCGGGGTGCCCCTGTGGGGCGGCCCCTCGGGACCCGTGCGCGCGGGCCGGCGGACCGGTCCGCGGCCCGACCGGCGCAGGTGTGAGCGGGCTCACACCGTGACGCCCACCGTCTCGTCGATCCACCGGCAGATCTCATCGTGGACCTGGCCGCGGTTGATGTCGTTGAGGATCTCGTGGCGACCCTGCGGATAGAGCACCACATCGACCCGGCGGACCCCACTGGCGCGCAGTCGGCGGGCCACCTGATGCACCCCGCGACCGGCCGAGCCGACCGGGTCGGCGGCCCCGCTGAACAGGCCGACAGGCAGCTGGGGAGGGGTCGCCCGCAGCACGTCGACGCTGTTGGCCGACCTCATCAGGATGAGCAGCTCGCGGTAGAACCCGGCGCTGCAGATGTAGTTGCACAACGGATCGGCCAGGTACCTGTCGACCATCGCGTGGTCGCGGGAGAGCCAGTCGAATCTCGTCCGGGCGGGCCTGAAGCCGGCATTGAAGGTGCCGAAGGTGAGGCGGTTCATCAGGCGGCTGGGACGGTCCTCCCCGCCCAGGGCGACCTCGACCTCGGCGATCCCGATGCCCACCGACTCGACCGGGCCGAGGGAACCGCCGGTGCCCACCAGCACCAGGGCGGCGATCTCGCGGCCCCGCCGGGCGGCCATCATGCGAGCCAGGAAGGACCCCATCGAGTGGCCGACAAGCACCCAGGGCAGCGGGTGCGGCCCGGTGCGGAAGTGGTCGATGACCGTCGACATGTCGTCGAGGAGCTGGTGGAAGCCACGATCGGGCAGCTGGCCGAGCTCGCCGGTCGCCAGGGCTCTGGGGCCCTCGCCGCGGTTCTCGCCGGCCACCACCAGCCAGCCGTCGGCGGCCAGCCGTCGGGCGAACTCGTCGTAACGGGCCGCGTACTCGCACATCCCCACGACGATCTGCACGACCCCTCTGGGTTCGCCCGGCGGTTCCCAGACCAGCACGTCGAGATCGGCACCGTCATCGGCCACCAGTGTGATGCAGTCCATGCCGCCACACTATTCGGAGTCGCACCTTCACCGCCCGGGTCCCCTAGACTTTCGCCCGACATCAACGGGGCGCACAAACCATCCCCAGGGGAGTACATGGTGAAGACGAGAATCGCGGTTGCCGGACTCGGTTACGTCGGGATGGCGATGGCCGTCCTGCTGGCCCAGCACAATGAGGTGGTGGCGGTCGACATCGACGCCGAGCGGGTGGATCTGGTCAATGCCGGCCACACCACCATCGTCGACCCCCAGATCCAGGAGTTCCTGGGCGACCGGGACCTCGACCTGCGCGCCACCGTTGCGGCCGACCAGGCCTATCCCGGCGCCGACTACGTGGTGATCGCCACCCCCACCAACTACGACCCCCAGGCCAACTACTTCGACACCTCCTCGGTCAACGCCGTCATCAAGCAGGTGGAGGAGCTGGCCCCGCAGGCCACCGTCGTCGTCAAATCGACCGTCCCCGTCGGGTTCACCGAGCAGACCCGTGCCGAGCACCCGGGCCTGCACATCATCTTCTCCCCGGAGTTCCTCCGCGAGGGCAAGGCCCTGACCGACAATCTGCATCCCTCGCGGATCATCGTCGGCGGCCATGACGAGCGGGCCCGCAAGTTCGCCGACATGCTCCTGGAGGGAGCCGCCGACACCGACGTCCCGGTGCTGCTCACCGGTTCCACCGAGGCCGAGGCCACCAAGCTGTTCGCCAACACCTACCTGGCGATGCGGGTCTCCTTCTTCAACGAACTGGACACCTACTCGGCCAAGCGCGGACTGGACACCCGCCAGATCATCGACGGGGTGTGCCTGGATCCCCGGATCGGCGACCACTACAACAACCCCTCCTTCGGCTACGGCGGCTACTGCCTGCCCAAGGACACCCGCCAGCTGCTGGCCAACTACCAGGACGTCCCGCAGACTCTGATCGGTGCGATCGTGGACTCCAACACGGTCCGCAAGGACTGGGTCGCAGCCGACATCGTCTCCCGGGACCCCAAGCGGGTCGGGATCTACCGACTGGTGATGAAGGCCGGCTCCGACAACTACCGGTCGTCGTCGATCCAGGGAGTCATGAAACGGATCAAGGCCAAGGGGATCGAGGTGGTGGTCTACGAGCCCACCTTCGAGGGCACGGACTTCTACCGGTCGACCGTCACCCACGACCTGGACGCCTTCAAGCGCGACTGCGACCTCATCGTCGCCAACCGGATCACCCCGGAGCTGACCGACGTCGCCGAGAAGGTCTACACCAGGGACCTCTTCGGCAGCGACTGATCGCTCGACCCCCCGGGACCGCGAACCGGGTCCCGGCAGACCGACAGCGGGGCGAGGACCCGGTTCAGGCCTTCTTGGCAGCCGCCAGGGCCGCCTCGTAGTCGGGCTCCTTGGCGATCTCGGAGACCAGCTGGGTGTAGAGGACGGTGCCGGAACCGTCGACGACGACCACCGAGCGGGCCAGCAGGCCCCTCAGCGGGCCGTCGGTCATCGTGACCCCGAAGTCATTGCCGAAGGAGGAGCGGAATCCCGATGCGGTGGTGACGTTGTCGATCCCCTCGGCGCCGCAGAACCGCGCCTGGGCGAAGGGCAGGTCGTCGGAGATGCACAGCACGGTGGCGTCGGGAACCTCAGCGGCCTTCTTGTTGAAGACCCGGACGCTGGTGGCGCAGGTGCCGGTGTCCAGGCTCGGGAAGATGTTGAGGATGAGCCTGGTGCCCTTCAGCGAGTCACTGGTGACGTCGCTGAGATCGGATCCGACGAGGGTGAACGCGGGGATCACCGACCCCACTTCGGGCAGCTGTCCGATGGTGTGAATGGGATTTCCCTGGAACTTAGTTTCGGCCATGATCCCCATTCTTGTGACTCCGCTGTCGGGCCGCAACGCCTTGCGCCGCAGACGAACACCCGGCACCCGGCCCCGACAGTCACCACGCCGTCCCGACAGTCACCACACCGTCCCGACAGTCACCACACCGTCCCGACAGTCACCACACCGTCCCGACAGTCACCGCACAGCCCCGAGCGGGCCGCCGTCGGCGTCAGGGGCGACCCACGAAGGGAGAGGAGGCCCTGTCCAGAGCCGCGGCCTCGTCATCGGCGAGGGTCAGCTCGGTCCCCGCGAACAGGGCGGAGAGCTGACCGGGCACTCGGGCGGAGGCGATCGGGGCGGTGACTCCCTTCGACAGCAGCCAGGCCAGCGAGACGCTGGTCACCTCGGCATGGTGGCCGGCCGCGATCTGCCGCTCCACGTCGATGACCTCGAAGGCGGCCCGGGTGGCGGTCTCGTCGGACAGGTAGTCGGAGATCATCGCGCCGCGCGCGGCACCGCTGAGGTCCTTGACGCTGGTGTACTTGCCGGAGAGGAACCCGGAGGCCAGGGAGAAGTAGGGGAAGAGCGCCAGGTTCTTCTCGGCCGCCAGGGCGCCGTAGCCGTCGCCGCCCTCCACATCCCCGCGGTGGAGCAGGTTGTACTGAGGCTGCAGGGCGACCGGAAGGGCGAGTCCCTCGCGCTCGGCGACCTCGAACCACCCGCGCTCCCGGGCCACCGAGAAGTTCGACAGCCCGATGTGGCCGATCTTGCCCTGCCGCACGAGCTGGTCGAAGGCGGTCGCCATGTCCAGCACGGTCTGGGAGGGGTCGTCGAAGTGGGCGTAGTACAGATCGATGTGGTCGGTGCCCAGTCGTGCCAGCGAGGCGTCGGCAGCGGCGGCGATCGTGCTCGGCGCCAGGCCCTTGAACTGGGGGTGGGTGGCGACCTTGGTGGCGATGATCACCTTGTCGCGACTACCTCTGGCCCTCAGCCAGTGGCCGATGATCGTCTCCGACTCGCCACCCTGGTTGCCCGGCGCCCAGGCCGAGTACCCGTCTGCGGTGTCGATGAGGGCGCCGCCGGCGGCGACGAAGGCGTCGAGGACCGCGAACGACTCCTTCTCATCGCTGGTCCAGCCGAAGGTGTTTCCACCCAGGGCCAGGGGGCGGACGTCCAGTGTCTTTCCGGCGAGATGAACCATGTGCACTCCTGAAGTGGTTGACGTGTCGACATCATTGATATGCCTCATTGATATCGCACCGCCCCAGATCAGCTGATCCGAAGCTCCAGCAGACGGTCGTCGCCGGACCGCGGGTCGCCTCGGCCGTCGGTGTTGCTGGTGCCCACCAGCAGGGTCTGGTCGTCCAGGGCCAGGACGCTTCGCAGCCGGCCGTGCGCGCCGTCCAGGAAACTCTGCGGGGCGGCCACCGGGCGGGTGCCGTCCAGCGGGATGCGCCACAGCCGCTGTCCACGCAGAGCCGCCATCCACACCGACCCGCCGGCGACGGCGATGCCGCTCGGGGAGTCCACGTCGGTCCCCCACTGGGCGACCGGATCGGTGAAGCGGGCGTCTCCTCCCCGACCCTCGACGACCGGCCAGCCGTAGTTGTGGCCCTTCTGGATGAGGTTGAGCTCATCGGCCTTGTTCTCGCCGAACTCCGAGGCCCACATCCTGCCGGCCCAGTCCCATCCCAGGCCCTGGACGTTGCGGTGACCCATCGTCCACACCGGTGACCCGCCGAACGGGTTGCCGGAGGCGGGGCGGCCCTGCGGGGTGATCCTGAGGATCTTGCCGGCCAGGTTGCCGCGGTCCTGGGAGTGGGCCGGCTGGTAGGCGTCGCCGGTGCTGGCGAACAGGGAGCCGTCGGGGCCGAAGGCCAGCCCGCCGCCGTTGTGGTTGCTCGAGTGGGGGATCCCGGTCAGCACGGCGGTGTAGCCCGACAGCTGGCGTCCGGGGGCGGCGGACTCGTCGTAGCTCAGCCGGGCGATCCGGTTATCGGAGTCGGTGGAGTGGTAGATGAAGATCTGCCGGTCGGAGGCGAACCGCGGGGAGACGGCGATCCCGAGCAGTCCGCCCTCTCCGCCGGCGTTCTTGTTGCTCACCGACTCCGAGACGGTGCCCAGGGCGGTTGTCGCACCGTTCCTGACCGCGACGCGGGTGATGGCGGCGGTGTCCCGGGAGGTGACGAGGACATCACCGCCGGGCAGCCGGGCCATTCCCCATGGCACGTTGAGTCCGGTCGCCAGGGTGCGGACCACCGACGCGGAGCCCTTCGCAGGGGGCGCCGATGCGCTCGAACCACCGGCCGAGGCAGAGGGCGAGCCCGAGGAGCTGGTCGACGATGGCGGGGGCGCCTCGGAGGTGGCGGGGTCCGAGGGTGTCGGCGACACCGTGGAGGTGCTGGTGGAGGGTCTGGTGCAGGCTCCCAGAAGAAGAAGGGGAATCGCTGCGATGACGGTGCGGCGGCCTACCATTCAGGCAGTGTACCGGGCCTCGGCTGTGGATCCGCTGTCCCTCCGGTGTGCCTCTTCGCAGCGATCCCTCCCGGAAGGAGCCACGATGAGCGAGCAGCGTGCGGCCGGCGAAGGTGCGACCCGATCCTTCGCCGCCGACGTCTTCGGGCCGGGGTTCGAACTCGTGGATCATCGGGGGCCCGGTGACTGGATACCGCTGTCGGCGATGTCCGCGCCGCCGGTGCTGCGGGAGAGGGTCGAGAACACCCGGCTGGCGATCGGCGGGGTGGGCACCTCGCCCCGTCAGATCCGGGCCGTGGCTTCCACTATGGCCCTGGGGTTGTTCTCCCGGTTGATCTCCCCGGTGCTGGGAGCGGCCGTGCTGGACGCGGCGACGCTGGCTCCCGATCCGCAGACCACCTGGCTGCGACGGGTCGAGCGGGGGCTGATCCCGCTGGCCACCACCCGCGCACCGGTCGACGCCGATCCGGCAGCGGCGCTGGACGGTCTGGTCCTTCCCCTGGTGTCGGTGATCGCACAGGTCTTCGGGCTGTCCCGCAAGGTCCTCATCGGCGACGTCGCCGCCGCGGTGGCCGGTGCCTGCGGGGTGATCGCGGCGGCACGCCCCGACCTGTCCGGGCGCGCCGCGAAACTGCGTGCGGATCTGCTGACCACACCGGACCTGGTGGGTTCGGGGACTCCCCGTGGTCCCTTCGTCCGGTCCTCCTGCTGCCTCATCTGGCAGCTCCCGATGAACTACATCTGCAGCAACTGCGTGCTGGTGGACGCCCGCACCCGGATGGTCCGGGAGCGCGACGACGATCGCGCCGGCTCCCCCGGCTTCCGCCGCCGCTTCAGGGATCAGCTGGAGGAGGCCGAGAGCACCCACACCTGGCGCGGGTCGAGGCCCTGACGACAGGAGGTCCGGGCCGCCGGTTGGGGTCCGGGCCGGTTGAGTCCCTGGGATCTGGTCAGTCCGCCTCGACCATGTCGATGTCGACCATCAGCTCCGAGGCGATCGCCTCCAGGGCGGCCCGCAGGTCGTCGACGGTGGTGGCGGTGGTGAGCCTGACCTTCGCCGAGGCCTCGAACAGCACCCCGTCACCCATCGGGGCGTCGCGCACCCCGGTGTCCAGATCGTCGATGGTGGCTCCCAACCCGGCCAGCGCCCCGGTAACCTGGCTGACGATGCCGGGCCGGTCATGGCCGATCAGACGCACCGACAGGATGGCCTGGTCGGGGTGCACGATCGGCCGGGTCGGGGTGACGGTGACATCCAGGCCCTCCCCCGCCAGGCCTGCCAGGCCGGTGCGCAACTCGTCGACCCGGTCATCGGGGATGTCGACGAGCACGATTCCGGCGAATGCCCCGGCCAGTAGAGCCATCCGGCTCTCCAGCCAGTTCCCGCCGTGCTGAGCGACCTCGGCGGCCACCGATGAGACGATTCCTGGACGATCTTCGCCGACTGCAGTGAGGAGAAGCTGTGCCATGCCCAGATGCTACCGGAGGCGCCGTTCTCACCACCGGGCGCGGGTGGTCTCTGTCGGTCCGTCCAACTCGGTGAACCCGGCGTCGACGATCGAGACCGGGCGGCCGGCGTCCCGCCACTGAGGCTCGGTGGCGGTGACCACCCGGACCCTGAACCGGTCGGCGCGCCAGACCTCCCGGACGGCATCAGGCATCGTCTGGAGGGCGATCTGGGCGGCGTGCCCGCACTGGGCGGCGATCTTTCCGGTGGTCATCTCCAGCGCGGGGTTGATCTCGATCGTCACGACGGCGCCGACGGTGGCGCTGGTCCCCTCGTCGGGAAAATGTGTGCCGGAGACCTGCAGCTTGTCCAGCATCTTGGGCAGCGGATGAACCGGGGCGGGCGGGAAGGCGCGCACGGCGGCGGGACCAAACCCCTCGACCCCGGCCTGTTCGACGGTGACCCCGTCGAGTCCCTGGACGTCGGTCCACCGCTTGCCGTCCGCGCGGCGGACGAGTTTGCGGATCCGGTCGTCGTTCCAGTGCCGGACGGCCTGGAACCAGGGTCCGCCCTCGGCCGCGCGGGGGTCGTCCAGCAGGGTGACCACGGCTCTGGCCGCCGCCTCGCAGACGTCGACCTGACGGGCCGGCAGGTGCCGGTCGCGCATCACGACCAGCTGCATCGCCCACGGATCGGGTTCATCCTCGTCCATCACGTCCGCCGAGGCTACCCGTGCCTGGCAGGACGCCACCACCGCCGCTCTGCCACACTGGTCGGTGATGAACACGATCATCTGGGACATGGGTGGAACCCTCATCGACACCTATCCGGAGGTGGACCGCGCCCTGGCGGAGGCCGTCTGGGGGCCGCACCCGGCAGCGGAGCAGATCCACCGGGTGTCCCTGCTCAGAGCGGAGTCGATCGCCCACGCCATTGATGTGCTGGCCACCCGCCACGGCGTCGACCGCTCCCGGCTCGACGAGGCCTACAGCGCGCTCAAGCACCGGTGGGCAATCCATCCCGCTCCCGTGATGGACGGTGCGGTGGAGGTGATGGCCGCGGTCCATGCCGCCGGCGGGCTCAACCTGGTGGCGACCCACCGTGACCGGACGAGCGCCCAGGCGCTGCTCGACGCCCTGGGGCTGCGACCCGACGACATGGTGTGCGCCCCCGACGGCTTTCCGCGCAAGCCCAGTCCGGCGATGAACCTGCTCCTGATGAGACGCCATCATCTGGTTGCGCACCAGGTGCTGTGCGTCGGCGACCGGCCGATCGACGTCGAGGCCGCGGCGGCGGCCGGGTTGGCCGGCGCCCTGCTGGTTCCCGACGGGGAGGAGACGCCGGTCCCGCGGCTTCCGGAGGGCAGCGTCGTGATCTCGGCCCTCACCGATCTGCTGGCGATGATCGGCTGAGGGTACGGGAGATGATCGGCTGAGGGTACGGGATCAGTGAGCGAATGGGGATCGCGTGAGTGAACGGTGGTCGGCGCCTGCGAGCCCGATCACCCCGTCGAGCTCCTCGACACGAGTCACGGCCGAGATCCTTGACCGGTGTCTCAGACGAGATCCTCGAATGCGTAGTCGCCGGGCCACCAGGCCATCCAGCGCCCGTCCTCGAAGCCGGACAGCAGCGCGATCTCCCGCGAGGGGTCGGCCCGTCTCGGACTGATGATGAGGTGCCCGCGGGTGAGGTCGATGCGCAGGCCCTTGCGACTCTGCTCCCGGGTGCCGGTGACCTCGGCCCCGATGAGCTGGCGCAGCAGATCCGTGTATCCGGTGTCGCCGTCGCGCCAGGTACCGCCGGAGCGCTCGATGCTCGGCCACGCGCGACTGCTGAGGACCCGGTCGGTGGACCGTCCGGGCTTGCTGAACACCAGCCGCAGGGGTTCGCCGGCCGCAATCTCGAGGGCCCGCAACCGGTCGCCTACCAGCTGGGAGAGCACATCATTGGGGGCGTACTGGGACACTGCCGATCACTCCGCCGCAGTATCGAGTTCAGTCTGTGTCACGTGGACCCCTCCTGCGCTGGAGCCGTGAAGGCCGCAAACCCGCCCTGTGCGAGCGCACCGCCAATGGTGCCACATCCGGGGATCCGCGGCAGCCCGGCTCGACCTGCCGGTGAGACGTGCTCGACCTGCCGGCGGGACCGGGAAGCGGCAGATCACGACAGCGCCTCGCCGATGATCGCGGTCGCCTGCCCGGCGGCCTGCTCACTGCGCTCCCGCAGCACCGCCAGGACCGTCCTGGCGGCCTCCCCGCCGTCGGCTGCCAGCACTCCCTCGAGGACCACGGCGTCCTGCATCTGTCCCAGGACGTCGGAGGCCCGGGCGAAGGCCTCGGCGCGCTGGGCAGCGCCCTTCACGGTGTCTGTGAGGGACTCGTGGGCGTAGCGGGCTGCCTTGATCCGGCGTCGCAGCCGGTGCCGGGTGGGAGCCAGCGTCGGGCTCACCAGTCCTGCTCCGTCCAACTGCTCCCAGACGGCCATCGCCCGGCTCTCGGCCCAGGCCACCCGCTTGAGGATCCGCGACCGGCCGGGTCCCCGTCCGCCGCGTCCCACCGACTTGCGCCACGGGTCGGTGCAGAACGTCGCAAGGGCATCGACCAGCGCGGTCGCGGCCGGCGAGTGGACCATCTCCTCGGCCGTCCTCGCGGTGCGCTCCTGCTCCTGGCGGAGCCGATCGATCAGATCCCGGGCGCCGGCCAGCTCCGATCCCTCCGGGACGGCGTCCAGCACCTCGGCGACGTGCTGGGTGGCGACCTCGGCGTCGCGTGCCCGCCCGAGGACGTCGTTGTAGTGACTGAGCTCGTCGAGCAGCCGGACCGCCTGCTTCTGGTGCAGCAGCGGGCGGTAGATCCGGATGGTGGCGCGCAGTCGGCGTCCGGCCGCGCGCAGATCGTGGACGGCGTCGGCCTGGCGCTGCGCGAGGTCGTCGGGCAGGGATCTCATGAGCTCGACCTGGTCGGCCCAGTACCGC
Organism: Acidipropionibacterium jensenii DSM 20535; assembly: GCF_000425285.1. Lineage (GTDB taxonomy): Bacteria > Actinomycetota > Actinomycetes > Propionibacteriales > Propionibacteriaceae > Acidipropionibacterium > Acidipropionibacterium jensenii. Next base: position 15,309 of record NZ_AUDD01000006.1, on the reverse strand, counting down.
TCGACGCTCGCGGCGACCCTGGCTCTGGAGACTCGTGACATCGTCGACCGGCCTCAGCGCGACCCGGAGGCCGATCCGGATGTGGTGACGTCTCTCTCCTCGTCGAACCGCCGGAACAGCTCGTCGACGTCCAGGTCGGGGTTGTCGTCCTGTCCGTCGACCAGGGCCTGGGCCTCGGCCGGGGTGGAGACGGCCGGCATCGCGGCCGGCAGCGGACGGCGCGCCGACTCCGGCAAGAAGAAGATCGCGATGAATCCGGCGATCGAGGTGAGGATCACCCAGAAGGCGGGCGCCAGCGGCTCGCCGGTGATCGCCACCAGGGCCTCCATGATGAACGGGGCGGTTCCCGAGAACAGTGCCGCCGCCACGTTGTAGGAGATTCCCATCCCGCCGTAGCGCGAGGAGGTGGGGAACAGTGCGGGCAGGCAGGAGGCCAGATTGGAGACGTAGAGGGCCACCGGCACCGACAGCACGAACAGACCGAGCAGGGTCGACCAGATCACCCCGTGCATCATCAGCAGGAAGGCCGGAATCGCGAGCACCACCCCGCCGACCGAGGCGATCCGCAGCACCGTGCGACGGCCGATCCGGTCGGAGAGGGCACCGGCCAGCGGGATGCACAGCGACATCACGACCAGGACCGGCAGGGTGAGCAGATTGCCGTGGGTCTCGTCATAGCCCAGGGTGCTGGTGAGATAGGTCGGCATGTAGCTGGTCAGGGCGTATCCGGCGGTGTTGGCGGCGGCCACCAGGGTGATGGCGACCAGGATCTCCCGCCAGAAGGCGCCGATCAGGGAACGCACCGAGCGGGGACCCGTCGCGGCCTCGCTCTCCTGGAGTTTCTGCGCCTCCTGGAAGGCCGGGGTCTCCTCGATCCGGGAGCGGAAGTACAGCGCGACGACGCCGAAGGGCAGTGCCAGCATGAAGGGGATGCGCCATCCCCACCCCTCCATGAAGGAGGGCGAGAGTGTCAGCTGGAGGATCGAGACGACCGCCGCTCCGGATGCGAATCCGAGGTAGGAACCCACGTCCAGCAACGAGGCGAGGAATCCGCGGCGCCGGTCGGGGGCGAACTCGGTGAGGAAGGTGGTGGCGCCGGCGTACTCCCCGCCGGTCGAGAACCCCTGGAGGAGCTTGAGCACGATGAGCAGGATCGGCGCCCAGAAGCCGATCTTCGCGTAGTCCGGCAGGATGCCGATGAGGAAGGTGGCCGAGGCCATCATGAGCAGGGTGAAGGCCAGCACCTTCTGGCGGCCCATCCGGTCGCCGAACTGGCCGAGCACCACCCCGCCGAGGGGCCGGGCGATGAAGGTGACGGCGAAGACCCCCAGGGAGAACAGGTTCTGGGCGGTGGTGGATCCTCCGGGCAGGAACATCCTCCCGATGATCACGGCGAGATAGCCGTAGACCCCGATGTCGTACCACTCCATGAGGTTGCCGACGATCGTCCCGGCGAGTGTCCTCCTCAACACCTCGGGCCTCACGACGGTGACGTCGGAGACCTCCAGGCGTCGACGGCCGCCGGTCTGCCCCGGTTGCGCTGCGACTCCCGAGTCATCTGTGGTTCCCATGATGTGCTCCCCTGCCGTGTCGCTGCTGTCCCTGTGGCGTCTCCGAATAGCGGTGTCTCCGAAGAGACGCCTCGGGGTCACAGCCCTTCGTCGTCAATCCGCGGGGTCACCATGCCGAGCTGGGTCGCCAGGATGAGGAGTTGGACGCGATCGCGCACCCCCATCTTCTCAGCGGCCCTGGCGAGGTAGCCCTTGATGGACCCGACCGAGACCCCCATGGCGGAGGCTATCTCGGCATTGGAGTATCCGTGAGCCAGCCACCGCACCGACTCCTCCTCACGATCGGTGAGAATCAGGCGGTGACGCGTCGGCGGATCGAGGTCCGGTCCGGGCCCGCCGCACGCCTCGGGAGAGGCAGTCGACGTCTTGGACTGGTCATCCATCGCCATTCTCACCAGGACGCTGGAGACCTTCGGGGAGATGTAGAACTCGTCGGTGAGAACGGCCTGGACCGCCCCGACCAGTTCATCGGTGCTGTCCTTGACCAGGTAGCCACTCGCCCCTGCCGCGAGCATCGGTGCGACGTACTCCTGGGTGGTGAAGGTGGTGAGGGCCAGCACCTTGATCTCGGGATGCTCCCGGACGATTCTTCGGGTGGCCTCGATGCCATTCATCCGCGGCATCCTGATGTCCATCACCACCACGTCCGGCGGGTCGGCGATGCAGCGGACCAGAGCCTCCTGACCGTCTCGGGCAGTCCCGACCACCTCGGTGTCCAGACCCTGGTCGAACCGCAGCAGCGCAGCGAGCCCCTCACGCAGCACCGGATCGTCGTCGACGACAAGTATTCTCAGCTTCCCCACGCGCTCAGCGTATCGGGTGGGTGCAGATGGGAGCGGCAGAGGGAGAATCCCTTCTTCCGGGTGCTAGCTTCTTCACAACGACTCGCGCCGGGTGGGCCATCGGGTCGGGAAGCCCCCACGAATCACGGGTTCCGAAGAACTCCCTTTCACGATCTTTTTCAACAGCACAGGAGAAACTGCCATGAGACGTCGTTCACTCGCCTCCATCGTCGCCGCCTGCCTGCTCGGCGCCTCCCTGGGCCTCGGGGCACTGCCGGCCAATGCCGCTCCGGTCAGCTCCAATCGGGGATCAACCTCGACGGTCTCGACCCAGGGGCTCTCCTCCATGATCTGCTTCTGGCTGCCTGCCTACTGCCGGTGAACCCCGGCTGGCCGGGCGAGACTGATTGACAGGACATCACAGGACATGACATCGGACGCGGCTGCGCGAGAGGGATTCTGGCGAGTTCCTCATCGCGTGCCGCGCCCGGTGGCCATCGTGGTGTCCTGTTTCGCCCTGCTGTTCAACATGGATGATCTCGTCGGCGCATCGACGAGGCTCGGATCCCACGGCTCCTTCGTGGACCTTCTCCGTGTCGTCCTGGGTGGGCTGGCCCTGGGGATCGTGTGCTGGTTCCCCAGGATCGGAGCTGTACTGGCCTGGCTCGCGATTCCAGTCACCATCGTTAGTGGGAGTATCGCTCCCACCGTTTTGGTCAGCCCGCTGGTGTGTGTGGCTGTTACGGCCACCTGCACCCTGCCGTTCATCATCATCAACGGTGTCGTGATGGTGGTGGGGACCATTGGCATCGCGATCCGGTGGATCCAGTGGGTCCATACCCCGGTGCCGATCCTGTGGACCGGTGCCTTCCTGCTCTCGGCCAGCACGGCCCTGGGAATGGCCCTGCGCGCCCTGCTCGGGTCCCGGGCCGAACGGCGTCTCCAGGACAGACGCATCGCCGCCATCCAGAAGCAGGCCGAACAGGCCGCCGAGCACGAGCGCCAGCGTCTGGCCCACGACATGCACGACTACGTCGCCCACGAGCTCACCGTGATCATCGCCGCCCTGGCGGCCGCTCGCACCAGACGGCCGAGCCACCAGCAGGATCCCGATCAGGACGCGGCCCTGCTGGAGACCGTCGAGACCACCAGCCGCAAGGCTCTCGACGAACTGAGGCGGGTGCTGCGCCTGCTCGACGGCGAGGGCGACCCGGTCATCGGATCACCGGTACCCGTCTCGGGCGCCCCCCGGGCCGAGCCCGTGGAGACGATGATCACCGATGCGGCCCAGGATCTGGAGGCGATCGGGGACGAGGTGACCATCAGCATCAGTCCCGACGCGGCCTCCCTGGTTCCCCCGGAGGATCATCGGCTCCTGCTGGAACGGTTCCTCAGCGAGGCGGTCACCAATGCCGTCAAACACGGCGGGCTGGGCTCCCGGGTGACGATCCGCGCGAGTACCTGCTCCGGCGTCCTGCAGATCACCCTCAGCAACACCATCGAGAAGGCCAGGGCCGGACTCGACGTGTCCACAGGGCTCGGCATTCGCGGTCTTCGGGAGAAGGCGGAGGAACTGCACTGCTCGGTGTCGGCCCAACCGGCGCCCGGCAGGGATGGCTGGATCGCGACGCTGAGTCTGCCCGAGGATCTCGCGGCCTGAGGCTCCGGCCACGCGCGTCCTGGTCGACCAACGGCTGGCCGACCGGGACGCCGTAGTCCCCAGATCCCTCGTCGGGCCAGGGACCCGACACCACCCACTCAACTCCCTCGAAGGCCATCTGACCAGCAACTTTCGTCCGGACTTTGCCGGTCCCGGACCCGACTTTCGGTCAGCCTCGGCCGGGGGTTGCAGTCGCCCGACCGGCGGGACCGGTTGAGCGACCCAACCGGTTGACCGGCCCGACTAGGTTCATTCCTGACTGTTGTCACCAGACTGGGAGAACTCATGGCCACGGCACTCATCGTCGTCGACGTCCAGGTCGACTTCTGCGAGGGCGGATCGTTGGGGGTGGACGGCGGAAGCGCTGTGGCTGCGAATGTCGCCCGGCTGCTGGAGTCCGACCACGGGTACAGCGCACTGGTCGCCACCCGCGATCACCACATCGACCCGGGCGATCACTTCTCCGACCATCCCGATTTCATCGACAGCTGGCCGCCGCACTGCGTGGTGGGTACTCCCGGCCAACAGTTCCAGTCCGCGCTGGGGGGCAGTCGGTTCGACGCCGTCTTCGACAAGGGCTCCTACCGGGCCGCCTACTCAGGCTTCGAGGGCACGATCGGCGGTGGTGACGACGGGGTGACGCTGGCGCGATGGCTGCGGGACCACGACATCGACCGGGTCGACGTCTGCGGCATCGCGACCGACTACTGCGTGCGGGCCACCGCACTTGATGCCGCCCACGAGGGGTTCTCCACCCGGGTTCTGGGCCCCCTGACCGCGGCGGTGCACCCCGACGCCGTCCCGGCGGTGATCCAGGAGTTCGCCGGGGCCGGCATCCAGTGGCAGGCCTGAGGTCCGCCAGAAGGAGGACCAGCAGGGCTGCGAACCGACACGACGAGGACCGACAGAACGCACACCGGCACCAGGGCCGGCCGCACCCGGTGGGTTCAGCGTGCCGTGTCGGCCTCCAGCGCGATCAGGAAGGCCTTGGTCGCCAGCCCGCCGCGGTAGCCGCCCAGTTGACCGTCGCTGCGCACCACCCGGTGGCAGGGCAGCACCAGGGGCACGGGGTTGGTGGCACATGCGCTGCCGACCGCCCGCACCGCGCGAGGCCGGCCCAGTCGTGCGGCGACCTCGCTGTAGGTGGCCGTGGTGCCATAGGCGATTGCGGGAAGATCGGCCTGCACGGCGCCCCGGAACCCGACCAGGACGGTCGGGTCGACCGTCAGGTCGAAGGTCCGTCGCCCCCCGGTGAGGTACTCATCGATCTGCCGGGCGGCGTCCTCGAGGCGCTCCGGGTTCTGACTCAGGCCGGCGCCGAGGGTCCGCGAGAGCGTGTCCAGCACATCGTCGAAGTCCTCGTTGTCGAAGGCGATCCGCACCAGTCCCCGGCCGGTCGAGGCCACCAGCAGCGCTCCGATCGGGGTCTGGAGGATGCGGTAGGAGGCCTCGAGGGCCTCGGTCCCGGCACTCACCACGCCGCCCCGGTGGACTCGAACTCGTCGCGGCGCCCGGCGATGAGCCGACTCAGCAGATCAACCGGAAGCCCGGTGTCGTAGGGCAGCTTGATGAAGCCGGCTCCGGCATCGAATCCCGCCGAGGCGACGTCCTCCGCCACGGTGGAGAAGTACCGGGTGGGGAACCTCAGTGAGGCGTGCTTCTTGAACGACTGCAGCATCACCAGCCGGGTGCCGTCCTGGACGAATGCCGGGGTGTTCCAGTGGAGCACCTCCTCGGCACGGGGAAGCTCCTGCTGGCACAGTCGTCGCAGCTCGCCCAGGTGCGGCTGAGCCACCCCGGGCAGTTTCGAGTAGTAGTCAGAGACGTTCGCGCGTCTGGCCTGAGCCATCGTGGTCCTCCTGTTGTCCGGCCGGCGACGGTCCCGGACCACTCTAGGTGGCAGAGGGTTTCGTCCCGGGTGTCCGGAGAGAGGCCTCAGGCGACGGCGTCGTCGACCCCGCAGCTGGCGAAGTACCGCCGGCAGCGCGCCGGGCTCCAGCCGTGGGCCTGGGACAGGCCCTCGCTGAGCATCCGCAGGTAGCGCTGCTCGGGCTGGTTGGGCACCACGTCCGCTGCGCGTTCGGGACAGGTGAAGGTGAGCATCGCGACCCCCTCCCGCTGGCCCACCCGGACCAGGGTCTCGTAGCGGCCGGGGCCCGCGACATGGCGACCGCCGGGCACCCCGGCCCTCACCACCGCCTCCAGCGGACTGCTGCCTCCCGGTTCCCGGTGCATCTCCTGGGTGGCGACGTCGACGAACTGCTCGGTGCTGATGAGTTAGGCGCGACCGGGTGTCGGGCCCTGGCAGTCGGGGTCGTAGAAGCCCATCCCGTCTCCCCAGACCGAGGATGTGCCGGCGAAGAACAGCCGCCCGGGAAGCATCACCGCGGCGTCGGCGACCGGCGGGGTGTGGTCGCGGGCTCCGGGGTAGCTGACCCGCGCACCGGGCGGCCGGCCACCCTGGAGGTAGCAGGCCAACCGGGACGCGTTCATGTTCGACCCGTAACTGACGTACCAGACGTGATCGGCGTTCATCGCGGTCCAGTGTGCTTCACGACGTCCGTCCGGTCGCCGGTGTTCGGATGGCGACACCCCCGGCGAGCTGCTGGGCGGCCAGCTCGGCGTAGAGCCCGCCCCGGGCCATCAGGTCGGCGTGGCCGCCGCTCTCGATGATGCGGCCGTCCCGGATGACGTGGATCAGGTCGGCGTCGACGACAGTCGACAGCCGGTGGGCAACGGTCAGCGTGGTGCGGCCGTGGGCCAGGGCGTCGATCGCCTCCTGGACCAGGTGCTCGGAGACCGTGTCGAGGGAGGACGTCGCCTCGTCGAGGAGGAGCACCGGCGGATCCTTCAGCAGGACCCGGGCGATCGCGATGCGCTGCTTCTCGCCTCCGGAGAGGCGGTACCCGCGCTCCCCCACCACGGTGTCGTAGCCGTGCTCGAAGCCGACGATGACGTGGTGGATGTTGGCGGCGGTGCACGCCTCGATCAGCTCCTCGTCGGAGGCCCCGGGCCGGGCGTAGCGCAGGTTCTCGGCGATGCTCGCGTGGAAGAGGTAGGTCTCCTGGGAGACGATCCCGATGTCGTCGATCAGGGAGGCCGACTGAAGGGTGCGCACATCGGCACCGGCGTAGACGACACGGCCCTCGGAGGCCTCGTAGAGCCGTGAGATGAGGGAGAGGATGGTGGACTTCCCCGATCCCGAGGGTCCGACCAGGGCGATGTGCTGACCCGGTTCGGCGACCAGGCTCACATCGTCGAGGGTCGGCCTGGAGCCGGGGGCGGCGTCGGGGTACCGGAAGGTGACGGCGTCCAGGACGATGCGCCCGCGGGGTCCGGGGGCCTCGGCGACCGGGCAGGCGTCGGGCCTGTCGCGGACCGCCGGAACCAGGTCGAGGTACTCGAAGATCCGGGCGAACAGGGCCTGGGAGGTCTGGACCTCCAGGGTCACCCGCATGAGGCCGACCAGCGGGTTCAGCAGCCTCGCCTGGACGGTGGTGAAGGCCACCACGGCGCCGGCGGTGAGACCGGACCAGCCGCCGATGATCAGCCATCCGGCGAGCAGATAGATGATGGCCGGCACCGACGCCATCAGAACCTGGACGACGGCGAAGAAGCTCTGCCCGCTCATCGCACGGCGGACCTGCAGACCGACCTGGTTCCGGTTCTCGGTCCGGTACCGGGCGGCCTCGGCGGCCTGCCGGTTGAACGACTTGGCGAGCAGCACCCCCGAGACCGACAGCGTCTCCTGGGTGATCGCGGTGAGTTCGGACAACGACTCCTGGGTCTGGCCGGCGATCCGGGCGCGGATCTGACCGACCCTGCGCTGGACCACGACCAGGACGGGCATCAGGATGACGGCGACCACGGTGAGGCGCCAGTCGATGAGCACCATGGCCACCAGGGACGCGATCACGGTGACGGCATTGCCGAGGATCGAGGTGACGGTGGAGGTGAGCACGCTGGAGACCCCGCCGACGTCGTTCTGCAGCCGTGACTGGATAACGCCGGTGCGGGTATGGGTGAAGAACCCCAGTTCCATCTCCTGGAGGTGCTCGTAGAGCCTGACCCGCAGGTCGCCGGTCACCGAGTTGCCCACCGTTGCGGTGAGCCAGGTCTGGAACACGTTGAGCGCGGCCGCCAGCAGGTAGAAGCCGATCATCGCCGCCACCAGTCCGGCCAACAGACCCATCACCGGATGACTGCCGGGTGGGAAGAGAGCCTCGTCGAAGACCCTCTTGACCAGCAGCGGCGGGATGACTCCCAGTCCCGCACTCACCACCACGATGATGCAGGTGACCGCGATGCGGCCCCGATAAGGAGCGAACAGGCTCATCGCCCGACCGCGCAGGTTCTCGATCCGGGGAGCCTGGGCGTTGATGGCGCGCTGGGCGGTCTCGTCGATCCGCCGCATCCCGCCGGTACGGACCATGCCAGGGAAGCTCATGCCCGAATGATAGGAACCGGGTCCCAGATCAACCCAGAGCCCGAAGATTCAGAGTCACGACAAGCGCGAGCACGACCGCCAGGACGGCCATGATGATGAGAAACGGGCCCATGCCCTTGCGCTGCTGCCTGACATGCCCGATCGAACCGGTCGAGAACTGGTGCATGGGTGCGGCGTAGAAGACCGGGACGCACTGACCCGCAGCCAACTGGAAGTCCAGGGATGCCTGGCCGTAGGTGCGCGTCCACTGGGCGAAGGCGTCCACGTGGACCGGGCCGGCGGGCACCGTGATCCTCTGCCATCCGTAGTGAGCACCGATGTGGTGGCCGTTGATGACCACGGTCGGGGTGATCATGTTCGAGGTCATCACGGAACCCTGGATCGTGAGATCCACGGCGCCCATCAGAGGCAGCGCCGGATGCGGGGTCGGATACTGCGGGGTCGGATACCGCGGGGTCGGATACCGCTGGGGCAGCTGCGCGGCCAGGTACGGCAAGGCCGGCTATTGGGGAGCCATCCCTGGGTAGGGCTGCTGCCATGGGGAGGCCCCTGGCCCCGGCTGGCCGGGCGCGTCCGGGGCCAAAGGGTGCTGGGTCATGGTCGAAGGGTACTGGAGGAGTCGTCATCAGCCCGATGTCGAGCAGCTCAATCGCGTCGGTGCGTGCTGATCCAGTACCGGCGCTCGCACCGTCCGTTCTCGAGAGTCACGGTGTTCTCCAGTGCGCCACCATTGCACTCGATGACGCCGATCGATCCCCGGTTGACGTCATCGCAGGTGACGAGCGCCCGCTCCACACCCAGACCGCTGAGGATCTCCAGGCCCTGGCGCAGCATCTCCGATCCATATCCGAGACGGCGGAAGGCGGGCCGAACCGCAAATCCGATGTGCCCGCCCTCGCGCAGCAGCGAGGGCGTGAGTGCATGACGCATGTGGACACGGCCGACGATCTGCTCACTGACCACCGCGACGAGCATCGTGGCCGGAACTCTGCCCTCGGCGAGTCCCACGCCACGGCGGACCCGATCGGTGTCGCGCAGATACTCGCTCCAGGACTGCCCCTTCTTCCCGAGCATGAAGTCGAAGTCCTCTGCGGCGAGCTCGGCCTGAGCTGCCCGCACAGAGACCTCGTCCCCCGGCAGCGGCTCGCGCAAAAGCAGTGGTATCTGCGCCTGTTGTCCGGTCATGTGACCTCCCACCGTGTGATTCGGTTTGATCCTGTCAGTGGTAGTCAACGATCTCCACCTTGTATGGTCCGTACTGAGCCTGCCCTAGTCGCATCTACCCGGTAAGGGTGCGGCCCGCCCACTGTTCGGAGAGGGAGGCAGCCCGTTCAAGCCGGGCCAGGTCCGGGAGACTCACTTCTCAGTGGGAGATGTCGGAGTCTCCACAGTCACACACGTCACGCATCAAGGCAGCACTTGACCAGGTTCAGCTCAGTAGTGGTAGCGGGCCTGGAGGATCACGAGGTCATCCCCGTCGACGAGATACACCAGCCGGTGCTCATCGGTGATACGGCGCGACCATGCCCCCTGCGCGCCATACTTCAACTGCTCCGGTTTCCCGATACCAGCGAACGGCTCACGAAGGCAGGAGTCGATGAGCGTGTTGACTCGCTTCAGCACGCGACGATCGATGGTCTGCCAGTGCGTGTAGTCCTCCCATGCAGACGGGTCCCAGACCAGCCGCACTCAAGCATCCTCGTCCGCACGGTCGAGGGCGTGCGTCTCGACCTTCCCAGCGCGGGCACGCTCGTAGGCATCGAGCAGTCGCCGAGCATTCGCAGGTGAGCGGAACAGATAGGCCGTCTCCTGCCAGGCCGTGTACTCGTCGGCGGGCATCAACACTGCGTTGCCCTTGCGGGAGACGATCTCGATGGCCTCGCGGTCTTCATTGATGCGCTCGATGAGCGGGAACAGCGTCCTGCGCGCCTCGCTGGCACTGATAGACATGATCACGATCCTCCTCGTGCGTCTCTGGTACGAGATTATGGTACCACTGGTGCGTCGATGGTCGACGGCGCGCAGGACCTGTCCGCCACGTCATACCCGATGACGTTTTTCGGTGACGGAACTCGACCCCGTTCCTCGCGTTGATCACGCTGAAGACCGGTTCTGTGCGCACAGCCAAGATGGCTGCAAGCGCATCGGCATCGTCCGGCTAGGCTGAACGCGTTTCGAGGGATAGTCAGGACCTGACGAGTGCAAGCCAGGCGCGTAGTCGGAGAAATCGTTCATGCGCCCCGCAGTGGTGTGATTGACGCGACGGTGTCCCGCAGTGCACGCCGCTCCATGCGCAACTCGTAGTTCGATTGCAGGTTCATCCAGAACTCCTCGGACGTCCCGAAGTACCGCGCCAGCCGGATCGCCGTGTCCGCAGTGATGCCACGCTTGCCGTGCACAATCTCGTTGATTCGCCGCGGCGGAATGCCAATCGACACCGCGAGCTTGTTCTGCGTGATCCCGAAGCCCTCGATGAAATCCTCCATCAGGATCTCTCCCGGATGGATCGGCTCGATCAGGTCGCTCTCAGCGGTAGTCGACGAGTTTGACACTGTCCGCACCTCCCTCTCCCCAGACGAAGCAGAGACGCCATTGCGCGTTGATGCGGATGCTGTGCTGACCACGACGGTCACCGTCATGAACGCTAGACGTTAAACCGGAACTCCACCACGTTCCGTAGCCGAATAACCTTTGACGTCCATTGGCTCCATGAGTGCTGAGCCTCGGCGGGCCGCCGTCTACCTGCGGATCTCTCAGGATCGCGAGAACCGTCGCCTGGGTGTGGACCGCCACAGGGAGAACGCCGAGGCGCTCATCAAGGCTAGAGGATGGACTCCAGCAGGGGTCTACGAGGACAACGACATCTCCGGCAGTGGAGTTCTCCGATGGCGCCATCGCCCCCGCCCTGCTGGGCGAGGACCTGACCGTGGGGCCCTACACGACCGTGGCGGGCACGCGCCTGCCGGCCGCGCGGTGGGCAATCGCGGCGGCGCCGGCCGGTGCCAGCGGCGGCCCGAACGGCCCGGACGGCTTCCGGGTCACCGGGCGGCGCCCGCCCCCGCCACCACGAGGTCGATGAGCCGGCGGAGCACCAGATCGACGTCCTCGCCGTCGATGCGCACCCGCCGGGAGCGGTTGAGCTCGGCGAGCACCCCGGTGACGATGAGCCGGGCGCCGGTTGCCGCAGCCGCGCCGGGGGCGCCGGCCCGGTCGTGGCGCAGGCGCGCGGCGATCTGCTCCTCGAGCCCCTCGACGCGGCCGAGGACCCGCTGGCGGTGCGGCATATCCGCACCGAAGAGGATCTCGCGGGCGACCCACGTCGTGGGCTCGGGCCAGCGGCGCATCGCGGCGACGAACGGCGAGATAAGGGCCGCGATCTGGGCCGCGGGCTCCCCCGCCGCCGGCGCGGAGCGCGGCGGGGCCGTGTTCGCCTGCTCGTGGGCGCCCCAGAGCGCCTCGGCGACCATCATGAGCAGCTCCGCCTTCGTGGCCGCGTACTGGAAGACGGTCCCCTGCGCCACATCCGCGGCGCGCGCGACCTCGCTCATCGAGGTCCGTTCGAACCCGCGCTCCTCGAACAGCGCGCGCGCCGCGGCGAGGATGCGGGCGCGCTTGTCCGCCTTCGCCCGCTCGCGCCTGCCCGGCGCCGCCGCTTGCCCGTGCCGCATGGCATCTTGAGTCCTCATACCGCGATTGTAGTCGACTCATTATTGAGTACACTCAATTACGAGGCCGGATGACCGCCGTCCGGCACGCGTCGGGAAGGACGGACCATGGAACACACGGCAGGCAACTACGAGGCATTCGCGCGCCCCCGCCCCGCGCGGCACGCCCAGGAGACGAAGGCCTACATCGTCGGCAGCGGGCTGGCCGGGCTCGCGGCGGCCGTCTTCCTCATCCGCGACGCCGGGGTCCCCGGCGCCAACGTCACGATCCTCGAGAAGGGCGGGATAGCCGGCGGTGCGCTCGACGGCCTCGACGTCCCGGAGAAGGGCTTCGTCATCCGCGGCGGCCGGGAGCTGGAGAACCACATGGAGTGCCTGTGGGACATGATGCGCTCCATCCCCTCCCTGGAGCTCGAGGACGCCTCCGTGCTCGACGAGTTCTACTGGCTCAACAAGGACGACCCCAACTACTCGCTGCGCCGCGCCACCGTGCGCCGGGGCGAGGACGCCGGCCACGAGGGCCGCTTCGACCTGCCGAAGCGGGCGCAGAAGGACCTGTTGAAGATCTTCCTCGCCGAGCGCTCCGAGATGGAGGGCAAGCGCATCGACGAGGTGATGGGCCGCGAGTTCCTCGACTCGCCGTTCTGGATGTACTGGCGGACGATGTTCGCCTTCGAGGAGTGGCACTCCGCGCTCGAGTTCAAGCTCTACCTCCACCGCTTCATCCACCACATCGGCGGGCTGCCCGACTTCACGGCGCTGAAGTTCACGAAGTACAACCAGTACGAGTCCTTCGTCCTGCCGCTCATGCACTACCTCACCGAGCACGGCGTCGTCTTCCGCTCCGGCACCGAGGTCCTCGATGTGGACTTCGCCCACCGCAACGGCGAGATCCGCGCCACCGCGATCCGCTGCCGCCGCGACGGCGCCGAGGAGACCATCGAGCTCGGCGCGCACGACCTCGCGCTCATGACGATCGGCTCGCTCGTGGACAACTCCGATGACGGCGACCACCACACGCCCGCCGCCCTCAACGAGGGCCCGGCCCCGGCCTGGGACCTGTGGAAGCGCATCGCGAAGAAGGACACGGCGTTCGGGCGCCCGGAGGTCTTCTGCTCCTCGATCGAGGAGACGAAGTGGGAATCGGCCACCGTCACGACGCTTGATGAGCGCATCCCCGCCTACATCGAGCGCATCGCCCAGCGCGATCCGTTCAGCGGCCGCGTGGTCACCGGCGGCATCGTCACCGCCGAGGACTCCTCCTGGCTGCTGAGTTGGACGGTCAATCGCCAGCCGCACTTCAAGAAGCAGCCGAAGGATCAGATCGTCGTCTGGGTCTACGGACTGTTCGTCGACGTCGACGGCGACTACGTGAAGAAGCCACTGGCGCAGTGCACCGGCGAGGAGATCACCCAGGAGTGGCTCTACCACCTGGGCGTGCCCGTCGAGGAGATCCCCGAGCTCGCGGCGACCGGCGCCCGGTGCGTGCCGGTCATGATGCCCTACGTGACGAGCTTCTTCATGCCCCGCCGCGCGGGTGACCGGCCGCAGGTCGTGCCGGAGGGAGCGGCGAACTTCGCGTTCCTCGGGCAGTTCGCGGAGACCGGCCGCGACACGATCTTCACGACCGAGTACTCGGTGCGCACCGGCATGGAGGCCGTCTACGAACTCCTCGACGTGGAGCGCGGCGTGCCGGAGACCTGGGGCTCCACGTACGATGTGCGCGACCTGCTCGAGGCCTCGTCGCGCATGCGCGACGGCAAGAAGGTGGAGATGCCCGGCCCGGCCGCGCTGCGCGGCTACCTGCGCGGCAGGCTCGAGCACGGGGAGATCGGCCAGCTCCTCGAGGAGCACGGCCTCATCTGAGCCCCGCCCACCGCGGGTGCGCCTCGGGCCCGGTCCCGAGGCGCGCCTGGGCTGGTCCCATGTCGCCCACCGCTCCCCTCGGCTCCGAATCCCGCCTGCCCGCCGCCTGGCGGCCCTGGCGCCGGCCCCCGCCGCTGCCCGGCGATGCCGAGTCCGCGGGCCTGGTGCGCCTGCTCATCGTGGGCATCAACCCGAGCCCGCCTTCATGACCGTGGGAGGTCCTCGTCGAGCGGACGGATCCGTGGGTTGGACGTACGAGGCAGCTCCCAGCCCTGCTGCTCGTGAACGCTGAGGGTCATGCTCGTGACGTGCTCGGTGAGCTCGCTGAGCTCCGGGCCGTCATGACCCTTTGACCGGAGGTAGCGGAGGTTTTGGCCGAGCACCTGCGCCCAGGACATGAGAGGTTCAGGCTCTTCAGTCGCCGGTCGATCGAGTCGTCCGGCCTCGCCTGCTCCATGACTAGCCGGCCGAAGGTAGCGCCGAGGGTCCGCTCGGAGTCGAGCCATAGATCGAGACCTTTCCACTCGTCGCCGAGCTTTTCGACGAGCTCCATCATCGCGATGCGAGGATTTGTCAGGCGATCGTTGATTGGCTCAGCTGCGGGATCGAAGCCGACGAGGCGCTGCACCGCCTCCTGGAGCTTGGACCAGCACGCATCGGCAGCCGCACGCCGAGACTCCTCAAGCGCTTCCTTGGCGCGAGCATTCGCCAACCAGGTGCCGAGCCCGGCAACGACAAGTGAGAGGCAGGAGATTACGAAGGCGGCGACGTCCATGCGGGCATCTTCCGATCGACCGCACAGCAGCATCGCGAAGCGCTACGTTGCGGGAAGGGGACTGTTATGCGGTCAGGTATCTGCAAGGGACAACGCGGCACGAATCCCATCGGCAGTGGGCTCCCTTACGAGCGGGTAGAACCTATTCCAGCAGCGTGCCTGCGAGAAGAGGTAGGCAATCGCGCGGCGCTAGATGTACTTCCCCGTGAGGTTGTGAACACGTTCTGAGGGGGTCTGGCCGCCGATACCGGTGTGGGGTCTGTGGTGATTGTAGTGATGCAACCATTCCGTGTAGGCCGCTTCGCGTTCAGTTTCACTGGTGTAGTCGCGGGCGTAGGCCCACTCGGCGGCCAGGGACCGGTTGAACCGTTCGACCTTCCCATTGGTCTGAGGCCGGTACGGCCGGGTCCACTTGTGACCGATCTTGGCGTCGTCGAGGACCTGGCTGAAGACCCGGGACCGGTAGCAGGCCCCGTTGTCGGTCATCACGGCCTTTACGGCGACCCCGATGGATTCGAAGAAGGTCAGAGCCCGGGTCATGAA
>NZ_AUDD01000005.1 GCF_000425285.1 Acidipropionibacterium jensenii DSM 20535 | reverse complement strand
CGACGGATCACCGTGTCGCGCGGGGCGCCCTCGCATCCACACTCGCGGCACCACCGGTCCGGCTCCACGACACGGCACTCGATCACCGCCCGATCCGGGTCCAGACGCTGCCCGACAGCCTCCAGGCCGAGCTCGTCGAGACCGCAGAACGTGGTCAGGCAAGGTGTAGTGAAAGTAGGGTGTGACACGTCGAGGTCTTCCGGCAGATGGCGAGTGTGAGAACTTCCATCCTCAGGGAGACCTCGACCCCTACCCGGCCACCGACACGCTCAACCCGCTACACCCTCGTTCGTGAAGAGCCGGATAAATCCCACGTATTGGTCTTCTTTTCCGCGGTGGGAGAACTGGGGAATTTCCAGCGGGCTGCGCCGTTTCTGCTGTTCGGGCCATCGCATTACATGAGCCACGAAAACACCGTGGACGTCATTGTGGAAGCCGCACATGGCGTCATATCGGGGGCAATGGGGCGGGGTCGGATCTGCCGCCCGTCCTCATCCGAGGTCTGCGGGCAGCTGGCTGTGAGCCACTCCGCCGGGTGCCGCACGCCTGCCGGCACAGACCCGCTGGCGCAGACCCGTCAGTACTGACGCGACTGTACGGACGCGACAGGGGCGCCATCTCATCGATTCTGATTTGTACTGACCGGTCAGTATAGTGCTCGACGGGTGCAGGTCGCACCGCGCGTAGGTACAGGAGAGTGTGATGACGAAACTCGCCATCCAGGCTGGGGACCTTCACCTGGCGAGCAGGCGAGGTCTGGTCTACGGACCCCTCGACTGGACGTTGGAGGAAGGGCATCTGGGGATCGTCACCGGTCCTCCGGACAGCGGCAAGTCCACCCTGATGCTCACCCTCGCCGGGCGGATGCGACCCTCGAGGGGATCGCGACTCGAGGTCCTGGGGCACCAGTTGCCCGCCTCGGAACGCTGGGTCCAGCGCCACACCTCGGTCACCGGGGTCGCCGGTCTCGACGATCTGGACGACGTCGTGACGGTGCGCTCGACCGTCCGCGAACGGCTCGCCTGGCTCGCGCCCTGGTACAAGATCGTGCGTTACCCCGGCAACGAGCAGATCGCCGAGATCTGCCGGCTCGCCTTCGGCGATCTGCCGGTTCCCACTGCGAAGACCCGCGTCTACGAGCTGGACGAGCCGTCCAACCTGCTGCTGCGCATCGCCCTGTCTCTTGCCAGCAGTCCGGCGCTGATCACCGTCGACGCCGTCGACCAGCTCCACGACCTGTCCGACCAGGACACCGTCTGGTCGCGGCTGGACGCCATCGCGGCATCGGGTGTCACCGTGGTCGCCTCCACGACCGACGCGCACGAGCTCGACCGCATCCCCTGGACGACCGAGCCGTCCCACCTTGATCTGACCACCACCGACATCGCCGAGGAGGCGTGATGTTCGCCTGGACATCTCACGGAACCGAACTCAAGAGGTTCTTCCGGCAGCCCATCACCCGGATGGCCCTCGCCGTGCTGCTGCTCATCCCACTGCTCTACGGCGCCATGTACGTGTGGGCGTTCTGGAACCCGGTCGACCGTCTTGACGACCTGCCGGTGGCGCTGGTGAACCAGGACGTCGCCGTTCAGAGCAACGGCAGGACCGTCCACGCCGGCACCGATGTGGTCACCACACTGGTCGACCGGAAGCCACTGGGATGGCACCTGGTCGACTCCTCGACCGCGGCCGACGGAGTGAAGTCCGGCAAGTACTACTTCTCGGTGACGATCCCTGCGACCTTCTCCTCCGACATCGTCTCCCTCGGCAGCCAGGATCCGACCTCCGCCGAGATCAAGGTCACCTACAACGACTCGAACTCCTTCCTGGCCACCGAGCTCGGCAGCAACGCCATGACCCAGATCCGCGACGTGGTGTCCCAGAAGATCGGGCAGACGGCGGCCAAGACCCTTGTCGTGGGACTCGGTGACGCCCGGAACGGCATGACGAAGGCCTCCGACGGCGCCTTCGTCCTGCAGGACGGTCTCAAGAAGGCCAAGGACGGTTCCACGACGCTGAGCGTGGGGACCAGAGAACTCGCCGCCGGCACCGCGCAGCTGGCGGCGGGGGCCGGAACGCTGGCCGATGGCACCGCCAGCGCCGCAGGCAAGGTGTCGACCATGGCCAGCGGGGTGTCGCGGCTCAACACCGGCGCCGAGCAGCTGTCTGCCGGACTCACCGCGCTCCAGAAGCAGACCCCGACCCTGGTCAACGGCATCAACTCGCTGGCCTCCGGAGCGGCGAGCGGCGCCTCGGGTGCACGCGACCTCAGCGATGCCCAGGCCCGATATGTCACCGGCGTCTCGACCGCCTCCGCCGGCGCCCAGCACCTCAGCACCGGCCTCGACAGCGCACTGGCCGGCGCCCGGACGGCCGGGAAGGGAGCCGCGGAGCTGTCCAACGGAGCCTCCGGTCTCACCGGCCTCCAGAAGGGTCTGGCCCAGGCCGCCGATACGACGTCGGGGGCACCGGCCCTGGCCGACGGAGCCACCCGGCTGGCCAACCAGTTCGGGACTCTGGTGACCGGCGTCTCGGAACTGTCCACGGGAGCCAGCCACTTCTCCTCCGGGGCCACGACCTTCTCCTCCGGTGCGACCTCCTTCGCATCCGGGGCGAAGCGCTGGACCGGCGGGGCCCAGACCTGGCTGTCGGGAGCCCAGACCGCCTCGGGATCCCTCAAGACCGGGGCCAGTCAGGTCGCCGACGGGGCGACCTCGCTGAGCCGCGGCGCACGCACCCTGGCCGCAGCCACCGGGAAGGACTCCACGCTCCACCAGGGAGCCGCCCAGGTCGCGGCCGGTACCGACCAGACCGCGACCCAGCTCAAGCAGATCAATGCCGCCGTCATCGCCGCCAGAGCCGAGCTCGACCGAGGCGACACCGCCGGTGTCAACCGGATTCTCTCCGGCCTGGAGACGAGCACCGGCCAGAGTGCCCAGCGTCAGGCCTCCGACCTTGCCGCAGGCGCCTCGCAGGTGCGCGACGGCATCTACTCCAGTGGCGGCACGACGTCGGTGCACGCGGCGGCCCAGAGCCTGGCCGATGGAGCATCCCAGGTCAGCAGCGGCAGCTCGCAGCTCAGCAGGGGAGCGGGGTCGCTCGCCGGCGCCGTCTCCAGCAACGGGCCGCTGGGAACCGGACTGTCCACCCTGTCCGGATCGGTGCCAACCCTGTCCGGAGCCGCCCAGACTCTGACGAAGGGGTCTGGTGAACTCGCCAGCGGCTCGGCCAGTCTGGCCACCGGCGCCAAGACCCTCAGCGGCAGCCAGGGATCGATCAACCAGCTGATGGTCGGGTCGAAGGCACTGTCGAGCGGTATCACCCAGATGAGCACGAAGGCCTCGACCGGCATCCCGACCCTCCAGAAGGGACTCGTCCAGCTCAGCGACGGGCTCAACAACCCCCACTCCGACAGGGGGCTCGTCGCGGGCCTGGCGCAGCTGGACACCGGGGCCAGGAGTCTGTCGGGTGGATTCACCAACCCCGACCCCGGCAGGGGCCTGGTCGCCGGGGCGAAGGCGATCAGTGCCGGCAGCCAGCAGCTCGCCGCAGGGACCTCGAAGATCAGCAGCGGGGCCGGTGCACTCGCCTCTGGGGCCACCACCCTCACCAGTGGCGCGAATCAGTTGGCCGCCGGTGGCAAGCAGGTGGCCTCCGGAACCGGCCAGCTCAACGCCAAGGTGCCGGCGCTGGTGAGCGGAGTCGCGGCTCTCGACCAGGGAGCCCAGAAGATCCACAGCGCCACCACGAAGGTCGATTCCGGCGCGGCCACCCTGGCTGCCAGGACGCCGACCCTGACCACCGGGCTGAGCACCCTCGAGCACGGCGCCACCACGCTGGGAAACAAGCTGAGCAGCGGGGCCGGACAGATCCCCCACGACTCCGCGTCGGTCCAGACCCAGCGGGCCAGGGCCGTCAGCTCACCGGTCGGCCTGGCCAAGCACAACCTGCACCAGGCGGCGTCGTGGGGCGAGTTCTTCGCACCGTTCTTCATCGGCCTGGGCCTGTGGGTCGGTGCGCTGGTCGCCTGGCTGCTGCTGCGCCCGCTCCAGTCGCGGGCCCTGATGACCTCGGTCAGCGGGTTCCGGATGGCGTGGGGATCGCTCAACTCGGCGCTCACCCTGGCCGTGGGACAGGTCTTCATCATGCTCTCGGTGATGCACTTCGCTATCGGCATCAACCCCAACCACGCGGTGGCGACCGTGCTGTTCGCTCTCCTGGTGGCCGCTGCCTTCTTCGCCCTGCAACAGATGCTGCAGATCGGCTTCGGCTCGGCCATCGGTAAGGTGATCATCATCTCGGTGCTGATGCTGCAGTTGGCCTCGGCCGGTGGCACCTATCCGATCCAGACCGAACCGGGATTCTTCCAGGCCGTCAGCCCGTGGATGCCGATGACCTATGTGGTCAACGGACTGAGGCAGGCGATCACCGGCTCGATAGGGCCGAGGTTCTGGACAGCGGTGGCGGTGATGGCCGGAATCTTCGTGGTCTCGTTGGTGCTCTCGTCGATCCTGGCAGCGCGCAAGCGCACCTGGACCCTGTCGCGGCTGCACCCGGCCCTGAAGATCTGATGACGGACCGGGTGGGGTGCCGACCGGGCGGAGTCCGGTCGACACCCCACCCGGTGCGGAACGCTCAACGGTGAGATGGAGGAGTCATGACAACCGGCGGAGACGTACCTGTCGAGCCGCAGTCGGGGCAGGAGTCACATGCCCTCACGAGATCACCCGGGCGACGGGGGGCGACGGCGCAGTCGATTCTGGATGCGGCCACCCACCTGTTCGCCACCCGCGGCGTCTCGGCGACCTCGGTCGACGACATCGCGCTGGCTTCGGGCAGCGCCAAGGGCAGCGTCTACTACAACTTCACCTCCAAGGCGGGTCTGGTGGAGGCCCTGATGGACGAGCACGCCGCCCGGGTCTCCGACTCGATCCGTGAGGCCTCGCGCGGTCTCACCGGCGCCGCACTGCAGCGTGCGGTGGTGGCGACCCTGCTCGCCGACATGCACGAGCACCTCGACTCGGCACGGGTACTGGCCTCGGAGGTGTTCCGCACCGATCGTTCCTGGCGGGAGTCGGTCTCGAGCTGGCGCACCG
The DNA here is from genome assembly GCF_000425285.1 of Acidipropionibacterium jensenii DSM 20535. Taxonomy (GTDB): domain Bacteria; phylum Actinomycetota; class Actinomycetes; order Propionibacteriales; family Propionibacteriaceae; genus Acidipropionibacterium; species Acidipropionibacterium jensenii. Next base: position 182,863 of record NZ_AUDD01000005.1, on the reverse strand, counting down.
CGCTGATGGGGCCCCTTGATGCGATCGAGAGCGGCAGTTCCGCCGAGGAGACTGGCAGTGTCGTCAGCAAGGAGAGCCCGGACAGCCGGATCGGCGCCGCGGCCATCGTCGGGGCGACGCTGATAGCCGGCCTGGAGTGGCTGATATTCCACCCGGACCTGCCACTGGACCGGGTCGAGGATCAGATCTTCCGCACCCTCGGGCTCAACTCCCTGCCGCCGACCGAGTGATCCTGCGCAGCAGCGGTCAGGCCTCGCTGCGCCGCGAGTAGGCCCCCGCGTCGATCCCGCGCAGCTGGCAGTACTCCGCCAGGCCCCGGCGCACCAGCAGATCGGTGCGCTGCAGCCCGGCGACGTCGCGGGCCCCCAGCAGGGCGGCCAGCTCCCGGGTGTGCACCTGCCAGCTGGTGATCAGCTCCACCAGGGCGGCAGCGCCGCCGTCCACCACAGCGCTGAGGAAGGATCCGGCCACTCCCACCGATCCGGCTCCCAGGGCCAGACACTTGAGCACGTCGAGCGGGTTGCGCACCCCGCCGGAGGCCAGCAGGGCGGGGTGCTCCTCGAACCCCAGTCGGCCGGCGTCGAGCAGACAGGCCGGGGCCGACTGCCCGAACCCGGTGAGATAGCCGTAGTCGGCCCCGGGGCGCCGGTCGTTCTCGATCCGCAGGAAGTCGGTCCCGCCGCGTCCCGACACGTCGGCGTACCGGACGCCGATCTCCGCGAGCTGACGCAGGGTCCGGGCACTCAGCCCGAATCCGACCTCCTTGACAAGCACCGGGACCGGCACCGCCTCGACGATCCGAGCGATGCCGTCGCGCCAGTCGGCGAAGCGCGGGGCGCCCTCGGGCATCACCGTCTCCTGGACGGCATTGACGTGGACCTGCAGGACGTCGGCCTCCAGCAGCTCGACCGCCCTCACGGCGTCATCGGCCGACCGTCCCACACCGATGTTGGCCATCACCAGCCCGCGCGGGTCCTCGCGCCGGATCACCCGGAACCCCTCGGCGCAGGACGGATCGTCCAGGGCGATAGACACCGAACCGCACCCCATCGCCAGCCCGGTCTCCCGTGCGGCGATGGCCAGCTGCCGGTTGATGTGACCGGTGTGCTCGGTGCCGCCGGTCATCCCGTTGATGTAGAACGGCGACTCCAGACGCTGGCCGGCCAGCTCGACACCCAGGTCGACCTCCTCCAGTGGCACCGCCCCCAGAGCGTGGTGCAGGAACTCCAGGTCGTCGAACTCGTTGACCGGGGACCCTCCCGGGCGCGGGGGACCGCCCTCGCCCTGGTCCCTGCGGCCCGACCACTGCACGACGGCGAGCCGGACGTGGTCCTCCTTGCGGTCGTGGCGCTGAGCCGCGTCGTGACCCCAGTCGGGTCCACTGGGCAGGGCGCTCATCGGGTCGCTCCGCGAGGGTCGCGCTGAGCCGGGTAGGGGCTCAGATCCAGGGGCAGGATGCCGTTGGACCGCCACGCGTCCAGCAACCCGTCGGGGGCACCGCCGTGCGGCATGAGAGCGACTCCGCAGTCCCCGCCGCCGGCCCCCGACGGCTTGGCGGCCGCTCCGGAGGCCTCGGCCAGATCGCACAGGGCGCGCAGCTGATCGGTCTCGATCCTGGTGCCGCGCAGCCTGCCCAGGCCCTGCAGCAGGGTCCGGAAGGAGCCGATCACCCGCAGCACGGTCGCCGGATCACGGCTCCACGCCGCCACCAGCTCATCGACCCCGGTCCGTGCCCCGGCCAGGAAGGCCTCGTAGTGGGCGTCGGCGTCCCCGCGGTCCCCGGGCACCCGCTCCAGGTGCACCCTCTCCACCAGACGCTCGGTGGAGGCCGGCGACCCGGTCCAGCCGACCAGCAGGTCCAGCCCGGCCAGCGGCCCGAGCTGGGCGACCCGGCAGTCGCGCCACACCGGGGCCCCCAGGGTCTCCTCGACCCCCTGGGCGCCGGCGGTGCGCCGGAGGGCGTCGCGGTCGGGGGAGACGTAGTGCACGAAACCGCCGAAGGTGCTGGCCGCGACATCCCCGCCGGAGGCCCGCGGAGCCACCTCCACGGTGGCCAGCAAGCCGATCCGGAACCTCTCGGTGAGGCTGAGACCCATCTGGTAGAACTCGTCCAGGGCCGCCACCACGGCCACCGTCACGGCGGCCGAGGAGCCCAGACCGAACTTGCGACCGTCCTCGTCGTCCAGCTCGGAGTCGATGTGCAGGTCGAAGTAGCGCGGAGCCAGGCCGCGCTCGGCGCGCAACTGCTCCATCACGGCGATGGTGGCGGTGACGTAGTCGTAGGGGCTGCGGTCCACCACGATCCGCCCGTCGGCGTCTCGCACCCAGGTCACCGGGCCGTGGCCGTACCGGGTGGAGTGGACCCGGCCCATCCGGGACCCCTCGGTGAGCCGGACGGTGATGCACCGGTCGACCGCCACCAGGATGGCGGGATGGCCGGGCTCCACCACGGCGTACTCGCCAGCGATGTAGAGCTTTCCGGGGGCACGGGTCTCGATCATCGGGCCATCTCCTCGGTCGGCTCCGGGCTCACCAGGGCGGCGCCGGGGCCCGGACCCATGACGTGCACCCGGTCGGGATCGGCCACCCCCAGGCCGGCCACCGCCGCGGCCACCCGCGGGGCGTCGGACGGGGTGGTGAGCAGACACACATTGGGTCCGGCGTCGGCGGTCGCCCAGGCGACGACCCCGTCGTGGCGCAGCTGCTGGGCGGCGTCGAAGACCTGGAGACTGCCGGGGGCCAGATAGCGCACCGGCGGCATCGAGGACGCGATCACCGCATGCATCCGCAGCGCGTGGGACTCGGTGAGCTGACCGATCCGCTCGATGTCACCGACCCGGCAGGCGGCCTGCATCTGCGCCAGGGTCAGCTCGGTGGACCTCACCCAGGCCGGGTAGAAGGGGGAGGTCTCGTGACTCAGCCGCATCGCCTCGCGGCTGGACATCGCCTTGGGCCGGTCCGAGAGGATCGCCGTGACGAGCCGCAGATCCGGCCCGGGGATCGGCTCGGCGAAGGAGGCCTGGTCGTCGCCGGCGTGCCAGACGGCCAGTCCGGGGACCACCGAGCGACAGGCCGATCCGGAACCGCGGCGGGCCAACCGGCTCAGCTCCCGGCTGTCCATCTCCAGTCCGTAGGCGGCCGCCGCGGCCATAGCCAGGGCGGCGAAACCGGCGGCCGAGGAGGCCAGCCCGGCCCCGGTGGGGGCCTCGTTGTGGGATCGGACGACGGCCGCCCGGTCATCGCCGGCCCACTGCCGCACGATGTCCAGGAACTCGCTGGTGCGCGCTGCCGCCGCCGGCGAGGCGGGCCTGTCGTCGAGGGCGAACAGGTCGTCCCCCGGCTCATCCTTGAGGGTCACCGTCGTGGTGGTGGCGAGCTGGTCGAGGGTCAGCGACAGCGACCCGGCGTCGGGCAGGATGAGTCGCTCATCGCGCTTCCCCCAGTACTTGACCAGGGCGATGTTCGGGAAGGCGCGGGCGGTGGCCGTCGTCATGCCGCAGTCCTCAGGCCTGGGAGACGGTGGTCCGCCAGGTGCGGGCGGCACCGGCCCTCCGCAGGGCGTGCTCCAACCGCGCCCCGTGCTCGTCGTCGCGGGCCAGAGCGATGACGCATCCGCCGCGCCCCCCGCCGGTGAGCTTGGCCCCGGTGGCGCCGGCGGCACGGGCCGCGTCGACAAGCCGCTCCAGGGCGACGTCGCTCACCCCGAGCTCGGCCAGGTGACGGTGGGCCTCGAACATCTGGGCGCCCAGCCCCTCCCGGTCGCCGGCGGCCAACTGGTCCAGAGAGCCCTCGGCGATCTCGCCGAGCCGGTCGATGAGGCCGGAGATCCTCTCCGGATCGGCCTTGAGACTGGCACGCACCGCACCCACCGCGCGCGCCGTGGAGCCGGCGTGGCCACTGTCGGCGAGGACGAAGACCAGCGGCGCACCCACCTGGATGTGCGCCACCTCGCCGCCGTGGAAGCGGATCGGCACCTCGGAGATGACCGTTCGCGGGTCCAGTCCGCTCGATCGGCCATGGGCGATCCGCTCGCAGTCCATCGCCACCTCGAAGATCTCGTCGGCGTCCATCTGGACCCCGGCGAGGGCGGCAACGGCCCGGGCCACCGCCACTCCGACGACCGCGCTGGAGCCCAGTCCGCGCTCGTAGGGGACCGTGCTGTCCAGCCGCAGCTCCACCCCCATGTCCGAGATGCCGGTGTGCCGCTGGGCGGAGTAGATCGCCTCGAGCAGCGGCTGGATGCGCGCCGGGGCGTCATCGGCGTCGCCGTGGAACAGGGCGCTGTGGATCCGGGTGCCCTCGCGTCGGGGGCTCACCTCGGCCACCGCGGTGAGAGCGTGCAGGGGGATCGCCACCGCCGGGGCGCCGTAGACCACGGCGTGCTCGCCGAACAGGATCGCCTTGGCGTGGGCGGAACCGAGGACCGGTCCGCCGGCCCGACCGCTGTCTCCCGAGGCCACTCTCCGGATGGACCGGGAAAGTGCTGTCTCAGGGCTCGCCGGTACGTTGCCTTCGGCCTTGATCCTCACGCGTGCTCCTGTCTGGTGCGGGTTTCGGCTGGGGGCGATGAGAAGGTGCTGGCCGACGGCACGGCAGGTGGATCCCTCGCCTCGGGCCACAATAGTCGCCCTCGGACGCATTCCTGTGATCAGGACAGGCAGCGCAACCGCACCGACAGGCAGGTGACGCAGCCCTCCAGCTTCTCGAACTCGCTGATCGCCACCGTCGTCACCTGGTATCCGAGGCTCCCGATGAGCTCGGCGGTGCGCGGCGCGGAGGCCGACATCAGCAGGTGGGAGTCCGACAGGCAGAGCACCGCGGTGCCGTGCTCCTCGGGGACCGGCAGGAAGCGCTCGAAGAGGGCCGGGTCGTCGACGAAGTCGGGGAAGCCGATGACCGTCCCGTCGGGCAGCGCGGTGACGGCGGTCTTGAGGTGCAGCACCCGGGTCACCGGGACAGCCACCACCGTCGCTCCCAGGGGAGACAGAATGGCGCGCAGTTGCGCGATGCCGGCCGGACTGGTGCGCCCGCCCTGACCCACGTAGACGGTGTCGCCGACCTTGAGGACGTCGCCGCCGTCCAGGGTTCCCGGGGCCGTGATCCGGTTGAGGGAGCAGCCCAGCTCCTCGGCCGCAGCCCGCGTTGCGGCGATCTCGCCGCGCCGTGAGGGGGCGCCGGGGTGGGTGGACACCGCCACATTGCGGAACAGCACCACCGAGTCCTCGACGAAGACGGCGTCGGGGCAGTCGTCGGCAGGGGCCACCTCGCGGGTCTGCCAGCCGGCCGCGTGGAGGGCCTCGACGTAGCCCTGCCACTGCTCCAGGGCCAGCGGCAGGTCCACCGGAACCCGCTCGATGTGGTCCACCAGCCCCTCGTTCAGACGCGGGCCGGGCTTGCGGACGAGGGCGATTCTCGACATGGGTTCTCCTTGCGTGTCAGCAATGGTGGGTGAGGACTGAGATGGGTGAGGTCGGTTCAGCGGCGGGTGCCGGGTCGGTCCGCCTGGCCCCGGGGAGGCTAGCGCAGATCCCGCGGCGGGGCGGCGAGCTCGGAGTGCCGCCGGCTCCACGTGAAGTAGAAGACCAGGGCGATCGCGATCCACACGCCGAAGGCCATCAGGGTCAGTGCGTGCAGCCCGGAGACGACGTAGATGCACGCGATGATCGACAGGATCGGGGTGACCGGGTAGCCCGGCACCTTGAACCCGCGCGGCAGATCGGGGGCGGTGCGGCGCAGGATGATGACCCCCAGGGACACCAGGGCGAAGGCCGACAGGGTGCCGATGCTGGTGAGATCGGCGAGGATCCCCAGCGGCAGGAAACCTGCCAGCACCGCCACCGCGAGGCACACGATCCAGGTGTTCAACACTGGCACCCGGGTCCGGGGATGGACCTCGGACAGCTTCGCCGGCACCAGACCGTCGCGGCTCATCGAGTACAGGATCCGGGTCTGGCCGTAGAGGCAGATGAGGGTCACCGAGAAGATCGAGATGACCGCGCCGACCGCCAGCACCGTACCCGGCCACGACGATCCGACCACACCCTCGACGATGTGCGCCAGGCTGGCGGTCTGATCGCTGAAGGCCGAGGCGGGCTGCGCTCCCAGCGCCGAGACGGCCACCAGCAGATAGATGGCCGTCACGATGATGAGCGCGAGGATGAGCGCCCGGGGCACCGCCTTGCGCGGATTGTGCACCTCCCCACCGGTGGTGGCCACGGCGTCCAGCCCGATGTAGGAGAAGAACAGCGAACCGGTGGCCATCGTGACCCCGTGGGCGCCGTAGGGGGCGAAGTTCGAGAAGTGGTCGGCGTGGAAGCCGGTGAAGGCGATCGCCGCGAAGATCACCAGGACGACCATCTTGACGATCACCATGATCGAGTTGGCGCGGGCGGACTCCGAGGCGCCGCGCAGCAGCAGGAGCAGGCACATCCCGACCAGGATGACGGCCGGCAGATTCACCAGACCGCCGGCGTCCGGCGCGGCAGACAGGATCGCGGGGAAGCTGAAGCCGAGCAGATTGTGCATCAGCAGGTTGAGGTACTCCGACCAGCCGACGGCCACCGCGGCGGCGGAGACCCCGTACTCCAGGATGAGGCAGGCTCCCACGATGAAGGCGACCAGCTCGCCCATCGTCGCGTAGGTGAAGGAGTAGGAGGACCCGGAGGAGGGCATCGTCGAGGCCAGCTCGGCGTAGCAGACCACCGTGAGTCCGGCGACCACCGCGGCCAGCACGAATGAGATGAGTACCGCGGGACCGGCCTCGGGGACGGCCTGCGACAGGATGAAGAAGATACCGGTGCCGACGGTGCCACCCACCCCGATGAGGGTGAGCTGAAGGGTCGACATCGAACGCCGCAGGGAGTGCGACTCGTCAATCCGCTCGGGAGTCTGGGCGATCCCCTCGGGGCATCCCTCGTCGCTCACTCCGGCGGGCAACCGTCTCCGGAACAGCTCCTGTGCGGTGGGCGTCCGCATCACGGTCCTCCTGGCTGACATCGACGATGCAAGAACATGCATCCAACCTGGGGATTATGCACCATCGGCCTCGATGGCCCCGGGAACAGGCCCCGGCCCGGGCCGCTTTCCCCGCACCGACGTTGCGGCTTCTGGATAGGCTGGGAGCCATGAGAGAACCTGCAGAAGTCGAGTGCTGGCTCACGGACATGGACGGCGTCCTGGTGCGTGAGGAACATGAGGTCCCCGGTGCCAGTGACCTCATCCGGCGGTGGGTCGACACCTCACGACGATTCCTCGTCCTGACCAACAACTCCATCTTCACCCCGCGCGACCTCGCCGCCCGCCTGGACGCGGCCGGCCTCATCATCCCCGAGGAGAACATCTGGACCTCGGCGCTGGCCACCGCCAGGTTCCTCGCCGACCAGAATCCCGGCGCCCGCCTCTACGTCATCGGCGAGGCCGGCCTGACCACGGCCCTCCACGAGGCCGGCTTCATCCTCACCGACACCGATCCGGACTACGTCGTCCTCGGTGAGACCCGCAACTACTCCTTCGAGGCCATCACCAAGGCCATCCGGTTGATCGGCGACGGCGCCCGGTTCATCTGCACCAACCCCGACGCCACCGGGCCCTCCCCCCAGGGGCCGCTGCCGGCGACCGGTGCGATCGCATCGCTCATCACCACGGCAACCGGCGGACGGCGTCCCTACATCGTCGGCAAGCCCAACCCGATGATGTTCCGCTCGGCCCTCAACCGGATCGAGGCGCACTCCGAGTCGACCGCCATGATCGGCGACCGGATGGACACCGACATGGTCGCCGGCATCGAGGCCGGCCTGCTCACCGTCCTGGTGCTCTCCGGGATCACCCAGCGCGAGGACATCGACCGGTTCCCCTACCGGCCCAACATCATCCTGGACTCGGTCAACGACCTGCTGCCGCTGCTCTCGACTCCCTGAGGCGGGGGAGACGACTCCCCCTGCACCCCCTCGTGGCGGGGCTCAGCAGGGGGTTGGGACTCGCCCTGCCGGCCACTTCGCTGATGGTTGAGGCGGGGGAGATGACTCCCCCTGCACCCCCTCGTGGCGAGGACCCAGCAGGGGGAGTGCGCTGCCTTCACCAGGGCGGCGTCAACCCCTCGGGGGCGTGGCCGTGGGCCTCGAGCTGCCGGCCCCAGGTGTCGGCGCCCTCGGGACGCAGCAGCCGGGGAAGGCGGTCGGCGGCGTCTGCCAGACGCCCCTTGACCTCCGCCAGCTCGGCGATCACATCCTCGCTCCCGGAGCGTTGCGGCCCGGACTCTGCTTCGGCGGTCGCGTCCTTCCCCGGGGCGGTTCGCCCGGCCAGCCACTCCTTCTCCAGCTCCCAGCCGCGCATCCGTAGCCTCACGATCTCGTTGACCAGATCGTGCGTCGACGCCCCGGTGGCCGAGTGCACCAGGGCCGAACTCATCCAGCCGTAGTCGCGATTGATTCGCAGCAGCCCCGGATCGACCGTCATCGAGCTGTGCACATCGATCTCGGGGGCGATCACCTCGGCCCCGGCATTGAGGGCGTAGGCCACCTCGTCGCGGCCGGCCTCGTCGGTGAGGATGTCGATGCTGCGGGTCGCCAGGTCCAGCATGTTCTTGGACCCGAAGTCCTCGGAGCGCGAGAGCCCCAGCGGCGCGCAGGTGATGACATAGGGATGGGTCACGCCCAGATGTCCGATGGCCATCTCGGCAGGGATGTTCTCCCGCACCCCGCCGTCGACGTAGTGCTCGCCGTCGATCTCCACCGGGCGGAACACCCCCGGCACCGAGCAGGAGGCCAGCACCCCCCTGGTGACGTCGTGGCGGGTACCGGGAAGGGGATGGTTGTCCCGGTCGACGAGGGTTCCCCGCTCGGTCATGAAGCGCAGCTCCCCGGACTCCAGGGCCACCATCGCCACCCGCAGCCGCACCCCGGAGGAGGCCAGACGCTCACTGTCGAACCAGGCCGGGTCCAGCAGCCGCGACAGGATCGGACCGGCCCGGTAGGTCGATCCGGAGGCGTCGGCGCCGCGCAGGATGGCCTGGATGTCGCCCCCGTCGCGGGTCAGCTTCGACAGGGCGCTGAGCACCTGAAGCACCACCGAGGGGCGCCAGGTCGCGCCGTCCGGCACCGGGATCTCCCGGGTGGCCAGGTCGAGGGTGGCCGCCTGGCCGGTCAGCGAGGTCGAGATCCGCGACTCCTCGCCCCCGGCGACCGGCTCGGCCGGGTCCACCACGGTGCTGGCGCCGTCCTGGGAGTGGGTGAAGGGCATACTGATCCGCGGTATCGCCAGGCCGTGGGGCCGGTGGCTGCGGTCGTGGTCGATGAGCTTGGTCCACTCCGGGCCCTTCTCGAGGAGCAGTTTGAACCAGGCCCGAGGGGCGAACATCTCGGACTGGTCCTGCATGGCCATCCACATCCGGTCCAGATCGGCCAGCGCCCTGGCCTGGTCCTCCGGATCCGACCACTGGGCGATCGTGCAGGCCACCACGGACCCGGCGGAGGTGGCGGTGATCACCTCGGGATGGATCCCCACGACGTCGTAGAGATGGCGCAGCGCCCCGACCTGGAAGGACGCCCTGGCTCCGCCGCCGGCGAGCACCAGACCGTGGCGGGGACGCACGGTCGCGTGACCGAAGGTGAGAACGGGCAGGCCCAGCCAGGAGGGAAGTTCCATAACTCGATCGTAGGGGAGGCCGGAACTCGGGCGGTGCCGACGATCAGTGGACCGGGACGGAGTCCTCGATGAGGCAGCTCAACTGGACAGCCAGATCGTCCAGGGTGGTGGCCGGGTGACGGAAGGCCGCGAAGGCGGAGATCGTCTCATCGGGCTGCACCGACATCAGGGTCACCCCGGTGCGGTCGATGTCGGCCAGGAAGACCCGTCCGATGGTGTGCTCGCAGTAGTGGGTGGAGGGCCGCCGCCAGCACACCGCACCGGCGATCGATCCCTCGTCGACGGCGTGACAGATCCGTCGCAGGTACATCTGGTCGACCGAGGCGGTGAGGTCGTAGGCGTCCCACTCCTGATCGGCGTCGGGGTACACGGCGTCACAGGCGCGCGGACAGTGGTCGGCCTGGATCAGGGTGTCGAGGTCGATCGGCGTCACCCCGAGGCTGTCGCGCAGCACCACCCGGCCGGCCTCGACGACGCCGACCCGCCCGTCCGGGTTCTCGGCGATCTCACCGACCCTCGGCGGCAGGTCGCCCTGGACGAGCATCAGGAAGGCCTCGTCGGGATCGAGCCAGGTCAGTGTCCCGACCAGGTGCACGGTCGCGGTCACCAGACGCACGGACGGTTCCGGGGACCCCTTGACCAGGTCCACCCGCACCTCGATCGGCTGTCCGTCGGCAGCCGTGGTGGCGGCGGCCTCGGGATCGCGGTAGGCGGCCACCACGAACTGGCCGGAGGTCGTCAGCCCGTGGGCCAGACCGGAGCAGGGATCCTCGGGGGCCAGCCGGAAGGCGAGAAGGGAGGCACTGCCGGCACCGCTCATGAGCCGGTGGGCGACGGAAAGGTTGTGGGCTGCCACAGCGTCGGCACTGATGGCGGTGAAGTCGATCGACGGTGACATCTGTCCCGGTACCCCTCTCGGTTGGTGAGGTAAGCCAACCCTAACCTCTCAGATCCCCCGGAGACCAGCCGAAAGCCGTTCCGTCTCAAATAGTGCAACACACAGGTTGCGTAAATCGGTGGTGAGGTGCGCCGCGGGAGCTGGAATGGCAGAATCATCGCGGTGAACAACACTGGCGGCACCCGGGACCCGGGCCCGAGGCATCGTCCCCCAGAGGATCTCAGCCGGTTCGCATGGCTGTCGATCGCGGCGGCGGTGGCCACCATCGTCCTCAAGACCTGGGCCTGGCGGGTGACCGGATCGGTGGGCCTGCTCTCCGACGCCGCGGAGTCCCTGGTCAACCTGGTCGCGGCGATCATCGCCCTGGTGGTCCTCAAGATCTCGATCCGGCCGCCGGACCAGAACCACCAGTTCGGCCACTCGAAGGCCGAGTACTTCTCGGCCGCCACCGAGGGGATCATGATCTTCGTCGCCGCCGCGCTGATCCTGGTGCAGGCCGGCGACCGGCTGCTGCACCCGACCCCGCTGGACAACCTGGGGATCGGCCTGCTGGTCTCGGTGGTCGCCTCGGTCATCAACGGCGTCGTCGCCCGGATCCTCAGCGTCAACGGAAGACGACGCCGGTCGATGACCCTGATCGCCGACGGGCGCCACCTGTTCACCGATGTCATCACCTCGGTGGGGGTGATCGTCGGGATCGCGCTGGTGTGGCTGACCGGCTGGCACCGGTTGGACGCCATCGTCGCCCTGGCGGTCGGGGTCAACATCCTCATCACCGGGGCGAGGCTGATCGGCCAGTCCGGAGCCGGACTGATGGACATCGCGCTGCCCAGCCAGGTCAACGACGAGATCCTGGCCTTCCTCGACTCGCGCAGCAGCAAGACCCTCAAGTTCCACGCGGTGCGCACCCGGGAGGCGGGTTACCGTCGCTTCCTCGAGTTCCACATGCTGGTGCCCGGCGAATGGACCGTTCAACACGGTCACGACGTCATGGAGGACCTCATCGACGACCTCATCACCCGATGGCCGGAGTTGCGGGTGATGGGACACCTGGAACCCATCGAGGACCCGCGCTCCTACGAGGACATCGAACTGTAGGGCCTCACAGCCTCCTGGCCGCGGGCCCCGGACGGGTCACCATGGTGGTCGCCCTGGCGGCCGGGTCGGGGAACCGCGAGGCGTACCGGCCCAGCCACTGCGCGGCGAAATCCTCGGCGTCGGAGCGCGGCACGCAGGCCCACACCGAGCCGCCGAAGCCGGCCCCGAAGGAGCACGACGCCACCGCCGACAGGTCCTGACGGGCGATCCGTGCCAGGGCGATCGTCTCGGGCACCTGATTGCCCAGCAGACAGTCGGCGATCCGTTGGGACTCGTCGACCGCCGCCCCGAAGCCGGCCAGGTCGCCGGCTCCCAGAGCGCTGATCGCCGCCGGGATGATCTGCTCCGACTCGGCCAGGAAGTGGTCAAGACGCCGGGTCAGCCAGCCGTCGTCGGCGATCAGCCGGTGCAGCCGCAGCGCCCCCGGATCGGCGGCCAGCGCGTCGGCCAGAACGGCGTCCTGGCGGCCGGTGGCGGTGTTCCACCGGCGCAGGATCTCCCGGGTCGACAGGGAGGCGCGGTTGTACAGGTCGCGGGCGGCGCCGGTCTTCTCGGCCGCCACCCCACTCACCAGAACGACCAGACAGAGGTCCTCGGCGAAGTCCACCCGCCTCTCCAGGCGGATCGGGCAGAACCGGAACTCGCCCAGCCGGCCGGTCTCGCTGAGAACCATCGCGGTGTGGTCCTCCGAGCCGCCGAAGGTGCCGACCCCGGCCGCCCCGGTCAGATCCTTGAAGCTCATCCCGTTCTCCACACAGGCCAGGTACTGGGCCAGGTCGGTGCGCGATGTGACATCGCGGGTCCAGCGTCGGGAACCGGTGAAGCCGTTGGCGTCGGCCAGGGCCAGCACCAGGGAACTCACCAGGGCCGAGGAGGAGCTCATCCCGCTGGCCAGCGGAAGATCGCTGGAAATGGTGATCCCGCAGGGCGCCAGCGGGCCGAAGTTGTCGGTGAGCCGGTCGACGACGGTCTGGACGTACCGTCCCCAGTGTCCCGGCGGCAGCTGCGGGTCGGTGCCGGCGCTGATCCTCAGATCGCCGGGAAGGGCGGTGGACCGTGCGATGATCCCGGCGTGCCGGGGCGGCTCCTCCGGGGGAGTGCAGGTGATGGTGACCCCCCGGTCGACGGCTGCCACCAGGGTGCGCCCGCCGGCGTAGTCGGTGTGCTTGCCGAGCACCTCGATCCGTCCGGGCACGAACCAGCGCACCGTCGCGTCGGTGCGGCTCACAGGACGATCCGCTTGTCACCCAGGGCGGCCTCCATCGCGGCGATGTCGCCGCGGTTGGACATGTCCAGGACGCCGGCCTCGACCGGGACGACGTCGAACCGCTCCCCGTGGCGCACCATCCAGCGCACCGCGTCGACGATCTCGTACTCACCGCGGGCCGACTTGTCGATACGGCGGCAGGCCTCGAAGATCCGCGGGGTCAGCAGGAAGCAGTTCATCGACACCAGGGCGTCGTCCCCGGCGGCCGCCACCACCTCGGGGGCGGGCTTCTCGATGATCTCGGCGAGCTGGTGGTCGGCGTCGGCCCTCAACAGGGCGAAGGCGGCGATCCGGTCGGGATCGATGTTCGACTCGGCGATCATGGCGCGCTTGGAGAACCCCAGGGTCGCCGAGGCCGGCACCCCGGCGAGCTGGGCGACCGCCCGGCCGGGGTAGAAGTTGTCGGAGTTGATGACCAGGACGCGGTCCTCTCCGGCGAAGGACTCGGCGGCCGCGATCGCGTCGGCGGTGCCCAGCGGTTCGGCCTGGACGGCATAGCTGATCGTGACGCGGGAGGTGTGCTGGCTGTCGTAGTAGTCGCGGATCATCTGGTGCTCTGGGCCGATCACCAGGCAGATCTGGTCATAGCCGGCATCGGCCAGGGTGGAGATGACGTGGTCCAGGAAGGGACGGTCGTTGAGGGTGATCATCGCCTTGACCCCGGCGGCCGCGGCGGCGGCCTGGCCGTCGGCCAGCACGACTCCCTCCGCGGCCTTGCGCATCCGGGTGCCCAGCCCCCGCGCCATGATGACGGCCCGGTGCGGGCGCCCGTAGGAGATGCGGTCCTGCCGCGGGGTGTCGAGATCTCCGGGGGCATCCGGGTGGCGAACAGGATCGAGGGGGGCGTCAACGGCATCGGTCATGGCAGTCATCCTAGGGAGACCGGGCGGCCTCGTGCCCGTCCGCGCGGGCCCGCGGCCACTTCTGCCCGGTACTGGGGCCAACCGATCGCCGATCCTGCCCATCCGATCAGCGCCGGCGCGCGAGGCTCGCACCGGGCGCGAGGCATCGCGGCAGTGCGAGAATGCCCGGTGTCGAGCTGTGGAGGTGGCTACTGATGAAGCGTGTGCCGGGTTCCCCGATCACCGTGCCGGGATGGGACGACTACTTCCTGGGGATCGCCGAGGCGGTGGGTGCGAGGGCCAAGTGCACCCGGCGCGCTGTCGGCGCGGTGCTGGTCCACGAGCATCGGATCATCGCGACGGGTTACAACGGGGCCGCTCCCGGCCGGCCGGACTGCCTGGAGGGAGCCTGCCCGCGAGGACATCTCGGGTACGGGGAGGTCGCCGGGCTGAGCGACTACGACGTCCCCGGGACGCCGGGGTTCTGCATCGCCATCCACGCCGAGGTGAATGCCCTGCTGTTCGCCACCCGCGACACCGCCGGGGCGACCGCCTACGTCACTGATCAGCCGTGCCCGGGGTGCCGCAAGGCGTTGGCCGCGGCCGGTGTGGTGAGGGCGGTCTGGCCGGGCGGACAGTTCGACCAGGACGGTCTGGTCGACTGGTGAGGGGCCCGGTCGACCGGTGAACGCAAGGTGCCGGCGGGTGGTCTGACCACCCGCCGGCACCGTTGTGCTGTGTGCTGTGTCCCCGGTCCTGTCTGCTGTGTCTCAGGTCCTGCATCCAGGGGCCGGGACTCAGCCGGCCAGCTGCTGGATCTTCGGTTCCAGGGCCCGGGCGGTCTGGTCGGCGACGCTGTCCAGATCGGCTCCCGTGGAGGCGGTCACCACCGCGACCACCAGACCCTCGACGAGCGGTCCGGGGCTGACCCTGACCTTCGCGGCCAGCTCGGGATCCACCAGTTCCAGAGCCATCTCGGCCGACAGGATCGAGGATCCCAGGTCGACCATCACGAGCACTCCCAAGCACTCGGATAGCTCCTCGAGAGCGGCGCTCACGGCGGTGGCGTCGGTCCCCAGGGTGTTCTCGTCGAGACCAGCGGCGATCCGCATCGGCGGCCTGGATGTCGGCACCATCTGTTCGGCCAGCTCGACTGCTGCCCGGGCCAGTGGTCGACTGTGGGAGACCACGACGATCCCCACGCCGGTCGGTGCAGGGCTCTGCTGAGCTGATGTCACAGTGTTCTCCTCAGTCCGTCAGTCCGTGTCGTCGTCAGTCCGTGTCGTCGTCAGGCCAGGCAGCGCGCGGCGCTGTCGATGAGCAGGGCCATCGAGGTGGCACCGGGATCCTGGTGCCCCTTGGAGCGTTCTCCCAGGTAGGACGCCCGGCCGCGTCTGGCGACCATGTCGATGGTGGCGTCCCGGCCCTTCTCGGCCGCCGAGGACGCAGCCTGGAGGGTGGCGGGCAGGTCCTTGCCCTGGTCGGCGGCCTGCTGGGCGGCCTGCACCGCCTCGGTGAGGGCGTCCACCAGGGTCTTGTCCCCGGGGGAGGCCTTGCCGCGGGCGACGATCCCGTCGAGTCCGGCCTTGATCGCCCGGGCGAAGGCCGCCGAGGTGAGCTCGCCGTCCTCGACCAGGGAGGTCCCCAGTCGCAGGAAGAAGGTGCCGTAGAGGGGTCCGGAGGCGCCTCCGACCGTGCTCACCAGGGTCATTCCGGCCTTCTTGAGCAGCGCCGAGGCGCTGGCGAAGGAGGCCGGGTCCAGGCTTGCCACCGCGGTCATCCCGCGGGCCATGTTGGATCCGTGGTCGGCGTCGCCGATCTGGCGGTCCAGGTCTGTGAGGTAGCTGGCGTTCTCGTTGATGACGTTGGCATAGTCCTTCAGCCACGTCGAGATCATCTGTGCCGAGAGATCAGACATGTTTCAGCATCCCCATCGAAGTCCAGGAGTGTTGACCGGCGCGTCCCACAGAGAGAGCAGATCGTCGTCGGCCTTCAGAAGTGTCAGTGAACATCCTGCCATCTCCAGCGAGGTGATGTGGTTGCCCACCAGAGTCCTGGCAACGGTGACTCCCTTGCCGGACAGCACCTTGGAGACCTCTCCCCACATCAGGTACTGCTCCAGCAGCGGGGTCCCGCCCATCCCGTTGAGCATCGCGATCACCGGAGCCCCGGTGAAGTCCAGATCGGCCAGGATCGGCTCGACGAGCTCCTCGGCCACCTCGGCCGCGGTGCCCAGCTTGGCCCGCTTGCGGCCGGGCTCGCCATGGATGCCGATGCCCAGCTCGATCTCGTCGTCGGCGAGCTCGAAGGTGGGCTCGCCGGCGGCCGGGACGACGCAGGAGGTGAGCGCCACACCGTAGGAGCGGCCCCCGTCGTTGACCCGTGATCCCAGAGCCAGCAGGGCGTCGAGATTGCGTCCCGCCTCGGCTCCGGCGCCGAGGATCTTCTCCATCAGCACGGTGAGCCCGACACCGCGCCGACCGGCGGTGTACAGCGAGTCCTGGACGGCGACGTCATCGGCGACCAGCACCGACTCGACGCGCGTCCCGGACTCTGCCGCCGACATCTCGGCGGCCATGTCGAAGTTCATCACGTCGCCGGTGTAGTTCTTGACGATGTGCAGGATGCCGGCGCCTCCGCCGACCGCCTTGTCGGCGGCCATCATCTGGTCGGGAACCGGGGAGGTGAAGACCTGACCGCAGCAGGCGGCGTCAAGCATTCCGTATCCGACGTATCCGCTGTGCAGCGGCTCGTGGCCCGACCCGCCGCCGGAGACCAGACCGACCTTGCCCCGGTGCGGTGCATCGGCGCGCAGCACCACCTGGTTCTCCATATCGACGGTGATGGAGTCAGGATGGGCGGCCGCTACCCCCACCAATGAGTCCTTGACGACATCCTCAACAGCATTGATGAGTTTTTTCATAGGGTCCAGTCAACCACCCTGTGGCGACGCGGCCAAGGTTCGCTCGATCCCGTTGCGACGAAGCCGCGGCCAGCTGGCCTCAGCGCACGTGGCGGTCCAGATCGACGGTCACCTGTCCGCGGACCATCCGCAGCCAGGGGGCGCCCTTGCTCGGGTCGAGGTGGACCCTGATCCTGTCGCTGCGCATCACCACAGCGGTGATCACGACGAAGGTGATCCCCAGCGAGATCGCCCCGAAGGCGACGGTCGCCCGCGGGCCGACGGCGTCGCCGAGCCAGCCGACGACCGGGGAGACCAGCGGGGTGCCGCCCATCACGAGCATCGCCCAGAAGCTCATCACCCGGCCGCGCATCTGGGGGGAGACCGACATCTGGACCATGGTGTTGGCGATGATGAGGGTGGAGACCGCCCCCCAGCCGATCGGGGCCATGATGGCGGCGAAGACCGGGTACGTCGGCGCGAAGGTGGCGGCGGTCATCGAGACCGTGTAGACCACCAGGGCGAGCTCGATGTAGCGCAGCCGAGGCCGACGGCGGGCCGCCTGCAGGGCCCCGATGATCGACCCGAGGCCCATCACCGAGCCGAGTAGGCCGAACTCCCCCGATCCCTTGCCGAAGGCAGCGGTGGCCATCACGGCGTCGGAGATGTTGAAGTTGAACCCGAAGGTTCCCATCATGAAGCCGATGAACAGCAGCAGCATGAGATCGGGGCGGGCGCGGACGTACCTGATGCCGTCGCGGACGGTGGCCTTCTCGACCGCGATGGGCGCCGGGTGGAGCTGCTCGGAGCGAAGCATGATGAGCGAGGCGATGAAGAGCACGAAGAGCCCGACGTTGATGGTCATCACCCAGCCCACCCCGAAGGCGGCGACGAGCAGTCCGGCCAGGCCGGGGCCCAGCAGCCGCGCGCCGTTGAAGGAGGCGGAGTTGAGGCCGATCGCATTGGGCAGCTGGGACAGCGGCACCAGTTCCGAGACGAAGGCCTGCATCGCCGGGCTGTAGAAGGCCGAGGCGATGCCGTCGAGGCCGGCGAACAGGAAGACCATCCACAGCTGGGCGTGGCCGGTGAGCACCAGCAGGGCCAGGATCGCGGCGTCGATGAGCAGGACGATCTGGGCCATCACCATGATCCGGCGCTTGGGGAACCGGTCGGCCAGGGCGCCCGCCCACGGTGTGATGAGCAGGATCGGCAGGAAGTTGATGGCGGTGACCCAGCCCAGCGCGGTGGCATTGCCATGGGTGAGAATCGTCAGGACCAGCCAGGCCTGCGAGGTCCGGGCGATCCACTGTCCGAGGTTTGCCATCAGGGTGCCGACGAAGAAGATTCGGTAGTTGGGGATGGACAAGCTGGCGAACATCGTTCTCATGCCGGATGGGTTCCCGTTTCACTCGGTGCATCTGGGCCGGACCAGAGGATCCGACCCGGGACAGGCTAGACCCTGTGTCCCTGCCGCGCGCAGGCAGTGTCTGATGGTGCGGGGCTGTGAGGGCCTGGGGCTGTGAACGTGTGAGACTGTCGGGTGGTGTCGGCACAGAAGTGCAGCCCGCAGCGGAGCACGGATCCGCGTCACGGGCCGGCACCGGCGACATCGGGTTGGCACCCGGGGAACAGGAGAGTCATGGCGACATTCGGGCAGTGGGTCGAGGGAGCGCGGTTGCGCACCCTCCCGATCGCGATCTCATCGGTGATCGGTGGCACGGCGGCAGCCGTCTCGATAGGGCAGCTGCGGATCGCGACGGCGGTGCTGGCCCTGGTCGTCGCCCTGGCCCTGGTGGTCGGCGTCAACTTCGCCAACGACTACTCCGACGGGATCCGCGGCTCCGACGGGCCCGACCGGGTGGGGCCGCTGCGGCTGGTCGGCTCGGGGGCGGCCCGCCCCGAGCAGGTGAGGGCGGCCGCTTTCGGCTGCTTCGGGGTCGCCGGGCTGGCGGGGCTGGCCGTGGTCGTGCTCACCGGCCAGTGGTGGCTGCTGGTTCTCGGGATCGCCTGCGTGCTGGCCGCCTGGTTCTACACCGGGGGCAGCCACCCCTACGGCTACGCCGGACTCGGGGAGATCTTCGTCTTCGTCTTCTTCGGACTGGTCGCGGTGGGCGGCACCACCTATGTGGTCGCCGGCAGGGTGGACGCCGCCGGCTGGGTGACCGCGGTGGTCCTGGGCCTGCTGGCGTGCGGGGTGCTGGTGGCCAACAATCTGCGCGACATCGACGGCGACCGGGTCTCCGGCAAGCGCACCCTGGCCACCCGCCTCGGCCACACCGGGACCCGGGCGCTGTACCTCACCCTGGTCGGACTGGCCTGCCTTGGGGTGGTCGCCGTCGCGGCGCTCACCACCTGGGGGGCGCTGTTGGGACTGGCGATGGTGATCTTCCTGTCGGGTCCGGTGCGGGCGATGGTGACCGGGGCCTCCGGGATGGTGCTGGTGAGGGCGTTGCGGGACACCGGTTTCGCCGACCTGGCCTGCTCGATCGGCCTGCTCATCGGTGCGCTGCTGGGCTGAGGGGCTGACCCCGGCGTCGGCGTCCCCATAGGTTGGTGACGTCATCCGTCACCACTGTTGAGAGGACAGCCGATGATCATCACCCTGGCATTCCTGGACATCAAGCCCGAGTGCGTCGACGCATTCATCACCGCCAGCACCGCCAATGCACAGGCGAGCCGCCAGGAGCCCGGCGTCACCCGGTTCGACCTGGTCCGTCAGCTCGACGTGCCGACCAACTTCACGCTGGTCGAGGAGTACCGCGACATCGACGCCGTGGAGGCCCACCGCACCACTGAGCACTACCTCGCCTGGAAGGCCACTGTCGCCGACATGCAGGCCACCCCCCGGCACTCGCACCGCTACCAGATCCTCTGACCCCGGATCCCCCTTGCCCGAGATGCCACGACCCGAGATCCCGATGGGGATCCCGGGAGGGGGCCTCAGATCTTGATCCCGAACCGCTCCAGACGCTTGCGGTCGGCCTTCGAGCTGGAGGCCTGAAGGGTCAGCAGCTCGGCGTAGATGCCGCCGGAGGCGGCCAGCTCCTGGGGGGTGCCGATCTCGTCGACCCTTCCCTGGTCCAGGGTGACGATCCGGTCCACACCGGAGATGGTCGACAACCGGTGGGCGATGATGAGGCTGGTCCGGCCCTCCATGAGGGACTCCAGGCCGGCCTGCACCCATCTCTCGGACTTGGTGTCCAGGGCCGAGGTGGCCTCGTCGAGGACCAGGATCGGGGCGTCCTTGAGGATCGCGCGGGCGATCGAGATCCGCTGCTTCTGGCCTCCCGACAGTTTGATCCCGCGCTCCCCGACCAGGGTGTCGTAGCCGTCGGGGAATCGCCGCACGAATCGGTCGGCGTAGGCGCGCCGGGCGGCCTCGGCGATCTGCGCGTCGGTGGCGTGGGACCCGTAGGCGATGTTCTCCCTGATGGTTCCCGAGAACAGCGACGGGTCCTGGAAGACCACCCCGATGCTGTGCCGCAGCTCCTCCACCGGCAGCTGGGAGACCGGCTGTCCGCCGACCACGATCTCGCCGGAGTCCAGCGGGTAGAGGCCCAGCAACAGGTTGACGATGGTGGACTTGCCGCCTCCCGATTCCCCGACCAGGGCGACCTTCTCGCCGGTGCCGATCTGGAAGCTCACCTGGTCGATGACCCGGTTCGACCCGTCGTAGGAGAACACCGCGTCGCGGAATTCGACGGCCGGCTGCCGATCGGTGATGTCGATCACGCGGGGGGTGGAGGAGTCGGGCAGCGGACGGGTGTAGCTGGGCCGGGTCTCCATCACCGTGAAGTAGTCCTTGGACCCGGAGACGGCGCGCTGGGCGTTGTCGATGATGTAGCTCATCATCTGCACCGGCTGGCGGGCCATCGTCATCAGCTGGATGAGCAGCACCATCTGTCCGATGCTGAAGAATCCGCGCGCGGTCTGGACGAAGATGATCGCGTAGATCCCGAAGAAGATGACGTTGAGCACCGCCCGGCGCAGGGTGTCCATCAGGTGCCAGTGGGTGGACTGCTCCCTGGTGGTGGCGACGGTGGCGTCGTAGTGCTGGTCGAAGCCGCGCTGCTCGGAGTTCTCGGTGACGAAGGACTTCACCACCCGGATCTGCGAGATGACCTCCTGGAACCTGCCCGATGCGGTGTCCAGATGCTCATTGATGATGTCCTGGCGGGCCTGCCAGTGGCGCGAGGTGAGGGCGGTCAGCCAGACGTAGAGCGGGAAGACGATGGCCAGCAGCAGCGCCAACGGCCAGTAGTACCAGGCCGAGATCGCCAGCACCGCGACGGTGGTGAGCAGCAGGGTGAAGAAGTTGTTCGAGAAGGCCTTCGCGAAATCGGTGATGTTGGTGATCGACCGGGTGAGCTTGTTGGTGATCGAGCCGGTGAGCTCCTCGTCGAACCAGGACTGCGGCAGGGACAGCAGTTTGGCGAAGTAGCGACTGGACAGGATCTCGCGCATCCGGGCGCTCATCACGTCGCCCAGCCAGCCGTTGACATTGGTGGCCACCGAGTTGATGAGATCCATCCCCAGCAGCAGCACCGCCAGCCACATGATGGCCGCGATCTGGTGGGAGCCGGTCCGGACCCCCTCGACCGCCAGATCGGTGGCCCGGGCGATCACGAAGGGCACGGCCAGGGCACTGAGAGCAACCACCACCGCCGTGAGGACGACACCGAGGTAGTGGCGCCACAGCGAGCTGGTGAACCGGAGGATACGGGTCAACGAATGCACGAGTGACAAGTCTACGTGTGCCCGCAGCGCCCTCCGGTGATCAGTGGGAGGCTGCTGAGACCGCCCCCGACACCGCCCCCGGAGGTGCCGACGGGACCGCTGCCGAACCGGGGACGACGGCGCCGGCTCGCAGCCAGCCCCTCAACGCGCAGGTGGCCCGCACGTCGTCCTCGTTGTAGGCCAGCACCCGGGCGCGCGCCGAGGCGCGCCGGGCCGGATCGGCGTGGTGGGCGGCCTGGTCCCACCAGATCTGCGAGTTGAGCCCGCCGGGCTCGGCGTCGCGCCAGTGGAATCCCGGGCCGGCCTGGGCGACGACCTTGAGGCCGAGTCCGGCCGTCCCGAAGAAGTGCGCCCTCATCACCGCGAACAGGTCCAGGAAACAGCCGCTGGCCAGCAGTCGGGCGACCTGACCGGTGGTGCGGTCCGGGCAGGGACTCGAGGCCCTCCCGAACCGGCGCAGGTGCACCTTCTCGTAGTCGGAGTAGTGGACGATGAGGCAGCCGGGCTCGGCGCGCACGGCCTCGTCGAGCCAGTCGATGGCGCGGGCGGCGAGGGCGGCCTCGGCGGCGTCGTCGAGATCCTCGAAGGAGGAGAAGGCCAGGTAGTAGGGGCCGTCGTGTCCGCGGCTGGCCGCCAGCAGGTGGTCGCGGTCGTCGACCCAGAATCCCCACAGGTAGACCTTGTCGGTGGGGGAGGTCTCGATGTCCAGATCGATCTCCAGGCGGCTAACGGGCAGCCGGATCGGATCGGCGTCATTGCGTTCCAGACAGACGCCGTCGCGGATCAGTCGGGCGCGCCGGGCGGCCAACCGGATCCGCCGCTCGGCCTCGGGGCGGTGCTGGACCTGCGGCAGGTAGTCCGGCAGCAGGGTCTCCAGGTCGGCATCGGCCAGGTCGTCGACGGTGCTGACCCCCATCCTCCGCAGGGCGGCGATCTCGCGGACGTCCAGCGGCGCCTTGGAGATCCGCAGGGACAGGTCGGCGTCGTCGAGCCGCGGCTGGCAGGTGCTCCACCACTGGCAGGACTCGCACTCGCCGACCACGATCGGCTCGACCATCGGGTGCTGCGGGCTGCTCATCGCGTGGTGGGCCACCGCGACCCGGAACTCGTGCTCGTGGTCGTAGCGGTCCAGCACCGAGCGACGCCGCCAGCCCGAGGCGGCGGTGCGCGAGAAGGTCCGGATGAAGTGGTGGTCCAGGTCCAGCCAGGCGATGCCGTGCTCTCCCGACAGCTGGTCGACCTGGTCACGACCGACGATCCCGGCCAGTCTGGCGGCCGGCAGCCGGGTCGGGGCCGGCAGCAGGTCCAGATCGGCCAGCAGCCGCCAGTAGTGGGCCGCCTGGAGCAGCGGCCCCTGGCGTGCCGACCGGAAGGTCTGGTCGCTGCTGAGGGTGGCTGCGGCCGGGTCCGGATCGGCGAGTGCGGTGGTCCAGGTGAACTGGGCCCGGGTGTGGTGACGCTCCAGGACGCGGTGCGGGGTGATGATCACCGGAAGGTAGCCGCAGCCGGCCGATGACCGCTGCGCCCCGGACCGCACGAGCACCTCGGGGGAGCCGGTGCGGTGCCCGGCAGGCGAGTCGGGCAGCGCGGGGGCGATGATCACCGGCGCCCCGGCGGCCAGGGCCCGGTCGGTGGCGAGCCGGTGTGCGGCGGTGTCCCCCTCGGCGAGGGGGCGCAGGTCGACGGTCCCGGGGACGGTGGCGAGCCGGTCGCAGACCAGGTCGACGAGGTCCCGGGAGCCGGCGAACAGGTCGGCATTGGCCTCCGCGGCCGGATCGGAGTGGTCGAGGGTGGGGTCGAAGGCGTTCTGGGTCTTCACCGGGCAGGACCGGGCCGCCCAGGCGTCCAGCAGGATCGCTGCCGTCATGCCTTCCACGCCCGGTGGAGGGACACCACACCGCCGCAGATGTTGCGCCAGGCGACCGCCTGCCAGCCGGCCCGGGCCATCAGATCGGCCAGGGCGGCCTGGTCGGGCCAGGCCAGGATCGACTCGGCGAGGTAGTCGTAGGCGTCCTGGTTGCTGCTCGCCAGCCGGGCCATCGCGGGGATGGCACTGAGCAGGTAGTCGCGGTAGAGGTGCCGGAAGGGCGCCCAGGTGGGGGTGGAGAACTCGCAGACCACGATCCGTCCGCCGGGACGGGTGACCCGCAGCATCTCGGACAGGGCCGCGGAGGTGTCCTCGACATTGCGCAGTCCGTAGGAGATGGTGACGGCGTCGAAGACGTCGTCGGCATAGGGCAGCCGGGTGGCGTCCCCGCCCACGAAGTGCAGATCGGGTTGACGCTGGTGGCCGACCTGCAGCATCCCCATCGAGATGTCGGTGGGGTAGACCTGCGCACCGTGGGCGGCGAAGGTGGCCGAGGAGGTCCCGGTGCCGGCCGCCAGATCGAGGATGGTCTGGCCGGGTTGCGGTTCGACGGCCTCGACGACCAGTTCGCGCCAGTGGTCCACCGCTCCCATCGTCATGATGGAGTTCATCAGGTCGTAGCGCTGCGCCACCCCGTCGAACATCGAGGCGACGTCGCTGTGGTGCTTGTCAAGAGTGGCCCTGGTCGTCAACACGGCGCCCAGTCTCCCACAGCAGGTCAACGGATCGGGGCTCGGGCAAGGCTGGTTTGGGGGCCCTGGGCCGGTGCGAGAGAATACAGATCATGGCTTCTCGCTCTCCCGTCCTGGTCGTCAAGGACCTCACCAAGTCCTACGGCGACCACACCGTCATCAACAATCTCTCCTTCACCGTTCACGCGGGTGAGGCCGTGGCTCTGACCGGGCGCAACGGAGCGGGCAAGTCCACCGTGCTGAGGTGCGTGGTGGGCGCCGACCGGCCCACCTCGGGCACCGTCGAGGTACTCGGTCAGCCGGTCAGCGAGACCCGGCCCGAGTTCCGCCGCAATGTGGCCACCGTCATCGACGACCTGGACTTCTTCCCCGACCTCTCGGTGGTCGAGCACCTCGACCTGCTGGCTCGCGCCCACGGCTTGGCCGAGGCCGACTCGCTGGTCGACGAGGTGCTGGAGGAGGTTCAGCTGGTGCCCCAGTCGGGTCAGCTGCCCGGCACCCTGTCCACCGGTCAGCGTCGACGGCTTGCCCTGGCCACTGCCCTGGTGCGGCCCCGCAAGCTGCTCGTCCTCGACGAGCCCGAGGCCAGGTTGGACGTCGAGGGCATCGCCTGGCTCGGAAAGCGGTTGAGCGAGGAGATGAAGCACGATCTGGCGATCCTGATGGCCTCCCACGAGCCCTCCCTGCTGGAGGCGCTCGGCGCGCGGACGGTCGCCCTGGGAGGGCAGCGCGGATGAGCCGTGGCAGGAACCGGAAGTTCAAGAACCAGAATCGACGACAGAACCAGCCCGAGGCGGCCGCGCAGGCCACTCCGAAGGCCCCCGAGCCCGCCGACGTGCCCGACCCGGAACTGGTGATCGACGAGAGGCCCGAGGACTTCTGGGCCGGTGAGGTCGACGAGAAGCAGCTTCAGCTGCTGATGGGGGACTGGCGCAAGGGCCGCACCACCAGGAACATCTGGCAGGCGCTGAGCGACGCCTATGTGATGATCTTCTCCCTGCTGGTGATCGTGGCAATGCTGGTCAGCCTCATCATCCAGGCCCAGGGGCAGGCGTCGACCTGTTCGGCGGCGGGCTGCCGCACCGCCCGGGAACTGCTGCCGTGGGCGGCCCTGGCCGGGGTGCTGGCCTTCGCGGTGGCCGCGGCGCGGATCTTCGGGCCGGTGCTCGCCTCGGCCGCGGAGGGATTCTGGCTGCTGGACGCCCCCATCCGCCGGTCGCGCATCCTGGTCAAGAGGCTGTGGGTCGCGGTGGGTGCCGGGTTCCTCGGTGGCGCCGCAATCGGTGCCCTGGTCTCTGCGCTGACCGGGTCGGCGGGGCTGGCGATCGTGGCATGGACCGCGGCCACCGGGCTGGCCGCCGCCGGGGTGGTGGCCTTCGCCGCCGCCCAGCAGGGGGTGGAGCGGGTCTGGACGGTCAAACTGGTCGGCGGAATCGCAGGACTGGCCGGGTTGGGCGCCCTGCTGGCCGTGGTGGGTTCTGCGACCGGGTGGTTCCATCTGGACATCACCACCTCGGTGGCGGTGGCCTCGGCCTGGTCGGTGGCGGCCGGCGGCGTGCTGCTGCTGGTGGTCTCGGCGGTCCTGGCGAGGATGCGTCTCAACCGGATCAGACGTGCCCGACTGATGTCGGGCGGGTCGCTGGCGGCCGGTATGCAGGGCGCCGCCTTCGCCCTCGACTTCGCCCTGATGCGCGACATCCTCCAGGAGCGCGACGCCGTTGAGCGCGGCCAGGTGCACCCCACCCGCGGGCGCGGACTGGGCCTGCAGACGCTGATCTGGCGAGACGTCCAGCGGCTGATCAGATTCCCCAAGCCGCTGATCACCCTGGCGGTCACCGCGGTGGTGCCCTATGCCGTGGAGGCCCTCGGTATGGGCCGGTTCTCCTCGACGATCTCGGCCCTGGTGCTGGTGGCGGCCCTGGTGCCCTTCTTCACCAGCCTGCGGGTGCTCTCGCGCACCAAGGGGCTGATGCGCTGCCTGCCGTTCAGCACCAGTCAGGTGCGCACCGCCGCGTCGGTGGTGCCTGGCGTGCTCGCCGGGATCTGGGCGATCGCGGTGGTTCCTGCCTTCCACGGTGTCGGCTCGGCGAGCCACACCCCTTGGGTGCAGGCCGTGATGCTGGCCCTCATCACCGCTGCAGCCGGGTACATCGGAGCGATCAGGTGGGTGTCGGCGAAGTCCGCCGACTACTCGGCGCCGATGGTGGCCACCCAGATGGGTGCCATGCCGCCTGGCCTGATGTTCAACCTGGTGCGGGGCCTGGACATGGTCGCCCTCATCACTATCTGGATCGTCCTGGGGCTGTCCCCCTGGTTCTCGATCGTGGCCGCTGTGATCGCCTACGCGATTCTGCGGATGGGTGGGATCGACCAGCAGGAGATGCAGCAGATGCAGAAGGACGCCCGCCGTGAGCTCGAGGAGAGCAGGCACGGCAAGCCCGCCGACAAGAAGGTCGTCACCCGCCGGAGGTAGCCTGCCGGCGACATCGACCGGATGCAGCTGGGGCCCGTGGCGTGTTCGCCACGGGCCCCACCTGCATCCGATCGGTCTATGAGGAGGTCAGCGGCCGTTCGGAACGACGGACGTCTCAGTGCTCGTCTCAGTGCTCGTCGTAGTGGTCGCCGTGCAGGGCGTGCAGGTGGCCGTCGTGCAGGTAGTCGGTGTGGTCGCCGTGCTGGACGGCCTTGTGACCGCAGTTCGGGCCGTGGGTGTGCTCGGCCAGGGTGTGCTCGGCATGGGCTTCGATGGTTGCCATGGTGTCTTCTTTCTTCGTGTCGTGGGTGGTGATGTCAGGAGCAGTTTCGGAGACATGTGTCAGCGCGTCCTCCAGGACGTGCACCACGTGGCGGTCGGCCACCTGGTAGATCACCGCTCGACCCTGTCGTGTCGATGAGACCAGACCGCGATCTGCCAGGACGCGCAGATACTGCGACGTCAGGGGTTGGGTCAGGCCCACCGTCACGGCCAGGTCGGAGACCGACTGAGGCTGCTCCATCAGTGCCAGGAGCAGCCGGATCCGGGAGGCATTCCCGAGCGCCCTGAACAGGCGCACCGCCTCGTCGATCTCGTGCTGCTCGCTTCGCATGGATCCATCATGGATCATGTATGCAACTATTTCAATAGGTGCATCTGTTGGGTTGTGCAGAGTTGCGACCGAGAGGGGGGTTGCGATCGACCGGGCCCGCGCCCGGCTCACCTCATGAGCGCGAAGGTGGCGCTGATTCGCTTCCGCAGAGCGGTGGCCAGCAGGGAGACGTCATCGTCGTGTCCGACCGGCTGGCCGATGAAGACATGGAGCAGGTTGGGGTCGGTGGCGTCGACCTGGGCGCCGCGCCAGTCGACGACCCACTCGCCGTCCCCCTGCGAGTCGATCCATCCGACCGGACCGGTGATCCGGCCGCGGTCCACACCCTCGACCTCGGCGAGCATCTCGAGGGCCTTCCACGGCGGCAGGCCGCTCACGAATGGTGCCGGGTGCATCGCCCCGACTGCGGTCAGGGACCGGGTCTCGGGCAGTGGGGCTCCGGTGACGTCGGTCACCAGCATGCGATCGGAGGCCTCGGGGATGAGTCCGGGGAAGGGGGAGTGCTGAATGGAGCGGCAGAAGGGCCGGAGCATCTCCTCGGACCATCTCACCGCACTGCCGTGCTCCTCGGCGAAGGGCCCGGTGCCACTGAGCGCCTCCAGCAGTCTGGGGTCGGAGCCCGAGACGGCGCTCTGCCCGTGGGACAGCGTCCGGGTGGTGATCAGCCCGTCGATCTGGCGGAGGAGGAGGGTGGACGTCGTCCCGACCGCACCCTGCACCAGATAGGTCCAGGAGTCCGGCAGCAGGTCGGAGCACCTCTGGACGATCCAGCGCGGGTCGATCGGATCGTCGGCGCGAGCCATCAGGTCGCGCATCAACAGGACCCGCTGCACGTCGTCACCGAGAATCTCGCGCACCTGGCCGGCGCGCTCCGCCCAGCCCTGCTCGGTCACCACACCGTCCGACAGCTCCAGACCGGTGGGTTGGCGAGGTGGCGCCTGAATGCGTGGCGGATCGGCGTGCACCGAGTCGAAGGAGACCTGGGTGAGCCAGGAGTAGCCGGCTCTGCGGCCGATCACGGTCTCGGGAACGATCATCACCGAGGGCGAGGTCGAGCGGTCGCCGTCGAAGGTGAACGATCCGAAGGCCAGCGGGCCGGTGCCTCGCACCCCGGGCATCTCCGTCTCGTTCTCGATGTCGGCGCAGAACTCCTCCCACCAGACATCGGCGGCCCCGGGGGAGTCCGTCTCGAAGCGGGCGATCTCACCCAGACCGATGATCTCCTCGTAGCCGTGGAGCAGGCACATGCTCGACCGCGCGGTAAGGTACTTCTGCAGCGATCCGGGGTCGGGAATGGCAACGGTGCGGGCTCGCAGTCGACTGGAACCCGGGTTCACGATCACACTGGGCACAATACCGGTCGAACGCCCGGTTGGCTGCACATACTTTCAAGCGAGATC
Source organism: Acidipropionibacterium jensenii DSM 20535 (assembly GCF_000425285.1). Taxonomy (GTDB): domain Bacteria; phylum Actinomycetota; class Actinomycetes; order Propionibacteriales; family Propionibacteriaceae; genus Acidipropionibacterium; species Acidipropionibacterium jensenii. The sequence continues at coordinate 154,432 of NZ_AUDD01000005.1, read as the reverse complement.
AGCACAGGACAGGGGTGCCGACGCACCCGACGTGACTGGTGCATGTCATCGGTCATGTCACAGGTCATGAGTCTCACGCGACAGATCCGTGGTGCCTCGGGGCAGACACCTCCAGCAGCATTTAGCGAAGGGAAAGCTCGCTAAAATAGTGGCACCTGAAGGGGTATCTCCCCTTGTCGGAAATGGTAGGGCCGGATGTGACGGGACGCCTCGAGGGTCTTAGACTCTGTACCGCGGTTCAATGAGGAGGCGACAGGTGACATTCCAGGGGAGTGACGAGTCCACGACGTGGACCGATTCCGCACGCCCCGAGGATCCCGACGCCACCTCACTGGAGTCCGATGCCATCGTCGTCGGGGCCGGCCCGGGCGGATCGGCAACCGCCGCCCACCTCGCCCGCCGCGGCCTCCACGTCACCCTCCTGGAGAAGGCCACCTTCCCCCGCGACAAGATCTGCGGGGACGGACTGACCCCCCGCGCGGTCAAGCAGCTCATCCGTCTCGGCGTCGATGTCTCCGAGGGGGCTGGGTGGAAGCACACCCGGGCGCTGCGCATCCACGGCGGCCGGATCGCCCCCTTCGAGATGCCCTGGCCGCAACTGGCCGACTTCCCCGACTTCGGGATGGTCTGCCGTCGGTCCGTGCTGGACCAGCGGCTGGCCGAGCACGCCGCCGCCCAAGGGGTCCGACTGGTCACCGGGGCCAATGTCAGCGCACCGGTCATCGACGAGCGCACCGACCGGATCATCGGGGTGCGCACCGGCGACGGCCGCGTCTTCAGCGCCCCGGTCGTCGTCGCCTGCGACGGCGTCTCCTCGCGGCTGGCCACCCGGATGGGCATTCACCGCCGGGAGGACCGCCCGATGGGGGTGGCGGTGCGCGCCTACTTCCGCTCCCCGCTGTCCGACGACGACTGTCTGAGCTCCTGGCTGGAGCTGTGGGACGGCCGTCCCCACGAGTCGGCGCTGCTGCCCGGATACGGCTGGGCCTTCCCCGAGGGGGACGGAACCGTCAACGTCGGCCTGGGCATGCTCGACTCCTCGGAGGCCTTCCACAACACCGACTACCGGCAGCTGATGAAGCGCTGGCTGAGCCACACCCCGCCGGAGTGGGGATTCACCGACGAGAACCAGGAGGGACCGATCCGCGGCGCCGCCCTCCCGATGGCCTTCAACCGCCAACCCGCCTACCATCGCGGTCTGCTCCTGGTGGGAGACGCCGCCGGAATGGTCAATCCCTTCAACGGCGAGGGCATCGACTACGCTATGGAGGCCGGCGAGATGGCCGCCGACTCGATCGCCGAGGCGCACTACCGCGGGGTCGGGACTCGTTCGGCCGAGAAGGCCCTGGAGGGCTACCAGACTCAGCTCAAGGCCCGGCTCGGCGGCTACTACCGACTCGGCACCGTCTTCGTGAAGCTCATCGGCGACCCCCGGGTGATGAAGCTGTGCACCACCTACGGGCTGCCGCGCAAGTCCCTGATGAGGATGGTCAACAAGCTGCTGGCCAACCTCACCGACTCCCGCGACGGAGATCTCTCCGACCGGGTGATCAACACACTCACCAGAATCGTGCCACCCGCATGAGTGGCGCGGCACCATGAGAACAAGAGCACCAGAGAAGCGGCACTGAGAAGTACCACACAACCGCAGATGGGTACCGCACCGGATGAGGTGCCCGAGCAGAACAGGAAGGCCCGGCGATCAGCCGGGCACCACGGACAACGACGTCGAAGGTGGTAGGCGATGAACCCTTACATCCCGCTGGTCAGCATGATGATGCTGGCGGCGCTGTTCGTCTGCGTGATGATCGGCCTGAACAAGGTGTTCAGCCCGACCCGTCACAACGCGTCCAAGCACGTCACCTACGAGTGCGGCATCGAGCCCACCCCGCAGCCGGTCGGCGGCGGCCGGTTCCCCGTGAAGTACTACGTCGTCGCGATGCTGTTCATCGTCTTCGACATCGAGATCGTCTTCCTCTACCCGTGGGCGGTCTCCTTCAACCGGTTCCTGAGCCTGGGAGCCTTCGCCGTGGTGGAGATGGTGCTGTTCATCGTCACCGTGTTCGTGTCCTACATCTACGTCTACCGCCGACGCGGTCTGGACTGGGACTGAACCGGACCGGGTCCGAGAAGCTGAAGGACTGAGAGGAAGATATGGCCGATTTCGACGCTGATGTCCCTGCCGGCATCGTGATGACCTCCATGGAGGCGGTCGTCGGGTGGTTGCGCAAGACCTCCTTCTGGCCGCTGACGATGGGTCTGGCCTGCTGCGCCATCGAGATGATCTCCTACGGCGGCCCGCGCGCCGACGCCGCCCGCTGGGGCCACGAGGTGTTCCGGTCCTCCCCCCGCCAGGCGGACCTGATGATCGTCTCGGGCCGGGTGAGTCAGAAGATGGCCCCGGTGGTCCGCCAGCTCTACGACCAGATGCCCAACCCCAAGTGGGTCATCTCGATGGGGGCGTGCGCCTCCTCGGGAGGGATCTTCAACAACTACGCGATCATCCAGGGCTGCGACCACATCATCCCGGTCGACATCTACCTGCCCGGCTGTCCGCCCAGCCCCGACATGCTCATCGACGCCGTCTTCAAGCTGCGCGAGCAGATCCAGCACTGGCCGCTGCTGGGCCACATGGCCGAGGTCGAGAGAGTCAAGGAGCAGCGGGCGCTGGCCGCCCCCAGCACCCTCGAGATGCCGACCACCACCCCGGCGAAGGAGATCGAGAGATGAGCGGGGAGCAGACGCCGGCCACCGGCAACGAGCCGACCGACCGGACCGGGATCGAGCAGGTCCCGGCGGCCAACCCGGTGATGGAGGTGAGGACCGGGATGTGGGGAGGCGCCTCGGGCACCTCCGACACCTCCGGCTACAACGGGCTGGCCCGGGTGGTGGAGTTCCCCGGGGACTCCTCGCGCCCCTACGGCGGCTGGTTCGACGCGGTGGCCGACCGGATGGCCGAGCTGGTGCCCGGGTTCTCCGCCGGACTGACCCTGGTCTACCGGGGCGAGATCACCTTCTTCGTGCGCCCCGAGAAGCTGGTGGAGCTGGTCCAGGCGCTGCGCGACGACGCCCAGCTGAGGTTCGAGTCCTGCGCCTCGCTGACCTGCGTGCACTACCCCCAGATGAGCGGGCAGGAGATGCACGTCGTCTACAACCTGCTCTCCTACACCCACAACCGCAGGATCCGGCTCGAGGTGGCGCTGGCCGACCCGGCCGACCACCACCCGCACCTTCCCTCGGTGGTGCGGTTCTACCCGCACGCCGACTACCAGGAGAGGGAGGCCTGGGACATGTTCGGAGTGATCTTCGACGGTCACCCGGCACTCACCCGGATCCTGATGCCCGACGACTGGGTGGGCCACCCGCAGCGCAAGGACTACCCGCTGGGCGGCATCCCGGTCGAGTACAAGGGCCATGTCACACCGCCGCCGGACGAGCGCAGGAGCTACAACTGATGAGCGAGAACAGCACCCCCAGGCGCGACGAGTTCCTGGCCCAGGGCGGGGACTGGTCCGACATCGTCGCCGAGTCGGCCGAGCGCGGCGACGAGACGGTGGTCGTCAACTTCGGTCCCTCCCACCCCTCCACCCACGGCGTGATGCGCCTCATCATGGAGCTCGACGGCGAGACCATCACCAGCGTGCGCCCCGGTATCGGATTCCTGCACACCGGCATCGAGAAGAACATGGAGTACCGCACCTGGACCCAGGGGGTCACCTTCATGACCCGCTGCAACTACGTGTCGAACTTCTTCAACGAGGCGGTCTACTGCCTGGCCGTGGAGAAGCTCCTCGGGATCACCGACGACGTCCCCGAGCGGGCCCAGATCCTGCGAGTGATGATCATGGAGATCAACCGGATCTCCAACCACTTCACCGGGGTCGGCGCCGGCGCCCTGGAGCTCAACGCCACCTCCGTCCAGGAGGTCTGCCTGAGAGAGCGCGAGATCTGCCTCGAGTTCAACCAGGCCGTCACCGGGCTGAGGATGAACAACGCCTGGATTCGCCCCGGCGGAACCGCCACCGACCTTCCCGAGGACGGCCTGGACAGGCTGCGCGATCTCATCAAGAGGATGGAGGACAACATCCCCGAGATCGACCAGTTCTTCACCGCCAACCCGATCTTCAGGTCGCGGACCAGGGGAGTCGGATATCTGGACCTGACCGGCTGCATGGCGATGGGGGCCACCGGTCCGGTGCTGCGCTCCACCGGTCTCGACTGGGATCTGCGCAAGAAGCAGCCCTACTCGGGCTACCAGGACTACGACTTCGAGGTGTGCACCGCCGACTCCTGCGACGCCTACGGGCGCTATCTGGTGCGGCTGCACGAGATGTTCGAGTCGATCAAGATCCTCAAGCAGTGCCTCACCAGGCTGATCGACACCCAGGGGGCCCCGCACATGGTGGCCGACAAGAGGATCGCCTGGCCCGCGGAGCTGTCGATCGGCCCCGACGGCCAGGGCAACTCCAACGAGCACATCAAACACATCATGGGGGAGTCGATGGAGGCTCTCATCCATCACTTCAAGATCGTCACCGAGGGATTCAAGGTGCCGGCCGGGCAGGTCTACCAGACCGTCGAGGCGCCCGCCGGGGAGCTCGGCTGCCACCTCGTCTCCGACGGCGGGACCCGGCCCTACCGCTCCCATCTGCGCGATCCCGGATTCATTCACGTGCAGTCCATCCCGGCCATCTGCGAGGGCTCGCTGCTGCCCGACGTGGTGGCATCCCTGGCTTCTCTCGACCCTGTCATGGGAGGTGTTGACCGATGAGCGAGTCAACCCAGTCGTCCTACCCCTTCGAGGAGGAGTTCCACTCGCACTTCTCCGATACCGGCGGCGTCGACCAGTCCGACCAGTCGACCGCCATCACCGAGGAGACCATCGAGGAGCTGCGCTCGCTGGCCGCCCGCTACCCCGAGCCGCGATCGGCCCTGCTGCCGATGCTGCACCTGGTGCAGTCGGTGGACGGACGGGTCTCCCCGGCCGGCATCGAGGCCTGCGCCACGGTGCTCGACATCACCGCCGCCCAGGTGTCGGGGGTGGCGACCTTCTACACGATGTACAAGCGGCGCCCGGCCGGCGAGCACCACATCGGCATCTGCACCACCTCGGTGTGCGCGATCCTCGGCGGCGACCTGCTGCTCGACCGGGTCGAGCGCAAGCTCGGCATCAAGGAGGGCCAGACCACCCCCGACGGGAAGTTCTCGCTGGAGCGCATCGAGTGCAACGCGGCCTGCGACTTCGCGCCGATCATGATGGTCAACTGGGAGTTCATGGACAACATGACCCCGCGCAAGGCCGACGAGATCCTGGATGCGCTGGCGGCCGATGAGCCGGTCCGGTCCACCCGTGGAGCCACCATCACCAGCTGGAAGCAGTCCGAGCGGGTGCTCGCCGGCTTCCCCGACGACCGGGCCGACGAGGGTCCGACCGCCGGCGAGGCCTCCCTGCGCGGCCTGAAGATCGCCCGCCAGCACGGCTGGAGCGCTCCGGGCACCGATGAGAAGCTCGAGCCGAAGGAGGAGTCGAAGTGACCGAGACCCGCGTCAGCCTCGAGATGTCCAAGGGCAGCGCACCACTGACCCCGGTCCTATCGGCGAACTGGGACGACCCGCGCGCCTGGAAGATCCTCAACTACGAGCGCCGCGGCGGCTACGGGGCGCTGCGCACCGCCCTGTCGATGGCCCCCGACGAGGTCATCTCCCTGGTGAAGGACGCCGGCCTGAGGGGACGCGGCGGAGCCGGCTTCCCGGCCGGCCTCAAGTGGTCCTTCATCCCCAAGGACAACCCCAACCCGACCTACCTGGTGGTCAACTGCGACGAGTCGGAGCCGGGCACCTGCAAGGACATGCCGCTGCTGATGGCCTCCCCCCACACCCTGGTGGAGGGGGCGATCATCGCCTCCTACGCGGTGCACGCCAAGATGGCCTTCCTCTACGTGCGCGGCGAGGTGCTGCACATCATCCGACGCCTCCAGCAGGCGGTCCGCGAGGCCTACTCCGCCGGATACCTGGGGGCCAACATCCTCGGCTCCGGCTACGACCTGGACATCATCGTGCACGCCGGTGCCGGCGCCTACATCTGCGGCGAGGAGACGGCCCTGCTCGACTCCCTGGAGGGACGCCGGGGCCAACCCCGACTGCGCCCGCCGTTCCCCGCGGTGGCCGGTCTGTACGCCAGCCCGACGGTGGTCAACAACGCCGAGACGATCTCCTCGGTGCCGGCCATCGTGGCCCACGGCAAGGACTGGTTCCAGTCGATGGGCACCGAGAAGTCGGCCGGGTTCACCCTCTACTCGCTGTCGGGACATGTCGCCAACCCGGGGCAGTACGAGGCCCCGCTGGGCATCACCCTGCACCAGCTGCTCGACATCAGCGGCGGGATGCGCGCCGGTCACCAGCTGAAGTTCTTCACCCCGGGAGGATCCTCGACGCCGATGTTCAGCGCCGCCGAGATCGACGTCCCGCTGGACTACGAGTCGGTGGCCGGGGCGGGATCGATCCTGGGCACCAAGGCCCTGCAGTGCTTCGACGAGACCACCTCGGTGGTGCGCACCGTGCTGCGCTGGATGGAGTTCTACAAGCACGAGTCCTGCGGCAAGTGCACCCCCTGCCGGGAGGGCACCTGGTGGATGGTGCAGATGCTGCGCAAGATCGAGCAGGGCGAGGGGGAGCCCGGTGACGTCGACAAGCTGCTCGACATCAACCACCGGATCGGCGGGCGATCCTTCTGCACCCTGGCGGACGGCGCCGTCGGCTGCGTCAACGGTGCGGTGAAGAACTTCCGCGATGAGTTCGAGGCCGGCTGCCGGGGGATCCCCGCATGGCAGCTGCTGCCCTACGAGCGCAGCACGGTGTTCAACGATGAGGACCTCGCGGACAGCGGACTCGACTCCAGGGTGGGAGTGAAGGCATGAGCGTCGACACCAAGAGCGACTCGGCAGAGGTGGCCCGGCCCGACCTGGTCACCCTCACCATCGACGGGCGGACGGTGAGCGTGCCCAAGGGCACCCTCATCATCCGGGCCGCCGAGCAGATCGGCACCGCCATCCCGCGGTTCTGCGACCACCCCCTGCTCGACCCCGCCGGGGCCTGTCGGCAGTGCCTGGTCGAGATCCCCGACGCCGGCAACGGACGCGGCTTCCCCAAGCCCCAGCCCTCCTGCACGATGCCGGTGGCCGAGGGCATGGTGGTGCGCACCCAGGTCTCCTCCGAGCTGGCCCGCAACGCCCAGGAGGGGATGCTGGAACTCCTGCTCATCAACCATCCGCTGGACTGCCCGATCTGCGACAAGGGCGGCGAGTGCCCGCTGCAGAACCAGGCGATCGCCGATGGTCGCGGAGAGTCCCGCTACAAGGGCGTCAAGCGGACCTACCCCAAGCCGATCAGCATCTCGGCGCAGATCCTGCTGGACCGCGAGCGCTGCGTGCTGTGCCAGCGGTGCACCCGGTTCTCCGACCAGATCTCCGGGGACCCCTTCATCAACCTCCAGGAGCGTGGCGCCGCCTCCCAGATCGGCGACTACGTCAAGGACGGCTACGACTCCTACTTCTCGGGCAATGTCATCCAGATCTGCCCGGTCGGAGCCCTGACCAGCAAGGACTACCGGTTCCACTCGCGGCCCTTCGACCTGGTCTCCACCCGCACCACCTGCGAGCACTGCGCCGCCGGGTGTGAGCTGCGCACCGACCACCGCCAGTACCGGGTCAAGCGCCGGCTGGCCGGCGACCTGCCCGAGGTCAACGAGGAGTGGAACTGCGACAAGGGCCGGTTCGGCTTCCGCTACGGCCATCAGGACGACCGGATCACCCGGCCGCTGGTGCGCCGCGACGGCGTCCTGCAGCCGGCCTCCTGGGCCGAGGCCCTGGATGCGGCGGTCGCCGGGCTGCGGGCCGCCGGCCACCGGGTCGGCGTGCTCACCGGCGGACGGCTCACCGTGGAGGCCAACCTGGCCTGGTCGAAGTTCGCCCGACTGGTGCTGGGCACCAACAACATCGACTTCCGCTCCCGGGTCTCCTCGGCCGAGGAGGCGGACTTCCTGGCCTCCCAGGTGGCCGGTCGGGATCTCGCCGAGTCGGTGAGCTACCGGGATCTGGAGCGGGCCGGCCGCGTCGTGCTGGTCGATCTGGAGCCCGAGGACGAGGCGCCGATCATCTTCCTGCGGCTGCGCAAGGCGTGGCGCGCCAGGAAACTCCCGGTCACCGTGATCGGCAGTCATCTCACCCGCGGCTCACTCAAGATGGGCGCCACCCTGGAGCCCTGCCTGCCCGGCGACGAGGACGCCGCCCTGGTGCGGCTGGTCGAGGGCGGTGCGGTCGACGAGCACACCATCGTGCTGGTCGGCGAGCGCGCTGCGGCCAGCCCCGGGGCTCTCACCGCGGTGGTCGACGCGGTGCGGGTCAGCGGCGCCCGGCTCGCCTGGGTGCCTCGCCGCGCCGGTGAGGTCGGGGCCGTGGAGGCCGGTTGTCTGCCGGGCCTGCTGCCCGGTGGCCGGCCGGTCACCGATCCGGTGGCCAGGGTCGAGATGGGGGCCATCTGGTCCGCCCGGACACTGCCCGCCACCATCGGCCTGGATGCCCAGCAGATGCTCGCCGCAGTGCTGCAGCCCCAGGGCGAGGAGCTCGAGGCGGAGCCGGCGATCGGGGCCCTGATGGTCTCCGGCGTCCAGCCCCGCGACTTCGCCGACCCGTCGGAGGTCCGGGAGGCCCTCGAGAAGGTCGGCTTCCTGGTGAGCCTGGAGCAGCGCGCCTCCGAGGTCACCGAGCGGGCCGACGTGGTCCTGCCGGTGTGCCTGCTCGAGGAGACCTCCGGGACCTTCCTGGACTGGGAGCACCGGCCGGGCCGGGTCCGGGTGGTCAACACCCAGGCCGCCACCCCGATGAACGAGATCCGGGTGCTGGCCGCACTGGCCGACGCGATGGGATCGGACCTGGGGATGCGCACGGTCGTCGAGGCCCACCAGTCCTGGGCCGAGACCGGCGCCTGGACCGGACGGCGTCCGGCCCTGGGCGAGACCGCCGACGGTCCCGAGGCGACCGCCGCCCCGGCCCGCCGCCCGCACTCCCCGGGGAGCTCCCCGGCCGCGGTGCTGGATAGCTGGCAGCAGCTGCTCGACCGGTCCGCCGGACTGGACGGCGCCACGGACCTGCAGGCCAGCGCCCGCCCCGCGGTCGTCCGGGTCTGCCCGGCGGCGGCCGACCGGCTCGGTGCCAGCGAGGGGACGCCGGTGACGGTCAGTGCAGCGTCCGGATCGGTGACCCTGCCGCTGGCGGTCGACACGACCATGATCGACGGCGCCGTCTGGGTGCCCTGGAGCGGGCCCGTCGGGCCGCGGTCCGGTGAACCGCCGATCCACGAGGCACTCGGAGTGTTGCCCGGCAGCCCGGTTGAGCTGTCGGTGGCGAGCTCATCGATCACGACACAGGGAGGTGCGGAATGATCCCGTTGGAGAGCGCCCTGTTCGGCGCCGACGTCTGGTGGATCACCATCATCAAGGTGGTCGGCGTCTTCATGCTGCTGCTGATGTGGACTCTGTTCAATGTCTGGTTCGAGCGCCGGGTGCTCGGCCGGATGCAGAACCGCCTCGGCCCGATCATGAATGCCGCCTTCATCCGCGGTCTCGGCCAGGCCGTCGGCGACGGCATCAAGCTGGTCTTCAAGGAGATGGTCACCCCCAAGGGGGCCGACCGGATCGTCTTCTACCTGGCACCGGTGATCGCCGGGATCTGCTGCTTCACCTCCTGGGCAGTGATCCCGCTGGGCGGGGAGGTCTCGATCTTCGGGCAGCGCACCATGCTCCAGATCACCGACGTCCCGGTGGCGGTGCTGTTCATCATCGCGGTCGCCGGCATCGGGATCTACGGCATCGTGCTCGCCGGCTGGTCCTCCTCCGGCCCCTACTCGGTGCTCGGCTCGCTGCGCGCCAGCGCCCAGATGATCTCCTACGAGGTGGCGATGGGACTGTCCCTGGCCGCGGTCTTCATGATCTCGGGGTCGATGGCGACCTCCGACATCGTCAACGCCCAGGCCCGCACGATGGTCTGGTTCGGCCACAACACCCACATCCCCGGACACTTCTGGCTGCTCCTGCTGCCGAGCTTCGTGATCTACGTGATGACGATGTTCGGCGAGTCCAACCGGCTGCCCTTCGACGAGTCGGAGGCCGAGCAAGAGCTCGTCTCGGGCTACAGCACCGAGTACTCCGGATTCCCCTACGCGATGTACTACCTGGCCGAGTACATCAACATGGCCACCCTCTCGGCGGTCTGCACCACCCTCTTCCTGGGAGGCTACCGAGCCCCCTGGCCGTTCAACCTCATCGGGGTGCTGGACAGCGGGTGGTTCGGACTGTTCTGGTTCATGCTCAAGACCCAGCTGGTGATCTTCTTCTTCGTGTGGGTGCGGGCCTCCCTGCCCCGGATCCGCTGGGACCACTTCATGAACATCGGCTGGAAGTTCCTCATCCCGATCTCGCTGGTCTGGGTGATGCTCGTCGCGGTGATGCGTGCGGCCGGAGCCCAGGGCTGGATGAGCAACCCGGTCTTCCTCGGCGGACTGCTCGTCGTGGTGGTCGGGCTCATCATCTACATCCTGTTCGGCGGTTCGGCCGAGAAGCCGGAGCCCGAACCCCAGAAGTTCGACGCCTTCGCCGGCGGATACCCGGTGCCTCCGCTTCCCGGTCAGCAGGCCGACACCCTGGTGGCCGCTGCGGACGGCGTCCCCTCGGGGTCGATGGGAACTGGGCCGACGGGTACTGCGTCGACGGGTACCGGGCCGACCGGTACCGAGAAGGCCACCACTCAGAAGGGAGCCCACTGATGGGAGCCTGGTCCGGGTTCGGAATCACATTCCGGACGATGTTCCGCAAGACCTTCACCCAGGGATACCCGGAGAAGGGCAAGGAGAAGGTGATGGCGCCGCGCTTCCACGGGCGTCACCAGCTCAACCGCTGGCCCGACGGTCTGGAGAAGTGCGTCGGCTGCGAGCTGTGCGCCTGGGCCTGCCCGGCCGACGCGATCTACGTCGAGGGCGGTGCCAACACCGAGGATGAGCGCTACTCGCCGGGGGAGCGGTACGGCCGCGTCTACCAGATCAACTACCTGCGCTGCATCCTGTGCGGGATGTGCATCGAGGCCTGCCCGACCCGCGCCCTCACCATGACCAATGACTTCAAGATGGCCGACACCAGCCGGGAGAAGCTCATCTGGACCAAGGCGGAGCTGCTCGCCCCGCTGGTGGCCGGGATGGAGCAGCCGCCCCATCCGCGGCGTCTCGGAGACTCCGAGAAGGACTACTTCCTCGGGCTGCCGGCGACCGGAAAGCCGGACACCCGGACCGCCGGCACCAAGGAGGGTCACTGATGATCGCAATGGTGACAGCCGCCCAGTGGGCCTTCTGGCTGCTGGCCCCGATCATGGTGATCGCGGCCCTGACCATGGTGCTCACCCGTAAGGCGGTGCACTCGGCCCTGTGCCTGGCAGTCGTGATGATCTGCCTGGCCGTCCAGTACGCCAGCCTCCAGGCGCCCTTCCTCTTCGTGGTGCAGATCATCGTCTACACCGGCGCCATCCTGATGCTCTTCGTCTTCGTGGTGATGATGATCGGGCGCGACTCCCGCGACGTCGTCTCGGACACTCTGCGCAGCCACCGGGTCGCCTCGGTGATCACCGCGGTGATCCTGGCCGCGATGCTCGTGGTGGCGGTCGGCAGCGCGGTGACCCGCGGCCAGCTCGGGATCACCGGGGCCGCCGGGCTGACCAGCGCCAATGCCGAGCACGGCACGAACGTCATCTCCCTGGCAGCCCTGCTGTTCAGCCGCTACGTGATCCCCTTCGAGGCCACCGCGGCCCTGCTCATCACCGGCGTGGTCGGCACCATGGTGCTGGCCCACGGCGAACTGCTGCACCGCAAGAAGCACCAGCGGGAACGGTTCGAGGATCGGATGAAGGCCTATGCCACCGACGGCGTCCACCCCGGCGCCCAGCCGAACTCCGGGGTCTACGCCCGCAACAACCAGATTGGAGCGCCGGCCCTGCTGCCCGACGGCTCGGTCGCCCCGGAGTCGGTCTCCCAGGCGCTGCGCAGCCGCGGCGGCATCGTCGACGCCGGCCAGCTGCGGGCCCCGACCGAGAGGGCCTTCGCGACGATCACCGCTGCCCGGGCCCAGGCCGACGGGACGCTGCCCGAAGGAGAACTGAAATGAACCCGAACGACTACCTGGTGCTGTCCGCCATCCTGTTCTCGATTGGCGTCCTGGGGTTCCTCTACAGGCGTAGCGCGCTGGTGATCTTCATGTCGGTGGAGCTGATGCTCAACGCCGTCAACCTCACGATGGTCACCTTCTCCCACGTGCACGGCACCCTCGACGGGCAGATCGGCGCGTTCTTCGTGATGGTGGTGGCCGCCGCCGAGGTGGTCGTCGGACTGGCGATCATCGTCACGATCTTCCGATCCCGCCGTTCGACCTCGGTCGACGACATCAACCTGTTGAAGCACTGAGGAGCACTGGCGTGAATCTTCTCGAAACCGTGAATCCGGTCGCAGCCACCGGGCTGTTCAGCCTGTCCTGGCTGATGATCGCCGTCCCGCTGCTCAGCGCCGCACTGCTGCTCGTGCTGGGCCGTGCCGCCGACGCCTGGGGCCACCTGCTCGGGGTTCTGGCCCCCGTGGTGTCCTTCGTCATCGGACTGGTCCTGTTCATCGACCTGCTCGGCAGGGACGCCGCCCAGCGCACCGTCTCCGTGCCGGTCTACGACTTCATCGACCTGGGCTCCTGGAAGCTCACCCTGAACCTGCAGATCGACCAGCTGTCGATCCTGTTCGTGCTGCTGGTGACCTTCGTCGGATCCCTCATCCACATCTACTCGGTGGGCTACATGGCCCACGACCCGAACCGGCGCAGGTTCTTCGGCTACCTCAACCTGTTCATCGCCTCGATGCTCACCCTGGTGCTCGCCGACAACTACCTCATGCTGTTCATCGGCTGGGAGGGAGTGGGGCTGTGCTCCTACCTGCTGATCGGCTTCTGGTACCAGCGACCGGCCGCCGCAGCAGCCGGAAACAAGGCCTTCATCATGAACCGGATCGGCGATCTGGGACTGACGATGGCGATCTTCACGATGCTCGCCCAGTTCGGCACCGTGAACTTCGTCCAGGTCTCCGAGCGGGCCTCGGGCCTGTCGGGCGGCTGGGCCACCCTGCTGGGCCTGATGCTGCTGCTGGCCGCCTGCGGGAAGTCCGCCCAGTTCCCCCTGCAGGACTGGCTGATGGATGCCATGGAGGGTCCCACCCCGGTCTCGGCGCTGATCCACGCGGCCACCATGGTGACCGCCGGCGTCTACCTGGTGGTGCGCTCCCACGCCATCTACGCCCAGAGCTACACCGCCTCCCTGGCGGTGGCCGTGATCGGCACCATCACCCTGCTGATGGGAGCCTGGATCGGCTCGGCGAAGAAGGACATCAAGCGGGTGCTGGCCGGCTCCACGATGAGCCAGATCGGCTACATGATGCTGGCCGCCGGGCTCGGCCCGATCGGCGCGGCCTTCGCGATCTTCCACCTCATCACCCACGGCGCCTTCAAGGCCAACATGTTCCTGGGAGCCGGATCGGTGATGCACGGTACCGATGACGACACCGACATGTACCACTTCGGCGCCCTGGCGAAGGTCATGCCGATCACCTTCTGGACCTTCGCCTGCGGCTACCTGGCGATCATCGGGTTCCCGGGCACCTCGGGCTACTTCTCGAAGGACCACATCATCGAGGCCGCCTTCGAGCGCGGCCCGGTGTTCGGGGTGCTGGCCCTGATCGGAGCCGGCATCACCGCCTACTACATGACCCGCCTGATGGTCCTCACCTTCGGGGGCCGACGTCGTTGGCGCCAGGGGGTGCACCCGCACGAGTCGCCGGCCACCATGACGGTGCCGCTGGTGATCCTGGCGATCCTGTCGATCGGGGCCGGTGCGGTGATGAACAACTGGATCGGGGACTGGCTGGCTCCGGCCACCGGCTCCCACGTCGAGCACACCGGTCTGTTCCACCTCTCGGCGATCGGCGTCATCACCCTGGTGGTGGTGGCCGCCGGCATCGTGGTCGGCTGGCTGCTCAACCGTCGCGACGTCCCGGACGAACAGCCCTGGACCCGCAACCCGATCGCCCTGATGGGGCGCAACGACCTCTACGGACGGGCCGTCAACGACTCTGTTGTCGTCGCGCCCGGCACCGCCCTGGCCCATGGTGTGGCCGCCGTCGACCGGCACGTGGTCGATGGCGCGGCGATGGGCAGCGCCGGCCTGATGGCCGGCCTCGGCACCGGACTGCGCAAGCTGCAGACCGGGTATGTGCGCAGTTACGGCCTCACCACGGCGATCGGCGTGGTCGTCATCGGTGTGGTCGTCATCCTCGGCCGGATGGCCTGAGGGAGGAGATGAGATGAGTTTCCCTGTCCTCACTGTCCTGGCCCTGCTGCCCATCGTGGCGGGCGTGCTGGTGATGTTCCTGCGAGGCGGCCTGGCCAAGGCGGTCGGTCTGCTGGCCTCCCTGCTGGTCCTGGTGCTGGGCGTGGTGGCCTTCGTGGCCTCCGTCAACGGCACCGACATGTCCGAGAAGCACCAGTGGATCTCCTCGATCGGCGCCTGGTACGCGTTGAGCTCCGATCCGCTGTCGATGACGATGGTGCTGCTCACCGTCGCCCTGGTGCCGGTGGTGCTGGGCGCCGAGTGGCACATCGGAGAGCGGGCCGTGCAGGCCGGAGCCGAGTCCACCGCGCCGCTGCCCACCTCGATGTTCTTCGGGCTGGCACTGGTCCTGGAGGGGCTGGCCGTCTACTGCTTCGTCAGCGTCGACGTCCTGCTCTTCTACCTCTTCTTCGAGGCCACCCTGATCCCGATGTACTTCCTGATCAGCGGCTGGGGGGGTCCCCGGCGTCGCGCCGCGGCGATCAAGTTCCTGATCTACTCGCTGGCCGGCGGACTGGTGATGCTGGCCGCCGTGATCGGACTGGGCGTCCACTCCGGTGGTTCCGGTCAGCCCAGCTTCCTGCTGGCCGATCTGGCGCGCACCAGCTTCGACGGGTCCATCGGCCGGTACCTGTTCGTCGGGTTCTTCATCGCCTTCGCGGTGAAGGCGCCGATGGTCCCGGTGCACACCTGGCTGCCGGACGCCGCCGAGCAGGCCAGTCCCGGGGCCTCGACCCTGCTGGTCGGCATCCTCGACAAGATCGGCACCTTCGGGATGCTGAGGCTGTGCCTGGGGCTGTTCCCCCAGGCCGCCGCCTGGGCCACCCCGGTGGTGCTGGTTCTGGCCGTCATCTCGATCCTGTGGGGGGCCATGATGGCCGCCACCTCGAAGGACCTCATGAGGCTGGTGTCCTACACCTCGGTGAGCCACTTCGGCTTCATGGTGCTGGGCATCTTCGCGGTGACCACCCCGTCGATCACCGGATCGATCTTCTACATGTTCAACCACGGCTTCTCCACCGCGGCGCTCTTCCTGGTCCTCGGATTCCTGGTGCACCGGCGCGGCAGCGCCCAGATCAAGGACTTCGGCGGCATCCAGCACAGCGCGCCGGTGCTCGCCGGACTGTTCCTGGTCTCCGGCCTGGCCACCCTCGGCCTGCCGGGCACCGCGAGCTTCGCCAGCGAGTTCCTGGTGATGGCCGGCGCCTGGGCCCGCCACCCGGTCTACGTGGCGATCGCCACCATCGGCATGGTGCTGGCCGCGGTCTACGTGCTGCGCGCCTACAAGCGCACCATGACCGGACCGGAGGCGCAGCCGGCGACCGAGATGGTGCCCGAGGCGCCACCGATCACCGATCTGGTGGGCCGCGAGAAGCTCGTCCTGGCCCCGCTCATCATCGTGCTGCTGGTCTTCGGGTTCTTCCCCCGACCGATGCTGCACGCCATCGAACCGGCGGCCAGAGCCACCATGTCCCAGGTGGGCATGAGTGATCCGCAGCCCGTCGTCAAGGAGGGCCTCAAGTGATCTCCACCCCGCTCGACATCACCGCACCCACCCTCGAGTACGGCATCCTGCTCCCGCTGTTCATCATGATGGCGGCGGCCTGCGTCTCGGTGCTGCTGGAGGCCTTCGTACCCCGCGGTTCCCGGCGTCCCCTCCAGATCGCGCTGACCCTGGTCGCGATGGTTGCGGCGCTGGCCGGAACCCTCGGGAACTGGACGGCGGCCAGCTACCAGTTGGCGGCTGGCCAGACCCTGGCCCTGGACGCCCCGAGCTATGCCACCTGGACCCTGCTGCTGATCTGCTCGATCGGCGTGGTGGCGCTGTTCGCCGAACGCACCGGCGGAACCGAGACGGCATTCGTGGCCAGTGCGGCCACGGTTCCCGGGTCGGCCGCCGAGAGGGAGGCCGCGGCAGCCCACCAGGAGCAGACCGAGGTCTACCCGCTGATGCTCTTCGCGGTGCTCGGCATGATGCTCTTCGCCTCGTCGAATGAACTCATCGTGATGTTCATCGCCCTGGAGATCTTCTCCCTGCCGCTGTACCTGCTGTGCGCCCTGGCGCGCCGGCGCCGGCTCATCTCCCAGGAGGCCGCGCTCAAGTACTTCCTGCTCGGTGCGCTGTCCTCGGCGGTCTTCCTCTACGGCACGGCCCTGCTCTACGGCGCCTCCGGCTCCTTCGAGCTGGCCAACATCGACGCCGCCATGGTCGCCCAGCCGGGATCCTCGAAGGTAGCCCTGGCCGGGATGGTGCTGGTCAGCGTCGGGCTGCTGTTCAAGATCGGCGCGGTGCCCTTCCACAACTGGGTGCCCGACGTCTACACCGGTGCTCCCTCCCCGGTCACCGCCTTCATGTCGGTGGCCACCAAGATCGTCGGCGTGATCGGCATGATGCGGGTCCTCTACGTGGGCCTGGGTGCGATGCGCTGGGACTGGCAGCCGCTGATCGCGCTGCTGGCGGTGGCCACGATCCTGCTCGGCAGCGTCATCGGCCTGGTGCAGACCGACATCAAGCGGCTGCTGGCCTACTCCTCGATCGCCCACGCCGGGTTCATCATGGTGGCCATCGCCGGTGCCTACACGGTCCAGACCGGGATGGCGCAGAACAGTTCGGGGTCGGTCGCCTCGGTGATGGTCTACCTCACCGGCTACGGCCTGGCGACGATCGGCATGTTCGTCATCATCATGATGGTGCGCAGGTCGGGCGGCGAGTCCAACGACCTGGCCTCCTGGGCCGGCCTGGGACGCCGGTACCCCTGGCTCGGGGTGGCGGTGACGGTGTTCATGCTGAGCTTCGCCGGCATCCCGCTGACCGCCGGCTTCGTCGGCAAGCTGCTCGTGCTGAGCGCCGGCTGGCGAGGCGGATTCGCCTGGCTGGCCCTGGTCGGCGTGCTGTTCAGCGTGGTGGCGGCCTTCTTCTACCTGCGGGTGATCGCCGTGGTGTTCTTCCGGGCACCCGGGGAGGCCGCCAGGTCGGTGGAGGTGTCGGCCATCAGCGCCGGGTCCTGGATCGTCCTGGTGGTGTGCGCCCTGGCCACCGTGTTCTTCGGCGTCTACCCGCAGCCGCTCATCGAGGTCTTCGAACAGGCCGGTACATTTCTCCGGTAGTGGAGAGCCGACCCCCCGCGCGGGCGCACCGCCGGTGCGCCGCGGACGGGTGGGCGCCAGCGCCATCCAGCCGTTAGGCTGGATGGCGCAGTGTGCGGGTCGGCCCCACAGCCGAGCCACCGCAGGCAGGAACACCGGGATCGCCCGGTCGGAACAGGAGCACCGTGTCGCAACCCGTCAGCAACGAGTTCACCGATTTCGTCGCCGGAAAACTCGATCTCGTCGAGGAGGAGCTGGCCCGCCAGGCCGGTGCCGACACGCCCTTCGTCACCGAGGCCGCCAACCACATCATCTCCGCCGGCGGCAAGCGGTTCCGCCCGCTGCTGGTGGTGATCTGCTCCCAGCTCGGCGGCCGGGTGAGCGACGAGGACCTGGTGCGGGCCGCGGTCGTGATGGAACTCACCCACGTCGCCAGCCTCTACCACGACGATGTGATGGATGAGGCGACGCTGCGCCGTGGCGCGGAGTCGGCCAACCAGCGCTGGGGCAACTCGGTGGCCATCATGGTCGGCGACTTCCTGTTCGCCCGCGCCTCGGAGACGGTGTCGCGGCTGGGCACCGAGTACGTCCGCCTCCAGGCGCAGACCTTCGCGCGGCTCGTCCAGGGACAGATCGCCGAGACCCGAGGACCGCTGGCCGGTGAGGACCCCCTCCAGCACTATCTCGACGTGGTCGCGGACAAGACCGGCTCCCTCATCGCCGCCGCGGCGGTGTTCGGCGGGATGGTCTCCGGCCAGTCCCCCGAGACCCTCGCGGTGCTGCGGCGCTTCGGCGAGGAGATCGGGATCGTCTTCCAGCTGGCCGACGACCTGCTCGACATCACCTCCACACGCACCGGCAAGACCCCGGGAATCGACCTGAGGGAGGGCGTCGCGACGCTGCCCGTGCTGCTGCTGCGCGCCTCCACCGACCCCGCCGACCAGCCCGTCAAGGATCTGCTGGACGCCGACCTGTCCAGCGACGAGGTACTGGCACAGGCCCTGTCGGCGCTGCGCTCCAGCCATGTGATGGACGAGGCGAGGGCCGACATCCGGGCCCGCGCCGATCGCGCCCGCGCCGAGCTGGCGGCGCTGCCTGAGGGGCAGGCCCGGCTCGCCCTGGCCGAACTGTGCGACGAGGTCGTCGGCCGCTCCTCCTGAGCCCCGCGCGGTCCTCCCCGGTGACTCGGTCTCCGGGCCGCGCAACACACTGTTTACACGACCAGAACACCCGGTTGATCTTCGCGCGGACGATCGAAACACCATCGCTCTAGCCTCACCACCATGTCATGCACAGACCTGGTCGGTAGCGGTCCCAGCGGGCGACGCTCATGAGGTACAGCGCCCAGGCGGGCGGACACCGGTACTCCTTCGACAGCCTCGCCGTCCTGATGGGGGCGGCCACCCCGGCCCGGTCGGGTGACGAACTGGCCGGCTGTGCGGCCGGCAGCGCGGCCGAGCGCGCCGCCGCCCAACGTGCCCTGTCCGAGGTGCCGCTGACGCAGTTCCTCACCGAGGACGTCATCGACCGCGACACCGACGATGTCACCCGGCTCATCCTGGCCGGTCACGACCCGCAGGCCTTCGCCCCGGTCTCCTCGATGAGCGTGGGGCAGTTCCGTGACTGGCTGCTGGCGGTCTGTGCCCGCCCCGATGCGAGCCAGGTGCTGGCAGCCCTCAAGTGGGGACTCACCCCCGAGATGGTCGCGGCGGTGAGCAAGCTGATGACCGTGGGGGACATGATCGCGGTGAGCTCGGCGATCACCGTGGTCACCGGCTTCCGGTCGACGATCGGGAGGCCAGGAACCCTGGCCACCCGGCTCCAGCCCAACGACCCGACCGACGACCCGGCCGGGGTGGCCGCGGTGTGCATCGACGGACTCCTGATGGGATCGGGGGACGCCGTGGTCGGCGTCAACCCGGCCTCCGACAGCCCCCGCACCGTGCGGCGGCTCCTGGACCTGCTCGACGGGATCCGCTCCGGGGCCCAGATCCCCACCCAGACCTGCGTGCTCACCCACGTCACCACCACCATCGACCTCATCGAGGCTGGCGCCCCGGTCGACCTGGTCTTCCAGTCGATCGCCGGCACCCAGGCCGCCAACGAGGGATTCGGGGTGACCATCGAGATGCTGCGGGAGGCCGACGAGGCCGCCCACGAGCTGGCCCGCGGCACCGTCGGGGACAACGTGATGTACTTCGAGACCGGCCAGGGATCGGCGCTGTCGGCCGACGCCCACCACGGGGTCGGCGGGGTGCCGGTGGACCAGCAGACCCTGGAGGCCAGGGCCTACGGGCTGGCCCGGGAGTTCAACCCGCTGCTGCTCAACACGGTGGTCGGGTTCATCGGCCCGGAGTACCTCTACGACGGGCGCCAGATCATCCGCGCCGGCATCGAGGACAACTTCTGCGGCCGGCTGCTCGGCGTCCCGATGGGGGTCGACGTCTGCTACACCAATCACGTCGAGGCCGACGCCGACGACATGTCCACCCTGCTCACCCTGCTGGTCGCCGCCCGCACCGGATATGTGATCTGCGTGCCCGGCACCGACGACATCATGCTCGGCTACCAGTCCCTGAGCTTCCACGACGTGCTCACCGCGCGCCGGGTGGCGGGCCTGCGCCCGGCTCCCGAGTTCGACTCCTGGCTGGACCGGGTCGGACTCCTGGACGAGTCCGGGCGGGTCCGGGAGACCGCCCTGCCGGCGGCGATCACCGCCCTGGCGGACAGGAGCCTGGCGGCATGACGCGCACCTCGCAGATCACACCGGCATCCTTCTTCGAGGCCGTCCGGGCCGCCACTCCCTCGCGGGTCGGGTTGGGCCGCCGCGGCGACTCGCTGCCCACCTCGGCCCTGCTGGAGCTGCGGGAGGCGCACGCGGTGGCCCGCGACGCCATTCACCTGCCCCTCGACGTCGACCGGCTGTGCCGCCAGATCCGGGAGGTTCCCGAACTGGCCCGGCTGGGAGACCCCCTGGCGGTCCACTCGATGGCCGCCGACCGGTCCCAGTACCTGCGCCGGCCCGATCTGGGACGTCGTCTGGACCCCTCCTGCCGGACCGAGGTGCAGGCCCCCGGCCACACCGGCAGCGGGTCTGAGGGCAGCGGGTCCGACGGAAAGCCGAGCCTGGCGATCGTCATCGCCGACGGACTGTCGACGGCCGCCGTGGCGGCCCACGCGGTGCCGGTGGCCCGCGCCCTGGTCGGCGAGCTGGGGGAGCAGTTCCGGCTCGCCCCGCTGGTGGTGGCCAGTCAGGCGCGGGTGGCCATCGGGGACGAGATCGGCGTCGGGCTGGGTGTCGGCGAGGTCATCGTGCTGATCGGGGAACGCCCGGGACTGTCGGTCAGCGACTCCCTGGGCGGCTATCTCACCCATGGTCCCCGGCCGGGCCGACGCGACTCCGAACGCAACTGCGTCTCGAACATCCGTCCTGACGGGCTGAGTTACCGGCTGGCCGCCGCCACCCTGGCACGGCTGGCCCGCGGGGCGATGGAGCTGGGCTGTTCCGGGGTGAGTCTCAAGGACGACGGCGGACAGATCGACGCTCCCGACCGCGGCGAGATCGGCCCGGCAGGGGCCGATCGGCGGGGCCGGTCCGGGGACTGATCGGCAGGGCCGGTCCGAGGGCCGATCGGCAGGGGTCTGGCGCAGGTCTGGGGCCGGCGTGAAAAACTGGCGGCATGGATCCAGTGCTGCGCCCCCGCCGTTCACCCCTGTTCATGCCCGGAGCCAACGCCCGGGCCCTGGAGAAGGCCAAGACCCTTCCCTGCGACGCGATCATCATCGACCTGGAGGACGCGGTGGCCCCCGCGGCCAAGCCGGAGGCCCGCGACCGTGCGGCCCAGGTGGTGTCCTCGCGACCCTACGGGTCCCGCGAGGTGGTCATCCGGATCAATGGGATGGACACCCCCTGGTACCGGGAGGACCTCGTCGCGGCGGTCGCCGCCGGCCCCGACGCGATCGCGGTGCCCAAGGTCGGTTCGGCCGACCAGGTGCGCACCATCGCCGCCGAGATGTCGGCCGCCGGAGCCGGCCCCGAGATGTCGATCTGGGCGATGATCGAGACCCCCAGGGCGGTCCTGGACTGCCTGGCGATCGCCGAGGCCTCCGACCGTCTCGATGTGCTCGTGATGGGCACCAATGACCTCACCAAGGAGCTGCGGGCCAGCCACGTGCCCGGCCGGGGGCCGGTCACCGCCGCCCTGCAGATGTGCGTGCTGGCCGCCCGGGCGGCCGGTCGGGTGATCCTGGACGGCGTCTACAACGATGTGCGCGACGCCGCGGGATTCCGCTCCCAGGCCCACGAGGCGATGCTGATGGGATTCGACGGCAAGACCCTCATCCATCCCTCCCAGGTCGGCCCCGCCAACGAGGTCTTCGCCCCGGACGCCGACGAGATCGCCGAGGCGCACGGGATCATCGAGGCCTGGGAGGCCGGGGAGGGGTCCGGCGTGGTCACCTACAACGGCCGGATGATCGAGAACCTCCACGTCGAGACGGCACGCCGGGTGCTGGCGATGGCGCAGGCCATCTCGACCGACTGAGCGCAGGCCATCTCGGCCGGCTGAGCGTGTCGGCCAGCCGAGAGTCCCGGGGCGGCGCAGCGCACCGAGCCGCCCCGGGACTGCCGGGGGTCACCAGATGGTGACCCGCTGGTCGGGGTCGAGCCAGAGCCGGTTGGAGGGGGTGACGTCGAAGGCCCGGTAGAAGGCGTCGACGTTGCGCACGATCTGGTTGCACCTCAGCTCGTCGGGGGAGTGCGGATCGGTGGCGATCCGCGACCGAAGCGCCTCGTCGCGGTACTTGCCCTGCCAGATGGCGGCGTAGGACAGGAAGAACCGCTGCTGCCAGGTCAGCCCGTCGATCGGGGCGGGCTCCCCGCTGTCGGCGAAGGACAGGGTCAGTGCCAGGAAGGCGATCCCGACCCCGCCCAGGTCGCCGATGTTCTCGCCGATGGTGAGTGCTCCGTTGACGTGCGGGCCGTCGGGCTGCAGCTGGACCGGGACGAGAGCGTCGTACTGGTCGATGAGGGCCCTGGTCCTGGCCTTGAAGGCGGTCCGGTCGTCCTCGGTCCACCAGTCGCGCAGTCGTCCGTGGCCGTCGCAGGTCGATCCCTGGTCGTCGAAGCCGTGGCCGATCTCGTGCCCGATGACGGCCCCGATCGCCCCGTAGTTGACGGCGTCATCGGCGTTGACGTCGAAGAACGGCGGCTGCAGGATGGCGGCCGGGAAGACGATCTCGTTGCGCAGCGGGTGGTAGTAGGCGTTGACGGTCTGCGGGTACATCAGCCACTCGTCGGGGTCCATCGGCCCCGACAGCTTCTCGATCATCCGGTCCACCTCGAAGGAGGTGGCCGCCTGCGCCGCCTCGAACAGGCCTCCCTCGGGCAGCTGGAGGCCGCTGAAGTCGCGCCACTTGTCCGGGTAGCCGATCTTGGGGCGGAAGTTCGACAGTTTGGTGAGGGCCTCGGCCCGGGTCTGCTCGCCCATCCAGTCCAGCCGGGAGATCGAGACCCGGTAGGCCTCCAGGATCCTGGCGACCAACTGGTCCATCCGCTGCTTGGCGGCCGGCGGGAAGTGCCGGGCGACGTAGAACTTGCCCAGCGCCTCTCCCATCACCGACTCCACGAAGCCGACCGCGCGCTTCCAGCGGGTCCGCAGCTGCGGGGTGCCCGACAGCACGCGGCCGTAGAAGGCGAAGTTCTGCTCGACCAGGTCTGCCGACAGGAAGGGGGAGTAGGAGCGCACCACGTTCCAGGCCGCCCAGGCCCGCCAGTCCGCCAGGCGATCGTCCCTCAGCAGCGGCTCCACCTCGTCGAAGAAGCTCGGCTGGTTCACCACCACGGTGCTCAGGACGGTCTCGGGGATGTCGGCGGCCTGCCGCCAGGTGTCCAGCAGGAGTCCGGGGTGGGACGTCGACAGGTCGGCGAAGGAGGTCGGGTTGTAGGTGGCCTGCATGTCGCGGTTGCGCACCTGGTCCCAGTGGTGGGAGGCGATCTCGGTCTCCAGGTCCATCACCCGACGGGCCAGAGCGGCGGCGTCGCCGGGCACCGCGGCCAGCTCCAGGGAGCGCTGGACGTGGGCGAGGTAGGAGTCGCGGATCTCGGCCTTGTCGTCGTCGCGGTAGTAGGCCTCGTCGGGAAGCCCGATTCCGGCCTGACCGGTCCACGGCACGTACCGGTCCGGATCGCCGGGATCGGAGTCCTCCTCGAGGTAGAACAGTCCTGCCACTCCCCGGCGCACGCCGCGGCCGAGGAAGGCGATCAGCTCGGGGACCGAGGAGATCGACGCCACCTCCGCCAGGATCGGGGCCAGCGGTGAGACGCCGGCCGCCTCGACCGCCTCGGTGTCCATGAACCGGCGGTAGAGGCCGGCCAGCAGTCCGGCCTCGTGCTCGGTGGCCTCGGGAGCGGCGGCGACCAGATCGGCGCCATTGCCCGCCGACAGTTCCTCGAGGATCTGGTGGACGGCCTCCTCGGAGGCGTCGCGCAGCAGCCTGAAGGATCCGGTCGAGGCCTGGTCGTCGGGGATGACGGCGCGCTCCAGCCAGCGTCCGTTGACATGGCGGTACAGGTCGTCGGCGGGGCTCACCGAGGAGTCCAGGTCGGGGAAGAGTTCAGCAGTAGTCACGAACCCACCCTATTCACCTGCCGGCAGGCCGCCCGGGGGCTCGGGAGGCGACCAGCAGGACGACCAGCACTGCGACGCTGAGGACGGCCACCGCGATGTGGACCGGCAGGCTCGACCCGGCACCGTCCCAGGCCGCGTGCAGGGCGACCGCGAGCAGGTAGGCGCCGATGGCGGTCCGCACCCCGTGCCGGGGCCGGGGGACGTCGCGCAGCCGCCACAGCGCCCAGGCCGTCATGCCGGTCCAGGCGACGTGGCCGGCCGGTGACAGCAGGGCGCGCAGCAGCAGGGTGCTGTCGACCGCGGCGACGTCTCCCCTGGTGGTCACCAGGGCGGTGAACCCGTAGCCCATCGTCTCCAGCACCGCGAAGCCGGCTCCCGAAGCGATGCCGAGCACGACCCCGAGACCCCTCGGGTGCTTCCGGTAGAAGATCAGGATGAGCACCGGGAGGATGAGTTTGACGGCCTCCTCGATGAATCCCACGGCGACCATTCCCAGCCAGGGCATGGCGGTGAGGGCCCGGTACTCCAGGAGTCCCGCCGAGGTGGTGCCGACGACGCCGCCGGCCACCGCGGTGGCCGCGATGAGGGCGCCGTGTCCCCGGGCCGGCAGGTCGACGGCGAAGGCCAGCAGCAGCACCGCGGCGGGGACGGTGACCGCCCCGACCAGCAGCAGGGTCGGGAAGAGGTTGAGGTTCTGGGTCTCCATCATCACGTCGAGGATCAGCAGATAGGCGGCGACCCCGACCACCAGGGTGATCGGGGCGCCGAACCTGCCGTACCAGGGCAGACGTCGACCGTCGGGTCGCAGGGATGTGGTCACGGTGTTCCTCCTCTGACGGGCGGGCGGCACCGACCGGCCCCGGATCGCCGACCCTAGTTCTCGATGACCTGACCATCCTCGGTGACGGTCCAGTTGTCCACCCCGTTGAGCAGAGTCTGGAGGGCGTCGTCACGGTCCTCGGGGCTGGTGTGGTCGCCGGCCGCGCGGGTGAGCTGGTCGCGGACCATGTCGTCGTAGGCGGGCTTGACGACGTCGCGGAAGATCCCGATCGGGGTCTGGGTGATCTGGCCGGAGTCGGTGAGGTGGGACAGCTCGAAGGCCAGCGAGGGATCCTCGCGGTGACTGTCGTGTACCAGGATGTGGTCGATCCCGACCTCCTCGACCGATGCGCTGGTCAGAGCGCCGGAGACCGGGTCGCGCACCACCCCGCGACTGCCGTCGGCGCCCAGCAGGACGGGCTCGCCGTCGGCCAGCCGGACCAGGTGGTCGGCGGCGTCGGGCCCCTTGATGTCCCTGTAGGCGCCGTCGTTGAAGATCGGGCAGTTCTGGAAGACTTCCACGAAGGAGGTCCCGCGGTGCTTGGCGGCGGCCCTCAGGGTGGCGTCCAGGCCCTTGCGGTCGGAGTCGATGGCCCGGCCGACGAAGGTGCAGCCGGCTCCCAGGGCCACCGACAGCGGGTTGAACGGGTAGTCCACCGATCCCATCGGCGAGGACTTCGTCACCAGCCCCTGGGCGGAGGTGGGGGAGTACTGGCCCTTGGTCAGCCCGTAGATCTCGTTGTTGAACAGGATGATCGTGAGGTTGATGTTGCGCCTCATGGCATGGATGAGGTGGTTGCCGCCGATCGACAGGGCATCCCCGTCGCCGGTCATCACGAAGACCGCCAGGTCGGGTCGGGCGATCGCGACTCCGGTGGCGATCGCCGGGGCGCGACCGTGGATGGAGTGCATCCCGTAGGCGTTCATGTAGTAGGGGAATCTCGAGGAGCAGCCGATCCCGGATATCACGACGGCATTCTCGCGGGCGATCCCCAGTTCGGGCAGGACCGCCTGGAAGGTCGACAGGATCGAGTAGTCACCGCACCCGGGGCACCAGCGGACCTCCTGGTCGGAGACGAAGTCGCGACGCTTGAGGGCGGTCAGGGCCAACGGGACGCCGGCCAGCCCCTCGCTGACCGGTGCGGCCGAGGCGGCCGGACCCGCCGGAACGGCGGTGGTGGTCGGGCCCTCGGGGACCGGAGAGGTGGTGGAGCCCGTCGGGGTGGTGATCTGGTGGGTGTTCATCGGGCCTCCTTCGAGGTGATGTCGGACGTCGAGATGTCCTGCGGGGCGGCGGCCGGCGTCGCGCCGGTGGTCTCCTCGCAGTAGCCGCACAGCACCTCGCACAGGTCGACCGGGGAGATCGGGATGCCCCGCACCCGGGTGACGCTGCGGACGTCGACCAGGAACCGGGAGCGCAGCAGCATCGCCAGCTGGCCGGTGTTCATCTCGGGGAGGACCACGCGGCGGTAGCGGTGCAGCACCTCCCCGAGGTTGGCCGGGAAGGGGTTGATGTGGCGCAGGTGGGCCTGGGCGATGGCGTCCCCGCGGTCGCGCACCCGGCGCACCGCGGCGGTGATCGGCCCGAAGGTCGACCCCCAGCCGATCACCAGGACGTCGGCCCGGCCGCTGGGATCGTCGACGGTCAGATCGTCGATGTCCTGGACGATTCCGGCGATCTTGGCGGCCCGGTCGTGGACCATCTGCTCGTGATTGGCCGGGTCGTAGGAGATGTTGCCGTAGTCGGCGGCCTTCTCCAGGCCGCCGATCCGGTGCTCCAGGCCCTTGGTGCCCGGGACGGCCCAGGGTCGGGCCAGGGTCTTCGGGTCCCGCTTGTAGGGCAGGAACCGGTCGGACCCGTCGGCCGCCGTGGCATTGGGGGCGGTGGCGAAGTGCGGGTCGATGCGGGGGATGTCGGCCAGGGTCGGGATCTCCCAGGGTTCGGCGCCGTTGCCCAGGTAACCGTCGGACAGCATCACCACCGGGGTGCGGTAGGTGATGGCGATCCGGCAGGCCTCCACGGCGGTGGCGAAGCAGTCGGAGGGGGACTTGGCCGCGATCACCGCGACCGGGGACTCCCCGTTGCGCCCGTACATCGCCTGGAGCAGGTCGGCCTGCTCGGGCTTGGTCGGCATGCCGGTGGAGGGGCCGGCCCGCTGGACGTCGACGACGACCAGCGGCAGCTCGGTCATCACGGCCAGTCCGATCGCCTCGCCCTTGAGGGTCATCCCGGGCCCGGAGGTCGTGGTGACCCCCAGGTCTCCGGCGAAGGAGGCGCCCAGGGCGGCACCGACTCCGCCGATCTCGTCCTCGGCCTGGAAGGTGACCACGTTGTGGGCCTTGTGCTTGGACAGCTCGTGGAGGATGTCGGAGGCCGGGGTGATCGGGTAGGAGCCCAGGAAGAGCTGCAGCCCCGCGCGGTTGGCGCCGGCCACCAGCCCCAGGGCGGTGGCCTGGTTCCCGGTGATCTGGCGGTAGCGTCCGGCCGGCACCGGGGCGGGAGCCACCTGGTAGCGGACGGTGAACAGCTCGCAGGTCTCGCCGTAGGCGTGACCGGCGTGCAGGGCGGCGATGTTGGCGTCCCGGATGAGCGGCTTGGAGGCGAACTTGGACTTGAGGAACCGGTCGCTGGGCTCCAGCGGACGTCCGTAGAGCCAGCTGAGCAGCCCCAGGGCGAACATGTTCTTCGACCGCTCGGAGTTCTTGCGCCCCAGGTCGTACTTCTCGACGGCGCCGACGGCCAGGGAGGTGAGGTCGAGCTCGACCACCTGGTAGGACTCCAGGGTCCCGTCGGTGCGCGGATCCGCGTCGAACTGCGCCTTGGTGAGGTTGCGCTTGGTGAACTCGGCGGAGTCCAGCAGGATCAGCCCGCCGCGGCGGACGTCCTTGAGGTTGGCGGCCAGGGCCGCCGGGTTCATCGCCACCAGCACATCGGGCTGGTCGCCGGGGGTGACGATGTCGTAGTTGGCGAAGTGGACCTGGAAGCTGGAGACGCCGGGAATGGTGCCCTGGGGGGCGCGGATCTCGGCGGGGAAGCTCGGCAGGGTGGAAATATCGTTGCCGTGGACCGCCGACTCGGCGGTGAACCGGTCCCCGGTGAGCTGCATGCCGTCGCCGGAGTCGCCGGCGAACCGGATGACGACCCTGGGCAGGGGCGTGACCTCACGTGGGGCCGATGCAGCGGTGCTGGACGGCGCTGTACTTGCGGTGTGCACTGGTCGTGTGGGCACTGAGACCTCTTTCCTCATGATGGTTCTCAGATGTGGCCGATTTGCGAGACTACCAGCCCGGGGCGCCCGGGCCCGGCGGGGACATCGACCGTCCACGGATAGGGTGGGGCGGTGCACAGTGCGGGCTTGCCGGGGGACCATCGGGTGGTCGCCCAGACTCGACGGGGGGACCCCTCGCCCTCCCCGTGGCAGCGAGTCCTGAGGTTCGCCCGCCGCGGACTGGTGAGCTACCTGATGGCGTGGTCCAGCCCGGTGGTGCTGATCGGGCTGGCCGGCACCGCTCTCATCGCACTGGGATCACTGACACCCGCCTATCTCCCCAACAACTCCCCGTGGTGGTCCAGGCTGGGCCGGTTCGGGCTGGTGGGGCCGAGCTGGCGGTTCGTCGGCACCGCCCTGGTCCTCACCGGCCTGGCCCTGCTGATCGACTCCTGGTTGCGGCTGCGACCGGGTCGCCGGGTCCAGCACCGCGAGGGCGCGGAGCCGGGCCGCAGTGATGGACACGGCGTCCGTCCCGGACGCCGGTCCGCCGGCTCCGGATGGTTCCGGGCCGGCGTCCACCCATGGGCGGTGCTGGGGGTGTGGGGGCTGCCCTTCCTGCTCGCCCCGCCGATCTTCAGCCACGACGCCTACTCCTACGCCGCCCAGGGATGGCTGGTCATCAACGACATCAGCCCCTATGACGGCTACCCCGGGCTGCTGCCCGGCGCCTTCGCCGACCAGGTGGCCCAGGAGTGGCGCTACACCAAGACCCCCTACGGTCCGCTGGCCATCCAGATCCAGCACCTGATGGTCGAGTTCGCCGGACAGAACCCCTACTGGTCCGCGGTGGCGATGAGAATCCCGGCACTGCTGGGGGTCATCCTGATCGGCATCCTCAGCTCACGGCTGGCCCGGCGCACCGGTCACGACCCGCACTTCGCCGCCTGGTTCGCCACCCTCAACCCGATCCTGGTGATCGACTTCATCGGCGGGGCGCACAACGACTCCCTCATGATGGGCCTAGTGGTGCTGGCCCTGTTCGTCGCCACCCTGGGGCGGCGCTCCTGGGTGCTCGGCGCCCTGATCGTGGGGGTCTCGGCGGCCATCAAGCAGCCGGCCTTCATGGCGGCCCTGGCACTGCCGCTGATCCGCCACCCGATGAGATCCTGGCGCGGCCGGGAGGTGAGCCTGGCGCTCACCCGGATCCTCACCTCGCTGGCCCTGTCGGTGATCTCGTTCTGCGTGGTGTCGTGGCTCACCGGCCTGGGCTTCGGCTGGTACCACGCCGTCGGGGTGCCCGGGATGGTCATCACCGTCTCCCCGGCCACCCTCATCGGGCTGGGGGTCCGCCAGGTCCTCAACCTGGTGGGTGCCACCGGTGCGGCGGTCGGTGCGATCCAGGTGAGCCAGACGATCGGGCTGGCCTGCGGCATCGTCGTCATCGTCGTGCTGGCCGTCCGGGAACTGCCGCGCCGGCCGCTGACCTTCCTGGCGCTGGCCTATCTCACCGTCACGGTGGCCGCCCCGGCCCTGCACTCGTGGTACGTGCTGTGGGGATTCCTGCTGCTGCCGCTGGTCGACGACGCCGCCCGCTACGTCCGGCCGGCCACCTGGACCACCACCGCCCTGCTGGCCTACGGAGCGGTCAACCTGTCGTGGCGCAACGACTACCTCTCACTGGGGGTGGTGGCGGCCATCATGCTGGTGGTCACCATGATCTGGCACGAGCGCAGAACCGGCCAGGCCTGGACCAGGCGGGGTGCGTTCCGGCGCGGACGCCGCAGCCGCGTCGGTCCCGAACCGTGCTCCCGACCCTCCTCCGGGCCGGTCTCCGGAGAGCCTGCAGACAAGGAGCAGCAATGAGTGATCTCATCATCAGCCGCGATCCCACCGGGGTGTCCATCGAGCTGAACCGGCCACGGGCCATCAACTCGCTGTCCGGCCGGATGCTGGCGGCGATCGGCACCGAGGTGGCCGGGGCCCGGAGAGTCGATCTGACCGGGGCCGGGCCGAAGGGATTCTGCGCCGGCGCCGACATCCGCGAGCTGCGCACCCTGGCGCTGAGCGATCCCGAGCAGGCCGGGGAGTGGCTCGACGTCGAGTACACCATCGACCTGGCGATCGCCCGGGTCGGCACCGGGACCGCCCATCTGCACGGAATCAGCATGGGGGGCGGTCTGGGGCTGTCCCTGCGGCTGTCGCGGGTGGAGGCCCGGCAGGACCTGGTGCTGGCGATGCCGGAGGTCGGGATCGGGCTGTGGCCCGATGTCGGGGCCACCTTCGAGCTGTCGCGGGCACCGAGGCTGGCGGGCCGGCACCTGGCGATGACGGGATGCTCCATCGACGCCGCCTCGGCGCTGTGGGCGGGACTGGTCGACGTCGTGGTCGACGAGAACGGCCGGCAGCTGGACGTCAACCCGCAGGCCAGCGCGCTGGCCCGCTCGGCCCACTGGATCGAGGCCTGCTACGACTCGGCCGACCCGGTGGCGGTCGTCGAGGCCCTCAGGAGACGACCGGAGCCCCAGGCCCGCAGCACCGCCGACCTCATCGCCACCCGCTCCCCGCTGTCGGTGGCGGTGGCCCTGGAGGCGGTGCGTCGGGCCGAGCACGCCGGCAGTCTCGAGGAGGTGCTGGACACCGACCGCAGGCTCGGCCGGTCCTTCATGAGGCGGTCCGACTTCTGCGAGGGGGTCCGGGCCCAGCTGGTCGACAAGGACCACCACCCGAGGTGGCGTCACGCCGGCCTGGCCGACGTCACCCGGGCCGAGGTCGAGAAGATGTTCGGGTAAGTACCCCGCCGGGCGTGGCAGGGTACTGCCCATGCGTATCGCCACTTTCAACGTCAACGGCATCCGGGCCGCCCACAAACGCGGATTCGCCGACTGGTTGTCGCAGCGAGGCTGCGACGTGGTGGCCCTCCAGGAGGTGCGGTGCCGTCCCGCCGACCTTCCCGAGGGGGCCTTCGGGGACTACCACGTGGCCTGGCAGCCGGGCAGCCTGGCCGGGCGCAACGGCGTCGCACTGCTCACCCGGCAGGCTCCGGAGGCGGTCCGGGGGTGGGGGTCCGGTCTGCTGCTCGGTGGACCCCGGGAGCAGCCGGAGGTCACCGAGGGATCGGTGAAGGGGCTGCCGCGAGCCCTGCACCCGTTCGCCGAGGAGGGCCGCTATGTCGAGGTCGACCTGGCCGATGCCGCGCTGACGGTGGGCTGCCTCTACCTGCCGAAGGGGGCCACCCCCGACCCCGCCGACCAGAAAACTCTGGTCAAACAGGCCCGGAAGATGAGTTTCACCCGCGGCTTCGCCCGGCACCTCACCGCGGCCAGACGGGCCGCTGCGGCCCGCGGCAGGCAGTTCCTGGTGATGGGGGACTTCAACATCGCCCACCAGAACCTGGACCTCAAGAACTGGCGCAGCAACCAGCGCAATGAGGGCTTCCTGCCCGAGGAGCGGGAGTGGCTGGGCTCGATCCTGTCGCCGCGCACCCTGGTCGACGTGGTGCGCTCCCTGCATCCCGGCGAGGAGGGCCCCTACTCGTGGTGGAGCTGGCGGGGTCAGGCCTTCACCCACGACGCCGGCTGGCGGATCGACTACCACCTCGCCTCGGCCGGCCTGGCGGCCCGCGCGAGGGTCGGCGGGACGGATCGTGCGGACTCCTACGAGGAGAGGATCTCCGACCACGCGCCGGTGGTGGTGGACTACGACCTGTGAGACTCGGTCTGCACCCGGGCCAGGATGGTGGCGGCCACGGTGGCGGTGACCGAGCCGATCAGTCCGATGCCGACCAGCATCAGGACCACGGCCACCGCCCGCCCCTGGCCGGTGATCGGGTAGCGGTCCCCGTAGCCCACCGTGGTGACTGTCTCGCAGGCCCACCACAGGGCGTCCCCGAAGGTGGTGATGTTGGCCCCGTGGGCGCCCCTCTCGGCGTCGAGGATCGCCAGCGACCCGAGTCCCACCGAGGCCGACGCCGCCGCTGCCAGATAGACCGCGGTCCGTCCGACCAGTGATGTAGTGGCGGAGCGGTCGAGGATCCGCACCAGGGCGATGAGCCGCAGCAGGCGCAGCGGGCGCAGCATCGGCAGTACCACCAGGGCGACGTCGTACCAGTGGTGCAGCGCGTAGCTGGCGGTGCGATCGGCCAACCACAGGCGGATGGCGAGATCGACGGCGAAGGCCGCCCAGATGGTCCAGGTCGCCAGGTTCAGGGAGGTCCGGATGTCGGCGTCCATCCGCGGATCCAGGATCGGCCAGGCGTAGGCGACCAGGAAGGCCAGGGCAAGCAGGGTGAGGGGTACCTCGGACTTCCTCTCCCAGGTCTCCACTCTCACGGCACAGCAGTATCCCACCGCCCGACGCCGGGAGGTGGGGTGTCCGCGGTCCGCCCGGGGCTCAGCGGTAGTTGGTGAACTGCACCGCGAACTCGTAGTCGGCGTCGTTGATGAGCTTCTGGACGGCCTGGAGGTCGTCGCGCTTCTTCGAGGAGATCCTCAGCTCCTCGCCCTGGATCTGCGCCTTGACCCCCTTGGGTCCGGAGTCCCGGACCAGCTTGGAGATCTTCTTGGCGTTCTCGGTGGAGATTCCCTCGCGCAGGGCGCAGTCGATGTGCCAGGTCCGGCCCGAGACCCGGGGCTCGCCGGCGTCCAGGGCCTTGAGGCTCACCTTCCGGCGGACCAGCTTGGACTGCAGGACGTCGAGGGCCGCCTTCACCTTCTCCTCAGTCTGCGAGACGATCTCGATCCCCTCGTCCCCGGACCACGCGACGGTGGTGTCGGTGCCCTTGAAGTCGAACCGCTGGCGGACCTCGCGGGCCGCCTGGTTGATGGCATTGTCGACCTCCTGGTGGTCGACCTTGCTGACGACGTCGAATGAGCTCTCCGAGGCCATGGGATCCTCCTGCGCTGGGGTGATGTCGGATGGCTGTGCCGTGGGTCTGCGGGGCCATCGTAACGGGCCGCACCGGAGGGGTGCGGGCGGGTGCGGGCGGGACGGGTTCGGGAGCCCTGTCGCGACCCGATTGGCGCACGGCTCGCGCTGGCTGGTAGTGTCTCTCGTCGCTGGCTGAGTCCAGCACGGCAGGTTGCCCGAGTGGCCAATGGGAGCGGTCTGTAAAACCGTCGGCTATGCCTACGTTGGTTCGAATCCAACACCTGCCACGCAGCCTCCGGGCCGGATGGGTCCGGAGGCTGTACATACCGGCGTCAGCGCCGTGATCGTCGATCGCAGCACTGGTGAAGGTCGTGATCGGACCCCTCGGGGCCGGATCGCAATGCAGCAGACAATGAGAGTTGCGTTGCGGGGTTCGCCCCGTGTAGCTTTCTACGTCGTTGCCCCTATAGCTCAGACGGTAGAGCGTCTCCATGGTAAGGAGAAGGTCAGCAGTTCGATTCTGCTTGGGGGCTCTGAGTGGGAGCCGGCCCCATCGCCCGTGGGTCTGGTTGCGCGAGCAACGCCGGTGATCACCATGGCGGGGTAGCTCAGGGGTAGAGCAAGCGGCTCATAATCGCTGTGTCGCGGGTTCGATTCCCGCCTCCGCTACCAGACGGGGCGTAGGCTCCATCCGTTCAGCAGGCTTACTCAGTTCGTGAAAGTAGGAATCATGGCCAAGAGGTCCGGGGATGTCCGACCGAAGATCACCCTTGCCTGCACTGTGTGCAAGGACCGCACGTACATCACCAAGAAGAACCGTCGTAACGATCCTGATCGGCTGGAGCTGAGCAAGTTCTGCCCGAAGTGCGGCAAGCACACCGCGCACCGCGAGACCCGCTGAGGCACCGCCTCGACGACTTCTGGACTCGGCAACACCCTCGGGTGTCGCCGAGTCCTTGCGTTCCCGGGGCTCCACGCCTGCGGCGTCGTGGCCTCCCGGGGCTCCTGTCCTGCCGGGCCTTTCCGGCTCCGCAGTGCTGCACCCGGGCAGGGGATTAGGCTTCCTAATATGCCAACCACCACCGAGCCAGCGGGGCTGAGTCCCGACCACGTCGGACGCCGGTACCCGGCGACCGACCCCTATGTCGTCTCGGCGGCGAAGATCGACGAGTTCGCCGCGGCCCTGGCCGATGAGAGCCCGGCCTACCACGGCTCCGGGGCGATCGCCCCACCCACCTTCGCGATGGTGATCGCGGCCCAGGCCTGGCACCACCTGTTCGCCGATCCCGAGCTGGGCCTGCGCCTGGACCACACCATCCATGCAGACCAGTCCTTCCAGTGGGACCGTCCGCTCCGGGTGGGGGACGCCGTGACCGCCACCCTGGAGATCACCTCGGTGCGGCGGCGACGCGACACCGACATCATCGGGCTGTCGGTGAGCCTGGACACCCCCGGCGGCGAGCACCTGGCCACCGCCTTCTCCACCCTGTGGCACACCCGCGAGGAGGCGGCATGACCGACATCAGCGAGGCCACCGTGCTGGTCGAGGGCCAGACCTTCGGCCCCAGGACCATTCCCGTCGACCGGTCGCGGATCGTGCGCTACGCCGGCGCCTCCACCGACTTCAACCCGATCCACTGGTCGGACCGCCACGCCCGGGTCGCCGGGATGGACGGGGTCATCGCCCACGGGATGTGGACGATGGGGGCCGCCCTCGGGGCGGCCGTCGGGTGGATCGGCGATCCGGGCAGGATCCGGTCCCAGCGGGCCCGGTTCACCCGTCCGGTGCTGGTCCCCGACACCGACGAGGGCACCCGGATCGAGGTGAGCGGCACCGTCATCGCGGTCGCCGACGGGGTGGCCACTCTCAGGCTGGACGTCAGCCACGAGGGCAGATCAGTACTCGGCCGCGTCGAGGTCGAGGTCAGCAATCCGCAGGAGACAGCATGAGTGAGACGTGGGGAGCCTCCATCGAGGCTCTGACCGGTATCGACGGGGACTCGCCGGACGCCGAACTGGTGGACTCCTGCGACCTGGAGCACGTGGAGTCGTCGATCGCCGACGACCGTCCGCTGCCCTCCTCGGGGGACGGCGTCCCGCTGGCCGGGCTGACCACCCTGAGGGTCGGCGGCCCGGCGGCGCACCTGGTGGTGGCCCGCACCACCGACGAGCTGGTCTCCACGGTGCGCGACTGCGACCACCGCGGCGAGCCCTGCCTGGTCCTGGGCGGCGGGTCCAACATCCTCATCGGGGACCAGGGATTCGACGGCACGGTGGTGCGGGTGGCCACCAGCGGGATGACCGCAGAGGTCTCGGGGTGCGGGGGAGCGCTGGCGACCATCGCCTCCGGCGTGGTCTGGGACGACTTCGTCCAGCACTGCATCGCCGCCCAGTGGCGCGGACCCGAGGCGCTGTCGGGAATCCCCGGCCTGGTGGGCTCCACCCCGATCCAGAATGTCGGGGCCTACGGGGTCGAGGTGTCCGAGTTCGCCGCCCGGGTGCGCACCTGGGACCGGGTCAAGGACGAGCAGCACACCTTCGTCGCCAGCGAGTGCGGATTCGCCTACCGGACCAGCCGGTTCAAGGCCGAGCCGGACCGCTACGTGGTGCTCGACGTCACGATGCAGTTCCTGCTGGGGAACCTGTCCCTGCCGATCCGCTACGCCGAACTGGCGCGACGGCTGGGCGTCGAGCCGAAGGGTCGGGCGCTGGCCAGCACGGTACGGCGGACCGTCCTGGAGATCCGCGGGAGCAAGGGAATGGTGCTGGATCCGGGCGACCACGACACCTGGAGCGCCGGATCCTTCTTCACCAACCCGATCATCACCGGCGACCGGGTCCCCGACGGCGCCCCGGCATTCCCCCAGCCCGACGGCAGGGTCAAGACCTCGGCCGCCTGGCTCATCGACCACGCCGGCTTCGGCCGGGGATTCCGGATCGGCGAGAGCCGGGCCGCCCTGTCGACCAAGCACGTCCTGGCCCTCACCAACCGCGGTGGGGCCAGTGCCGCGCAGATCGCCGATCTGGCCCGAACGGTCATCGACGGGGTGCAGCGCGCCTACGGCATCGCGTTGGTTCCCGAGCCCCGCTGTGTCGGTATCTGAGGGTCGGTGTCTGGCGGGTTGGTATCTGAGGGGTCGGTCATGAGGGGCGGGGTCTGAGGGGCCGGCATCCGAGGGGGGTGCCACCCTCTGAGGGAACTATGGGACGATGCCTGCATGAGCACTGAGTTGCCAGCAATGTCCCGTGATGAGCTGTCCGATCTCCTGGAGGAGCAGCAGTCGCTGCACGCCGAGCTCAAGGCACGGGGGGGCAAGCTGGACATCACCCGAGGCAAGCCGTCCCCGCGTCAGCTCGATCTCAGCCGGGAGCTGCTGAGCATCACGGTCCCGGTCCACGCGGCCGACGGTCAGGATGTCCGCAACTACGGAGGGGCCAAGGGTCTGCCGGAGATCCGCGCGATCTTCGCCGACCTGCTCGGGGTCGACGTCGACCACATTCTGGCCGCCGACAACTCCAGCCTGTCGATCATGCACGACCTGCTCAGCTACGCCATGCTGCACCGGATCCACGGCGCCACCGAGCCCTGGGGCCGCCAGGAGATCAAGTTCATCGCACCGGTCCCCGGGTACGACCGGCACTTCGCCATCTGCGAGCACCTCGGGATCGAGATGGTGCCGGTGGAGATGGGCGAGCACGGGCCCGACATGGACGAGGTCGAGGCGCTGGCCGCCGACCCGTCGGTCAAGGGCATGTGGGTGGTGCCGATGTACGCCAA
The DNA here is from genome assembly GCF_000425285.1 of Acidipropionibacterium jensenii DSM 20535. Classification (GTDB taxonomy): domain Bacteria; phylum Actinomycetota; class Actinomycetes; order Propionibacteriales; family Propionibacteriaceae; genus Acidipropionibacterium; species Acidipropionibacterium jensenii. The sequence goes on along the minus strand of NZ_AUDD01000005.1, from coordinate 117,585 downwards.
CCCGGACGGGGTGATCTACGACGAGGAGACCGCCCGACGGCTCGTCTCGATGCCGGCCGCCCCCGACTTCCGGATCTGGTGGGACAACGCCTACGCCCTGCACCACCTCACCGATGCGCAACCGCGACCGCTTCCGATTCTCCAGATGGCCCAGCAGGCCGGGCACCCCGACCGGGTCTTCGAGTTCGCCTCCACCTCCAAGATCACCTTCGCCGGTGACGGGGTGGCCTTCCTGGCCTCCTCGACCGGCAACCTGGACTGGTACCTGTCGCACGCCGGGATCCGCAGCATCGGCCCGGACAAGGTCAACCAGCTGCGTCACGCCACCTACCTCAAGGACGCCGAGGGGGTTCGCGCCCTGATGCGCCGGCACCGCGAACTGCTGGCCCCGAAGTTCGCGATCGTCGAGAAGATCCTGGGGAACCGACTCGGCGGTACCGGAGTGGCCCGCTGGACCCACCCCAGTGGCGGCTACTTCGTGACCCTCGACGTGCTGGACGGCACCGCTTCTCGGGTGGTGGCGCTGGCCAAGGAGGCCGGCATCGCGCTCACCCCGGCCGGAGCCTCCCACCCGCTGCACCGCGACCCCCACGACCGGACCATCCGGCTGGCCCCGAGCTTCCCCAGCGAGGGGGAGCTGGCAGCGGCGATGGACGGGGTGGCGACCTGCGTCCTGGTGGCAGCGGCCGAGAAGCTGCTGGGCTGAGAGCCGGCCCCTCGTCGCTGCCGCGCCCGGTGGGGGAGGCGGCGGAGGCGAGGGGGAGCGCCGCCCGCGGTGAGGATTTGTCCTCGGTCGATCGGCGCCCGTATACTTCCTGTGCTGTCGGCGTCCTCGTGTGGACGGCGACGAAGGGCACTAGCTCAATTGGCAGAGCAGCGGTCTCCAAAACCGCAGGTTGGGGGTTCAAGTCCCTCGTGCCCTGCGAGGCAGGACGAGAGTCCTGCAGCGCGCAGTCGTGGCGAAGCCGGATACTGCGGCATCCTGTCTCTCGCGGCCACGCGGTACGGTCGAGAGACGACATCGAGCCCGAAGGACGAGCGTGACAGACGAGCAGCACCCCCATGGAGACGAAGGGGAATCCCCGTCCTCAGACGGGAAGCTCTCGCCCCGCGGCGAGGACCTGGCGTCCGGGAAGCTGCCCGGCACCGACGATCTGGAGATCGCCGACGATCAGGCCGAGGAACTCGAGAATGCCGATGACACCGTCGACGACACCCCGGACAAGGGCGATCCCGCCGATGTGGTGATCGATGACCCCCAGCAGCTCGACTCCGCCGAGCGGGCCGCTCGCAAGGCTCGTTCGAGCCGGCCGGTGCGCAGGAAGGCCGCCGCCAGCAGGACGGCCGGAGCCGATGACACCGAGTCTGATGACACCGAGAAGGCCGCCGCGTCGGCGGAGGCCGAGAAGTCCGGGGACGGATCCGAGCACAAGCCGGTCCGCACCCTCACCCAGGCCCCGGTGCGCCGCAGGAGCAGCAGCGCCGAGGACGGGAAGTCCGGCAAGAAGCGCACCACCCCGGTGATGTTCGTCCGCCAGTCGGCCGGTGAGCTGCGCAAGGTCCGCTGGCCCAGTGGGTCGGAGACCAGCCAGTACTTCATCGTGGTGCTGGTCTTTGTGCTGGTGATCATCGCCTATGTGGGCGGGCTCGACGCGCTGTTCGCGAAGGCGCTGTTGAAGTTCCTCGGCTGACGACGAGCGATCCTGCCCCTTTCCACGCTACGAGCCATGACGACAACGGAGATTTACCGGTGACTGACACCCCTGATGTGAACGACCCCGACAACACCGAGGAGCCGACGACTCCCGCAGAGCCGGAGATCGACCTCGGCGCGGTCGGAACCGACGACTCCGACCACGAGGAGTCCGAGCCCGACTTCGACATCGATCTCGGCGCCCTGGGCGGCGACGACGAGAAGCCGGAGGAGCCGGCCCTCAATCTCGACTTCGACGCCGCCGAGGAGGGGCCCAGCGATGAGGACGTCGCCCGGAACCTCGGTATCGGCCAGAGCGCCGACGAGGAGAAGGACGAGGAGTCTCCCGAGGAGGAGGCCGACGACAACCAGGACGCCGTCGACGCCGCAATCGAGAAGCTCAAGGACGACCTGAGCGCCAAGTTCGGCGAGTGGTACGTCGTGCACACCTACTCCGGCATGGAGAACAAGGTGAAGCAGAACCTCGACGCCCGGGTGCAGACCCTCAACATGGAGGACTACATCTACGAGACGGTGGTCCCGACCGAGGAGGTCGTGGAGATCCGCAACGGCGCCCGCAAGACCGTCACCCGGGTCTACCTGCCGGGCTACGTCCTGGTGCGGATGGACCTCACCGACGAGTCCTGGGGTGCGGTGCGCCACACCCCGTCGGTGACCGGCTTCGTCGGCCAGTCGATGACCCCGGTGCCGCTCACCTTCGACGAGGTCGTCAAGATGATGACCCCGATGGTGATCGCCCAGGTCAACCACGAGATGGCCGGTCAGGCGCCCTCCCCGAAGGCGCGGCGCAAGGTCGAGGTGGCCGACTACGAGGTGGGGGAGTCGGTCCAGATCACCGACGGCCCGTTCGCCGGGGTTCCGGCGATCATCACCGAGATCAACACCAACAGCCAGCGCGTCAAGGCCTCGGTGGAGATCCTCGGCCGGTCCACCCCGGTCGACCTGGAGTTCAACCAGATCGAGAAGATCTGACCTGCTCAGCGAGCCGGGGAGAGGAATCCCGCCGGCTCATGTATAGTTTTCCGTTGCGTGTGCCCGGGCCGTTCGGCACGGCCCGCCGGTGCACCAGGTGCCCGGTCGACCCGACCGGGCCGCAGCTCAACCGAAGGACCCAACTCATATGCCTCCCAAGAAGAAAGTAGCGGCGCTCGTCAAGATCGCTCTGCAGGCCGGCCAGGCCACCCCGGCGCCCCCCGTCGGCACCGCCCTGGGCCCCCATGGTGTCAACATCATGGAGTTCTGCAAGGCCTACAACGCCCAGACCGAGCACCAGCGCGGCAACGTCGTCCCCGTCGAGATCACCATCTTCGAGGACCGCTCGTTCACCTTCATCCTGAAGACCCCGCCGGCCGCGGAGCTCATCAAGAAGGCCGCTGGCATCAGCAAGGGCACCGAGAACCCGCTGACCCACATCGTCGGCTCGATCTCCAAGGACCAGGTCCGCGAGATCGCCCAGACCAAGCTCCCCGACCTCAACGCCAATGACGTCGAGGCCGCCATGAAGATCGTCGAGGGCACCGCCCGCTCGATGGGCGTGACCGTTCAGGCCTGACCGGTCGGCCGGACTCCTCCTGGAGGGGAACCGGCGAGATCACCGCCGATCCGAGGATCGACACACAGACACATCTCGTGGGAGGGCGTGCGCAGCCCCGACCACACCTGGTGAAAGGAACCAGACATGAAGCGCAGCAAGTCATACCGCGCAGCAGCGGCGAAGGTGGACGAGGATCAGCTCTACGCCCCGCCGGCCGGGCTGGCGCTCGTCGAGGCGGCCGCCTCGGCGAAGTTCGACGAGACGGTTGACGTCGTCATCCGCCTCGGGGTCGACCCGAAGAAGGCCGACCAGATGGTGCGCGGCACCGTCAACCTCCCCCATGGCACCGGCAAGACGGCAAGGGTCCTCGTCTTCGCCACCGGCCAGCGGGCCGAGGCGGCCATTCAGGCGGGTGCCGACGAGGTCGGCGACGACGACCTGATCGCCAAGGTCCAGGGCGGATACCTGGACTTCGACTCGGTGGTCGCCACCCCGGACATGATGGGCAAGGTCGGTCGACTGGGCCGGGTGCTCGGGCCCCGTGGCCTGATGCCGAACCCGAAGACCGGCACCGTGACGATGGACGTGGCCAAGGCCGTCTCCGACATCAAGGGCGGCAAGATCGAGTTCCGCACCGACCGTTACGCCAACCTGCACTTCCTCATCGGCAAGGTGTCCTTCGGCGCCGAGAAGCTGACGGAGAACTACTACGCGGCGATGGGCGAGGTGCTGCGGCTCAAGCCGTCGGTCTCCAAGGGCCGCTACCTGAAGAAGATCACCGTGTCCTCGACGATGGGTCCCGGCGTCCAGCTGGATCCCGGCGCCGCGGCAGAGGTTGCCGAGTGATCTGATCCCGATCCACGAGGAATCCCGGCAGCGGGTGTGTGGGGCGCCAGCCCCGACACCGGCTGCCGGGATTCTCACGTCCTGGCCCTCGACAGTCCGGGTGTCGGTCCGCGGCGAGGAGCCAGCCTGCTGGTCGGCACTGCCAGGGCCTCCACCTGGGCACGGAGGCAACCGGCTCCGGTTTGCACGGGGGAATGTGGCCTGCCTATAATCGGCACCGCCGTTGACCGCTGGTCGGGTTCGCCCGTCAAGCATCCTCAGGATGGCCCGCGCAGGTTGTCAGAGTGTCGTCGCGATTCGTCGCGATGTGCCCCGCGCCTGTGCGTCGGGGCTATTTTCATGCCCACATCCTCCTGATCGAGACCCGTTCCGGTCGGCAGTCTGCGGCGACGGCACCGCGAGCGCGTCTTGCGGTGCGCAGTACAAGAAGTGGGAAGGAGACCCAATGGCGAAGACCGACAAGTCAGCCGCCATCGCATCGCTCAAGGAGAAGTTCTCCGAGTCCGACGCGACCGTGCTGACCGAGTACCGCGGTCTCTCCGTGTCAGCGCTGCAGACTCTGCGTCGCTCCCTCGGGGCGGACACCACCTACGCCGTTGCGAAGAACACCCTCACCCGTATCGCCGCCCAGCAGGCCGGGATCGAGGGACTCGACGACAAGCTCGTCGGCCCCACGGCCCTGACCTTCATCAAGGGTGACGTGGCCACTGCGGCCAAGGGTCTGAGGGACTTCGCCAAGGACAACCCGCTGCTGGTCGTCAAGGGCGGCTACATGGACGGTCGCGTCCTGAATGCCGACGAGGTCAAGAAGCTCGCCGATCTCGAGTCCCGCGAGGTCCTCCTCGCCAAGCTCGCCGGTGGCCTCAAGGCCAACCTCACGAAGGCCGCCCAGGTCTTCAGCGCCCTGCCCGCCAAGGCCGCTCGCGGCCTCGGCGCCCTGCAGGAGAAGGCTGCTGCCGATCCCTCTGTGATCGGTGGAGCAGGAGAGGCTTCCGACCAGGAGCCGGAGAACACACCCGCCTGAGGCGTCCATCGCCCAGGAGAAACACCGTGAGCGGCTCAGAGCCCTCACAACCATCGAAAGGACGCCCAATTATGGCGAAGCTCAGCAACGACGAGCTCCTTGATGCTTTCAAGGAGATGACCCTGATCGAGCTCTCCGAGTTCGTGAAGCAGTTCGAGGAGACCTTCGACGTCTCCGCAGCCGCCCCGGTTGCGGTTGCCGCTGCCGCCCCGGCCGCTGGCGGCGACGCCGGCGCCGGCGAGGAGGAGAAGGATGAGTTCGACGTCATCCTCGAGTCCGTCGGCGACAAGAAGATCCAGGTCATCAAGGAGGTTCGCGCCCTCACCAGCCTTGGTCTGAAGGACGCCAAGGACCTCGTCGAGGCCGCCCCGAAGCCGGTTCTCGAGAAGGCCAAGAAGGACGACGCGAACAAGGCCAAGGAGGCCCTCGAGGCCGCCGGCGCCACCGTCACCCTCAAGTGACCCAGGTCACCGAGATGTGATGGTCGGGCGGTCCTCCGCCGTGAGGACCGTCTGATCGTTGAGCCCGCCCGGGATTCCGGGTGGGCTCCTCGCGTCTGTGGGCGCGGGCGCCGGCCGGGTTGCGCGGGACCCGCTCGGTACGGCACAGTGCAGGAGAACCCGCAGGGCCACGGTGTGGTGGTCCCGACTTGTGCTGTGGTACAGTACGGTCTATCCTGTCTTCTTGCCCCAAATGACAACGAAAGCCCGTGCTTGACATGGGCCTTTCTGCATGCCGCCAGACTGGTGTCACCCACCACTCAGGAGTTCTCGGAAGGACCGCACCTTGGCCGCCACGCGCACCGCGTCGAAGAACACCAACGTCATCTCCCCTCAGAGCGGGAGAATCTCATTCGCCAAGATTCGCGAACCACTCGAACTGCCCAACCTGCTTGACCTGCAGGTCGAGTCGTTCAACTGGCTCGTGGGAAACGATATCTGGCAGTCCCATGTCGAGGAGGCGCTGGCCCAGGGTCGCACCGACGTCAACACCAAGTCGGGACTGGAGGAGGTCTTTGAGGAGATCTCCCCGATCGAGGACTACGGCGAGACGATGTCGCTGTCCTTCCGCGATCACCGGTTCGAGGATCCCAAGCACACCGTCGACGAGTGCAAGGACCGCGACGCCACCTATGCGGCGCCGCTCTTCGTGACCGCGGAGTTCACCAACAACGAGACCGGTGAGATCAAGTCCCAGACCGTGTTCATCGGCGACTTCCCGCTGATGACCGCCAAGGGCACCTTCATCGTCAACGGCACCGAGCGGGTGGTCGTCTCCCAGCTGGTCCGGTCCCCGGGCGTGTACTTCGAGCGCACCCCCGACAAGACCTCCGACAAGGATATCTACACCTGCAAGGTGATCCCCAGCAGGGGCGCCTGGCTGGAGTTCGAGATCGACAAGCGCGACACCGTCGGCGTGCGACTCGACCGCAAGCGCAAGCAGAACATCACCGTCTTCCTCAAGGCTCTCGGGTGGACCCCCGAGCGGATCCTCGAGGAGTTCGGCCAGTACGAGGCGATCCGTCAGACCCTGGATAAGGATCACGGGATCGAGACCCAGGACCAGGCTCTTCTCGACATCTACAAGAAGCTGCGTCCCGGTGAGCCGCCGGCCCGCGATGCCGCCCAGCAGCTGCTGGAGAACTACTACTTCAACTCCAAGCGCTACGACCTGGCCAAGGTCGGCCGGTACAAGATCAACAAGAAGCTCGGTCTCGACCTGCCCTTCGACACCCAGGTGCTGACCATCGACGACATCGTCGCGGCCATCCACTACATCTGCGAGCTGCACGAGGGGACCGACGAGATCCCGCGCGAGGGCCGCCCGAACCTCATCGTGGAGCCCGACGACATCGACCACTTCGGCAATCGTCGACTGCGCACGGTCGGTGAGCTGATCCAGAACCAGCTGCGCACCGGCATGGGCCGGATGGAGCGCGTGGTCCGCGACCGGATGACCACTCAGGACATCGAGGCGATCACCCCGCAGACCCTGATCAACATCCGCCCGGTGACCGCCGCGATCAAGGAGTTCTTCGGAACCTCCCAGCTGTCGCAGTTCATGGACCAGAACAACCCGCTGGCTGAGATGACCCACAAGCGCCGCCTGTCGGCCCTGGGCCCCGGCGGTATCTCCCGTGACCGCGCCCAGATGGAGGTCCGCGACGTCCACCCGTCGCACTACGGCCGGATGTGCCCGATCGAGACCCCTGAGGGCCCCAACATCGGACTGATCGGTTCGCTGGCCTCCTTCGCCCGGGTCAACGCCTTCGGGTTCATCGAGACCCCCTACCGCAAGGTGATCGACGGTGTCGTGACCGACGACGTCGACTACCTCACCGCCGACGAGGAGGAGCACTTCCTCATCGCCCAGGCCAATGACCCGCTGAACGACGACGGCACCTTCGCCGACGACCGCGTCCTGGTGCGCAAGCGCCACGGCGACCCCGACGAGGTTCCGCCCTCCGACGTCAACTACATGGACGTCTCCCCGCGCCAGATGGTGTCGGTGGGTTCGGCGCTGATCCCGTTCCTGGAGCACGACGACGCATCGCGAGCCCTGATGGGCGCCAACATGCAGCGCCAGGCGGTCCCGCTCATCAAGACCGAGGCCCCCCTGGTCGGTACCGGCATGGAGTACCGCTGCGCGACCGACGTCGGCGAGGTCACCCTGGCCGAGAAGGCCGGCAGCGTGCTGTCGGTCTCGGCCGACCTGGTCGACATCGCCTGCGACGACGGCACCTACCAGACCTACAAGCTGGAGAAGTTCCGCCGTTCCAACGCCGGCACCTGCATCAACCAGCGTCCGGTCGTGGAGGCCGGTCAGCGCGTCGAGGTCGGCACCCCGCTGGCCGACGGCCCGTCGACCGATCGTGGCGAGCTGGCCCTGGGCCGCAACGTGCTCACCGCCTTCATGCCCTGGCAGGGTCTGAACTACGAGGACGCCATCGTGCTGTCCCAGCGGATCGTTCAGGACGACGTCCTCACCTCGATCCACATCGAGGAGCACGAGGTCGACGCCCGCGACACCAAGCTGGGCGCCGAGGAGATCACCCGGGACATTCCGAACGTCTCCGACGACATGCTGGCCAACCTCGACGAGAACGGCATCGTCCGGATCGGCGCCGAGGTCGGCACCGGTGACATCCTGGTCGGCAAGGTCACCCCGAAGGGGGAGACCGAGCTCACCCCCGAGGAGCGCCTGCTGCGCGCCATCTTCGGCGAGAAGGCCCGCGAGGTCCGCGACACCTCCCTCAAGGTGCCGCACGGCGAGGAGGGCACCGTCATCGGCGTGCGCATCTTCGACGCCGACGAGGGCGACGAGCTGGCCCCCGGGGTCAACCAGATGGTCCGCGTCTACGTGGCCCAGAAGCGCAAGATCCAGGTGGGTGACAAGCTCTCCGGCCGGCACGGCAACAAGGGCGTCATCTCGAAGATCCTGCCGATCGAGGACATGCCCTTCATGGAGGACGGCACCCCGGTCGACATGGTCCTCAACCCGCTGGGCGTGCCCTCCCGGATGAACGTCGGCCAGGTGCTCGAGATGCACCTGGGTTGGATCGCCCACTCCGGCTGGGACATCACCCAGGCCGAGGGCGACTGGGCCGAGCGGCTGCGCGATGTCGGACTGGCCCAGGTCGGTCCGGACTCCCGTCTGGCCACCCCGGTCTTCGACGGTGCCAAGGAGTACGAGATCACCGGGCTGCTCACCAACGGCATCCCGGACCGCGACGGCAACCGGCTGGTCGACCCGGACGGCAAGGCTGTCATGTACGACGGCCGCACCGGGGAGCCCTTCCCCAAAAAGGTCGGCGTCGGCTACATGTACGAGCTGAAGCTGCACCACCTGGTCGACGACAAGATCCACGCCCGTTCCACCGGCCCCTACTCGATGATCACCCAGCAGCCGCTGGGCGGTAAGGCCCAGTTCGGCGGACAGCGGTTCGGCGAGATGGAGGTCTGGGCGATGGAGGCCTACGGGGCCGCCTGGGCCCTGCAGGAGCTGCTGACCATCAAGTCCGACGACGTGCCCGGCCGCGTCAAGGTCTACGAGGCGATCGTCAAGGGCGAGAACATCTCGGAGCCCGGTATCCCGGAGTCCTTCAAGGTGCTCGTCAAGGAGATGAAGTCGCTGTGCCTGAACGTGGAGGTGTTGAACTCCGAGGGCATGGAGATCGACCTGCGCGAGTCCGATGAGGACCTGAGGCCCTCCGGTTTGGGCATCGACCTGTCGCGCCGTCCCGGCGCCGACAACGCGATGGCGGACTGACCGCGACCCCCTGCCGATCCGAGGGGGTCGGCAGGGGGTGACCGCGGGGCGGGACCGGGAGGTCCTCCCCGCAGCCACTTCATCCTGAATCACTTCACCCTCAACAACTTTCACACGGGGTGACGGAGGGCCTGGACAACCCGCCGCCGCAGACGCCCCGACAGGGACCTCTCCTGGCGAGGAGGGGCTACCGCCCACCCACGGGTGGGGGAAAGAGAAGCACTGTGCTGGACACCAACTACTACGACAGACTGCAGATCGGCCTGGCCACCGCAGATCAGATCCGTGAGTGGAGCCACGGCGAGGTCAAGAAGCCTGAGACGATCAACTACCGCACCCTGAAGCCGGAGCGCGACGGGCTGTTCTGCGAGAAGATCTTCGGACCGACCCGCGACTGGGAGTGCTACTGCGGCAAGTACAAGCGGGTGCGCTTCAAGGGCATCATCTGCGAGCGCTGCGGCGTCGAGGTCACCCGGTCCAACGTCCGCCGCGAGCGGATGGGCCACATCGAGCTGGCCGCCCCGGTCACCCACATCTGGTACTTCAAGGGTGTCCCCTCGCGTCTGGGCTACCTGCTGGACATCGCCCCGAAGGACCTCGAGAAGGTCATCTACTTCGCGGCCTACATGATCACCTCGGTCGACGACGAGACGCGCCACCGCGATCTGCCCTCCCTGGAGGCCAAGATCCAGGCCGAGCGCGATCACCTCACCCGGCGCCGGGACAACGAGCTGGAGGCCCGACGGACCAAGCTCGAGGAGGACCTCGCCCAGCTGGAGGCCGAGGGCGCCAAGGCCGACACCCGCCGCAAGGTCAAGGACGGCGGGGAGAAGGAGATCCGCCAGATCGACCACCGCGCCCAGCGTCAGCTGGACCGCCTGGATGCGGTCTGGGACCGGTTCAAGAGCCTCAAGGTTCAGGACCTCGAGGGCGACGAGGTGCTCTACCGGGAGATGAAGAACCGGTTCAGCAAGTACTTCGAGGGGTTCATGGGGGCCGAGGCCGTCAAGCGCCGCCTCCAGGACTTCGACCTGGCCGCCGAGTCCGAGACCCTGCGCGACATCATCAAGAACGGCAAGGGTCAGAAGAAGACCCGCGCCCTCAAGCGCCTCAAGGTCGTCCAGGCCTTCCTGGAGTCGGGCAACTCGCCGGTCGGCATGGTGCTGGACGCCGTCCCGGTCATCCCTCCGGACCTGCGCCCGATGGTGCAGCTGGACGGCGGACGGTTCGCCACCTCCGACCTCAACGACCTGTACCGCCGCGTCATCAACCGCAACAACCGGTTGAAGAGGCTGCTGGACCTGGGCGCCCCGGAGATCATCGTCAACAACGAGAAGCGGATGCTCCAGGAGGCCGTCGACTCGCTGTTCGACAACGGTCGCCGTGGCCGTCCGGTCTCTGGACCGGGCAACCGCCCGCTGAAGTCGCTGTCCGACATGCTCAAGGGCAAGCAGGGCCGGTTCCGCCAGAACCTGCTCGGCAAGCGCGTCGACTACTCCGGCCGTTCGGTCATCGTGGTCGGCCCGCAGCTCAAGATGCACCAGTGCGGTCTGCCCAAGGCGATGGCCCTGGAGCTGTTCAAGCCCTTCGTGATGAAGCGGCTGGCCGATCTGGAGCACGCCCAGAACGTCAAGTCCGCCAAGCGGATGGTGGAACGTCAGCGTCCGGTGGTCTGGGATGTCCTCGAGGAGGTCATCAAGGAGCACCCGGTGCTGCTGAACCGCGCACCCACCCTGCACCGACTGGGCATCCAGGCCTTCGAGCCTCAGCTCATCGAGGGCAAGGCCATCCAGCTCCACCCGCTGGTCTGCTCGGCCTTCAACGCCGACTTCGACGGCGACCAGATGGCAGTCCACCTGCCGCTGAGCGCCGAGGCCCAGGCCGAGGCCCGGATCCTGATGCTGTCGACCAACAACATCCTCAAGCCGGCTGACGGCCGTCCGGTCGCCCTGCCCAGCCACGAGATGATCATCGGCGCCTACTACCTCACGATGGCCCTGGACGGGCTCAAGGGTGAGGGGAAGGCCTTCTCCTCGGTCGCCGAGGCGATCATGGCCCACGACCTGGGCGAGCTGGAGATCGGCGCCAAGATCAAGCTGCGTCTGCACGACATCACCGCGCCGCACGGCGAGGCGGTGCGCGCCGACGGGTCGGTCATTCTCAACACCACGCTGGGACAGGCTCTGTTCAACGAGGCGCTGCCGAAGGACTACCCCTACGTGGACTACCTGGTCGGCAAGAAGCAGATCGGCAAGATCGTCAACGACCTGGCCGAGGACCGCTCGCAGCTGGATGTCGCGGTGATCCTCGACCGGCTCAAGGACGTCGGCTTCCGCTGGGGTTCGCTGTCGGGCGTCACGGTGTCCATCGGCGATGTGCAGACCCCGCCCACCAAGCCGCAGATCCTGGCCGGCTACGAGTCCCGCGCCGACAAGGTCGACCGCGAGTACGAGCGCGGTGCGGTCACCGAGGACGAGCGTCGTCAGGACCTCATCCAGATCTGGACCGAGGCCACCGCCGAGCTCACCAAGGCGATGGAGGCGAACTTCACCCAGACCAACCCGATCTACATGATGGTGCACTCGGGCGCACGAGGGAATATGACCCAGATGCGTCAGATCGCCGCCATGCGAGGTCTGGTGGCCGACCCGAAGGGCGAGATCATCGCCCGACCCATCAAGTCAAACTTCCGTGAGGGCCTGACGGTCCTGGAGTACTTCATCTCCACCCACGGCGGTCGAAAGGGTCAGGCCGACACCGCTCTGCGTACCGCCGACTCCGGCTACCTCACCCGTCGTCTGGTCGACGTCTCCCAGGACGTCATCGTCCGCGAGGAGGACTGCGGGACCACCCGCGGGATGCCGAAGACCATCGCGGTCGACGATGGCAAGGGCACGCTGGTCCCGGTCGGCGATCTGGAGACCTCGGTCTACTCGAGGTGCCTGGCCGCCGATGCGGTGGACGCCGACGGCACGGTCGTGGTCGCGGCGAACTCCGACCTCGGCGACGCCGAGATCACCGAGCTCATCAAGCACGGGATCAGCCAGATCAAGGTGCGCTCGGTGCTCACCTGCGCGGCTCCCCAGGGGTGCTGCGCCCGGTGCTACGGACGATCCCTGTCGACCGGAAATCTGGTCGACGTCGGCGAGGCGGTCGGTATCATCGCCGCCCAGTCGATCGGCGAGCCCGGCACCCAGCTGACGATGCGTACCTTCCACACCGGTGGTGTGGCCGGCGACGACATCACCCAGGGACTTCCCCGCGTGGTCGAGCTCTTCGAGGCCCGTACCCCGAAGGGCAAGTCCGCGATCGCCGAGGCGGCCGGTGTCATCAGGCTCGACGACTCCGAGTCGCGGCGCAAGCTGATCCTGGTCCGTGACGACGGCGAGGAGGATGTCGAGTACCCGCTGCCCAGGCGGGCCCGTCTGGAGTTCGACGCCGACGGCAAGCACTTCGTGATGCGCGACGGCACGCAGGTGGAGGCCGGCCAGCAGTTGATGGGCGGCACCCTCGACCCGCAGGACGTGCTTCGCGTCCTCGGCGTGCGCAAGGTGGAGGAGCATCTCGTCTCCGAGGTCCAGAAGGTGTACAACACCCAGGGCGCCGGTATCCACGAGAAGCACATCGAGATCGTCATCCGGCAGATGCTGCGCAGGGTCACGGTCATCGAGTCCGGCGACACCCCGATGATGCCCGGCGAGCTGGTGGACCGTCCGCACTACGAGGCGGCCAACCGCAAGGCGGTCTCGGAGGGCGGTCGTCCCGCCGAGGGCCGTCCGGTCCTGATGGGCATCACGAAGGCCTCCCTGGCCACCGACTCGTGGCTGTCGGCGGCCTCCTTCCAGGAGACCACCAAGGTCCTCACCGATGCGGCGATCAACGGCAAGACCGACACCCTGGTCGGTCTCAAGGAGAACGTCATCCTCGGCAAGCTGATCCCCGCCGGCACCGGTCTGGAGCGCTACCGCAACCTGCGCGTGGAGCCCACCGCCGAGGCCAAGGCAGCCGCCTTCACGATGAACTACGACCCGTTCGACTACGACTTCGGGTCCAGCTCATCGGCGGTACCGCTGGATGATCTCGATTTCGGCGACATGGACTGACACCGACAGGTTCGGTCAGGGGCCGCGGGCATCCTCCTCAGGGAGGTGGCCCGCGGCCCCTGTCATGTCTCCCGCTCGGCCCGACATGTCGCCGATGGATGCGATCTGGCTCGGCGATGCGATAGCGTTCGCAGCGACCGCCCGTGAACCGGGTTCAGCAGTCGTCGAGAGAGGCCGACCCATGTCCCGCAGCAGGTATCTCGTGTCCGGATCTCTGTGCCTGGCGATGCTGACAGGCCCCCTCGGCGCCTCCCTGGCGATGGCCGACGACCCGGCGGCCGGCGCCACCTCCTCCCAGACCTCCGCCACCCCCTCGGCCGGCGGGGACGGTTCGGGATCGGCCCCCTCGGCCGGGGCCGGGCAGTCCGCCGGTACCACCTCGGCCCCTGCCAGTCCCGCAGACCCTGCCAGCCCCACCGACTCGGCCGGTTCCGCGGACCCGACCCCCACGGGTTCCCCCTCCGGGGCGACGGACCCCTCCGGCTCGGCCTCGATCCCCGCCGACTCCGACGACCCCACGGACGACCCCTCCGACGAGGGCCTGGACCTGCCGACCCCGACGGTGGTGGCCAGCCCCGCCGAGGGAGACGCCCCGATGACGATCACCTTCACGGTGACCGGCTGCCAGACGCCGGCGACTGGCATCGAGCTGGCGGTCCTGGGTCCCGAGGCGGACGACTGGGACGACGCCGACGTCACCGACTTCACCACCGCCAGCGCCACCACGACGGTGACGGCCAGGACCCCGGGGTGGTACTCGGCGGTCGCGGTGTGCGTGATCGGCGACGAGTACCACGGCGACGAGTCGGAACAGGCCGACGTGCTGGCCTTCCCGACCGGCATCGGCTTCTCCAGGAGCAGCTGGCACCGCAATGACAGGATCACCCTCACCAGCTACGGGTTCACCGACGGCGAGCGGGTGACCTTCACGGTCTCCCGGGCCGGCGGCGGATCGAGGAGCTGGACGACGACGGCCACCGCGACCGGCGACGCGCGCCGCAATGTCTTCCCCGATGTGACCCTGCCCTACCTGGGCGGCGGGTCGTACACGATCACCATCAAGGGATCGACCTACACCAGGACGGCCGGGTTCTCCTGGGCCGAGTCCGACAGCGCCGGACCCGGTGGGGCCAGCGCCCCGACCCGACCGGTCGCACCGATCTCCACGGTGACGACGTCGACCCCGCAGAGTTCCGGGACCGGCGGGCGGCCCGGTCTGCCCAGCACCGGCGCCTGATCCGACCCGAAGCTCAGCTGCCCGCCAGCCGGACACCCGTGCGGCGACGGATCTCGGCCATCAGGTCGAGCCGCTGGGCCGTCCAGCGCTGGGGGAGTGAGCAGCGGGAGGGATCCTCCACGGCGTCGGCGAAGGCCTCCAACTCGTGACCCATGTCGCGGATCCGGCGGCGCGGGATCTCGATCACCTGGCGCGACCCCCTGGCGGTGAGGGTGAGCTGCGAGGGGTCCTCGATGGAGTCGGCGGTGAGGGTGGCGTCCTCCCCCTGAATCACGCTCGGGGCACTGGAGTCGCTGATCTTCGACCAGGTCACCGTGCACAGATGGCCGGGGTACCGGGCGGTCAGGACGCCAGCCCCGTCGATCGACGGATCGAGCGGTCGATCCTGCCGGTCGGCGGTCCCGGGCTGCTGGTGCCCGATGAGAACGGCCTCGGTGCTGAAGGTCGGGGGCTGGCCGAAGAGCTCGATCATCGCCTCCAGGGCGTAGGTGCCGATGTCCATCAGGGCACCGGCCCCCATCGCCGGGTCGAAGATCCCCGGGGTCTGGCCGGCCAGGAACCGGTCGTACCGGCTGGACCGCTGGCAGTAGCCCAGCTGGGACAGCCGGATCCTGCCGAGCCGGGGGAGTGCCTCGCGCAGGGCCGCGGTGCCCGGGTGCCACACCGAGTTGCGGTTGGCCTCCAGCAGGGCCAGCCCCCTGGCCCGGGCGAGGTCGACCAGATCCTGCCAGCCGGCGGGGGTGACGCAGGCCGACTTCTCGACCAGGACGTGCTTGCCGGCCCGCAGCATGGCCCGGGCCTGGTCGTGGTGCAGGGCATTGGGGCTGGCGATGTAGACCGCGTCGATCCCGGACCCGGCGAGCTCCTCGAGGGTGGTCACCACCCGGTCGACGCCGACCTGGTCGGCGAAGGCCCGGCCGCGGGCGGCGCTGCGGGAGTGGACGACGGTGTGGCGGATCCGGGAACTGTCGGCGACGGCGTCGAGCAGATGCTCGGTGATGGCGCTGGTCCCGATGGTGGCGAGCGAGATCATGACCGAGAGCCTACGACCGACCGTCTTTGCCAATCGGGCCGCGCAGAGATATTCTTCACTACCGTGTCCGGTGTGCCCGGACACTGTGTGCGTGCCCTGGCACGGCGACACGACCTCTCGAGTTGCTGCGAGACGGTCCGCCGGTGCGGAGTTCGTACAGTATCTGAGACGCCAGAGCGAGGGACAGCGGTGATCCCGACGCCGGTGCACCAGGTGCGCAGCCAGGGAACAAGAACCCAACGGAAAGAGATACCAGCCGGTGCCTACAATCCAGCAGTTGGTCCGAAAGGGCCGCACTGACAAGATCAGCAAGAACAAGACGCCTGCCCTCAAGGGCTCCCCGCAGCGCCGTGGCGTGTGCACCCGCGTCTACACCACCACCCCGAAGAAGCCGAACTCGGCCCTTCGCAAGGTTGCGCGTGTGCGCCTGTCCTCGGGTATCGAGGTCACGGCCTACATCCCCGGGATCGGTCACAACCTGCAGGAGCACTCGATGGTGCTCGTGCGCGGCGGCCGTGTCAAGGACCTCCCCGGCGTCCGGTACAAGATCGTCCGCGGCTCCCTCGACACCCAGGGTGTCAAGGGCCGCAAGCAGGCCCGTAGCCACTACGGCGCCAAAAAGGAGAAGTGAGCCATGCCTCGTAAGGGACCGGCGCCCAAGCGCCCCGTGATGGTCGACCCGGTGTACGGGTCTCCGATCGTCTCCCAGCTGGTGAGCAAGATCCTCAAGGACGGCAAGAAGACCGTCGCCCAGGACATCGTCTACACCGCCCTCGAGGGCTGCCGCACCAAGACCAACACCGATCCGGTGCAGACTCTCAAGCGCGCTCTCGACAACATCAAGCCCTCCCTGGAGGTCAAGTCCCGGCGAGTCGGCGGCGCCACCTACCAGGTGCCCGTCGAGGTCAAGCCCGCCCGCGCCACCACCCTGTCGATGCGCTGGCTGGTCGGGTTCTCCCGCGAGCGTCGGGAGAAGACCATGGCCGAGCGGCTCATGAATGAGATCCTCGATGCCTCCAACGGCCTCGGCGCTTCGGTGAAGCGTCGCGAGGACACCCACAAGATGGCCGAGGCCAACCGCGCCTTCGCGCACTACCGCTGGTGATTCTCCGCCCCCTCGTCGATGGACGAGGGGGCACCACCATGCAGTCAGCAGCAGAATGTGCGCCGATGGGCCTGCCGGGCGATGCCCCGGGCTCATCGGCGCCTGCCTGCTCATCACACATCTCGCGGGTTCCCCGGTCGCAGTTCCGCCTCCGGCTCATCCGTGCCAGGAATCAACCCGCCCAGACGACTCATTCAGAGATTTGAGGTTTGAACACTGTGGCCACCACAGACCTGACCAAGGTTCGCAATATCGGCATCATGGCCCACATCGACGCCGGTAAGACCACGACGACCGAGCGCATCCTCTACTACACCGGAAAGTCCTACAAGATCGGCGAGGTCCACGACGGCGCCGCCACCATGGACTGGATGGAGCAGGAGCAGGAGCGAGGGATCACCATCACCTCGGCCGCCACCACCACCTTCTGGCATGACATCCAGATCAACATCATCGACACCCCCGGACACGTCGACTTCACCGTCGAGGTGGAGCGTGCGCTGCGCGTTCTCGACGGCGCTGTCGCTGTCTTCGACGGCGTCGCCGGTGTCGAGCCGCAGTCGATGACCGTCTGGCGCCAGGCTGCTCACTACGGTGTTCCGCGCATCTGTTACATCAACAAGATGGACCGCACCGGCGCCTCCTTCGAGCACTGCGTGACGACCATCAAGGAGCGTCTGCACGCCATTCCGGTGCTCCTCCAGCTGCCGATCGGCGCCGAGGAGAACTTCATCGGCATCATCGACCTCATCGACATGGACGCCAAGACCTGGCGCGGCGAGACCGAGCTCGGCGCCCACTTCGAGACCGAGGAGATCCCCGCCGATCTCAAGGAGGCCGCCGAGGCCGCCCGCGCCGAGATGCTGGAGACCGTCGCCGAGAACGACGAGGAGTTCATGGAGGTCTACCTCGATGACCCCGACTCGGTGACCAAGGAGCAGATCAAGGCGGCGATCCGCCGCGGCGTCATCGCCAACGTGTTCACCGCCGTCACCTGCGGCACCTCCTTCAAGAACAAGGGCGTCCAGCCCCTGCTCGACGCCATCGTCGACTACCTGCCCTCCCCCGAGGACGTCCCGGCGATCAAGGGCTTCAAGCCCGGCGACGAGTCGGTCGAGATCGACCGCAAGCCCACCGATGACGACCCGCTGTCGGTGCTGGCCTTCAAGATCGCCACCGACCCGCACCTGGGCAAGCTGACCTATGTGCGGATCTACTCCGGAGTCCTCAAGGCCGGCGAGCAGGTGCTCAACGCCACCAAGGACAAGAAGGAGCGGATCGGCAAGATCTACCTGATGCACGCCAACAAGCGTCAGGAGGTCGCCGAGCTGGGCGCCGGCATGATCGGCGCGGTGATGGGTCTGAAGGACACCACCACCGGCGAGACCCTGTGCGACCCGGCACACCCGATCGTGCTGGAGTCGATGGTCTTCCCGAACCCGGTCATCGAGCAGGCCATCGAGCCGAAGTCGAAGGCCGACCAGGAGAAGCTGGCCGCCGCGATTCAGCACCTCGTCGAGGAGGACCCGACCTTCCGGGTGCACACCGACGAGGAGACCGGCCAGACCATCATCGCCGGCATGGGCGAGCTGCACCTGGACGTCTTCATCGACCGGATGAAGCGCGAGTTCCACGTGGAGGCCAACATCGGCAAGCCGCAGGTGGCCTACCGCGAGACCATTCACAAGAAGGTCGACAAGTACGAGTACACCCACAAGAAGCAGACCGGTGGTTCCGGCCAGTTCGCGCGGGTGGTCATCTCCATCGAGCCGACCGAGCCCGGCTCCGGCTACGAGTTCGTCAACGCCGTCACCGGCGGCCGCATCCCCAAGGAGTACATCCCCTCGGTGGACGCCGGTGTCCGTGACGCCATGCAGTTCGGTGTGCTGGCCGGCTACCCGATGGAGGATCTCAAGTGCACCCTCCTCGACGGCGCCTACCATGAGGTCGACTCCTCCGAGATGGCCTTCAAGATCGCCGGATCGATGGCCTTCAAGGAGGCTGCCCGCAAGGCTCAGCCCGGAATCCTCGAGCCGCTGATGGCGGTGGAGGTGACCACTCCCGAGGACTACCTGGGCACCGTGATCGGCGACCTCAACGCCCGCCGCGGCCAGATCCAGGAGATGGTGGAGGAGCACGGGAACAAGGTGGTCCGGGCGCTGGTCCCGCTGTCCGAGATGTTCGGATATGTCGGCGACCTGCGGTCCAAGACCTCCGGCCAGGCCTCCTACTCGATGGAGTTCGACTCCTACGGTGAGACCCCGACCTCCGTGGCCGAGGAGATCATCGCGAAGGCCAACGGCACCAAGTGACCGCTGGCAGTACCTCCCGACGGGGGTACTGTCCACGGTGTCGGGCGGGGGAGCAACCTTCCCCGCCCGGCGTCATGACCGCCGAATGGACCCGGGGGACCGGGCCTGTTCTGTCGGCGTATTCTCATGGGTCCGTCAGTTTGACTGAGGGCAGCCCATGCAGCAGACTAGGACGAGTTCCCTGACCTCGGGTCGGGGCCGTCCAGAAGATGTCCGTGGGATCCGCCTACGGGCAACCACACGACGCGCACCGCGCAAGAGCGGGCGACATTTTCAGAAGGAGCCCCAGTGGCAAAGGCCAAGTTCGAGCGGACCAAGCCGCACGTCAACATCGGCACCATCGGACACATCGACCACGGCAAGACGACGCTCACCGCGGCGATCTCCAAGGTGCTGCACGACAAGTACCCGGAACTCAACGAGGAGTCGGCGTTCGATCAGATCGACAAGGCCCCTGAAGAGCGCCAGCGCGGCATCACCATCTCGATCGCTCACATCGAGTACCAGACCGAGAAGCGTCACTACGCGCACGTCGACTGCCCCGGGCACGCCGACTACGTCAAGAACATGATCACCGGTGCCGCCCAGATGGACGGTGCGATCCTCGTGGTGGCCGCCACCGACGGCCCGATGCCCCAGACCCGCGAGCACGTCCTGCTCGCCCGCCAGGTCGGCGTCCCCGCCATCGTCGTCGCCCTCAACAAGTGCGACATGGTCGATGACGAGGAGCTCATCGAGCTCGTCGAGATGGAGGTCCGCGAGCTGCTGACCTCTCAGGAGTTCGACGGCGACAACTGCCCGGTCGTCCGGGTGTCCGCCTTCCAGGCTCTGCAGGGTGACCCGAAGTGGACCCAGTCCATCCTCGATCTGATGGACGCGGTCGACGAGTACATCCCGACCCCGAAGCGTGAGCTGGACAAGCCCTTCCTGATGCCGATCGAGGATGTCTTCACCATCACCGGTCGTGGCACCGTGGTGACCGGCCGTGTCGAGCGCGGCATCGTCAAGACGGGCGAGGAGATCGAGATCGTGGGCGTCCACGACACGACCACCAAGACCACCGTCACCGGTGTCGAGATGTTCCGTAAGATCCTCGACGAGGGCGAGGCCGGCGACAACATCGGCGTCCTGCTCCGTGGCACCAAGAAGGAGGAGGTACAGCGTGGAATGGTGCTGTGCAAGCCGGGTACCACCACTCCGCACACCGACTTCGAGGGTCAGGTCTACGTGCTGAAGAAGGAGGAGGGTGGCCGTCACAAGCCGTTCTTCTCCCACTACAGCCCGCAGTTCTACTTCCGGACC
Organism: Acidipropionibacterium jensenii DSM 20535; assembly: GCF_000425285.1. Classification (GTDB taxonomy): domain Bacteria; phylum Actinomycetota; class Actinomycetes; order Propionibacteriales; family Propionibacteriaceae; genus Acidipropionibacterium; species Acidipropionibacterium jensenii. The sequence continues at coordinate 97,106 of NZ_AUDD01000005.1, read as the reverse complement.
ACCGACATCACCGGAACCGTCGAGCTGCCCGAGGGCACCGAGATGGTGATGCCCGGTGACAACACCGAGATGACCGTTCACCTGATCCACCCCATCGCCATGGAGGAGCAGCTGAAGTTCGCTATCCGCGAGGGCGGCCGCACCGTCGGCGCCGGTCGTGTGACCAAGATCCTCAAGTGATCTGATTCCTGTTCGCAGGGCCGTGGCCCGTCCCCCGAGGGGGACGGGCCACTGTGCGTTTCGGGGACTGTGCGTTCCGGGGTGCTGCCGTGTCAACAGCGGTGCGTGTGCGGCACGTGGGAGGAGTTCAGTCCCCGGCGCGGATGGTCCTGGGAGCCTGCTCCTTGATCCGCTGCAGCTGGGCCTGCGAGGAGCGAGTGCCCAGCACCTGGGCCCAGGCGTCGACCAGTTCCTCGTGGTAGCTGTGGCCGTGGCCGCCGGGGGTGGCCACCGAGATGGCCATGTCGGCGGTGACCTGCCAGAAGGTGGACCAGGGAGTCCAGGAGATCCTCGGGTTGACGTCGATGCCGGCCCTCTCCCGGATCCAGTCGGGTTCGCGCCAGATGAGCGAGGGGGACCACCACACCACCGGGTCGGAGGTGTGCTGCAGGTAGACCACCCGCGGCGTCTGCCAGCTGCCGTAGGGGGATCCCCAGCGGTTGCGGTCCAGATACCGCGGGGTGGGGGCGAAGCGGATGTGACGGCCGTTGTCGATCACCGGTGCGACCTCGGGGGAGCCCTGCTGCCGTGAGGCGTTGAGATCTCTCCAGATCGGGGTGAATCCCGGGGTGCCCACCCACACCGCCCCGTCGACCCTCGACATCATCTCGCCGGCGGAGCTGAAGGCCGCCTGACCGCCGTAGGAACCCAGCGAGACCCCAGCGGCGTAGAGCCGGGGACGATGGACCGGATCCAGCCGACTCCAGTAGGCGTGCACGGTGTCGAGGAGCACCGTCCCGGCTCGCTGGGCGGAACTGCGGTCCAGCAGGAAGGCCGCCGGACTGCCGAGAAAGCTGTACTGCATCGTGGCGGTGGCGCAGTCGCCGCCGGTGAGGTACTCCACCGATGCCACCGACCACTCCTCCACCCAGCCGGCGCCGGTGGTGGTGTGCAGAACCAGCACCTTGCGGTCGAAGGCGCGGGTCCGGATGAGCTCGGCGAGGACGGTCCGCGCCCCGGCGGCCAGGTCGTGGTCGGCCGGCAGCCCCGCATAGACCCGGATGGGTTCCTTCGCCGGGTGACCGGTCAGCTCGGCGATGTCGGCGGCCGAGGGTCCGTCGCTGATGTAGTTCTGGCCCTTGCGGCCCAGGTTCGACCAGCTCTCCACCGATCCCGGGCCTCCCGATCTCAGCGTCGAGTCGGGTCGTCGGACCCCGGGAGTGGTCCGGTCATTGATGACGCTCATCTGATGGGCGACGGCATTCGCAGCCGTCGTGACGATGACATTGTTGGTGGCGATGAGCAGCACCACCAGTCCGAGGATGAGCACACCGCCGGCGGCCACCGGCTGGGTGATGAACCGGCGGACACCGGCGTAGAGCAGTGCCACGCCGTGCCTGAGGGCCCGCACCAGCCCGATCGAGGCGACAACGGCCGCCAGACCCACTACCGCCCCGACCGTCTGGCTCCACCAGACCCGGCCCGGCAGGTGGACCGTCCGGGAGATGTCGCGCTGCTGCTGGATGCTCCAGAACCACACCACGACCGTGGTGGCGACCAGTACCCCGTAGCCGATCCGGCGCAGCACGGCCACCGCTCGCGAGGAGGCGGTGACCCGCAGCCCGATGAGCCGGGCGAATCCTCGTGCGCAGGCCCCCACCAGCACTCCGACCCCGTAGGCGAACAGGGTGGACAGGAAGACGCTGGCGGCGGTCATCCACCAGGTCCGGGAGATGAGGCTGGGGGTCAGTGCGGTCCAGAAGCCGAACAGCCCGAGCACCACCCCGACCACCGAGGCGTCGCTGAACACTCGACGGGCCAGGGTGCGCTGGGTGCTGTTCCATCTCTCGACGAGCAGCGCGATGCGGCCCTCCTCAAGACGCTGGGCGGGGGCCGGCGGCTGGTGGGCGAGGTCCTGAGTGGTGTCCTCCGGCGACCCCGGGGAGGAGGGGAGGCTCACTCAGCGGCTGCCCGTTCCGCGATGCCGCGCAGGAATCCCGCTTGGCCCAGATGCTGGAGGCAGTCGGTGATGATCGAGACGATGCGCACCGACAGGGTGACCGGCGGGGTGTAGCTGTCGTCGACGACCCGGTCCAGATCGGCCTGGTCGAGGGCCCCGACCAGTGCTGCGGCATCCTCGCAGGCGGCCTCGAGGTAGGCCCGCAGATCCTGCACCGGGGCGACCACGTGGATGACATCCTCGGGTCGTTGACCGTAGCCGGTGGCGCCGGCCCCCAACCGACTGTCCGGAAGCGGCAGCCCGAGTCTCTCGGCCCACTCGTCGGCCCACAACTGGTCGCCGCCGAGCACGTCGTGGAGCTGGGCGTCGAGTCCGCGGGCGGTGTGCCACAGCAGCCAGCAGATGGTGTTGGTGGCGGGAGCCGCCTGGTAGCGGGCCAGCTCGTCGTCCAGTCCGTCGCAGACCCGGCCCCCCTCGTCGCGGATGCGACCGATGAAGTCCGTCAGTACAGCGATCGAGTCAGTCATGGGGCCAACACTAGTTGTCCGGGCGGGGACTCAGCGGCCGGCGACGACCTCCCAGTTCCTGGTGAAGAAGTCGGCCGGGTCGATGACCCCGCGTTCGGTCACGGTCTCGATGAGCAGCTGGCGGATCTCCAGCTGGCCGTCCCACAGCACCGGGGCCTGACGCACGTGCGGGAATCCGCCGCCGCCGTTGAGCCGGTAGTTGTTGACGGCCAGCGCGAAGGGCTGGTCGGTGGCCAGTTCCGTGCCCTGCCAGGCCAGGTCGCAGATCCTGGACCCGACCGGTCGGGTGATGTCGATCCGGTAGGTCACCCCGGTGAGGGCGTCGAAGTTGTAGTCCCAGACCGTGCGGCCCTGGCGGCTGGCCCGGGTGATGCCTCCCTCGGTGACCGGTCTCGGATCGATCGGTGTGCCGGGGGCCACCTGCCCGAAGTAGGACGCCGAGTGCTCCAGGTAGTCGCGCAGCTGGCCGCCGGTGAGCCGGATCGCGGCCAGGGTGTTCTCGAAGGGGTACATCCCGGCGATGTCGCGCAGTCTCACCTGGCCGGCGGGTAGTTCGGCGGTCCGGGAGAAGGGGGAGACCTGGGCGATCACCGGCAGATCGGCGTCCTCGCCGCCGAGATCGGCCAGCGCCCGGGCCACGGCGTCGACCTGGGTCTGGGCCACCAGGTCGAGGATCGGGGTGTCGCGGACGGTCGCCGACCGGGCGCTCAGGGTGGTGGTGCACCGGGCGACCGGGGTGTTGACATAGGCCACCGTCCGGCGGTGGGCGGCTGCCAGCTGCGGGTTGGCGACCAGGCTGGGGTCGTCGTCCTGCCCGGCGGTGGGACAGATGGTGATCCAGTCCGGTACGGCCGAGTGGTCGACCCGGACGACCGGGCCCCGGTCCGGCTGCGCCGGGTCGCCGAGGAGCAGCGGGATGTCGACGCGGGCGATGGCGCTGGCCCATGCCCCCGGCTGGGCGATGAGCACCCGGTGTCCGGAGGCTCCCTCGACGACCCTCGACAGCGGGGCGGCGTGGGTGTGGCCGGCGATCACCAGATCGATCTCGGGAACGGTGCCGGCCAGCGAGGTGGCGCAGTTCTCCGCCATCTGGCGGTAGATCGGCGGGCGGTCGGCCTCGTCCAGCCCGCTGTGGGCGAGCACCACGACGACATCGGCGCCGGCCCGGCGCAACCGACCGGCCTGCCGGGCGGCCGCCTCGATGGGATCGGTCAGTGCCACCCGACCGTCCAGGTGGCTGCGGTCCCAGACCGCCGAACCCGGCGTCGTGACCCCGATCACCCCGAGCAGCACCCGGTGGCCGGCCACCGCCTTCTCCACCATGGCGGTGGCGCGGGTGAGCGGCTTACCGGTGGACCGGTCGATGACATTGGCTCCCAGCAGCGGTGCGGTGAGGCTGCGGGTATGGGCCGCGAGCACCTCGAGACCGGCGTTGAACTCGTGGTTGCCGATCACCGCGGCGTCGTAGCCCATCAGGTCCATCGCCCGCGCCATCGGGTCGCAGTCCAGCTGCTGGTCCTTGCCCGCCCGCTCGGGATGGGCCCACAGATAGGTCAGCGGCGTGCCCTGGATGGTGTCGCCGTTGTCCAGCAGGGCGACCGCCCCGGGAGCCCGTTCGGCTCGGACCCGGGCCACGATGGTCGACATCCGGGCCAGCCCCAGCGGCGGCTGGGCCTGCCCCCCGGTCGACCGGGGGTCGGCGGGGAAGGGGGCGTCGCTGAAGTAGTCCCAGTTGTACAGGTGCCCGTGCACATCGGTGCTGGCCAGGATGGTCAGCACTGCGGACGAGACACCGCCGGTGGCGGTCATCGGACCATCCTCACTTGGCCTGCTGCTTCTGGATGTGGGCCCACTCGTCGCGGAGCCCCACCGTCCGGTGGAAGAGCATCGGCTGCTCGGTGTCGGCGGCGAAGTAGCCGAGCCGCTCGAACTGGATCATCTCTCCAGGGTCGGTCTGGGCCGCGGCGGGCTCCAGCTTGCAGCCGGTCAGCGTCTCCCGGGAGGCCGGGTTGAGGTCGTCGAGGGCCTCTCCGGTCGCCTCGCCGGGCACCTCGGCGGTGAACAGCCGGTCGTAGAGCCGCACCTCGGCCTCCACGGCATGGGCCGCCGAGACCCAGTGCATGGTGGACTTCACCTTCCGGCCGTCGGGGGCGTTGCCCCCGCGCGACTGCGGGTCGTAGCTGGCGTGCACCGCCACGACATCGCCCGCCTCGTCCTTGACGACGTCGGTGGCGGTCACCAGGTAGGCCCCGCGCAGCCTCACCTCGCGTCCCGGCGAGAGCCGGAAGTACTTGCGCGGTGGATTCTCCCGGAAGTCGTCCTGCTCGATCCACAGGGTTCCGGTGAAGGGGACCTTGCGGACCCCGTCGTCGGGGTTCTCCGGGTTGTTGACGATCTCGAAGTACTCGACGACCGGGTTGCCCTCGGCATCGGTGGGCCAGCCGTCCAGGATCAGCGCCAGGGGCCGGAGCACCGCCATCCGACGCAGCGCCGTGCGGTTGAGCTCTTTGCGCACGAAGGACTCGAACTCCTCGATGGCACGCACCGAGTTGTTGCGGGTGGTGCCGATCGCGGTGCAGAAGTCGCGGATCGCGGCGGCCGGGTAGCCGCGTCGGCGCATTCCCCGCAGGGTGGGCATCCGCGGATCATCCCAGCCGTCGACCAGCCGGTCGTCGACCAGTTTCTTGAGGCGGCGCTTGGAGGTGATGGTGTGGGTCAGCTCCAGGCGGGCGAACTCGCGCTGCTTGGGAGCCGGACGATCCAGCGGCAGGTGCGCCAGGAACCACTCGTAGAGCGGACGGTGACTGTTGAACTCCAGGGAGCACAGCGAGTGGGTGACCCCCTCGATGGCGTCGGACTGGCCGTGCGCCCAGTCGTAGGTGGGGTAGATCTTCCACTTCTCGCCGGTGCTGTGGTGGCTCAGGTGACGGATCCGGTACATCACCGGGTCGCGCAGCCACATGTTCTCGTCCTGCATGTCGATCCTGGCTCGCAGGCAGCGGGAACCGTCCGGGAACTCCCCGGCGCGCATCCTCTCCAGCAGGTCCAGGCTCTCGGCGGCCGGTCGGTCCCGGTAGGGGCTCTCGACGCCGGGACGGCCGTAGCCGCCGCGCTGGGCCGAGATCGTCTCGGGGTCCTGGTCGTCGACATAGGCCAGGCCCTGCTCGATGAGGTACTGCGCCCACCGGTAGAGCTGCTCGAAGTAGTCGGAGGCGTGCACCACCCTGCCGGGGACGTATCCCAGCCAGGCGATGTCGTCGACGATCGCCTGGACGTACTCGGTCTCCTCGGTGCCGGGGTTGGTGTCGTCGAGACGCAGATTGCACACCCCGTCGAAGTCGGCGGCGATGCCGAAGTCGGTGACGATGGCCTTGGCGTGGCCGATGTGGAGGTAGCCGTTCGGCTCCGGGGGGAAGCGGGTCTGGACCCGGCCGTCGTAGGTGCCCTGCTCATTGTCCTCGCGGATCACCTCGCGGATGAAGTCCGAGGGAGCGGCCGGGGCGGGTGCGGGCTGCTCGGCCGGTCTCCGGTGGGAGGGGGCGCTGACGGGTGAGGGGGTGGGTTCTGCCATGACCCGAAAATTACCAGTACTCGGCCGGACCCCGGGCAACGCGGCACCCGGGTCCCGGGGAGACGGCGGGCCCCAGGGGCCGGCCGGAAAGTACAGTGTCCTCATCATGACTGATTCCCCGCAGACTCCCGCGCGCACCCGCGTCGCCCCCTCCCCGACCGGCGATCCCCATGTCGGAACGGCCTACATGGCCCTGTTCGACAAGGCATGGGCCCGTCAGACCGGCGGGCAGTTTGTGCTGCGGATCGAGGACACCGACCGCAACCGACTGGTCCAGGGATCCGAGGAGCAGATCTACCAGACCCTCGACTGGCTGGGGCTGGGCCCCGACGAGAGCCCCCTGCTGGGCGGCCCCTACGCCCCGTACAAGCAGTCCGAGCGGCTGGACACCTACCGGCCCTATGTCGAGCGGCTGCTCGCCGAGGGCCACGCCTACCACTGCTGGTGCTCCCCCGAGAGGCTGGCCCAGCTGAGGGCCGAGCGGGCCGCCGCGAAGTCCCCCGACACCGGATACGACCGGATGTGCCTGGGGATGACCAAGGAGGAGCGCTCGAAGCTGCCTGGATTCACCGAGACCCCGGTGGTCCGGATGCTGATCCCCGACGACGTCGAGCTCGGCTTCCACGACCTCATCCGCGGCGAGGTGCGGGCACCCCACCCCGACGACCAGGTCATCCTCAAGGCCGACGGCTTCCCGACCTATCACCTGGCCGTCGTCGTCGACGACCACCTGATGGGCATCAACACGGTGGTCCGCGGCGAGGAGTGGATCTCCTCGACCCCCAAGCACCTGCTGCTCTACCGCTGGCTCGGCTGGCAGGCGCCGCAGTTCGCCCACATGCCGCTGCTGCGCAACACCGACAAGTCGAAGATCTCCAAGCGCAAGAATCCGGCCGCCCGGCTGATGTGGTTCCGCGAGCAGGGGTATCTTCCCGAGGCGCTGCGCAACTTCCTCCAGCTGCTCGCCTACCCGACGATCGCCGAGGGTCAGGAGGTGGAGAGCTTCCAGTCCTTCACCCACCGGTTCCGCTGGCAGGACATCTCCACCGGCGGACCGGTCTTCGACGTCACCAAGCTGGACTGGCTCAACGGCCAGTACATCCGCAGCCTGGAGACCGGGGAGCTGGCCGACCGGGTGCTCGCCCACGCCACCTCCGCCGGGCAGCTGGTCGACCCCTCGCAGCGCACCACCGACCTCATCCGGGCCGGCGTGCCGCTCATCCAGGAGCGGCTCACCCTGCTGTCGGAGGCGGTGCCGAAGCTGTCCTTCCTGCTGGTCGCCGATGACGAGCTGACCTTCGACCAGGACTCCACCGCCAAGCTGAAGGGAGACCCGGCGGCCATCCTGGCGGCCGGGATCGCCGCCCTGGAGCAGCTCACCGATGAGCAGTTCACCGCCGAGCCGATCCAGCAGGCGCTGCGCACCGGGGTGTGCGAGGAGCTGGGGATCAAGCCGCGGGTCGGGTTCGCCCCGATCCGGGTCGGCGTCACGGGCAACCGGGTCTCCCCGCCGCTCTTCGAGTCGATGGAGATCCTGGGTCGCCAGTCCTGCCTGGCCAGGCTCCGCCGGTTCGCCGAGGTCATCGCCGCGCGCTGAGCGGGCCGCGTCCCGTCCGGGGGTGGGGACCGAACACGGATCCCTCTCGATTTGGCCTCGGGCGGGATGCGTGAGAGACTGTCCGGGTTGCTCCGAAGCGGGCCTCGGTGCGCTGTCCAGTGATTCGTGGAATCCCGGGAAGGCATCGGAGCCCACACCACTCATCGTGGCGGTCGTCCCAGGACGGTCCGATGCGATGTCCGCCCCACAGCGGGTGTGGCGCCTCGGAGGATGCACAAATGCACAGTGTTCCCCGGTAGTGATGTCCGTTCCCCGGTACATGGCCAGGAGAGCTCAGGTGCAGTGCGTCCCTCAGGTGCGCGACACACCCGACCTCGGGGGCCGGTGGAGGAGCTGGAAGGAGCCTCGTGGATCTTCCGATGACCTGGACGGTCGTCGGAACCATTCACCTGGATCTGACAATGCGGGACGCGGCCTCAGCCGGGTCCCATGCCGGAACCCTCTGAACGCACCGGAGTAATCCGGGCGGGGCAGGGACGAGTAGAAGGAACAACTGTGGCGGGACAAAAGATCCGCATCAGGCTGCGGGCCTACGACCACGAGGTCATCGACTCGTCGGCGCGCAAGATCGTCGACACGGTGACCCGTACGGGGGCCAAGGTCGCAGGCCCGGTGCCGCTTCCTACTGAGAAGAACGTGTTCTGTGTAATCCGTTCGCCCCACAAGTACAAGGACAGCCGCGAGCACTTCGAGATGCGCACCCACAAGCGGCTCATCGACATTCTCGACCCGACCCCCAAGACGGTTGACTCGCTGATGCGTCTCGACCTGCCGGCCGGCGTCGACATCGAGATCAAGCTTCCGTGAGGTTGAGCACCATGAGCAATGAACGCAAAGTGAAGGGCGTGCTGGGCACCAAGCTCGGCATGACCCAGCTGTGGGACGAGAACAACAAGGTCGTTCCCGTCACCGTGATCCAGGCCGGGCCCTGTGTGGTCACCCAGGTGCGCACCCCCGAGACCGACGGCTACTCCGCCGTCCAGCTCGGCTTCGGCGCCGTCAAGGCCAAGAAGGTCACCAAGCCGGAGTCCGGCCACTTCGAGCGTGCCGGGGTCACCCCCCGCAAGCACCTCGTCGAGCTGCGGACCTCCGACGCCTCCGAGTACACCCTCGGACAGGAGATCACCGCCGACGTCTTCGAGGCCGCCGAGATCGTCGATGTCACTGGCACCAGCAAGGGCCACGGCACCGCCGGCGTCATGAAGCGCCACGGGTTCAAGGGCCTGCGCGCCAGCCACGGCGTCCACCGCAAGCACCGCTCACCCGGTTCCATCGGTGGCTGCTCCACCCCTGGCAAGGTGCTCAAGGGCATGCGGATGGCCGGCCGGATGGGCAATGACCGGATCACCGTCCAGAACCTTCCGGTGCACTCGGTCGATTCCGAGCGCGGGATCATCCTGGTCCGGGGCGCCGTTCCCGGTGCCAAGGGCTCCCTCGTGGTCGTCCGCAGCGCCGCCAAGCAGGCTGCCAAGAATGGGGATGCCGCATGAGTGAGAACAAGACCGTCGACGTCCTGAACGCGAAGGGCAAGAAGTCCGGCTCCGTCGAGCTTCCGGCCCACGTCTTCGACGTCGCCACCAACATTCCGCTGATCCACCAGGTCGTGGTGGCCCAGCAGGCCGCCGCTCGCCAGGGCACCCACGCCACCAAGACCCGGGCCATGGTGTCCGGCGGTGGCAAGAAGCCGTGGCGCCAGAAGGGCACCGGCCGCGCCCGTCAGGGTTCCACCCGCGCCCCCCAGTGGGTCGGTGGTGGAGTCGTGCACGGTCCGCAGCCCCGCTCCTACGCCCAGCGCACCCCCAAGAAGATGGTCGCCGCCGCCCTGCGCGGGGCGCTGTCGGACCGGGCTCGCGACGGGCAGCTGTTCGTGCTGACCTCCCTGGTCGAGGGCGACAAGCCCTCCACCAAGGCCGCCAAGGCCGTGCTCGCCTCGATCGGCGAGCTCAACAAGGTCCTGGTCGTGCTGGGACGCCAGGAGGAGAACTCCTGGCTGTCGGTGCGCAACCTCGCCGAGGTGCACGTGCTGGCCGCTGACCAGCTCAACGCCTACGACGTCGTCAAGTCCGACCAGGTGGTCTTCACCCGGGCCGCCTTCGACGCCTTCGTCGGCGCCGGCACGGATGCCGCCGAGGTCGAGGTCCCCGAGACCGACACCGCAGACCTGCACCCCTTCGGTTCGGACTCCTTCCGCGGGGACAACCCGCCCGAGGGATTCGACATCAAGGGCAATGAGAGCTCCATGAAGTTCCACACCCCGGAGTCGCCCTGGTACGGGCGCACCATCGCCGAGGTCTGGTTCGCCACCACCGAGGCCGCTGAGGCCGCTGGTTTCGTCAACGCCGTCAAGTCCGCCAAGGCGGGCTCCGATGAGGAGGACGCCAAGTGAGCGATCTGAAGATTCGCGACCCGCGGGACATCATCCTCGCGCCGGTCGTCTCCGAGAAGAGCTACGGCCTGCTCGACCAGAACGCCTACACCTTCCTGGTGCGGCCGACGGCCAACAAGACCGAGATCAAGATCGCCATCGAGCAGATCTTCGGCGTCAAGGTCGTCGGGGTCAACACGATGAACCGCAAGGGCAAGGCGCGTCGCACCCGCGACGGTCTTGGCCGTCGCAAGGACACCAAGCGCGCGATCGTGACGGTGGCCGAGGGAGATCGCATCGACATCTTCGCCGGCCAGGGCGAGTGAGCCCGAGCAGCGAAAGACAAGGAACGAAGATCCATGGGTATCCGAAAGCACAAGCCGACAACCCCGGGCCGTCGTGGCTCGAGCGTGTCGGACTTCGTTGAACTGACTCGCTCCACCCCCGAGAAGTCGCTGCTGGTCTCCAAGTCGAAGACCGGTGGTCGCAACAACTCCGGGCGGATCACCACCCGTCACATCGGTGGTGGCCACAAGCAGGCCTACCGCATCATCGATTTCAAGCGGTACGACAAGGACGGCGTGCCGGCCAAGGTCGCTCACATCGAGTACGACCCGAACCGCAACGCCCGCATCGCCCTGCTGCACTTCGCCGATGGCGCCAAGCGCTACATCATCGCTCCGCTGGGCGTCGCCCAGGGTGCGAAGATCGAGTCCGGCGTCGAGGCCGACATCAAGCCCGGCAACAACCTGCCGCTGCGCAACATCCCGGTCGGCACCACGGTGCACGCCGTGGAGCTGCGCCCCGGTGGTGGCGCCAAGATGGGTCGCGCGGCCGGTGCCGCCGTCCAGCTGGTAGCCCGCGAGGGCAAGTACGCCACTCTGCGTCTGCCCTCGGGTGAGATGCGGATGGTCGACATCCGCTGCCGCGCCACGATCGGCGAGGTCGGCAATGCCGAGCAGTCCAACATCAACTGGGGCAAGGCCGGCCGCACCCGGTGGAAGGGCGTCCGCCCGACCGTCCGCGGTGTCGTGATGAACCCCGTCGACCACCCCCACGGTGGTGGCGAGGGCCGCACCTCCGGTGGCCGTCACCCGGTGAGCCCCTGGGGCAAGCCCGAGGGCCGCACCCGCAACAAGAAAAAGGCGAGCAGCCGTCTGATCGTGCGTCGCCGCAAGTCCGGCAAGAAGCGCTGATTGGGAGTCTGAGGTATGCCACGCAGTCTTAAGAAGGGCCCCTTCGTCGATGAGCACCTGGCCAAGAAGGTCGATGCTCAGAACGAGGCGGGTACGCACAACGTCATCAAGACATGGTCGCGCCGTTCCATGGTGACCCCCGACATGATCGGGCACACCATTGGCGTGCACGACGGCCGCAAGCATGTGCCGGTCTTCGTCACCGAGGCGATGGTCGGGCACAAGCTCGGAGAGTTCGCCCCGACGAGGACCTTCCGGGGTCACGTGAAGGACGACAAGAAGGCGCGCAGGCGCTGACGAGAGGGAAGCTGATTCATGAGCAACACAGAGAATGAGCCCAGCCGTCGCCGCACCGCGCTGCTCGGCGACCGCCCGGGATCCTTCGCGATCGCCCGGCACGTCCGGATGAGCGCCACGAAGTGCCGCCGGGTCGTCGACCTGGTGCGCGGGATGGACGCCACCGACGCGGTGACGATGTTGAAGTTCCAGCCGCAGGCAGCCGCTGAGCCGGTGGGCAAGGTGGTCGCCTCGGCGATCGCCAATGCCGAGCAGACCGAGGGCCTGCGGGCCAACGACCTGTACATCTCGCAGGCTTTCGTCGATGAGGGCGTCACCATGCGCCGGATTCGCCCGAGGGCCAAGGGTTCGGCGAGCCGGATCCTCAAGCGCGCCGCCCACATCACCGTGGTGGTCGAGCCCAAGGACGCCCGTCCTGAGCACAAGAAGGCCAAGAAGGGCCGTCCTGCAACCACCGTCAAGACCAAGACCGAGAAGGGAGCCTGACACATGGGCCAGAAGATCAATCCCCATGGTTTCCGTCTTGGTGTGACGACCGATCACACAACCCGCTGGTACGCCGAGAAGCAGTACGCAGAGCTCGTGGGTGAGGATGTCAAGATCCGTGACTGGCTCAAGAAGAATCTTGAGCGTGCCGGGATCTCGTCCATCGAGATCGAGCGTCGCTCCGAGCGAGTGACCATTTACCTCTACGCCGCCCGTCCGGGCATCGTCATCGGCCGTAACGGCGCCGAGGCGGAGCGCGTGCGCGGCGAGCTCGAGAAGCTCACCGGCAAGCAGATCCAGCTGAACATCCTCGAGGTCAAGAACCCCGAGACCGACGCGCAGCTGGTCGCCCAGGGCATCGCCGAGCAGCTCGCTGCCCGCGTCGCCTTCCGTCGCGCCATGCGCAAGGCCCAGCAGTCGGCCATGCGTTCGGGCGCCAAGGGCATCCGCATCAAGTGCTCCGGCCGTCTGGGCGGAGCCGAGATGAGCCGCTCCGAGGGTTACCGCGAGGGTCGTGTCCCGCTGCACACGCTGCGCGCCGACATCGACTACGGCTTCTTCGAGGCCCGCACCACCTTCGGGCGGATCGGCGTCAAGGTCTGGATCTACAAGGGCGATGTGACCGGCACCCGTGCCGAGCGCGCAGCCCAGAAGGCCGCTCGCAACGCCCAGCAGGGCGCTGGACGCGGCGGAAACCGTGGCCGTCGCGGCCGTGGCGACCGTGGTGACCGTCCCGATCGCGGAGGTCGTCGTCGCGCCGAGGCCGCCAAGCAGCCCGCAGAGGCCGGCGCCAAGGCGCCCGAGTCTGAGAACGCAGGAGCCTGACATGTTGATTCCTCGTCGAGTGAAGTACCGCAAGCAGCACCACCCGGGCCGTCGCGGCCTGTCCAAGGGCGGCAATGAGCTGGCTTTCGGTGACTTCGGGATCCAGGCCCTCGAGCCCGCCTACCTGACCAACCGTCAGATCGAGGCCGCTCGTATCGCCATGACCCGCTACATCAAGCGTGGCGGCAAGGTGTGGATCAACGTCTACCCCGACCGCCCGATGACCAAGCACCCCGCCGAGTCCCGGATGGGTTCCGGCAAGGGCACCCCGGAGTGGTGGATCGCCAACGTCAAGCCGGGCCGCGTGCTCTTCGAGCTCGCCGGTGTCCCGGAGGAGATTGCCCGCGAGGCCATGCGCCTGGCGATCCACAAGCTCCCGATGAAGGCCCGTTTCATCTCTCGTGAAGGCGGTGAGAACTGATGGCGAAGAAGACCACTGCAGCAGATCTGCGCGCCCTGTCCGGAGACGATCTCCGGGCCAAGGTGAGCGAGCTGAAGGAGGAGCTGTTCGGGCTCCGCTTCCAGTCCGCCACCGGACAGCTGGAGAACAGTGCCAGACTGCGCGAGGTCCGCAAGGACATCGCCCGGATCTACACCGTGCTCCAGGAGCGCAGCCTCCATATTGTTGACGATCCCGATGCCCCGAAGGAGGCCGCTGAATGAGCGAGAAGACCGCTGAGGAGCGGACCACCCGGCGCAAGGTGCGCGAGGGCCTGGTCGTCTCCGACAAGATGGACAAGACGATCATCGTGGCCGTCGAGGACCGGGTCAAGCACCCCCTCTACGGCAAGGTGATGACCAAGACCGTCCGTCTCAAGGCGCATGACGAGTCCAATGAGGCCGGCGAGGGCGACCGCGTGCGGATCATGGAGACCCGCCCGCTGTCGGCCACCAAGCGCTGGCGCCTACTCGAGGTCGTCGAGAAGGCCAAGTGATCTGAGCCGACCGGCCGACGCCGGTCGGTGACCGATCGAGCCTGTGAAGGGCCCGTTCCCCAGGGAGCGGGCCCTTCATCGCGTCCGGACGCGGAGCGCCGACAAGTACACTCGGCCCGTGAATGAGGCCAGCACACCCCGCTGCCGGGCAGGCGTTCTCGGCCCGGTGGTCGTGGAATCGGCCGCCGGCGACCTCGTCGAGCTCGGCGGGGCGACCTCGAGGGCACTGCTGGTCTGCCTGGTGCTGTCCCACGGCCCCAGGTCCTTGCGGGGAATCGTCGACGAGATCTGGCAGGACGCACCGCCGCGCAACGAGAAGGCCGCCCTGCAGACCCTGGTCTCCCGGGTGCGTGCCACCGCATCTGCCGGGCTGATCGTCTCCACTCCTGGCGGTTACCTGCTGGCAGCGGCCCCTGAGGAGTGCGATCTCACAGCGGCCCAACAGGCGCGAGACGCCGGGCGAGCCGATGCGGAGCGGGCCGGCTGGCCTGCCGTGGTGTCCCGGACGGCTGACGCCCTGGCGCTGTGGCGCGGGCAGCCCGGGGCCGATCTCGGCGACACCGAACTGGCCGACCGGCTGGCCGACCTGTCGGGGGAACTGTTCCGAAGCCTCACCGTGCTGCATGCCCGCGGACTGCTGGGCAGTGGTGACGGGGCAGGAGCACTCGCCGAGCTGGAACCGCTCGCCCAGGCCGATCCCCTCAGCGAGGAGATCGAGATCCTGAGGTTGCGGGCCATCATGGACTCCGGGGCGAGCACCGACGCGCTGCGCGAGTTCGAGAGATTCCGAAGAGCGCTGCGCGAGGAACTCGGAGCCGACCCCTCGAGCCGCCTGCTGGACCTGCAGACCGAGCTGCTGGAGTCCTGCGGCAACGAGACCAGGAGAACCCTCAGGGTGGGAATCCGGTCCACCCCCAATGTGCTGCTGGGCCGATCCGATGACATCGCGGCCCTGGAGGAGCTGATGGCCGGCTGTCGGTTGACGACCATCCTCGGGATCGGGGGGTTGGGCAAGACCCGGCTCGCCCAGGAGCTGGCGGCACGCGCCACCGAGCACACCCCCGGCGTCGTGGTGGTCGAGCTGGCCGGGGTGCGGACCGGCTGGGACGTGCCGCTCGCGCTGGCCAGCACGTTGGGGATCCGGGAGTACTCCGGCAAACGGTCGGGCCTCAGTGACCCAGCCGTCCAGGGAGACGTGCGGGCGCGCATCCTGCGAGCCCTCGACGAGCGTCCTACCCTGCTGGTGATCGACAACTGCGAGCACATCATCGACGATGTCGCCCGATGGGTCGACGACATCCTGTCGACGACCCGCACGGTCAGGGTGCTGGCCACCAGTAGGGCCCCGCTGATGATCGCGGCAGAGCAGGTCTATCAGCTCCAACCACTGGCCTCGTGTGGGGGCCGGGGCGATCAGGGCCCAGCGGTGAGACTGTTCATCGACAGGGCGAGGGCGGCCAGACCCTCGGTGGCTCTGCCGGCGCCGACCCTCAGTCGGCTCTGCGACCGGCTGGACGGGCTTCCACTGGCGATCGAGCTGGCCGCCGCACGGGTCCGGGCGATGTCGGTCGAGGAGATCGAGCGGCGGATCGGCGACCGGTTCTCGCTGCTGCGCGGCGGGGACCGCACGGCGCCCGAGAGACACCGCACGCTGCTGGCCGTCATCGACTGGAGCTGGAACCTGCTGAGCCCCTCCGAACAGCGCTCTCTCAGGCGGCTGTCGGCCTTCGCCGACGGTTTCGGGGCCGGGGCCGCCCGGGCAGTGGCGGGATCCCATGACATCGACGCCGACCTGGAGGGGTTGGTCAACCAGTCCCTGCTCACCGCCTCCGACGTGCCCCGGACCGGGCATGTGCGCTACCGGATGCTGGAGACGGTGCGTGAGTTCGCCGGACATCGTCTGGAGCTGTCGGGGGAGTCGGCAGAAGTTGAGGTCCGGGTCCGGGACTGGGCCGACAGCTTCTCCCGGCGGGCCCTGCCGACCACCTACGGGCCCGGTCAGCTGGCCACCTTCCGTGCAGTCGAGGAGGAGCAGGACAACCTCGTCGCGGTGCTGCACCATGCCGTCTCGGTCCATGACGCCGCCGTCGTCGCCTCGATCTTCTCCGCCCTGTCCCTGCACTGGATGGTCCGCGGTGCGCACTCGGAGGTGACCTCGCTGAGTGCCGATGTCCTGGAGCTGCTGCGCAACTACCGCCCGGACCGGGAGCACCGCGATCAGACGGTGCTGGCTCTGGGGCTGATCGGCGGAACGTCCCTGATGAGTGGGGTGAGACCAGGCATGCGCGCGCTCGCCCGGATGCGCGCGCTGGCGGCACAGCACCCGCCCAGGGACCCGCAGCTGGCGGCTCTCGTGGAACTGATGGGAGGGCTCCCTCGCCTGGAACGGGTGGTCGCGGTCGCCGAGCGGCAGCGCAGCAGCGCCATTCCAGTGGTCTCCGCGGTCGCCCACCTGCTGGTCTGTCAGGTCTACGAGAACAGCGGAGAGGTGGAGGCAGCCCTGGCCGAGGGACTGGCCGCCTATCAGAAGGCCAGGATCGCCGAGGACGGCTGGGCCACCGGTACCGCCGCCCAGGGGGTGGCTCAGCTGTACGGCGAGATGGGCCGCCCGGAGCGGGTTCAGGAGTGGGTGGACCGGTGTCGTCCCCACCTCGAGAGACTGAATGCGACGGAGGACCTTCTCCAGGTCGACTGGACCGAGGCGATGAGCGATGTGGCCCTCGGCCGCCGGCGGGGGGCCGAGGAGGTCTTCAACAGGCTTGTCGTCGACGAGCCGGCCGATCAGGACCACGACGCGGTGAACTTCCGGGCGCTCGGGTTCATCAGCCTCGCCGAGGTCGCCGTCGCCGACGGCGATCTGGCCGGTTGGCAGCGGTACTACTCGCAGGCCGAACAGGTGTGGGGAGCAGGATCTCCCGGTCCCGGATCCTGGTGGTACTCCGGGGCGGCGAGCGGCGCCCTGGTGGCAGCGGCCCGCAACGGTACCGCCCCGGACCCCGATGCCGCACGGATTGCGCGCCGGGTTCGTCGCCGACTCGTGCTGGCCGACCGGGTGCGGCCCGCCGTGACGGTCGACCGGCCGATGATCGGGCTGGCGGCCCTCGGCCTGGCCGTCTGGCTGCTGGCACCCGAGCGTCGCCCCGACGCCGCGCTGCGTGCCGTCGCGCAGGAGATCCTGGCCCTGGCGCACGCCGTCGGAGCCCGCCAGAACTTCCCCTCGCTGAGCTGGGGAACCGTCACCGCCCTGGTACTGGGATGGCACCCCGATCTCGACCTGACCGGGGCGTGCCGGCGGGCCGGCCGACTCACGATGGTCGAACGGGGGGGAGCGGCTGGTCGAGCTGGTCAGGTCGGTGCGGATCGACCTGGACCGGCCTCGCTCCTCCGAGCTCTGATCGGTTCGCTCACGACTTGCGCATGTAGGAGCGCACGGTCAGAGGGGCGAACACCGCGACGATGATGACGGCGCCCATCAGGGTGATCCAGACATCACTGCCGACCGACCCGTTGTTGGTGAGATCCCTCACCGCGGTGATGAGATGGGAGATCGGGTTGGCCTTGGCGAACCACCTCAGCCAGCTCGGCAGAGTCTCCACCGGAACGTAGGCGTTGGACAGGAATGTCAGCGGGAAGAGCACCAGCAGGGAGATCCCCTGGACGCTGGAGGCGGTCCGGGCGATGACGCCGAAGAAGGCGAAGATCCAGCTGATCGCCCAGGAGCAGCCGATCACCAGCAGACCGGCCAGCACCACGAAACCGATGCCGCCCGCGGGGTGGTAGCCCATCAGGTAGCCCATCACGAAGGTGAGGGTGGTCGCGATGGTGTATCGCACGGTGTCGGCGAGCAGGGCACCGGACAGCGGTGCGATCCGCGCGATCGGCAGTGAGCGGAACCTGTCGAAGACCCCCTTGTCCATGTCCTCGCGCAGCTGGGTCCCGGTGACCACCGAGGTGGTGATGACAGTCTGGACCAGGATTCCCGGGATCAGGGTCGGCAGATAGCTCTTGACGTTGCCGGCGATCGCTCCGCCGAACAGGTAGGCGAACATCAGGGTGAACAGGATCGGCTGGACGGTCACGTCGACAAGTTGCTCGGGTGTCCGCCGGATCTTGATCAAGCCGCGGTAGGCCATCGTCAGGGTGTTGCTGATGTTCTGCGAGGGACTCGTCCGATTGCGCAGCTCGCGCTCCCGGGCCGGGACGATCGGCATCACCTCTCCCGCCATCGTGGTCATGACAGCACCTCATCCTTGTCGAGGGGAGCAGTGTCCCCGGTGTTCGTGTCCTGTTCGGCGGCGTGACCGGTGAGAGTGAGGAAGACCTCGTCGAGGGTCGGCTTCTGGACGCTCATCTCCGCCAGCCGCACGCCCGCCTGCCGCAGCGCGATGAGCAGGTCCGTCACTCTCTCGGCGTCCGCCATCGGAGCGGTGATCCGGGAGGCCTCGGGGGAGAGGGCGGCGCGCACCCCGAGCACCCGCTCCACCTCGCGCACCGCCACCGCGGTGTCGGCCAGGTTCTCCATCCGCAACTGGAGGGAGGAGGTGCCGACGGAGGTCTTGAGCTCGTCGGAGGTGCCCTCGGCGACGACTCTGCCGGAGTCGATGACGGCGATCCGGTCAGCCAGCTGGTCAGCCTCGTCGAGATACTGGGTGGTGAGCAGCACGGTGGAGCCGCTGGCCACCAGTGCGCGAATGGTGTCCCACATCTGGCCGCGGGTGCGCGGGTCCAGGCCGGTGGTCGGCTCGTCCAGGAAGATCAGCGGCGGTTGAGAGATGAGGGAGGCTGCCAGGTCCAGGCGCCTGCGCATGCCGCCGGAGAACTTCTTGAGGGGACGACGGGCGGCCTCGGTCAGCCCGAAGCGCTCCAGCAGGTCGGCGGCCTTGGCTCTCGCCTCGGCCCGGCGCAGGCCGAGCAGCCGGGCGAAGACGACCAGGTTCTCGGTGGCCGAGAGGGTCTCGTCAACCGATGCGAACTGGCCGGTCACCCCGATCAGCTGGCGCACGATCTGCGGCTCGCGCACCACATCGTGGCCGAAGATCCGGGCGGTGCCGGCATCTGGCCTCATGAGGGTGGCGAGCATGTTGATCGTGGTGGTCTTGCCGGCGCCGTTGGGGCCCAGCACGCCGTAGACGGTGCCGGTGCCGACCCTCAGATCGACCCCGTCGACCGCCCGGTTGGCGCCGAATGTCTTGACCAGTCCGTTGGCCTCAACGGCCCACTCCCGGCCCGCGCGGGCATCGTGACCCGATGCGCTCATGGTGTTCCTCCCTGTCGTGAAACTCGACCCGGGAAGCCTGGCGCGGGCGACTTTCAGACCGCTTACGGCCACTGTCACCACGCTGACAAGGAGGGATGGGGATACCGGGTCAGTCGTCCTCGGCTGCCCCGTCTGCTCCGTGGGCCTCATAGGCGGCCGGGCGCTGCTGGGCGGCCCGTACCCGGTCGACGTCCAGCTTGGCGGAGCGGTCGAACCGGTAGATCCCGTTCCTCTCCTGGAAGACGTCGGTCAACTGGGTGTAGCAGTAGCCGAACATCTGCGGATCCGACCTCAGGACGCCGGTGAGGCCGGCGAACCGGTCCTGGAACTCCTCCTCGGAGGCCACCCGGTCGCCGTACCCCCAGGACTGTCGGAGGTCGTCGCCGCCGACCTGTCCGGCCGCCTGGGGATCCCACCAGATCCCGCCGAACTCGCTGATGAAGTAGGGCTGGCCGGCATAGCCCGCAGACCACTGCGAGCCCTCGGGACCGCGGTTGGCGAAGGGACGCCCCTCGGCCAGCCCGCCGACCTGTTCGGCGAACCTGGCAGGGTCCTGTTCGTAGTTGTGGGCGTCCCAGATGTCGGTTCCGGGGTCACGGTGGGAGTAGCCGCTGGCGTCGAGCACCGGGCGGGTGCCGTCGGCCAGCCGGGCGGTGCTGACCATCGCACGGGTGACGTCGTCCAGCACGGTG
Source organism: Acidipropionibacterium jensenii DSM 20535 (assembly GCF_000425285.1). Lineage (GTDB taxonomy): Bacteria > Actinomycetota > Actinomycetes > Propionibacteriales > Propionibacteriaceae > Acidipropionibacterium > Acidipropionibacterium jensenii. The sequence goes on along the minus strand of NZ_AUDD01000005.1, from coordinate 77,218 downwards.
AGGTGGTCGGTGAGGTCCTGGAAGGTCTCGTTGAGGGGGCACCAGCCGACGATCGAGGGGTGCGAGCGGTCCCGCTCCAGCTCCTCGGCCCACTGGGTGATGAAGGACGGCGTCGGGTGCTGGTGGTCGCCCGCTCGGCCTGCGGTGTGGGCCCCCCAGTCGGGAAACTCCGCCCAGACCAGATACCCGAGCCGGTCGGCGTGGAAGAGGAAGCGCTCCTCGAAGACCTTCTGGTGCAGCCGGGCGCCGTTGAACCCGGCGGCCATCGACAGCTCGATGTCGCCGCGCAGATCCTCGTCGGTCGGGGCGGTCATCAGCGACTGCGGCCAGTAGCCCTGGTCCAGCACCAGACGCTGGAAGACCGGTTCGCCGTTGATCAGCACCGACCGGTCGCGCAGGGTCACCGAGCGCAGCCCCGCGTAGCTGGCGACCCGGTCGACCGGGGCGCCGTGCTCGTCGAACAGCCTCAGGTCGAGGTCGTAGAGATCGGGGTGCCCCGGGCCCCAGAGCCGCACCTGGCCGGCAGGGATCGGCAGCCACAGGGCGGGCTCCCGGTCCAGGTCGGCGCGCACCCCGGCCTCGCCGGCGGGTCTGCCGTCGGGATCACTCAGGGTCGCCCGGACCGACCATCCGGGCCGGTTGGCGGTGACCGGAACCCGCACCCGGAATCCGCCGGCGGCGACGTCGGGGATCACGATCGGCCGGCCCATCCGGGTGGCCGGCACCGGTTCGGCCCACACGCTCTGCCAGATCCCGGTGGTCCGGGTGTAGTAGCAGCCGTCATTGCCGTACTCGGTGGACTGCTTACCCCTGGCCTGGGCGCCGCTGCGGGGATCGCGGGCCCGCACCACCAGGGTCACCTCATCCCCGGGACCGGCGATCCCGTGCAGGTCGGCGGTGAATGGCGTGAAGCCGCCGCGGTGGCGGGCCACCTCGATCCCGGCGGCCCACACGGTGGCGTCCTGGTCGACCGCCCCGAAGTGCACCAGCACGTGGACGTCGTCGGCCACCTGTCGCCAGGACTCGGGAAGGATGATCCGACGCCGGTACCAGACCGCCGCCATGAAATCGGTGTCGGCGACCCCGGAGAGTTCGGACTCCGGGGCGAAGGGCACCGTGATCCGACCGGAGAGCTCCCGGTCGACCATTCCGCGCTCCCGGCCGGAGTCAGACCGGTCGATCTCGAACTGCCAGCTCCCGTTGAGAGTCATCCAGCGGTCGCGCACCATGCTGGGGCGCGGGTACTCCGGGCGGGGGACCGGGCCTGCACCGGGGCCGGGATCCTCGGGGTGCAGATCCTCGCAGCGGTGCGAGGTGGGCTCATTGCTCGTCATGGCCCCATCCTTCGCGTCGGCGCGGCATCTGGCCAGGATCGGCTCGCCGGCAGTGAGCGAGGTCGCCCCGCCACCCCCGGAGGGCAGGATGGAGGCGGGGCAGGATCGAGGGTGGGCAGGATGGAGGCGGGGCAGGATGGAGCCATGGACAAACCCACTGCGATCCAGATCCGCGGAGCCCGCGTGCACAATCTGCGGGGCATCGACGTCGACATCCCGCTGGGCGAACTGGTGGGAATCGCCGGGGTGTCGGGGTCGGGGAAGTCCTCGCTGGCGCTCGGAGTGCTCTACGCCGAGGGGTCGAGGCGCTATCTGGAGGCGCTGTCCACCTACACCCGACGCCGACTGCCCCAGGCGGCCCGGGCCGCCGTCGACCAGGTGCAGTACGTCCCCGCCGCCCTGGCCCTTCGTCAGCGTCCCGGGGTCCCCGGGGTGCGCAGCACCTTCGGGACCTCCACCGAGCTGCTCAACAGCCTGCGGCTGCTCTACTCGCGCCTCGGCCGGCACCGCTGCCCCAACGGCCACTATCTGGCGCCCACCACCGAGGTGGCCCTGGACCGGCCGCTGACCTGCCCCCGGTGTGGGGCCACTTTCCGGGCCCCGGGAGCCGAGTCGCTGGCCTTCAACTCGGCCGGCGCCTGCCCGCGGTGCTCGGGCACCGGGGTGGTCCGCGACGTCGACGACGCCACCCTGGTCCCCGACGAGTCGCTGACCATCGAGCAGGGAGCCGTCGAGTCCTGGAAGATCATGGGGTCCACCCCCAATCCCCGGGTGGTCGCCGAGATGGGGGTACGCACCGACGTGCCCTTCGCCGACCTCACCGCCGAGGAGCGCCAGATCGTGATGGCCGGTCCGCGGGTCAAGCGCCACATCATGCTGCCCTCGAAGAACGGCCGGGTCTTCGACCTGAACTGGACCTACCGCAACGCCCGGGTGGCCGTCCAGGAGGCACTGGCCGGGGCGAAGTCGGAGAAGGGGCTGCAGCGGATCAACAAGTTCCTGTCGGTCCAGACGTGCCCCGACTGCGAGGGGACGCGGCTCAGCGAGGCGGCCCGGGCGCCGCTGGTCGACGGCCGCAATCTGGCGCAGGCCACCGCCATGACCCTGGCCGAGATCGTCGACTGGCTGCCCGGGCTGGTGGAGACGATGCCCGCAGAGATGACCGCGATGGCCACCGAGATCATCTCCCAGATGGTCGAGACCGCCCAGCGGCTGCTCCAGCTCGGCCTGGGCTACCTCGGTCTGGACCGGGCCTCGGCCACTCTGTCGACCGGTGAGAGGCAGCGGGTCCAGCTGGCCCGGGCGGTGCGCAACCGCACCACCGGCGTCCTCTACGTCCTCGACGAACCCTCCATCGGACTGCACCCCTCCAACATTGACGGACTGCTCGGCGTCATCGACGATCTGCTCGCCGACGGCAACTCGGTGGTGATGGTCGACCACGACGTCCAGGTGCTGCGCCGGGCCGACCACATCGTCGAGATCGGCCCCGGATCGGGGGCCGACGGCGGCACCCTGGTGGCCCAGGGCAGCGTCGAGGAGGTCGCCGCCGACCCGGCCTCGCGGATCGGGCCCTTCCTCAGCGGGGCGGCCCGGGTCCAGATGGACCGGCCGGCAGAGCCTGGGCGCAGCGGGCGGATCCGGATGCGGACCGGGCCGCTGCACACCGTCGGCCCGCTGGACGTGGAGATCCCCCAGGGACGACTCACCGTGGTCACCGGCGTCTCCGGTTCGGGCAAGACCACGATGGTCCTGGAGAGTCTGGTGCCCGGCCTGACCGCCCTGGTCGAGGGACGCACCCCGCCCTCCCCGGTGCGCCGGATCCAGGCACCCGGGATCCGACGGGTGAACCTCATCGACTCCACCCCGATCGGGGTCAATGTGCGCTCCACCGTGGCGACCTACTCCGGGGTGATGGACGACCTGCGCAAGGCCTGGGCGCAGACCCCCGAGGCCCGGCAGGGCGGGCACCGGGCCGGGGACTTCTCCTACAACACCGGGTCCCTGCGCTGCCCGACCTGCAACGGCACCGGCGAGATCTCCCTGGACGTGCAGTTCCTGCCCGACGTCGACATCGTGTGCACCGACTGCAACGGCTCCCGGTTCCGCCCCGAGGCCGGACAGATCCACCGCAGCGCCCCGGATGGATCCCCCATCACCCTGCCCGAGGTGCTCGGCATGACGGTCGCCACAGCCCTGAGAGCGGTCGGCGACATCACGGCGGTGCACCACCGGCTGGCGACCCTGGTCGACCTCGGGCTGGGGTACCTCACCCTGGGGGAGTCCACCCCGGCCCTGTCGGGAGGGGAGGCCCAGCGGCTGAAACTGGCCTCGGAGATGTCGCGGGACCAGCACCGGACGGTCTTCGTCTTCGACGAGCCGACCGTCGGACTGCACCCGCTGGATGTTGCAACCCTGCTCGGAGTGCTGGGCCGACTGCTGGCCCACGGCGCCACCGTGGTGGTCATCGAGCACGACCTGGACGTCATCTGTCACGCCGACCAGATCATCGACATGGGGCCGGGCGGGGGCAGCGCCGGCGGCCGGATCGTCGCCCGGGGCACCGTCGCCGAGATCGCCGCCGACCCGAACTCGGTGACCGGTCGCTATCTGCACCCCTGAGCGCCGACGACCCGGGGTTGACACCGGCCCCGGATTTCCCCGCGCCCCGGCCGGTGGGGTATGCTGCCCAAGTTGCCTTGTGACCGTGCCCTTGTTCGGCAGGCCATGGCTGGACCGCCCTGCGGCGATCCGCCGGGGTCGGGTGCTCCATCCACCGAACGGTGGGGACCTCTCACGGGCGATGACCGCGTGCCCACGGTTCAACCGATGGTACGGGTCGCCTCCTGGCACAATCCAGGGGGTTCGTGCTCAACAGTTCCGCAAGGCCTCCACGGGGGAACCGGTGGGACAGAGGAGAAGACATGATCCAGCAGGAGACGCGACTCAAGGTCGCCGACAACACGGGGGCGAAAGAGCTGCTCACCATCCGTGTACTCGGTGGATCCAAGCGTCGCTACGCCGGGCTCGGTGACACCATCGTGTGCACCGTCAAGGACGCCATCCCCGGCGGCAACGTCAAGAAGGGCGAGGTCGTCAAGGCGGTCGTCGTCCGCACCGTCAAGTCGCACCGTCGTCCCGACGGCTCGTACATCAAGTTCGATGAGAACGCCGCGGTGCTCATCGGAACCGACGGGCAGCCCCGCGGGACCCGCATCTTCGGGCCGATCGCCCGTGAGCTGCGAGACAAGAAGTTCATGCGCATCATCTCACTCGCACCGGAGGTGATCTGAGTGAAGTCCCTCAACATCAAGAAGGGTGACCGCGTCAAGGTCATCGCCGGAAACGACAAGGGCACCATCGGTGAGGTGCTGTCGGTCGACCCCCAGCGCGAGCGCGTGGTCGTCCAGGGCGTCAACATCCGCAAGCACCATCGTCGTGACACCCCGAACGCCGACGGCACCGCCCAGAAGGGCGGCATCGTCAGCTCCGAGGCCCCGGTCCACGTGTCGAACGTCCAGCTTGTCACCAAGGTCGACGGCGAGGACGTCGTGACCCGCGTCGGCCACCGTCGCGAGGACGTCACCAAGCGCCGCTCCGACGGTTCCGAGTACGCCGCCAAGCGCAGCGTCCGCTACCTCAAGAAGGAGGAGGCCAAGTGAGCGCCGAAGCACCCGAGAAAGCCAGCTACCAGGGTCCGCGGCTCAAGAAGCGTTACCGCGAGGAGATCGTCGCCGCCCTGCAGGACGAGTTCCACTACGCCAACCCGATGCTCGTTCCCGGCCTGGTCAAGGTCGTCGTGAACATGGGTGTCGGCGACGCCGCCCACGACTCCAAGGTGATGGATGGTGCGATCCGCGACATCACCGCGATCACCGGCCAGAAGCCGCAGGTCACCAAGGCCCGCAAGTCGATCGCCCAGTTCAAGCTGCGCGAGGGACAGCCGATCGGCTGCCACGTCACCATGCGCGGCGACCGGATGTGGGAGTTCGCCGACCGGCTGCTCACCCTGGCCCTGCCCCGGATCCGCGACTTCCGCGGACTCAACGGCAACCAGTTCGACGGCCAGGGCAACTACACCTTCGGACTGTCCGAGCAGGTGATGTTCCTGGAGATCGATCAGGACAGCATCGACCGGACCCGTGGCATGGACATCACCTTCGTCACGACCGCGAAGACCAATGAGGAGGGAAAGGCCCTTCTCAAGCACCTCGGCTTCCCCTTCAAGGCCCAGGATGATCCGAAGACCAGGGTCAAGCGCGGCCCGGCCTACTACGCCAAGAAGAAGAAGTGAGGCAGGAGTTCCCATGGCCAAGACAGCACTGAAGGTCAAGGCGTCTCGTCAGCCGAAGTTCGCAGTTCGGGCGTACACCCGCTGCCAGCGCTGCGGCCGACCGCACTCGGTCTACCGCAAGTTCAAGCTGTGCCGCATCTGCCTTCGCGAGATGGCTCACGCGGGCGAGCTCCCCGGCATCACCAAGTCCTCCTGGTGAGCGAGCGGATCTGATCCGACCAGCTCCGAGGACACCGTCGGCATGTCGGTGTCCACCGGGCGAAGGGCCTCGCGGCCCTCGGCGGGCAGAACCGCCACCCACACATCTGAACGACGCAGCAGGTCCCGACCGCGCCAGGTCCACGAGGATCCGGCAGGACGGGAAACCGCTGTGAGAAAGAGGCCAACCAGCCATGACCATGACTGATCCGATCGCAGACATGCTGACCCGTCTGCGTAACGCCAATCAGGCGTTCCACGACTCGACGACGATGCCCCACTCCAAGATCAAGGCGGGAATCGCCGACATCCTGAAGTCCGAGGGGTACATCGCCGGGTACGAGGTCAACGAACCCGCCGAGGGACAGGTCGGCAAGACCCTGACCCTCGAGCTCAAGTACGGCGAGGACCGCAAGCGTTCGATCGCTGGCATTCGCCGCATCAGCAAGCCCGGACTTCGCGTCTACGCGAAGTCCACCGCACTGCCGAAGGTTCTCGGCGGCCTGGGAATCGCCATCATCTCGACCTCCCAGGGCCTCCTCACAGACCGACAGGCACACACGAAGTCGGTGGGCGGGGAAGTCCTCGCCTACGTCTGGTGACCGGTCCGAGACAGTAGTAAGGAGTTAAGTAATGTCACGTATTGGCAGGCTCCCCATCACCGTCCCGTCCGGTGTTGAGGTCAAGCTCGATGGGCAGGACGTCGAGGTGAAGGGACCCAAGGGGACCCTCAACTTCAGCGTCGCCGAGCCCATCTCGGTGAGTAAGAACGATGAGGGCCAGATCGTGGTCGCCCGTCCGAACGACGAGCGTGAGAACCGCTCGCTGCACGGGCTGAGCCGCACTCTCATCAACAACATGGTGATCGGCGTCACCCAGGGATACGAGAAGAAGCTCGAGATCCAGGGTGTCGGCTACCGAGTCATCTCCAAGGGCCCCAAGCAGCTCGAGTTCAACCTCGGCTTCTCCCACCCGGTGATCGTCGACGCCCCCGAGGGCATCAGCTTCACCGTGGAGAATCCCACGAAGTTCTCGGTGCAGGGCATCGACAAGCAGACCGTCGGAGAGGTTGCGGCCAACATCCGCAAGATCCGCAAGCCCGAGCCCTACAAGGGCAAGGGCGTGCGCTACGCCGACGAGAACGTCCGCCGCAAGGTCGGAAAGGCAGGTAAGTGATGGCTGTCTCCCTGAAGTCTGGGAAGAACCTGACCAAGCGGGCCGCTTCTCGTGCGCGCCGCCAGATCCGTGGCCGCAAGAAGATCTACGGCAGTGTCGAGCGTCCCCGGATGGTCGTCACCCGTTCCTCCAAGCACGTCTTCGTCCAGGTGATCGACGACGTCGCGGGCCACACTCTGGCCTCCGCGTCCTCGATGGAGGCCGATGTGCGCGCTCTCGACGGTGACAAGACCGCCAGGGCCACCAAGGTCGGCACCCTCATCGGTGAGCGGGCCAAGGAGGCCGGGATCGACAAGGTCGTCTTCGACAAGGCCGGCAATCAGTACCACGGCAGGATCGCTGCGCTGGCCGATGCGGCCCGCGAGGCCGGTCTCGACTTCTGACCACGAAAGGTAAGTGAGTAGCGATGAGTGGAACCCAGCGCCGCGGTGGCGGTGCAGGTGGCGAGCGTCGCGGCCGCGACGACCGTCGTGGCCGGAACGACCGTGACAACAAGAACGAGTACTTGGAGCGCGTGGTTGCGATCAACCGCGTCGCCAAGGTGGTCCAGGGTGGCCGCCGCTTCAGCTTCACCGCGCTGGTCGTGGTGGGCGACGGCGAGGGCATGGTGGGCGTCGGATACGGCAAGGCCAAGGAGGTGCCCGCGGCGATCGCCAAGGGCGTCGAGGAGGCCCGCAAGCACTTCTTCAAGGTGCCGCTGATCGGACGGACCATCACCCATCCGGTGAAGGGCGAGAAGGCAGCCGGCGTCGTCCTGCTGCGTCCGGCCTCCCCCGGTACCGGCGTCATCGCCGGCGGCTCGGCTCGCGCCGTGCTGGAGTGCGCGGGCGTCCAGGACGTCCTGGCGAAGTCCCTCGGATCGTCCAACGCGATCAACGTCGTGCACGCGACCGTCGAGGCCCTCCAGCAGCTCGAGGAGCCCGAGGAGGTGGCCCGTCGTCGCGGCAAGTCCGTCGAGGAGGTCGCCCCCAGGGCCCTGCTGCAGGCCCGCAAGGACGCCGAGGAGGCGGCCGCACAGGCCAAGGCCGAGAAGGCGGGAGCGAAGGCATGAGCAACCTCAAGGTGACCCAGGTGAAGTCTGGGGCAGGCGCCAAGCCCAAGCACCGCGAGACCCTGCGAAGCCTGGGCCTGCGGCGAATCGGTGACGTTGTGGTGAAGGAGGACCGCCCGGACTTCCGGGGCATGGTCCAGGCCGTGCGTCACCTCGTGACTGTTGAAGAGGTGGACTGAGATGGCAATCAAGCTTCATGACCTGAGGCCTGCCCCCGGAGCCAAGACCGCCAAGACCCGTGTGGGTCGTGGCGAGGCCTCCAAGGGCAAGACCGCCGGCCGCGGTACCAAGGGAACCGGCGCTCGCAAGAACGTTCCGGAGAACTTCGAGGGTGGCTCGATGCCGCTGCACATGCAGCTGCCGAAGCTGCGCGGGTTCAAGAACCCGTTCCGCACCGAGTACCAGGTGGTCAACCTGGACAAGGTGGCGGCGTTGTTCCCCGAGGGCGGGACGGTCGGCGTCGAGGACCTGGTCGCCAAGGGCGCGGTTCGCGACAACGAGCTGGTCAAGCTGCTCGGCACCGGTGAGATCGCCGTCAAGGTCGATCTGCACGTCGATGCCTGGTCGGCCTCGGCCAAGGACAAGGTGGAGAAGGCCGGCGGTTCCGTGTCGGCTCGCTGAGCCACCCGGACCCGACTCGGCACCGCCGAATCGGACTGCCCCTGACGGCCATTCCGCAGGGGCAGGGCAATTCATTCGTGGCGGGAAGATCCCTCATGGGATCTTCCCGCCACGGTCATTTTCCGACGGGGAATCCGGCGTCCCGGGCAAATGTTGCAAGATGGTATCGAACTGGGGATTCTCCTACCCGCACGTGTACCATCGCTTCAGCCGAGGGGGCTGCCGACACGTCCGTGCGACACCCCACGGGCCCATCGGGCGCCGTCGACGGATCCGTGAGATCCGCAGCGACACCCACGGTCGATTCCTGGATGCGCGGTTGTGCCGCCACCGGGGTCTGGCTCCGGCCCGCCCTTCCAGGAAAGGATGTTCGTGCTCAGATATCTGGTGCGCCGCATCGTCAACTACGCGGTTCTGTTGTTCATTGCGGTGTCTCTGGCCTATCTGGTGGCCTCGTCCGCGCTGGATCCGAGGAATGCTTTCGACAGGCAGAATCCGAATCTGAACTGGGCGGCGGTCAACGCCTCCCTCAATGAGTACAACATCAATCCGGACACCAGTATCTGGGTCCGTTACGGACGTTGGCTCGAGATGGTCTTCCTGCACTGGAACTGGGGCTGGACCCCTCGGGGCGACGCCATCAACGCCCTCATCGCCACCCGCATCGGGGTCTCGGTGAGACTGGTGACGATCGGCACGATCATCTCCCTGGTCGGCGGCGTGGCCGTCGGCGCCTGGTCGGCCGTGCGGCAGTACCACTGGAGCGACCGGATCGTCTCGCTGATCTGCATGCTGCTGATCTCCACCCCGACCATGGTGCTCGCGGTGGTGATGCAGCTGGGGGCCACCAAGTTCAACCAGATGACCGGCACCCAGTTCTTCCAGTTCATCGGAGAGACCGGCCAGCACGGCAGCTACTTCGGTGCGGAGTTCATCAGTCGACTCCAGCACCTGCTGTTACCGACCGTCTCGCTGGCGGCGCTGAGCCTGGCCACCTACTCGCGGTACCAGCGCAACCTGATGCTCGACACCCTGGGGGCCGACTACGTGCGGACCGCCCGGGCCAAGGGGCTGCGCAAGTCCAAGGCGATCCGGCACCACGCGCTGCGCAACGCCATCATCCCGATGGCCACCTACTTCGCCTTCGGGGTCGCCCAGGTCTTCGTGGGCGCCACGATCACCGAACAGGTCTACGGCTGGAACGGGATGGGCCTGTACTCGGTCACCTCGATCCAGAACCAGGACATCAACGGGACCGTCGCGGTGGTCGCCTTCTCCGGCGTCTGCGTACTGGCCGGTGCCCTGCTGAGTGACCTTCTGATAGCCGTCGTCGACCCGCGCGTCCGCGCCCGCTGAGGAGAGAGCCATGGTTGAACCGAACTTCTCCTCCGGCCGCGCCGCCGATCGCCCCGAGGGGGCCGTCGACTCCGCTCCGCTGACCGAACCGGTCCTGGACCCCGGTCAGGAGCCGCAGGGCCGCAAGGGTGCCAAGCACCTGTCCCGCGGCCGACTCATCTGGCGCAGATTCTGGCGGGCCCCGGGCGGCAAGATCGGCCTCATCGGCCTCTCCCTCGTCCTCGCCCTGGCCCTCTTCGGGACCTTCTTCGAGCGCTGGGACTACTGGGTGGTCGACTACGACGCCTTCCTCAGCGCACCCTCGGCCAGCCACTGGTTCGGCACGAACCAGGGCGGCTTCGACATCTTCGCGATGACCATCGAGGGGCTGCGCAAGTCCCTCATCATCGGATTCGCGGTGGCCGCGATCGTCGAGATCCTGGCGGCCATGATCGGCGCCTCGGCGGCCTACTTCGGCAAGCGGGTGGGGGCGATCCTGCAGTGGATCACCGACCTGCTGCTGGTGATCCCGTCCTTCCTCATCATCGCGATCATCTCCCAGCACACCGCCGGCTCGAAGAACTCCACCTGGCTGCTCATCGTGCTGCTGTCGGCCTTCTCCTGGATGATCTCGGCGCGAGTGGTGCGAGCGATGACCCTGTCCCTGGTGAATCTGGACTACGTCACCGCGGCCAAGTTCATGTCGGTGCCCTCCTTCGTGGTGATCGTCAAGCACGTCATCCCGAATGTCGCCTCCTACCTCATCATCGACTTCACCCTCGGCGTGGTGAGCGCGGTCTTCAGCGAGACGACGCTGTCCTTCTTCGGATTCGGCGTCCAGAAGCCGGAGACCTCGCTGGGCACCCTGCTGGGAGACGGAATGGCATCGGCCACCACCTCACCGTGGATCTTCCTCTTCCCGGCCGGGATCCTGGTGGTCCTGCTGCTGTGCGTGAACTTCATGGGTGACGCCCTGCGAGACGCCATCGACCCCTCCTCCAAGTCTGGCGGTGCAGCATGAGCAAGAAGAACAAGCCCGTCTTCGAGTCCGAGGCGCTACCGGAGCGCACTCCCGGCGTCCCGGTGCTCCAGATCAAGGGCCTGCACGTCCGGTTCCCCTCCGAGGACGGCGTCGTGCACGCCGTGCGCGGGGTCGACCTGACGGTCAACGCCGGGGAGGTCGTCGGCCTGGTCGGCGAGTCCGGATCCGGCAAGTCGGTCACCTCGATGTCGGTGATGGGACTGCTCGACGAGAACGCCGCCGTCGAGGGATCCATCAAGCTTCACGGCACCGAGCTGCTGGGACGCGACGACAACTGGATGAGCGAGGTGCGCGGCAAGAAGGTCGCGATGGTCTTCCAGGACCCGCTGAGCGCCCTCACCCCCGTCTACACCGTCGGCGACCAGATCGTCGAGGCCCTCCAGGTGCACGGCCACTACTCGGACCGGCAGGCCTGGGACCGGGCCCTGGAACTGCTCGGGATGGTCGGCATCCCCAACCCCGAGGTGCGGGCCAAGAGCTTCCCCCACGAGTTCTCCGGGGGCATGCGCCAGCGCGTCATCATCGCGATGGCGATCGCCAACGACCCCGACCTGATCATCGCCGACGAGCCGACCACCGCCCTGGACGTCACGATCCAGGCCCAGATCCTGGACCTGCTGAGGGTCGCCCAGCGCGAGACCCATGCCGGTGTGGTGATGATCACCCACGACCTGGGTGTGGTCGCCGGCCTGGCCGACCGGGTCGCCGTGATGTACGCCGGACGGATCGTGGAGCGGGCCGACGTCAACGACGTCTTCTACCACTCCCGCCACCCCTACACGGTCGGACTGCTGGGCTCCCTGCCCCGTCCCGACCTCGACAAGGACGAGCCCCTCACCCCGGTGGAGGGCAATCCGCCCTCCCTGCTGGCGCTGCCGCCGGGCTGCCCCTTCGCCCCCCGCTGCCCGATGGCCTCGGCCGAGTGCCTGGCCGCCGAACCAGACCTGGTGGACACCGACCTGGCCGGGCACACCTCGGCGTGCATCAAGTTCGACGAGATGGCCGGCAAGAGGTACGACGAGATCTATCCGCGCGAGGAGATCCCCTCCTTCGGTGCGAAGGTCGACCGAGCAGATGCCGATGTGATCCTTCACGTCGACGGTCTGGTCAAGACCTACCCGCTGATGAAGGGGGCGGTGTTCAAGCGCCGGGTCGGCACCGTGCACGCCGTCGACCACATCTCCTTCGACATCCGCGCCGGGGAGACCCTCGGCCTGGTGGGGGAGTCCGGCTGCGGCAAGACCACCACCATCATGTCGATCCTGGAGCTCGCCAGGCCCGAGGAGGGCAAGGTGGTGGTGCTCGGCCACGACACCGCCGAGCTGTCGGCCTCCGAGCGCAAGAAGGTCCGCCAGGACCTGCAGGTGGTCTTCCAGGACCCGATGGCCTCGCTGGACCCCCGGCTGCCGATCTTCGACATCATCGCCGAGCCGCTGAAGTACAACGGCTACCCGCGGGCGAGGATCGCCGCCAGGGTGGAGGAGCTGATGGCCCTGGTGGGTCTGGAGCCGGCCCACGCCAACCGCTACCCGCGCAACTTCTCCGGAGGTCAGAAGCAGCGCGTCGGGATCGCCCGGGCGCTCGCTCTGGAGCCCAAGCTGCTGGTCCTCGACGAGCCGGTCTCGGCCCTGGATGTGTCGATCCAGGCCGGCGTGCTCAACCTGCTGGAACGGCTGCGGGTCGACATGGGGCTGTCCTACCTGTTCGTCGCCCACGACCTGTCGGTGGTGCGTCACATCGCCCACCGGGTCGCGGTGATGTACCTGGGGCGGATCGTGGAGCTCGGTCCGGTGGGGGAGGTCTTCGACCATCCGGAGCACCCCTACTCCCAGTCCCTGCTGTCGGCGATCCCGATCCCCGATCCGGTCAAGGAGCGCAAGCGCTCCCGGATCCTGCTCGAGGGGGACCTGCCCTCTCCGGCCAACCCGCCCTCGGGATGCCCTTTCCACACCCGCTGCCCGAAGTTCAAGACCCTCGACGAGGCCGACCAGGCGCGGTGCACGGGCGAGACGCCGCTGCTGGCCAGCGCCGACGGCCGCGAGGACCGGGCGGTGGCCTGCCACTTCCCGGAGGTCGTGGAGGTCTTCTGAGTCCGGACCGGTGGTGGCTCCACGAGGCCGGCGCATCACGGATGCGCCGGCCTCGGCCGTCCCGTGCGATCGGGTGCCCCGTGTGATCGGGTGTTCCGTGTGACGGGGGTGTCGTCACGTTCCGATAACGATTGCCGCGCAGGGCCGTCCAGAAGTGAGGGATCGGCGAGCGGCAGTGACAGGCTCAGGACTGTAAAGAAGTGCGAGCAGTACCTGCCCGCAATCAAATCTGGAGGTTTTACCGTGCGTAAGCCCGTCATGACTGCCATCGCCTTCCTGGCGGTGGGGTCTCTTGCCCTGACCGGTTGCGGTCAGAAGAATCAGAGCAGCAGCTCGAGCAGTGCGAGCTCGGCGCCCAAGGCGCTCCCGCTGGCCCAGATGAACCCGGCCCAGCGGGACCAGGTCAAGGACGGCGGCACGCTGCGGTTCGCGATCAGCCAGCTCCCGACCGCATGGAACGGATTCGAGGTCGACAACAACAACGTCGACCTGAACTCCACCATCTGGAACTTCGTCGGCGCGACGAACTTCGACATCGGCAAGGATGCCGCGGCCACCCCGAACAAGAACTTCCTGCAGTCCTACGACGTCAAGAAGGCCTCCGACAACGGAGGACACCAGCAGGTCACGCTGCACCTGAACCCGAACGCCAAGTGGAACTCGGGCCGGACGATCGACTACACCGACTACGTCGCCACCTGGAAGGCCAACAACGGGTCGAACCCGGCCTTCAAGCCGGCCACCACCGACGGCTTCAACCAGATCACCTCGATCACCAAGGGTGACAAGCCGACCGACGTCGTCATGACCTTCAAGACCTCCTACCCGGACTGGACCGCCACCTGGAGCACCGTCCTGCCGAAGGAGGGCGCCTCCTCCCCGGCCGTCTTCAACTCCGGCTGGAAGACCTTCAACCCGAACTGGTTCACCGGTCCGTTCACCCTCGACAAGGTCGACCAGGCTCAGAAGACCCTCACCGTCAAGCGCAACGACAAGTGGTGGGGCGACAAGGCCAAGCTCGACTCCGTCTCCTTCAAGGAGCTGGACGACGCCACGACGACCAAGGCCTTCGCCAACAAGGAGATCGACGTCGTCAGCACCATCATCACCAAGGATGGCTACGACACCGCCAAGAAGCGCACCGACGGCGAGCTGCGCGAGGCCGGCTCCCCGCAGTGGCGTCACTTCACCTTCAACACCAGGTCCAACGGGCTCACCGACAAGGCGGTCCGTCAGGCCATCGTCAAGGGCATCAACCGCCAGGCGATCGCCAAGTCCGACCTCGCGGGGCTGCCGGTCGACGGCAACGCCGTGATGCTCGGCAACCACTTCTTCATGCCCGGCCAGGCCGGCTACAAGGACAACTCGACCGACTACAACTACGACCCGGAGCAGGCCAAGAAGGAACTGGACGCCGCCGGCTGGAAGCTGAACGGCAACGTCCGCGAGAAGGACGGCAAGAAGCTCACCATCGACTACGCGATGCTGACCGGCGTGCCGACCTCCGAGAACGAGGGCGCACTGCTCAAGCAGAACATGGCGGCGATCGGCGTCACCGTGAACCTGGTCAACACCCCGTCCGACTCGATGAACCAGGTGCTGTCGAGCCACTCCTTCGGGATCATCGCTTTCACCTGGCAGTCCACCCCCTACCCGATGAACAACGTCCGTCAGATCTACGGCGCTGCGTCCGAGGGTTCCAAGGAGGCCAGCCAGTCGAACTTCTCGCAGCTCGTCGATCCGCAGATCGAGAAGCTCATCCCGCAGATCGACACCGAGGAGAACGTCACCAAGCGTCAGGACCTCACCAACCAGGTCGACAAGATCATCTGGGACAACGTGATGACCCTGCCGCTGTACCGCCGCGTGCAGTTCTCCGCCGTTCCGAAGAACCTGGCGAACTTCGGTGCCTCGACCTTCCAGAGCTACCGCAGTGAGGACATCGGCTTCACCAAGTGATCTGAGAAGCCCAGATCCGGCGTCCTGAAGGGGTCACCGGAGTCTCGACAGGGGGCGGCCCGCATCTGCGGGCCGCCCCCTGTCGCGCTGCGAGGCGTCTCTGAGGTGCGAGGCGTCACTGAGGTTCAGGGTGCCGAGCGGACTCGGTTCCGGTGGAGGCCCTGCTCCTGGGCGGCACCTGCCTCTGCCAAGGCCCTGATCGTGGGCGGCACCCGATGCTGGCAGGAGCCAGACCCTGGGCGGTGTTCCCGCTCAGGCCAGCACGGCCAGGATCACCAGGACGCCGGAGATGATGACGGTCGGCCAGTTGACCCGAACCCGCACCGGCGCGGCGTCCGAGGATGTTGCACCTGCTCTGCGCTGAATCTGCTCGATCTCGATGAGTCGGGCCGCCGCGAAGGCGTCGAGGCTGATCCGGATCGGCTCGTGACCCTGGTCCGGGATGATCGGCAACTCCCGGTCGGTCCCGATGATCTTCCCGGCGGTGCCCTTCGCCGGGGCCGCCCAGGCGCGGATGCTGTGGCCCCTGGCGGGCCGGGTTTCGCCCGTCCCGGGCGTGCCGCCCGCCCCGGTCGACTCGGATGTCCCGGTCGTCTCTGAGTTCTCGGGAGCTCGTGAGGAGTCCTGCGGGAGGGTGGTGAGGGTCACTCCCCAGCGACCGGTGACTGTCTTCAGTTGCGCCCACGGCACATCCCAGATCCGCAGCTGGTTGATGACGTGCACCCCGTCGTTGTCGATCCGGATCGAGGCCAGCCCCCAGAAGATCCAGGCGCACCACACGAACAGAGCCACGAAGGGGGCGTTGACGAGGGCCTGGAGGAGTCCGGCCCGGGTGGCGTCCCACACCAGCAGGGCCAGCGCCGCCACCGCCAGTGCGGCGGTCCCGATCCGACCCGAACGCGATGTGATGACCACTGGCGGACGCATGGGGCTCCTTCGTCGGGATGTCACGTGATGGCGACAAGTTGATAGGCTACCTGCGCTGTTGTCCTTGCCCGTTCGGCGACCGACCGCCAGGCCGATCCACCGAGCCGCCCGCAGGGCGTGTCGTCAAACCCTAGAGAGCCCGAATGCTTTCCGCCTTCGCCAGTGCCTTCAAGACGCCGGATCTGCGCAAGAAGATCTTCTTCACGCTGTTCATCCTCGCGATCTTCAGGGTCGGCTCCACCATCCCGGTGCCCAACGTCGACGTCGCCAAGATCAACGCCTGCGTCACCCAGTCCCAGTCCAGCGACGCCGCCGGGCTGTACTCGATGATCAACCTGTTCTCCGGCGGTGCGCTGCTGCAGCTGGCGATCTTCGCCCTGGGCATCATGCCCTACATCACCTCGTCGATCATTCTGCAGCTGCTGACGGTCGTCATCCCCAAGCTCGAGGCCCTCAAGAAGGAGGGCGCCTCCGGGCAGAACAAGATCACCCAGTACACCCGGTACCTCACCTTGGTGCTCGGCGTCCTGCAGGCCACCGCCTTCACCACCCTGGCCACCTCGGGGCGGCTGTTCAGCTCCTGCTCCGACCCGATCGTGGTCCACGACACCTCGGTCTTCCCGGTCATCGTGATGGTGCTGACCATGACCGCCGGCACCACGATCGTGATGTGGATGGGCGAGCTCATCACCGACCGCGGCATCGGCAACGGCATGTCGATCATGATCTTCACCCAGATCGCGGCCCGCTTCCCCGACTCCCTGTGGCAGATCAAGGTCACCCGCAACAGCCAGGGCGAGGCGCACGCCTGGTTCATCTTCTTCACCGTCATCGCGATCGGGCTCATCGTGATGGCCGGCGTGGTGTTCATGGAGCAGGGGCAGCGGCGCATCCCGGTCCAGTACGCCAAGCGGATGGTGGGCCGGCGGATGTTCGGTGGCACCAGCACCTACATCCCGCTGAAGGTGAACCAGTCCGGCGTCATCCCGGTGATCTTCGCCTCCTCGATCATGTACCTGCCGGTGCTGTACGCGACCTTCCGGCCGGAGGGCAGAGCCGCGCAGTGGATCGGTCAGAACTTCACCCGCGGTGACCATCCGCTGTACAACCTCATCTACTTCCTGCTCATCATCTTCTTCTGCTACTTCTACGTGGCGATCACCTTCGACCCCGTCGAGATGAGCGACAACATGAAGAAGTACGGCGGATTCATCCCGGGGATCCGGGCCGGCAAGCCCACCGAGGACTACCTGGCCTTCGTGCTGTCGCGACTGACGGCTCCCGGCTCCCTGTACCTCGGACTGATCTCCTTGATACCGACCCTGGCGTTCGTCTTCCTCAACGCCAATCAGAACTTCCCGTTCGGCGGCACCAGCATCCTCATTGTCGTGGGTGTCGGTCTCGACACCGTCAAACAGGTTGAGAGCAAGCTCCAGCAACGAAGTTACGAAGGATTCCTGACATCATGAGGCTTCTCATCATTGGCGCCCCCGGCGCCGGCAAAGGCACCCAGGCCAGCTCGATCGCCGAGCACTACGGGATCCCCGCGATCTCGACCGGCGACACCTTCCGGGCGAACATCAAGGGCGGCACCGAACTCGGCAAGAAAGTCAAGGCGATCATGGACGCCGGAGACCTGGTCCCCGACGTGGTGACCGACGAGATCGTCGTCGACCGGCTCGGCCAGTCCGACGCGGCCGAGGGGTTCCTGCTCGACGGCTACCCGCGCAATCTCCACCAGGTCGAGGCCCTCGACGGCTACCTGAGTGCCAACGGTCTGGCTCTGGACGCGGTGGTGAGCCTGGAGGTCGACCCGGAGCTGCTCACCGCCCGGCTGCTCAAGCGCGCCCAGATCGAGGGACGGGCCGACGACAACGAGGAGACCATCCGCAACCGGATGGACGTCTACACCTCCCAGACCGCTCCCCTCATCGACCACTACCGCCAGGCGGGTCTGCTGGTGCCGGTCGACGGGGTCGGCGAGATCTCCGATGTCCGCGACCGGATCTTCTCCGCCCTGGACGCCCGCGCCTGATGCTCGGACGCCACAGGATCCAGATCAAGGACGATGACCAGATCCGCGTGATGCGTCGCGCCGGGTTGGTGGTCGCCGAGGGGCTGGCCGAGATGGTGGCCGCCGCGGTCCCCGGTGCGACCACCGCGGACCTCGACCGCATCGGCAGGGAGGTGATCGCCCGTCACGGCGCGACCTCGAACTTCCTGGGGTACGGCGCCGAGTGGGGGATCCAGCCCTACCCCGGAGTGGCCTGCATCAGCGTCAACGAGGTCATCGTGCACGGGATCCCCGACGAGCGGGAGCTGCACGACGGGGACATCGTCTCGATCGACTACGGCGCCATCGTGGACGGCTGGCACGGCGATGCGGCCCGCACCGCCCTGGTCGGCGAGGTCTCCGATGAGGTGAGGGAGCTGTCGGAGGCGACCCGCAAGTCGATGTGGGACGGGATCGCCCAGATCGCTCCGGGAGCACGGATCGGTGATGTCTCGTCGGCGGTCCAGGTGTCCCTGGAGTCCCACGAGCACGACTACGGGATCATCCGCGACTACACCGGTCACGGCATCGGCACTGAGATGCACATGGATCCCGATGTGCCGAACTGGGGCCGGGCCCACCGGGGGCCGAGAATCACCGAGGGGATGTGCCTGTGCGTGGAGCCGATGGCCACCCTCGGCGATGAGGAGAATGTCACCCTGGATGACGACTGGACGGTGCGCAGCCTCGACGGTTCGTGGTCGAGCCACTGGGAGAACACGGTGGCCGTCACGCGGAACGGGCTGTGGGTGCTCACCGAGCCCGATGGCGGCGAGGCCGAGCTGACGGCGCGAGGGGTGGCCTTCGGTCCACTGGACTGAGAGGGGCCGGCCGCGCCGGTAGCCATGAGATCTGCCACTGAGAAGGCACACACCTGGATAGTCCACGTGGGTGCGGTCTTGGTGGCAGATCTCGTTTTTGTGCTCGGGGAGTCTCCCGTGAGTTCTGCCATCTGTGGGCCGGCGGCTGGATAGTCCAGGTGGGTGCGGTCTTGGTGGCAGATCTCGTTTTGTGCTCGGGGGGTCTCCGGTGAGTTCTGCCATCTGTGGGCTGGCGACTGGATAGTCCAGGCGGGTGCCTTCTCAGTGGCAGATCTCGTTTCTGTCCAGGGTGGGGTTCCGGTGAGTCCGGGGTGCGGTTCCAGTGAGTTCTGTCATCCCGGGGCCGGCGACTGCCCATCCACAGCCCGCTCCATGGGTGACAGAAGTTGTCCCCAGATTGGCGCACGGGCGGCAGATCGGGGTTGCGGCCCCGATAAGTGGAGGCATGAAGCACTACGACATCCCACCCCAGCTGCGCCCCGGCGGTGTGGTCTCCACCAGAGTCCTGCGGAGTGCGGGCTACTCCTATCCCGACATCAGCAAGCTGCACCTCTCCGGCGATCTGGTCGAGAACCTGAGGCCCGGGTGGTGGAGCCTGCGCGATGCCGACCCGGAGGTGGTCGCCGCGGTGCGCGCCGGCGGTGTGATGACCTGTGTCTCTGCCCTGGCCAGATTCGGAGTGTTCCGGCCGTTCGGCGACACCGCGCTGCATGTGAGGGCGAGCCGGGGCACGACCGGTTCAAAGCGTGTCCAGGAGTGCTCGCCGGGGCGCAGACCGGCACCGATACGGGCGATCGACGATCCGCTGGTCGCCGTGCGAGCGGCCATCCGATGCCTGGACCGGGACAACGGGGTGGCGGTTCTGGACTCGATGGTGAATCTGCGGGTGGCGACCATGGCCGATCTGGCACTGGAGCTCGCGGACTCGCCCAGGGCACGCGCCCTGCTGTCCCAGTGCGACCGCGCCGAGTCCGGGACCGAGACCCTGGTGAGGATCAGACTGCGTGGCCACAACGTCCAGGTCGCCTCACAGGTGACGATCCCCGGGGTGGGCCGGGTTGATCTGCTGGTGGGGGAGAGGCTCGTCATCGAGGTCGACTCGCGAGCTCACCACACCAGCGAACAGAGCTACCAAGCCGACCGGGTCCGGGACCGGCGGCTGCTTGCGCTGGGGTACCGGGTGATGAGGCTCACCTGGGAGGATGTCATGTTCGGCTGGCCACAGGCCCAGGAGCAGATCCTCACAGTGGTCCGGCGCGGTGACCACCACTGGCCCAGGAGGCGTGCCCACCGGGGTCGGTAGCCTTGGGACCGTGAAAGAGCTGCCGCCATCCTCCCGATATGTCGCCCGCGCCTCCGAACCGGTGACCGATGCCGACCGGACCGAGATCAACACCTGGCTCAATGACGCCTTCAGCGCCGGGACACTCGACGAGCAGACCTTCCAGCACCACCTGGATGCCCTCTACGCCGCCACCACCCTGGGAGATCTCGCCCCGGTGGTCGCCGATCTGCCCGCCAGGGCCACCCACAATGTCCCGCAGAACATCGAACAGAGCACCGCGGCGCCCGGGGAGCTGACCCCGTCCCGGCCGATGTCGGGGAGGACCATGGCCACCCTGGTCGGCGGTGGCGGCCTGGTCGTGGTGCTGCTGATCATCATTCTGGCCATCCTGCTGTGACACCCGGGCGTCACCGGGCCCAGGAATCAGATTTTGATCGGTCGTGGCCCTCGGGTAGGCTTACTCGTCGGTCCCCGTGTAGGCGGAGACAGTCACGCCCAGATGGGCACACCGATTGACAGATTGGACGCAATGGCCAAGAAAGAGGGAGCGCTCGAGCTCGAAGGCACAGTGGTGGAGGCTCTTCCCAACGCCATGTTCCGTGTCGAGCTCAAGAACGGACACCGTGTCCTTGCCACGATCAGCGGCAAGATGCGTCAGCACTACATCAGGATCCTTCCGTCGGACCGGGTCGTGGTGGAGCTGTCTCCTTATGACCTGACCCGCGGACGCATCGTCTACCGGCACAAGTGACCGCCGTCAACCACTGACCATGGTCGTCCCCGTCGGGGACGATCTCCATCCAGGTTCCCCCCGGGGGACCGTTACGCGAAAGAGAAGCTCGATGAAGGTTCGTCCGAGCATCAAGAAGATGTGCGACAAGTGCAAGGTCATTCGTCGCCATGGTCGCGTGATGATCATCTGCGAGAACCCGCGTCACAAGCAGCGCCAGGGCTGAGCCCTCGCCGCGACGGGATCGCAGGTCGTCATCGCCGGGAGCTCATCCCGGTGCTGTGACCAGCAGGAATGCAGGGGTTCGACCCCTGAGGTCCACCGTCGGGTCCACCATCCAGGTGGACGCGGTGATGCCGACAAGAAAACTGAACAGTGAACAACTGAACAGAATGACAACTGAACACGGCTGAGTCGGAGGATGGGTCGACCATCATCGAGCCATCCTCTTCCCACTCAGCTCACCCGGACCGCGAGGTCCGGGAACACCGTGGAAGCACGTCCCGGAACCCCGTTCGAAACCATCGAACACGGATCCGGGCCACCACCCCCGGGCGAAGGCCGGGGCCCCGTCGGACGAGCAGATCTCGTCCGTCGCCGAGAGGCTTGGAGGATCTCCTCCGGGCTGACCAGTGACGGGGACGCTCCACGCCAGACACCTTCGCGGCCCCTCGGGGCCGGAGACGAAAGGGATGCCACATGGCACGCCTCATCGGAGTGGACCTGCCGCGCGACAAGCGCCTCGAGGTCGCACTGACCTACATCTACGGCATCGGGCGCACCCGTGCCGCCGAGACCCTCAAGGCCACCGGACTCAGTGGTGACCTCCGCGTGAACAAGCTGAGCGACGATCAGCTGGTGACACTGCGCGACTACATCGAGAGCAACTACCACGTCGAGGGTGACCTTCGTCGTGAGGTGGCCGCCGACATCCGTCGCAAGATCGAGATCGGCAGCTACCAGGGCCGTCGTCACCGCAGTGGCCTGCCGGTTCGTGGTCAGCGCACCCGGACCAACGCCCGCACCCGCAAGGGTCGGAAGAAGGCCGTCGCCGGAAAGAAGAAGGTCAAGTGATCCAAGACGCCCCGCGTCTGGACACCCCCTTCTCCCACGCTGAGATCACACTGACTCCAGGAGAGACAACACATGGCTACTGCAGGCCGTAAGACCGCGCCCAAGGCAAAGGTGCGCCGCAAGGAGAAGAAGAACGTCGTCGCCGGCCAGGCGCACATCAAGAGCACGTTCAACAACACGATCATCGCGATCACCGACCCCGCCGGTCAGGTCATCGCATGGGCCTCTGCCGGCACCGTCGGCTTCAAGGGCTCGCGCAAGTCCACCCCGTTCGCCGCCCAGATGGCCGCCGAGGCCGCCGGACGTCGTGCCATGGAGCACGGAATGAAGCGGGTCGACGTCTTCGTCAAGGGGCCCGGATCGGGCCGCGAGACCGCCATTCGTTCGCTGGGGGCCGTCGGCCTGGAGATCGGACCGATCTCCGACGTCACCCCCGTTCCGCACAACGGATGCCGGCCGCCGAAGCGCCGCCGCGTCTGATCCCCTCCGAGAGCACATTTAAGGACTGATACACAATGGCCCGTTACACCGGCCCCCTGACCAAGAAGTCCCGTCGCCTCGGGACTGACCTTGTCGGAAACGACAAGTCATTCGAGCGTCGCCCCTACCCGCCGGGCGTCCACGGCCGCGGCCGTACCAAGGACTCTGAGTACTCCCTGCAGCTGCGCGAGAAGCAGAAGGCGCGTTACGCCTACGGCGTTCTCGAGAAGCAGTTCAGCCGTTACTACGAGGAGGCGGCCCGCGGCACCGGCAAGACCGGTGACCTGCTGCTGCAGATCCTCGAGTCCCGCCTGGACAACGTGGTGTACCGCTCCGGACTGGCCGCCACCCGGCGCCAGGCCCGCCAGCTCGTGACCCACGGTCACTTCCTGGTCAACGGCAAGAAGGTGAACATCCCGTCGTTCCGCGTCACCGCCCACGACATCATCGATGTCCGCCCGAAGTCCAAGGACCTCCACCCGATCGTGGTGGCCCGCGAGACCTTCGAGACCCGCGACGTGCCGGCATGGCTCGACGTGCGCCCCAACCGCGGACGCATCCTCGTGCACCAGCTGCCGACCCGCGAGCAGATCGTCCTCGACGTCAACGAGCAGGCCATCGTCGAGCTCTACTCGAAGTGATCCTGCGGTGCGGGGGCCGGTCCTGACCGGCCCCCGCACGCACCCCACCGGTGTGCCGCCGATCATGCTCCGGCATGGTCGCGGCACCGCGGAGGGCCGCACTGTTCCACTCCCGGTGGGGGAGTTCCCCACCATCCCCATTTGCGCCTTCATATAGCGGTTGGCGCGGAAGGAATGTCACATGCTCATCGCTCAGCGCCCCACCCTCACCGAGGAGCCCGTCTCCGACTTCCGGTCCCGGTTCGTCATCGAGCCCCTGGAGCCCGGCTTCGGCTACACCCTGGGTAACTCGCTGCGTCGCACGCTGCTGTCGTCGATCCCCGGCGCCTCGGTCACCAGCATCAAGATCGAGGGTGTCCGCCACGAGTTCGCCACCCTGGAGGGCGTCGTCGAGGACGTCACCGAGATCATCCTCAACCTCAAGGAGCTGGTGCTGTCCTCCGAGGAGGACGAGCCGGTGGCCATGTACCTGCGCAAGTCGGGTGCCGGTGAGGTCACCGCGGCCGACATCAACCCGCCGGCCGGGGTGGTCATCTACAACCCCGATCTGCACATCGCCACCCTCAACGAGGACGGCAAGATCGAGATGGAGCTGGTCGTCGAGCGCGGCCGCGGCTACGTCTCCAGCGTCCTCAACGATGATCCGGAGGCCGAGCTGGACCGGATCGCCGTCGACTCGATCTACTCCCCGGTGCTCAAGGTCACCTACAAGGTGGAGGCCACCCGTGTCGCCACCCGTACCGACTTCGACCGCCTCATCCTGGACGTCGAGACCAAGCTGTCGATGCTGCCGCGCGACGCCGTCGCCTCGGCCGGGCGCACCCTCGTCGAGCTGTTCGGGCTAACCCGGGAGCTCAACATGGACGCCGAGGGCATCGAGGTCGGCCCGTCGCCGGTCGACGAGCAGTACGCCGAGAACCTCGCGGTGCCGGTCGAGAACCTCAACCTCACCGTCCGCTCCTACAACTGCCTCAAGCGCGAGGGCATCCACACCGTGGGTGAGCTGGTCTCCCGCTCCGAGCAGGATCTCCTCGACATCCGGAACTTCGGTTCCAAGTCGATCGACGAGGTCAAGGAGAAGCTCGCCGAGATGGGGCTGTCCCTCAAGGACTCCGCCCCCGGCTTCGATCCCATCGCCGCCGCCGACAACTACGAGGAGGGGGAGTCCCCCGAGGACGACCTCGCCGAGACCGAGCAGTACTGAGTCTGTCGGAGCCGGGATCCCGCGCTCTCCCCTCGGGTCCGGACGTCGATGACGCCCGGACCGGGGAGGCCGGGGAACCGGTCCCCGATCACCGCCCCTCGCACCTGAGGGACGTCACAACCGAATAACCTGCCGTTCTGCGAGACGGTGGCCAGGGGGGTGGACCCTGGCCGAACCCCTGGCCCGTCCGGGTGCAGGGAGGGGAGGACGAGAGTCCTCCCTCCAGCCGGAACGCACCGGGTCCACCTGCCCGGAGCACCGACACACAAGGAGAAAAGAATGCCCAAGCCCACGAAGGGTCCCAGGCTCGGCGGAACGCCGGCCCACGAGCGGATCATCCTGCGCAACCTGGCGAGCCAGCTCTTCGAGCACGGCCGCATCGTGACCACGGTCACCAAGGCCAAGCGCGTCCGTCCGCTCGCCGAGAAGCTCATCACCCGGGCCAAGACCGACACGGTGGCCAACCGCCGCGAGGTGAACAAGACGATCCTCGACAAGGGCATCGTCTACACCCTGTTCGCCGAGATCGCCCCCTCGATGGAGGGACGCGACGGCGGCTACACCCGGATCACCCGGATCGGCAACCGCAAGGGCGACAACGCCCCGCTGGCCGTCCTCGAGATCGTCACCGAGAAGCTCGCCCCGGCCACCCCGGCCACGGTCGACCAGACCAAGGCCGAGATCAACGCCGCCGCCGCTGCCGTGGAGGCCGCGAAGGTCGCCGCCGACGAGGTCGAGGAGGAGAAGGCCGCCGAGGGTCACCCGGTCGACGCCGAGGCTCCCGCCGCTGAGGCCGAGGCCCCCGAGGCCGAGGACAAGCCCACGGCCTGACACCCAGCTGCGACGCGGCCGCCCCGGTACCCACCGGGGCGGCCGCGCTGCGTCCAGGGGCGTCTGCGATCCGTCGGGAGGCGTCGTCCAAGGCTCAGTGCGCAACCCGTCGGGGTTCCGGCCCCGGTGGCCGCGGCATAGGCTGGGCCGGTGACGACCCGACTGCGCATCGCCCAACTCGCCAACTTCGTGGGCCCGGTCTCCGGGGGGATGAAGGTCGCCATCGATCAGCTCGGACAGGGCTATGTCCGTGCCGGTCATGACCGGATCCTGGTGATCCCCGGGCCACAGGACCGTGTCGAGGAGGGGGAGGGCGGCATCGTCGTCCAGGTGGCCGCCCCCAGGGTCTCCCGGGAGTACCGGATGATCGCCACCCCGTGGCGGGCGCTGCGGATCCTGGACCGCTTCCACCCCACCTCCATCGAGTCCTCCGACAAGTGGACCCTCAGTCCGGCGGCGGGCTGGGCGCGACGCCGGGGGATCGGGTCGGCCCTGTTCAGCCACGAACGGCTCGACGACATGCTCTCCCTGCTCGTCCGGCGCCAGTTCGGCGTGGAGGCCGCGGTGGGAGCCCTGAACCGGCACCTGTCGAAGGCCTTCGACGTCGTGGTGGTCACCTCCGACTACTCCGCCGGGGAGTTCGCCGACACCGATGCCCGGCTGTTCAAGGTCCCGTTGGGCGTGGACCTGGTGACCTTCAACCCCGACAAGCGCGATCCCGGGGCCCTCAGCCCGGATCCGGACGGCGTCCTGAGGCTGTGCTACGTGGGACGGATGTCCCACGAGAAGAGCCCCCAGCTGGCGGTAGCGGCGGCCGTGGAGCTGCACCGCCGAGGAGTTCCGATGCGGCTGGACATGTACGGGGTGGGGCCCGACATGGAGGCGATGCGCGAGCAGGCCGGCGACGCCCCGGTGGTCTTCCACGGGTTCGTGGACTCCCGCGACGACGTCGCCCGGGCCTTCGCGGCGGCCGACATCTCGATGTCGGTGTGCCCGGCCGAGACCTTCGGCCTGGCCGTGCTGGAGGCGCTGGCCTGCGGCACCCCGGTCGTGACCTCCAACCGCGGCGGGGCCCACGAACTGGTCGACGAGACCTCCGGGGAGTCGGCCGCACCCGACCCGGAGGGGCTGGCCGACGCCGTCCAGCGGCTCGCCGCCCGGCTCGGCCCCGACCTTCGCGCCGCCGCCCGGGCCCGGGCCGAGAAGTACACCTGGCAGTCATCGGTCGACCGGATGCTGGAACTGCACACGATGCTCGCCGAGACCGTCACCCGCAAGCCCTACTGGCGTGCCGACCTGCATGCCCGGATGGACGCCCACAGCGGTCTGGCCGACCTGCCGACCCCCGAGAACCTGGGTCCCGAACACCTCCACCGCAAGGAGCGTCGATCATGAAGAAGTCCGCACTGCTGGCGGTCGCGGGGATCGCCGCGGCCCTCGTGCTGCCGGTGGTGGCGAGTGCACCGCGACCCGAGCCGGCGCTGCCGGACTCCCGGATGCCCGACCATCTGATGGCAGACAACGAGATGACAGACGACCAGGTGTCGGGCGGCCAGATCCTCGATAGCCAGATGACCGACGGGGGATCGACCCCGCTGCGCACCGTCGACGACGTCGTGGACGCCTGCCGTGCCTCGGGTCTGCAGGGCTGGCCGCTGGTCGACCTGGCCACCTCACTGGTCCACCGGATGTACACCCGCTACTCCTGCTGGCACCTGTGGCTCAGCCCGGCCCGGTCCCTGGCGGCGGGGCAGGGCTGCTCCACCCAGTACAACCTGGCTCTGGCCCAGATCCTGCGTCGCCTCGGACTGTCGGTGCACGTGGTGCACGCCTCCCGGGTGAGGATGGAGCACCATCCCTGGTTCCACACCGGTCACACCTGGCTGCAGGTGGTCTGCGAGGGACGCCGACTGGACGTCTGCGCCTCCCGGCCCGGCAACCGCGCCGGCGAGGTGGCCTTCGTCCCGATCACCGAGGTGCGGCCCTTCCGCCGGCTCACCCACCTCGACACCACCCTGGCCCTGGCGCCGATCGTGGTCGCCGGGTGGTGGCGCAGCCGGCTGCAGCGCCGTCCGGTGCCGCGGTGGATGTACCGGCCCTTCGGGCAGAGCGCCTGACGGCCCTTCGGAGGTGGGGGTCGTGGGGTCGGAGCGCCTGACGGCCATGCGGCCGGGGCGCCCGGGGGCTCACAGCCCGGAGACCCACTCCTGGATCATCTGCCGGGCCGCCGATCCCAGCCGGGTCGAGTACCGCTCGGCGTCCTGACGGATCTGGACCGGCGAGACGTCGTGGGCCGCGAGCTCGTGGGCATGGCCGATCAGCCAGCGTTCGATGTGGGAGGGCTCGGCCTCGACGTGGAACTGGAGTCCCAGGATCCGCGGGCCGATCGAGAAGGCCTGGTCAGCCGCCTCGGTGCGGGCCAGTCGGACCGCCCGAGAGGGCGTGGTGAACCGGTCCCCGTGCCAGTGCAGGACCGGCACGCCGTCGAGATGTCGCAGCACCGATGAGCGGCCCTGGTCGGTGAGCTCGATCGGCGCGTAGCCGATCTCGGAGGCCTCCCCGCTGGTCAGAGCGCCTCCCGCGGCGACCGCCATCAGCTGCGCTCCCAGGCAGATTCCCAGGGTCGGCGCGTCGACCGCCAGCCGGTGACGCAGCAGCTCGCGCTCCTCGGCGAGCCAGGGATGGATGTCGTCGTCCAGGGCGCCGACCGGGGCTCCCAGCACGATGAGCAGGTCGGGGTCGAGGTCGGCGATCCGGCCGGGACCGTCGGCCACGTCGAGGTACTCGACGCCGTAGCCCGCGGTGCCCAGCACCGGCTCGATGATCCCCAGATCTTCGAAGTGGACGTGACGCAGCGCAATGGCGGTGGGCATCTCAGTGGTCCCTGCTGGTGGTGTGCATGGAAGTCTCCTGATCGGGACACGGGGCCGATCGGCCCCCGCGGGAGACCACGACATGGCACAGATCTGACACGGTGTGCCGCGGCATCCCCTCGACGCGCCACAGCTTAGCGGGCCCGCCGAGCGCCCCGGGGTGTCGCGCGGCAGGTGACAACGGACCGCTGAACGGGCTGGACAGACGGCGCGGCCCCCGTCGGGTGACGGGGGCCGCGGAGCGTCCTGGTCGATCGGCGGTTCAGGCGAACCTGAGCACGGGGATCAGATGAGGCCAGCGGTGCCCTTGGCACGGGCCAGCCGGGCCTCGACATCGGGCCAGTTGACGACATTCCACCACGCGGTGACGTAGTCGGCCTTCACGTTCTTGTACTGCAGGTAGTAGGCGTGCTCCCACATGTCCAGCTGCAGCACCGGGATCTGTCCGGTCGGCACATTGCCCTGCTGGTCGAACAGCTGCAGGACGTTGAGGCGCTGACCCAGGACGTCCCAGGCCAGGATCGCCCAGCCGGATCCCTGAAGACCCTTGGCGGTGTCGTTGAAGTGGTTCTGGAGGGCCTCGAAGGAGCCGAAGTACTCGTCGATCGCCGCCGCCAGGTCGTTGCCCTCGGGACGTCCGCCGCCATCGGGGGACATGTTCTTCCAGAACACCGAGTGGTTGATGTGGCCGCCCAGGTTGAAGGCCAGATCCTTCTCGAGCTTGTTGACGGCTCCGAGGTCGTTCTTCTCACGGGCCTCGGCCAGCTTCTCCAGAGCGGTGTTGGCTCCGGTGACGTAGGTCTGGTGGTGCTTGTCGTGGTGGAGCTGCATGATCTCGCCCGAGATGTACGGCTCAAGAGCGCCGTAGTCGTAGTCGAGGTCGGGAAGGGTGTAGACAGCCATGCTTCCTCCAGGTCGCGTTGTTGCGTTCCGCCGGGTGCTCTCCCGGCGGTTCCCATTGCGGGGCTTGCTCGCATTACAGCACATCGGCCACCGGGTTCATTCCCGATTCGGCAGGACTTCTCGCAGGGATGCCCGGGGCCCGTCGGCTTACGGGATGCGGTGGGCGACCCTGCGGTCGTGGTCCGCGGAGGTCCCCGGAACCGGCTCGGGGACTGACCCCGGCGTCGACCAGGAGGCTCTGCGGGCGGCCCTGCGCAGCACCCTCATCACCGGCTGGCCGACCAGCACGATGAGGACCACATTGGTGAGCGCCCGTCCGAGGTTCCAGGCCATCGAGGTGGCGAGGTTGTACAGCACGAAGTGCCACAGGTTCGTGCCGATCGAGGCGCTCGCCGAGTAGCTGATGGAGGTCGACAGACCCAGGGTGAAGGGCCAGAAGGCGAAGTCCATCAGCCATCCGTAGCCGAACGCGGTGAGAAACCCGTAGCCCGCCAGCATGGCGGTCTCGGCGAGGGCGCGACGGCGTTCGCCCAGTCGCGACAGCGAAGGCAGCAGGCCCGCTCCCAGCCCCACGAATCCGGCCGCCACCATCTGGTAGGGCAGCCAGGCGCCGAATCCGGCGGTGAGCAGGGCCGAGGTGAGGAAGGTGGTGGCTCCCAGCAGGAAGCCGAACCCGGCCCCGAACACCCGCCCACCCAGGATGATGAGCAGGAAGACGAACTCGATTCCCGCGGTTCCGGTCCCCAACGGGCGCAGTGCCGCCCCGCAGGCGGTGAGGACGCCGAGCATGGCCAGCGCCTTGGCGTCGATCCCGTTGGCCCCGAGCTGACTGACGACGATGGCGACGGCCAGCACCAGGATCCCCGCCAGCAGGAAGGGGGCGCGGGTCTCGTAGTCGGCCTGGGAGCCGGGACTGAGCAGCAGCGGCCAACCGAACGCCACCAGCCCGAGGACCGCCGTCAGCGCCAGGGTGATCCGGGCCGTCCGCGGGGTGGACACCGCGCTCTGCCTCATCGCCGTGAGCCCCTCGGCGCGGCTGACCATCCGCCGATCCCCTCATCGGGTACCGCCGGAACCGTGGCCGGGGCCGTCGGGGCCGTCGGGGCCGTCAGGGCCGCCGGAGCTGTCGGGACCCCGGGCCGCTGCCTGCTGTCGGCCAGCGCCTCGGCGACCTCGGCGGGGGTGAGCAGGTCGGCGGGGTGGAAGACCTTCGCCATCTGCGGGGAGAAGGCCGGGGAGGAGGTGCAGACGGTGCGGGTGGTGCCGTCGGCGACGACCTGGCCGGCCGCCATCACGATGGTCCGCTGGGTGCAGGCGGCGGCGAACTCGACGTCGTGGGTGCTGATGAGCACCGCCGCGCCGCTGCCCGCCCCGTCCGGGTCGGCCAGCGCCGCGACGATCCCCGACAGCTTGGCCTTCATGGCGTAGTCGAGCCCCCGGGTGGGTTCGTCCAGGAGGATGACCCGGGGGCTGGCGGCGAGCTGGATGGCCAGCACCAGGGCGAGTCGCTGGCCCTCCGACAGGTCGTGGGGATCCCGGTCGGCCGGCAGCTCGACGCCGAGCCGCGACAGGATGGCGACGGTGGTTCCGTCCGGCACCCTGGACTCGCGGTCGGCCTGGCCGCACTCGGCGCCGACGCTGGGCAGGTAGAGCAGATCGGCCGCCGACTGGGGCACCAGACAGACCAGTTCGCGGGCCCGGGAGGCGCTCACGGTGCGCGGGTCGGCCCAGGACTCGTCGCCGGGGCCCGACTCGCGCACCCGGACCTCACCGGAACTGCGGGTGGCTCCCTGGACGGCCCACATCAGCGAGGACTTGCCGGCCCCGTTGCGCCCCATCAGGGCGGTGACGGTGCCAGGCTGCAGTCCGAGGGTCACCGAGTCCACCGCTCGCAGGCCGCCGTAGCTCACCGTGAGGTCGGTGAGCCGCAGCACATCGGCGTCCGGGTCGTCGGGCCAGCTGATCGCCTCGGTCGGCTCGGCGGCGGTGCGGGTCGACAGCCGGATCCCGGCGTCCTGGACGCGGCGTCGGGCCTGGCGCACCGAGGTGGGCACGTCGGGCCAGCCCATCACCCGGGCCAGGTCGGCCAGCGGGGGAGTGACGTCGGAGACTCTGAGCACCTGGGAGGGTTCTCCCTGGACCGCCGAGCCGTCCCCGGGCAGCCAGATGACGGTGTCGGCGGCATGCATCACCCGTTCCAGCCGGTGCTCGGCGAGCACCACCGTCAGCCCGACGTCCTGAACCAGGGTGGTGATCGAGGCGAGGACGTCCTGGGCGGCATTGGGATCCAGCGCACTGGTCGGTTCGTCGAGGACCAGGATGCGCGGCTGGGCGGCCAGCACCGAGGCGATCGCGACCCGCTGCTGCTGGCCCCCGGACAGGTCCAGCAGGGCGCGCGAGCGCAGGTCGGCGATGTCGAGCAGGTCGAGGGTCTCCTCGACCCTCTTGCGCATGATCGACGGCGAGATCCCGAACTGCTCCATCCCGTAGGCGATCTCGTCCTCCACGGTATCGGTGACGAATCCGGCCAGCGGGTTCTGGCCGACCACCCCGATGACGTCGGCCAGGTCGCGGGGCCGGTTGTCACGGGTGTCTCGGCCGGCCACCGTGACGGTGCCGGTCAGCCGGCCGCCGGTGAAGTGGGGCACCAGACCGTTGAGGGTCCCCAGCAGGGTCGACTTGCCCGTGCCGGTCCGACCCACCACCAGCGCCAGATCACCCTCCTCGACGGTGAGGTCGAGGTGGTCCAGAACGGGGCCGGCGGCGTCCGGCAGGGTCACCGAGACGTCGTCGAGACGGATGGCGCAGGTCACGGCAGATCCTCCGGGGGAGTGTGGGTGGGTGCCGGAGCCTGACTGAGCAGGATCGGCGAGGCGACGATCACGGCCGCCAGCAGCATCAGCGGATCAAGTTGCGGCCAGGCCAGCGGGCTGGTCGGCGGGTTGAGCGCCAGCGGGGAGAGGCGTCCCAGCAGGGCCACCATCCCGGCCGCCAGCGGTCCGCAGGCGGCGACGGCCACCGATCGTCGGGTCCACCGGTCGGGTCGGTACCGGGTGACGCGCAGCCGGCGTCCGGCCGACCGCAGTCCGGCGACTCCACCGGCGATCCCGGCCAGCACCAGGAGGGCGCCGACCCCCTGGCCGTCCAGCCGGGGCAGGACGGTCCACTGCGGGTTGGACAGCACCAGGAAACAGCCGACGGTGAGCAGTCCCATCGAGACGATGAGCAGCGCTGTGGTGCCGGGGGGCACCCGGCGGTTGTCGCGGGTGCGGCCGAAGCCGCGCGACTCCATCGCCCGGGCCAGGCTCATCGATCCCTCGACGGCGTCCTCCAGTACCGGCACCGCGATGGTGCGCAGCGCGTGGCGACGTCCGGTGGTGTCTCCGCGCAGCCGCCGGGCGCGCCGGATCCGGGCCACCGATGCGATGAGCTGGGGGAACACCGACAGTGCAATGACCACCGCCACCGACATGTCGTGCAGGGCGGCGGGCACCGACTTGAGGGTCCGACGGGGATTGGCCAGGGTGTTCGCGGCGCCGAAGCAGCCCAGCATCACGGCCAGCCGCAGGGCGTCGTAGCCGGTGCCGACCAGCCCCTCGGCGGTCACCGGCCCGCCCACCGACACCCCGGCGGCCCAGGTCGGCAGCGGGAGGCGGGGCAGGGTGAACAGCACCGTCCCGGTGGAGTCGGATCCCAGCAGGATCTGGAAGACCATCCGGATGGCGATGACGCCGAGGCCCAGGGTGATGTACACCCGGGCGGAACGGGCCCACGGGTCGTCGGTGCGTCGGGCGGCCACCACCAGAACCAGGGCGGCCACCAGCAGGGTGACCAGCAGCGGGTTGGTGGTGATGCTGACCGCCGCCCCGGTGCCCAGCGCCCAGGCCCACCACGCCCACGGATGTGTCGGGACGCCCGGGGACGCGTCGGCGACGCCGTCGTCGGGTCCCACGACGGCATCGACCGGGCGTTCCAGCAGACGTGCCACCGGGTCAGTGCCTGCGGCGACGGACCACGACGAAGGCGACCGCACCGATGACGATGATCGCGACGACGGCCACGATCCCCCACACGGTTCCGGTCCTGGCGCTCGACGAGGAGGCCGGTGCGGGGCTGGCGGCGGCGCTGTTCCCGGCGGCCGGGGTGCCGGCGGCGGAGGCCTCGGGCACATCAGCGGTCAGCGACAGGGTGGGCGGGGTGCAGGACTTCTCGGTCTTCTTGTTGTAGCACCAGGCCTCGATGGACCCCGGCTTCGGCTTGGAGGCGTTCGCGGCGGTCTGGTAGTAGCTGAACTTCTTGCCGTCGGTGGAGGAGTAGTAGTTCCAGTACTGACCGTTGAAGCTGGTGGGGCAGGGGCTGGGGTGCTCGTTCAGCGCGCAGATGAGCCCCTTGGAGTCCTTGTTGACCGCCACCCCGGCGGCCTTGAGCGCGGCCTCACCGGTGGCGTGCTCGGAGACGCACCGGTTGGCCAGCACCGAGCCGTCGGAGTAGGTGACGTAGACCCACACCTTCCCGGCGGACTGGCAGTCCTGGGGGGTGGCGGCGGGCAGCGCCCGGGCCGGCGAACCCTGCGGAACGGGGGCGGCGAGGGCGGCCGGGGCGATCCCCAGGATCCCCAGACCGGCGAGCAGCGCCACCAGGGCGGCGAGCAGACGATGACCGGTCCGGTGTCCCTGAGGGGTCCGGACGGTACGGGAATATGTCACGAGATGCCTTTCGTGATGGGCCGTGAACGGTCCGTCTCGTGTCGTGGACGCAGGGTCCGGGCACCTCACGGACCCATCCGCGACCTCGACGGAACTCGGTGACCGGACCGTCGACCGGATGTCCGATCTGCGGCGGGGCCCCGACGGGTCTTGTTCCACGGCCGCGGCGATGATGACGTCTGTCGACGCCTGTCACGCGGTGGCCGACGGGGGACACTCCGGCTCCGCCCGACTGGGCGTCACGGTTGCGGGTCAGCTCCGGATTCGCACCGGATTCCTCCCTCGGGAACGAGCAGCATCCTAGGCCTGTGACCGGCCCCGGCGGAAGTGTCGATGTCGGCCCCGGGTCCTCTCAAGGCTTCCGGGCCCGCCGCGGTGCGCCCGAGGGGAATCTGTCGACGGGCTCGTCGCTGCGCCCCGGATCCAGCTCGGGTGGGAGGTTCGGCTCAGCGGGTGACGTCGAGGACCCGGTAGCCCTTGGCCGAGGCGACCCTGGCGACCTGCCAGTGGTTGGCCTCCAGCCATCGGGCCAGTGAGTCCGCCCCCAGGTTCCTGCCCACCACCAGATGGGCGACGCCGTCCGGGCCGAGCCGGTCCAGCCAGTGCAGGAGCATCTCGTGGAGGATCTCCTTGCCGACCCGGATCGGCGGGTTCGACCAGATCTCGTCGAACCTGAGGTCGGCGGGAACCTGCTCGGGACGACAGGCCCGGACCCGATCGGCCACCCCCAGATCCAGGGCGTTGCGGGCGGTGAGGTCGACGGCCAGATCGTTGACGTCGACCCCGACGACCCGCGAGTCGGGGCAGGCCAGGGCCAGGGCGCAGCTGATCGGGCCGTAGCCGCAGCCCAGGTCCAGGAAGGTGCCGGGGCCGGAGGGCGCAGGGACCGAGCGGAACAGCACCGAGGTGCCCAGGTCCAGCCGCGACCCGGAGAACACCCCGCCGGCGGTGGTGAAGGTGTGCTCGCGGCCCCAGATCCGCACGGTGATGCGGCGGGTGGAGACCGGGCCGGTCGGCGTCTCGAAGTAGTGGCTCATCAGCCCTCCTGGTCACAACCGCAGTCGCCGGCGCCCCGGGGGTCGGGGTGGGGTCCGGCGGGATCCATGCTGCCAGAGCCCTCGGGAGGGGCGACCCGCACCGCCCTGGCCTGGCGGGCGCGTGCCGCGAGCTGATCGGCCGGCGGGTAGCCGACCTCCTCGAGGGTGAGGCCGGCGGCGGGCATCACGAGGACGCTGGAGGCCCGGCCGGTGGCAGCGGCGACCTCGTCGAGCCAGTCCTGATCCCTGCGCCCGGAGGCCACCGCGGTGAGCGCCCCGACCAGGGAGCGGACCATCGAGTGGCAGAAGGCGTCGGCGCGGACCGTCAGGCAGATCGTCGCGCAGTCGTCGTCGAGACGTCGGGCCCGGCAGTCGGTGAGGGTGCGGATCGTGGTGGCGCCCTCGCGGCGCTTGCAGAAGGGGGCGAAGTCGCGCAGCCCCAGCAGGGAGCTGCCGGCGGTGTTGAGACGGTCGAGGTCCAGGTGCTCACGGACCGCGACCACCTGCCGGCGGGCCAGCGGGTCGGGATCGGAGTCGGCGTCCCACAGCCGGTAGACGTAGCGGCGCCACAGGGCCGAGAAGCGGGCGTCGAAGGAGTCGGGCACCGGGGTGACCCGGTGCACCACAATGTCGGGATCCAGCACCCGGGAGAGTCGGCGCACCAGGTCGGGCCTCGGATCGAGGTCGGCCGGCAGGTCGATGTGGGCGACCTGCCCGCGGGCATGGACCCCGGCGTCGGTGCGTCCCGCCACGGTGAGCGGGATCGGGTCGGGGCTCCTCAGCACCCGGGGGAGCCAGCTCTCCAGCTCTCCCTGGACGGTGCGCCGGTCGGGCTGGCGGGCCCACCCGGAGAAGTCGGTCCCGTCATAGCCGAGGTCCAGGCGCCACCGGCGGGTCCGGCCGCGGGTGTGGGGACCGGTCATCGGTGCACGGCTTCCCCGGGAGTCTGCCGGGAGTCCTGCGCCGAGGCGCCGAGGCTGCGCCAGGTGAGATCGCGAACCGCCCGGCCGGCGGTCCTGCCCTTGCGCTCGTAGCGGGTGATCGGACGCTCGGACCACCGGGGGGAGAATCCGTCGAGGCCGGCGTCGACCGGTTCCAGCCCCGGCTCGGCGGCCAGCACGTCGAGCATCCACCAGGCGTAGTCGTCCCAGTCGGTGGCCAGTCTCCAGACCGCTCCCGGGCGCAGCCGGGAGGCGGCGAGCCGGGCCATGTCGGGATTGACGATCCGGCGCTTGTGGTGGCGCTTCTTGTGCCAGGGATCGGCGAAGAAGGTCCACAACTCGTCCAGTTCAGAAGGACCGATGAGGTGCTCGAGGCCGGCGGCGGCATCGGCGACGATGATCCGGACGTTGTCGGCCCCGGCCCTCTCGAGGTTGGTGAGGGAGGAGGCCACCGACGGCAGGTAGACCTCGAAGCCGATGAAATCGCGGTCGGGATGGGCGGGGGCCACCGACGCCAGTACATCCCCCGATCCCGAGCCGATCTCCACCGTCAACGGTGCCCGGCGTCCGAAGATCGCCGTCAGGTCGAGATGGGATCCGGGTGCCACCGAGGTGGTCGTGGTGTCGTGGGGCACCTCGACCAGGTAGCGGTCGGAGAGCCGGGCCATCGCGTGCTCCTGGGAGGTGTTCATCCGGGGGGAGCGGCGCACGAAGGAGACCACCCCGCGACGGAACCGGTCGCCGCTGCGGTGGGCGCCGGCCGAACGGTCGGCCGCAGGTCCGGGCGTCGCATCGGCGGGTCCCGGTCGGTGGGAGGGTGTGGGCTGATCGGTCACGGTCGCCGATGGTAACCCGTCGGGCCCCGGACCCTCCATGTCCGGTTGGTCATCGGGCGATGGGCCGGTGTATGGTGCCTCTGTTGCCCTCGAGCAAACGGAAGTGAGCCGCCGCGGCTCCTTCGCTGTCCGACACGTCGATGTCGCGATGCGGTGGCCGGATCTCCGGCGTCCACGTCCGACGCCGTCGAGGAGGCCAGGCCCGGGAGTCACTTTTGCACAAGATGCCTGCGCCATCCGGGCGTGGGTAGCGAGTTTGAGATCCCCCGAGCTGTTCGGGGGACTGAGTCGAGAAGGTACCTGTGACCACCTACAGCCCCAAGGCCGGCGAGGTCACGCGGAACTGGTACGTCATTGACGCCGAGGACATCGTCCTGGGTCGTCTGGCGACCACCACCGCGACCCTGCTGCGCGGAAAGCACAAGCCGCAGTACGCCCCCCACATCGACACCGGCGACTTCGTCGTCGTGGTCAACGCGTCCAAGATCGCCATCACCGGCAAGAAGGCGACCACCGAGCTGCGTCACGACCACTCCGGTCGCCCGGGTGGCCTGCGCACCACCACCATCGGCGAGCTGCTTGCCACCAACCCGCGTCGCGCCGTCGAGCGCGCCGTGTGGGGAATGATGCCGAAGAACAAGCTCTCGCGTCAGCAGATGAACAAGCTCAAGGTCTACGCAGGACCGGAGCACCCTCATGCTGCGCAGAAGCCGCAGCCGTACAAGATCACCAAGATCGCCCAGATCGCCCAGTGATCGTTAGCCAAGGATTCTGACAGTGACTGAAACCGCACATCACGAAGAGAACCTCGAGTCCGAGGTCACTCCGTTCACCGAGGGCGACCGCGAGATCGCCTTCCGTACCGACTCCAATCCGGCCGTCGCCGCCGGCGAGGCCGTCCGCCCCGCCGTCGTCGCCCCCGGACAGGCCACCGGCCGCCGCAAGGAGGCCATCGCCCGCGTCCGGATCTTCCCGGGGTCGGGCCAGTGGAAGATCAACGGCCGCACCCTTGAGGAGTACTTCCCCAACAAGGTGCACCAGCAGATCGTCACCGACCCCTTCACCACCGCCGGTGTCGAGGGCTCCTACGACGTCGTCGTGCGGATCACCGGTGGCGGGGTGACCGGCCAGGCCGGCGCGCTGCGCCTGGGGATCGCCCGCGCGCTCAACGCCGTGGACGCCGAGGCCTCCCGTGCCGCCCTCAAGAAGGCCGGCATGCTGACCCGCGACGCCCGAATCAAGGAGCGTAAGAAGGCCGGCCTCAAGAAGGCCCGCAAGGCTCCTCAGTACAGCAAGCGCTGATCCGGCAGGACAGCAGACGTCGACCCGGCTCGGCCGGGGTCGGCGGCCCTGCTGCTCCAGATCACTGGGGCGGTCTCCCTCGGGAGGCCGCCCCAGTGGCGTCATCGCCCGTTGTCGGACCCGCCCGGCAGCGGTCCGGGCGGATCCCGCGGGGTGTCGGATGTCACCGGAACGCTCATTTCCGGTGCTCATGACATAGAGTGTTCTCCCGTGGCAAGACTTTTCGGAACTGATGGTGTGCGCGGTGTGGCGAACAAGGACCTCACCGCCGAGTTGGCCCTCGACCTGTCTGTGGCGGCGGCCCATGTGCTGGGGGAGGCGGGCGCCTTCGGGCACCGCCAGCCCACTGCGCTGGTGGCCCGCGACCCCCGTGCCTCGGGAGAGTTTCTCGAGGCCGCGGTGTGCGCCGGTCTGGCCAGCGCGGGCGTCGACGTGATGCGGGTGGGCGTCATCCCCACCCCGGCCGCGGCCTATCTGGTCGGCGAGTTCCGCACCGATCTCGGCGTGATGCTGTCGGCCTCCCACAACCCGATGCCCGACAACGGCATCAAGTTCTTCCAGCGCGGCGGCGTCAAGCTCGCCGATGAGCTGGAGGACGCCATCGAGGCCCGGATGAAGGAGCCCTGGAGCCGTCCGATCGGCGAGCAGGTGGGGCGGATCCGCTACTCGGGCGATGCGGTGAACACCTACATCAACCACCTGGTGTCCAGCCTCCGTCAGGACAACACCCTGGCAGGGCTGAAGATCGTGCTGGACTGCGCCAACGGCGCCTCCTACAAGACCGGCCCGACCGCCTTCGCCGCCCAGGGCGCCGAGGTCACCGCGATCCATGCCTCTCCCGACGGCATCAACATCAATGACGGCTGCGGCTCGACCCACCCGGAGAAGCTGCAGGCCAAGGTGGTCGAGGTCGGCGCCGATCTGGGTCTGGCCTTCGACGGTGACGCCGACCGCTGCCTGGCGGTCGACAACGAGGGCAACCTGATCGACGGGGACCACATCCTGGCGATCCTGGCCCTGGGGCTCCAGGAGGACCACCGGCTGGCCTCCAACACCGTGGTCGCCACGATCATGAGCAACCTGGGCCTCACCCTGGCGATGAAGGAGCACGACATCCACGTCGACCGCACCAAGGTCGGGGACCGGTACGTGCTGGAGTCGATGAACGCCAACGGGTTCTCGCTGGGCGGGGAGCAGTCCGGTCACGTCATCATGAGCGAGTTCGCCACCACCGGTGACGGCGTCCTCACCGGCCTGCACCTGGCCGCCAGGGTGGCCCGCACCGGCAAGTCCCTCAAGGAACTGGCCAGCGCGATGACCCGGCTGCCGCAGGCCCTCATCAACGTCAGCGGGGTCGACAAGCTGCGCGCCGGGATGGATCCCGAGGTGAGCCGCGCCGTCTCCGACGCCAACCACGAGCTCGGTGAGACCGGTCGCGTGGTGCTGCGCCCCTCGGGCACCGAGCCGCTGGTCCGCGTGATGGTCGAGGCCGCCACCCAGGAGCAGGCCGACAAGATCTGCAAGTCTCTGGCGGCGACCGTGAAGCAGCGGCTCGCCAAGTGACTCTGCGGGCGGTGACTCTGCGGGCGGTGACTCCGCGTGCGGCCTCCCGTTCGGGGGGCCGTCTTCAGGCTCACGCGGTCTGACAGGGTCGTCTGATGGCCCTGTTCAGACGCCGGCGTCCCGACCCCGACCTTCCCGAGCTGGACGCCGCCTCCGCCGACCGGATCCGCGCCCTGGCCCGGCAGTCCCTTCAGGCTCTCGGGATCAGCGCGACCGTGGACGGCGCGCGGGTCGAGTCCACGCTGGGGGAGTTCACCCTGGAGCCGGTGGCTCGCGAGTGCGCCGATCAGGACCCGCGGAGCTGGCCCTTCCTGGTCGACGAGGTCGTCAAGCGGATGGTTCGCGCGCTGGCCGACGGCGCACGCCAGCTGTCGGACGCCACGATCGGCCGGCACGTCGTGTGGCGGCTGCTGCCCGACCGGGAACGGATGGGCCGCTCCTTCCGCCGCGCCCGGGCACTGTCCTCGGTGGTCCCCGACGGCGGCCGCACAGGGTCCGGCATGGCCGATGAGGGAGGGGCCGGGAAAACCGACGTCGTGGTGGCCCTGGCCTGGGACGGCGAGGAGTCACTGGACCTGCTCAATGACGCGGCCCTCTCTCAGGTCGTCGACCTGGATGCCGCCTTCGCGGCCGGACGGGCGAACCTGACCGCCGATCTGGCGGCGACTCCCGCCGAGGTCGCGCAGATCGCCGATGGCGTCGTGGAGGTGTCCTCCCCCTCCTGGCTGACCGCCTCCTGGGCGCTGCTGCCCGCCGAGCTCGCCACCCGGTTCGCACCGGGGACGACCGGGCAGATTCTGGTGGCCGCTCCCGACCACCGTCATCTGCTGGTCGGGCCGGTCGACGACCGGGCGAGTGCGACGATCTCGCGCAGACTGCCCGAGGTCCCGGTGCTGGCGCCGACCGTCCTCCCGTTCTGAGGCTCCCGGGGCCTCAGACCTTGCGGATCCAGACGCTGCGCACCTCGTGGTCGCGGCCCTTGCGCAGGATCACGGTGGCCCTGCCGCGGGTCGGCAGCACATTGTGTCGCAGGTTCGGGCTGTTGACCTTCTTCCAGATCTCCAGGGCCACCTGGACGGCCTGCTGGTCGCTGAGATCGGCGAATGCCGTGAAGTAGGACTGGGGATCGGTGAAGGCCGTCTCGCGCAGCGCCAGGAAGCGGCTGGTGTACCAGTCGATGATGTCGGACTCGTCGGCGTCGACATAGATCGAGAAGTCGAAGAAGTCGCTGAGCGCCAGGCCCATCGTGCCGTTGGTGCGCGACCGCGGCGGCTGGAGCACGTTGAGACCCTCGACGATGAGGATGTCGGGGTGACGGACGACGATCTGCTCGTGGGGGAGGATGTCGTAGTTGATGTGGGAGTACATCGGGGCGCGCACCTCGGGCATCCCCGACTTCACGTCCACCACGAACTTGAGCAGCGCCTTGCGGTCGTAGGACTCCGGGAACCCCTTGCGGTCGAACAGTCCCAGCTCGGTGAGCTTCTCGTTGGGGTACAGGAATCCGTCGGTGGTGATGAGATCGACCTTGGGCCGGCGCGGGGAGCGGGCCAGCAGCTCCTTGAGCAGTCTGGCGACGGTGGACTTGCCGACCGCCGGGCTGCCGGCGATCCCGATGACGAAGGGGGTGCGCGTCATCTCGTGGTGGTCCAGTCTCAGGAAGGCGTTGGAGGCCTCGAAGAGGGCACCGGTGTGCATGCAGTACAGGTGGATCAACTGGGTGAGGGGCCGGTAGACCTCCACCACGTCGCGCTGGCTGGTGGGGTCCCCGAGGCCGCGGATGTCGACCAGTGTCTCGTCATCGATGTGGATGTCGGTCCGCTGCGCCAGGTCGGCGAAGGCCCGGCGGCTGAGTTCGATGAAGGGGCCGACCTCGGTGTTGTCGTCGTCGACGGGCGGTGTCGGGGTGAGATCCATGGGTACCTCGGGTGTGTCGTCGATCCGGCCGCGGTGAGGAGGAGAGGGCGCGGCCGAATGCGCTGCGTCGTCCCGATCGTCCCCGCCGGTGCGACTCGTGCAGTGACACCGAGACGATACCCAATCCGGCCCCGGCTGTGCACCGGGGCGGCCGCGCAGTCGCAGTGACGACGGCCGGTCCGGCGAGGCGGCGCGGGATCAGACCCTGGCGAGCAGCTCGGTGTGCGTCATGGTGAAGTAGGCGTCCGGGCTGTCTCCCCAGTCGATCCAGGCCTGGACCATCTCCTCGACCTCGGCGGCGCTCCGGCCGGCCTCGATGGCCTCGCTGGTGAAGGCCTGGCCGTGCACCCGCTCGGCCTGGGAGTGCGACCACCAGTGCACCGAGTCCGGATCGGCGTAGCACCACGCGGAGACCGTGACGGTCGTATCGGCCAGCCCGGCGGCGTGCGCCCAGGCCTTGAGGTACCGCCCGGCGTCGGGCTCGGCATCATTGGCCCGGGCGATCTGGCGGTAGGTGTCCAGCCACATCTGGAGCCCCGGCAGATCCGGGAAGAAGCTCATGGTCCGGTACTCCACGTCGCGTACCGCCACCAGTGAGCCGGCCACTCGCGCCATCTCGCGCAGGGCCGCCACCGGGTCGGCCAGGTGCTGGAGCACCTGGTGGGCGTGCACGACGTCGAAGGACCCGTCGGCGCAGGGCAGCGAGTAGGCGTCGGCCTGCTCGAAGGAGGTGGTCGAGTCCCCGCGGCGCGCCGCCTCGGCCCGGGCGGCGGCCAGGGCCTGAGCGGAGGTGTCCACCCCGAGGACTCTGCCCGGGCGCAGTCTCTGCGCCAGATCCAGGGTGATGGATGCCGGGCCGCAGCCGACGTCGAGCAGACTCATTCCGGGGCGCAGGTGCGGCAACAGGTACCCGGCCGAGGTCTGTGCGGTGCGGGTGGCATGGGCGGCCAGCACCGGCCGCTCGTAGCCGTGGGTGTACCTGTCCGAGTGCTCGTGACTCGGGGTCTGAGACGCAGTTCTCACATCACAGGACGATAGTTGA
This sequence comes from Acidipropionibacterium jensenii DSM 20535, assembly GCF_000425285.1. GTDB lineage: Bacteria > Actinomycetota > Actinomycetes > Propionibacteriales > Propionibacteriaceae > Acidipropionibacterium > Acidipropionibacterium jensenii. Next base: position 34,952 of record NZ_AUDD01000005.1, on the reverse strand, counting down.
TGGAACCGGCCGCCCCGATCCGGGTAGCGTCGAGTGCGGTCGGTGTCGATGTGACCGTTCGGTGTGTCCCGGCTGGCCAGAACGCTCAGCTCTGCTGTACGTTTCTTGCCATGTGCGGAATTGTAGGTTATTGCGGCCCCAGACAGGCTCGCGACATCATCATTGAGGGGCTCACACGGCTTGAGTACCGCGGCTACGACTCCGCGGGCCTTGCGGTGGTCGCCGACAACACACTCTACTGGGACAAGAAGTCGGGCAAGTTGGCCAATCTCTGCGCTGACCTCGAGGCCCATCCCCTGCCCCCCTCCACCCAGGGCATCGGGCACACCCGGTGGGCCACCCACGGTGCACCCACCGACGCCAATGCTCACCCCCACGTCTCCTCCGACGGCAGGGTCGCCGTCGTCCACAACGGCATCATCGAGAACTTCGCCAGCCTGCGCGCCGAACTGATCGCCGAGGGTGTGACCTTCACCTCCGACACCGACACCGAGGTTGCGGCCCACCTGCTGGGCCAGGAGGTCGCCGCGGGTGCCAGCCTCGCCGTGGCGATGCAGCACGTCGCCTCCCGGCTGACCGGTGCGTTCACCCTGGTCGCGGTCAACGCCGGGGAGCCCGACGTGGTCGTCGCCGCCCGCCGCAACTCTCCGCTGGTGGTCGGCCTGGGCAAGGGGGAGAACTTCCTCGCCTCCGACGTCGCGGCCTTCATCGAGCACACCCGCGACGCCCTCGAGCTCGGTCAGGACCAGGTCGTCACCATCACCTCCGACTCGGTCACCATCACCGATTTCGACGGCAACCCCTCCGAGGGGCGCCCCTACCACGTCGACTGGGACCTCTCGGCAGCCGAGAAGCAGGGCTACGACTGGTTCATGCGCAAGGAGATCTTCGAGCAGCCCAAGGCCGTCGCCGACACCCTGCTGGGCCGGTGGACCGACCGCGGCGACCTCGTGCTGGACGAGGTGCGGATCTCCCCGGAGGAGCTGCGCAGGATCAACAAGATCGTCATCGTGGCCTGCGGTTCGGCCTTCTACGCCGGGATGGTCGCCAAGTACGCCATCGAGCACTGGACCAGGGTGGCCTGCGAGGTGGAGCTGGCCAGCGAGTTCCGCTACCGCGACCCTATCATCGACCCGATGACCCTGGTCATCACCATCTCCCAGTCCGGTGAGACCGCCGACACCCTGATGGCCATCCGGCACGCCCGCGAGCAGGGCGCCCGGGTCATCGCGATCTGCAACACCAACGGCGCCACCATTCCCCGCGAGTCCGACGCGGCCATCTACACCCACGCCGGCCCGGAGATCGGGGTGGCCTCCACCAAGGGATTCCTCACCCAGGTGGTCGCCTGCTACCTGCTGGGCCTCTACCTGGCCCAGGTGCGGGGGATGAAGTACGGCGACGAGATCCGGTCCCTGCTCGACGAGTTGGAAACCATGCCCGACAAGATCCAGAAGGTGCTGGACGGAATCGAGCCGGTCTACGAGCTGGCTCGCGAGATGGCCAAGGACGAGGACGCGGTGTTCTTCCTCGGCCGCCACGTCGGCTACCCGGTGGCCCTCGAGGGGGCGCTGAAGCTCAAGGAGATCGCCTACCTGCATGCCGAGGGATTCGCCGCCGGCGAGCTCAAGCACGGGGCGATCGCCGTCATCGAGGAGGGCACCCCGGTCTTCGTCGTGGTGCCCCCGCAGGGCCGCGACCAGCTGCACGACAAGGTGGTCTCCAACATCGAGGAGATCAGGGCGCGCGGTGCCCGCACCATCGTGCTGGCCGAGGAGGGGGACACCGCCGTCGAGGCCTTCGCCGACACCCTCTTCACCCTGCCGAGGTGCTCGACCCTGCTCCAGCCGTTGGTGGCCGCCGTGCCGCTCCAAGCCTTCGCCTGCGAGCTGGCCACCGCCAAGGGCCACGATGTCGACCAGCCCCGCAACCTGGCGAAGTCCGTCACCGTGGAGTGACCCCGGGCCGGGGGCAGGACGGAGCATCCTGCCCTGCCCCCGGTGCTCTCCTGTTTCTGGTGTGTTCTCCTCAGCAGTTCAGCCCCGCCCCGATACAGCCCTGCCCCGCCCGGGTGGCGGGGTTCCTCCCGTCACCGCGTAGATTTGGAGCCGTGATTCTCGGCATCGGGGTGGACGTCTGCGAGGTGTCCAGGTGGCAGGCCGCCCTGGCTCGCCATCCCGGGCTGGCCCGACGCGTCCTGAGCGCCCAGGAGGCCGGCCGTCCGGCGCAGTCCCAGGCCGCCCGGTTCGCCGCCAAGGAGGCCCTCCACAAGGCCCTCGGCGGGCCGCGAGGACTCAGCTGGGCCGATGCCGAGGTGACGGTCGACCAGACCGGTGCACCCTCCTTCGCGCTGCGCGGCCGGGTCGCCGAGGTGGCCCGTGAGCAGGGGATCGCGGCGGTGCACCTGTCGCTGAGCCACGACGCCGGTCTGGCCGTCGCCCTCGTGGTGTGCGAGGGGCGCTGACCGCAGACCCATGTTCATCGATCCACGCTCCCCGGACTCTCCCTGGCACCGAGTTCTCGGGACCCAGGGAGACGTCGCCCGTCGGGTGCTCGACGTCCTGCTCACCGACGGTCCGACCCCGCGCACCAGGCTGGCAGACCGACTGGGGGTCACCACCGGTTCGGTCACCAAGGCGGTGCGCACACTGACCACCGAGGGGCTGGCCGAGATCGGACCGGCCGCCGTCTCGGGGACGGTGGGAAGACCCCTCCAGCCGGTCTCCGCGCGGGCCGACGAGCTCAATGTCATCGGCTGCAAGGTGGTTCCGGGCCGGGTGCTGGGCTGTCGGGCGAATCTGATGGGCGATGTGCTCGCCCGCGCCGAGACCCCGATCCCGGCGACCACCGCCCAGTGGATCACCACCGGGTGCCTGGAGATGGCCCGGCGTCTGGACGCCGACCGACCGGTGGTCGGTCTGGGGCTGGGCGTCGGCGGGACGATCGCCCGTGACCGCCGGACCCTGGTCCGCGCACCGGTCCTGGAGGCGACCCCGGGCCAGGATCTGGTTGCCGACATCGAGCGGGAGCTCGGCATCCCGGTGCACGTCGAGAACGATCTGCGCAGCCTGGTCGAGATGGAACGACGGATCGGGATCGGCCGTCACGTCGGATCCTTCATCATGGTGACCTTGGGGGAGGGGCTCGGGGCCTGCATCGTCGACCACGGTCATGCGGTGACCGGGGCCACCGGCGAGGCCGGGCTGAGCCAGTGGATGACGACCCTGGACGAGGAGGGACGTCCTCAGCCGGGCGGCAGGCTCCTCAACACCCCGGCGATCCTCGACCAGTGCGCGGCCCGGGATCTGCCCGCCGAGCTGGACCCGTTGATCCGGGCGGCAGAGTCGGGAGACCCCCGGGCCCTGCAGGTCGCCGACTGGGTGGTCGACCGGCTGGTACCGCTGCTGGCCTCCCTGGTGAGTTTCACCGACCCGCAGCTGATTCTGCTGGGAGGGGAGCTCAGCCCCCTGCTCACCCCGGTGGCCGATGGCCTGGCGGCGCGGCTGGCGGGCCTGGTCAGCCCCCTGCAGCGCACCATCCCGATCCACATCGCCGACTGGGAGCTGGGCGACTGGGCCCGCGGGGCGGCGGTCATCGCGGTGGAGGAACTGCTGCGGGTCTGAGGGCAGGCGCCGGGCTGCACGGCCACGGTGATCGCACCCCCACCCGGTGTGCTGCGGATTCACCCCGGCCGCGACACCAGCACGGCCCCGGAGGATGCTCTCCGGGGCCGTGCTGGTGGGGTTGTCCTGCTGGGGTCGTGCTGTCGCGCAGAGACGCTACTTCTCCGCGAGGATCGCGTTGACCTTCGTGTTGACCCCGGTGAGGGCCGAGACCGGCGTGCTGCCGATCCACACCGAGTCCAGGGTCGGCTGCATCAGCGAGGAGATCTCCGAACCGTGGTACACGAGTGGGTACAGGGCCGTCTGACCCTTCTTCACCCGGTCGGTGAAGGGGGTGACGTCCAGGCCCTTCTGCCGGTAGGTCTCGATGGCCTTTGCGGTGCCGGCGGGTCGGGCCGGGAACACCACCGCGTCGGTCCCGACGATGTTCTGGCAGTCGTCCGAGCCCAGGAAGGCGACCAGTTTCGCGGCCTCCGTCTTGTGCTTGGAGAACTTCGAGATCGAGTCGCCCAGGCCGTTGTACAGCGAGACCGGGTGCCCAACGGGGCCGCTGGGCAGCGGCGAGATGCCGAGCTTGACGGTCTTGAGGTTGGCGTAGGTGCGCAGCATCCAGGAGCCGTTGAGTGACAGCGCCACCTGCCCGGAGGCCAACTGCTGGTCTGTCGTCACGCTCTGGCCGAACTGTCCGTACCTGGGCATGTAGCCCTTCTTGGACAGTCCCACGTACCAGCCCAGGGAGTTCTGGAACTGCTGGTTGTCGTAGTTGAACTCCGTTCCCCAGGTCGGCTTGTTGGTGTAGTACCAGCCGGTCGACAGAGCGAAGGGGGACCAGTTCGTCTGGCCGGTGTAGTCGAAGTTCTTGTCGACACCCAGCCCGTACTGTTTGACGTTGGTCTTGTCAAACCCCTTCTGGTCGCCGCGCTTGCCGTTCTTGTCGACGGTGAGCTTGGCGAGGATCTTCTCGAAGGAGCCACCGTCAGTGGGGTTCCAGGTGGCACTGGCGAGCTCGGCGTCGGTGATCCCGGCCGCCTGCAGCTTGGTCTTGTCGTACATGATCGAGACGGTGTCGTAGTCCTTCGGGACGCCGTAGCGGTGTCCGTCCGAACCCGTCCACAGCTTCGCCAGCCCCGGCTCGTAGTCGGTGTCCTTGATCGACTTGAGCTCCGGCAGCTCGTCGAGGGGCTGCAGGACGCCGAGCTTCACCAGCTCGGGGTAGCGCCCGAGGTGGTTGGTGAAGACGTCGGGGGCGGAGTCGGCGACGAAGCTGGCGGTGAGCTTGGTCCAGTAGTCGCTCCATCCGAGCTGGTTGATCCGGACATTGATGTCGGGGTTCTTGTCCTCGAACTTGGCGATGCACTTGGCGTAGCTCGGCAGCTGGTTGGCGTCCCACAGCCAGTAGTCGATGGAGGTCTTGCCGCCCGCCTGGGAGGAGCAGCCGGTGACTCCGATCATGCAGGCGGCCAGGGTCGCGGTGAGAGCGCGTCGGATCGATGGTCTTCTCAGAGACATGGCAACCTCACTTGATCCCGGTGAAACCGATGGAGTTGACGATTCGCTTGGCGAAGCAGGCGAACAGGATGAGCATCGGCAGGGCCGACACCAGGGTCGCCGCCATCAGACCCGACCAGTCGACGCCCGACTGGGGGGACTGGGCACGGAACACGCCCAGGGCGACGTTGAGCACCCTCGAGGAGTCCGTGTAGGAGACCATCAACGGCCAGAAGTAGTCGTTCCAGGCGGTGATGTAGGTCAGCAGCCCCAGGGTGAACATCGGTGCGCTGGCCATCGGCAGGATGAGCTTCCAGAACACCACGGTCTTGGAGGCGCCGTCGATGAGGGCGGCCTCCTCCACCTCGCGGGAGATGTTCATGAAGAACTGCCGCAGGAAGAACACCGCGAAGGGGGAGATCAGCATGGTGGGGAGCATGATGCCCAGCAGGGTGTCGATGAGGTGGAGCTGCTTCATCAGGATGAAGTTCGGCAGGAAGGTGAAGATGCTCGGGATCATCATCGCCGCCAGGAAGATGCTGAAGACGAGGTTGCGACCCTTCCAGCGCAGCCGTGCGAAGGCGTAGGAGGCCATCGCGCAGCTCAGCGTCTGGACCAGGGTGATGACCGTCGCCACGATCAGGGAGTTGATCAGGTAGCGCCAGAAGTTGATGCTGGCACCCGACCCTCCCTGGGAGACGGCGGTGGCGACGTCCTGGGCGCCGAAGACGCGGGCGAAGCCGCCCATATTGGTGCCCACCGGCCCGAAGAAGCCGGGGCGGGTGGCCAGCAGGGCATTGCTGGACAGGGCGGTGCGCAGGATCCAGTAGAAGGGGAACAGGGTGATGAACAGGATGATCACCATGAACACCCAGCCGACCACCTTGCCGGGGGTCACGGTCCGCTTGTGATGGACCTTCTGGGTGATGGGGGCGGTGGTGGCGCTCGCAGCGCCGGTCAGAGAGACGGTAGCCATGGTGATCTCCTCAGTCCAGGTCGGTCTCGCCGGCGCGAGTGACCTTGTACTGGATGGCGGTGATGATGACGAGAATGATCATGAGGGCCACCGACAGCGCGGAGGCGTAGCCGAAGTCGAACTCCCCGAAGGCCTTCTGGTAGATGTACATCTGCAGCACGTTCGAGGCGTCCGCGGGACCTCCGGAGGTGGCCACCGCCACCGTGTCGAAGACCTGGAAGGAGCCGATGATCGTCATGATGAGCACCAGAGCCAGGATCGGCCGCAGCAGCGGCAGGGTGATCCGGAAAAACATCTGAGACTCGGTGGCCCCATCGGTGCGGCCCGCCTCGTAGAGGTTCTCCGGGATGCCCTGGAGACCGGCGAAGATCAGCAGGGCGGTGTATCCCATGTTCCGCCACACGTTGACCAGGGCGACGGTGGGGATCACGGTGGACTCGGTGGTCCAGAATCCGACCGCACTTCCACCCAGTGAGGTGATGACGTGGTTGACGATGCCGAGCTGGGTGTCGAGCATCCACAGGAACACCAGGGCGGTGACGACATTGGAGACCAGGTAGGGGGTCAGCACGAAGGAGCGCACCCAGGTGGACTTCGTGAGCCGGTGCATCAGGGCCGCGATGAGCACGGCCAGGATGGTCTGGGCCCCGATGTTGATGATGACGTACTCGACGGTGACGCTCAGGGAGTTCCAGAACCGGTCATCGGCGAACAGCTCCGCGTAGTTCTTCAGGCCGGCCCAGTGTGGCGGGGTGAGGACGTTGAAGTTGGTGAAGCTGTAGTAGATGCCCATGATGAGCGGACGGATGAGGAAGACGATCAGTCCGACCGCGGCGGGCGCGATGAACACCAGCGCCAGCGGCAGGTCGGACGTGGATGTGAGGTGCGGTCTGTGACCCGGCCGCACCTTTGAAGCCGTTGTCGACATCATTGCTCTTTCTGTCGTGGATGGATGGGATGCCAGCAGGTGACGATCAGTCGATCGCGGTGAGCTGGAGTACGACGGCCTGCTCGGGGTACAGGCAGGGGCTGTGCAGACCCGACGCCATCAGGGCCGAACCGGGCAGCTCGATCCCGCGGTCCTGGTCGCCGAACCACGGGGGCCGGATCAGTCCGCCGGGCTCCTCCCCGATGATCACCGGGACGACCCGGTAGGTCCGGTCGGCGTCCAGTCCGGACAGTCGCACCATGCCCCGCGGGGAGAGTGGGGAGCGGCGCATCGAGACGATGCTGAACAGCGCCTCGGAGCGGTCTTTGGCGACCACACCGCAGATCTGCAGGCTGTCCTCGGCGCGGTCGACGCGGGTCAGGTCTCCGCTGAACAGCAGGTCCCGGTGCTTCTTGTAGAAGTCGATCCAGCCGGCCAGCTCGCGGCGCTCCTCCTCGGTGGTCTCGGTGATGTCCCACTCGATGCCCAGGTGGCCGAACACGGCGGTGGCCGCGCGGAAGCCGAGGCTGTGACGACGTCCGGTGGTCTGGGAGGGGCTGGAGGCGATGTGGCTGCCGAGGAACTCCAGGGGGAGCAGCTGGGCCGTCCAGCGCATCATCGTCTGGCGCTCCAGGGAGTCGATGCAGTCCGAGACCCAGATCCGCGAGCAGCGCTTGATGACCCCCAGGTCCACCCGGCCGCCGCCCGAGGAGCAGGACTCGATCTCCACATCGGGGAACCGCTCATTGAGGACGTCGAACATCCGGTAGACGGCGAGGGTCTGGGCATGGGTGGCGGCGGCGCCGTTGGCCCGGGTGGCGGACTCGATGAGGTCGCGGTTGTGGTCCCACTTGATGTAGTCGAGGTGGTACTCCGCGATGACCTTGGAGATGGCCTCGAGGGTGTGCTCCCAGGCCTCGGGGATCGACAGGTTGAGCACCTGCTGGTTGCGCCAGGTGAGCGGCATCCGCTTGCCGGGGGCCATGATCCAGTCGGGATGGGCGCGGGCCAGGTCGGAGTCCTCGTTGATCATCTCGGGCTCGAACCACAGACCGAACTGCATCCCCAGGGAGCGCACCCGGTCGACCAGCGGGTCGAGGCCCTGGGGCCAGGCGTCGGGGGAGACCGTCCAGTCCCCGAGTCCCGAGGTGTCGTCGCGCCGGGAGCCGAACCAGCCGTCGTCCAGGACGTACCGCTCGACGCCGATCGAGGCGGCGATCTCGGCCAGCTCCAGGAGCTTGCCGATCCGGTGGTCGAACTCGACGGCCTCCCAGACGTTGATGGTGACCGGTCGGTCGGTCGACAGCGGATGCAGGTCCTCGCGGACGAAGTGGTGGAACCGGTGGGCGATGCCGTCCAGGCCGTGCGCGTGGTTCGCGTAGAGGTCGGGGCTGGTGTAGGACTCGCCGGGGGCGATGCGGGCCTCACCGGGCAGCAGCAGTTCCCCGGCGCCGATCACGCCGAACCCGTTGGCCTGCCGTTCCACGTAGTGGCGGTGGTTGCCGGACCAGGCCAGGTGGGCGGCCCAGACCTCTCCCTGCTGGAAGGAGAATCCGGGGGTGCCGGCCTGCATGACATAGGCGGAGTCGGATCCGGTGCGGCCACGGCGGTTCTCCCGCAGGTGGGTGCCGGTGCCGATCGGGGTGCGTTGGGGGAATCTCTCCAGGCCCCAGTGACCCGCGAAGTCCAGGATCTCGTCGGCGTCGACGGGGATCGGCAGGCAGTGCTGAAGGCCTTCCAGGACAAATGCCTCGGAGCCGGTGTTGGTGAGGGTGGTGGCGATCCGCACCAGCCCCTGGGCGGTCATCTCGATGGTCGTCTCGGTGCGCAGCCCGGCCTCGGTGTCCTCGGCGAGGGCCACGACGGTGGCCGCCCCGGCCTCGTGGAAGCCGCTCACCGCGGAGTCGTCGAGGCTCATCCCGGTGGTGCGGAAGCGGGGGGTGAAGTCCGATCCGTCGGGGCGGGATCCCTCGATGCCCGGACGTCCCAGCCAGCCGTCGGCCAGCTGGGGGAGCAGGGCACGGTGGATCGGCACGTCCACGGCATTGCCGCCGAGCGGCTCGACGACGCTGGTGGCCACTGCCGCCGCGCCATCCGCGGTGAGCGGGCCCAGATCGGTGCCCCAGTGGACGATGCCCACGGCCTGGTCGGCCGGGGTGCTCAGGAGAAGGGATACCCCCGCCGCGCGGAGGTGGATGAGTGCATCGGTCATTGCTGATCCTTGGGGGCGTTCCGGTGGCCCGGGTCGGCTGGCGACATGCGGGTCAGAAGGTGAGGAACCGGGACCGCGTTGCCCCGGATCCGTAATTCTCTTCCTTGGAAGAAAATTACGGATCGAGCGTAACCCAGATCCGTGGTCCTGGGAACCCTTTGGCTCCGATTGCCACCCGCGGTCCCCCGACGCGGGAACGCACGGGCCTCCGGCACGCCGAAGCGGGCTGGGGGGGGGACGGAGGGACGGAGGGGCAGCGCCGGGAAATAAGGTGGGGGAGCCCGTCCCGGAGAGGAAGCCCGATGACCACCGTGTGCACCGCCGAACAGATGCGAACCGCCGAACGCGCCTTTTTCGACGCCCATCCGGGAGCCGACCTGATGGCGGTGGCCGCCCACGCCGTGGCGACCACCGCGGTCACGATGCTGCTGGGGGATGAGCCCCTCGAGGAGTCCGCCGAGTGGATCGCCCAGCAGCGGGTGCTGGTGATGGCGGGGAGAGGCAACAACGGCGCCGACGGGCTCTTCGCGGCCGCCGAGCTGTGCCGCGACGGCTGGGTGGTCGACGTCTGCCCGGTCCTCGGATCCCTCCACGAGGCGGGGGCCGGCGCCGCCCAGGAGGCCGGATGCGGGGAGGTGAGCCCCGTCGATGCCCTGGACCGGCACTACGACCTGGCCATCGACGCGGTGCTGGGGATCGGGGGGCGGCCCTCGATACCGGACTCCCTGGCCCGGCTGGACGAGGCCCTGGCCGGCGCAGACACCCCGGTGCTGGCGGTCGATCTGCCCTCGGGCCTGTCCGCCGACTCGGGAGAGGTGGTGCGCTGCGTGCACGCCCGCACCACCGTCACCTTCGCCTCCCGCAAGTGGTGCCATCTGGCCCGACCGGCGGCCGCCTGCTGCGGACGGGTGATCCTCGCCGACATCGGGGTCGCCGTCCCCGACGCCGACCAGGTCGCCTCGGTGACCGACCTGGCCGACCTGTGGCCGGTTCCCGGTCCGGCCAGCGACAAGTACTCGCGAGGGGTCGTCGGGTGCGACACCGGGTCGTCGCAGTACCCGGGTGCCGGGGTCCTCGGCGTGCTGGGCGCTCTGCGCTCCGGAGCCGGAATGGTGCGCTGCGTCGGCCCCGACGCCGTCCGGCAGCACGTGATGGACCGGACCCCCAGCGTGGTGTGCGCGGCCGGGCGGGTCCAGGCCTGGGTGGTCGGGTCGGGATGGGGGGACGACGCCGGCAACGCCGCGCGGCTGGACCGGCGGCTGGCGGACGGCGTCCCGGTCGTGGTGGACGCCGACGCCCTGGCCGTGCTGCCGCGCCGGATCCCGGAGGGCTGTCTGCTCACCCCGCACGCCGGCGAGTTGGCGAGGATGCTCGGGATCGACAGGGCCGAGGTGGAGGCCGACCGGCGCGGCTCCTGTCTGGCGGGGGCCCGGATGTTCGGGGCGACCGTCCTGCTCAAGGGCTCGATCCAGTGGGTGGCGACCCCCGATCAACAGATCAGCGCTGCCCTGCCCGGACCGGCATGGACCGCCCAGGCCGGTTCGGGGGACACCCTGGCCGGGGTCTGCGGCACCCTGCTGGCCGCCGGGCTGTCGGCCAGGGATGCCGGTCTGGCCGGTGCCGGGCTGCAGGCCCTGGCCGCGATCCTCAGTCCGGGGCCGTGGTCCCCCGATCAGCTCGCCGACCGGTTCCCCGAGGTGATCGGCCGGCTGGTCGCACCCGGACCCGTCGGGGCGGTGGAGCGGGAGTTCTCGGCCTGACCCGGCGAGGGCGGATCAGCCGTTGCGGGCAGGATCAGGCGTTGCTGCGGTCGTCGCTGCGTGCGGCGGCGAGGCTGCCCAGCCGGATCGCCTCGCGGTAGTGGTCCATCAGCTCGGCGCACAGGTGGTCCCAGGTGCGGTCCTCGATCGAGGCCCGGGCGGCGCGCCCCATCGCCTCCCGCTTGAAGGGGTCGCCGACCAGATCGGTCACCCGCTCCCGGAACTCGGTCATGTTCCCCGGCTCGTACAGCCAGCCGGTCCGCGAGGGGTCGATGAGATCGATCGGGCCGCCGCGGCGCGGGCTCACCACCGGCAGACCGCTGGCCTTGGCCTCCTGGACCGCCTGGCAGAAGGTCTCCAGCTCGCCGGTGGAGCAGAAGACGTCCATCGAGGCCAGCGCACGGGGCAGGTCCTCGCCGTAGAGCCCGCCGCAGAAGACGGCGTCGGGCATCTCCTTCTCCAGGGACTCGCGCTGCGGGCCGTGCCCGACGATGACGATCCTGGTGCCCGGGATGCCGACCAGATGGATCATGTCCTCGACCCGCTTCTCGGAGGCGAGCCGGCCCATGTAGCCGATCACGGTCTCCCCCCGGGGGGCCCACTGGTCGTGCAGCGCCTGGGACCGTTTCGCCGGGTTGAACCTCACCTTGTCCACCCCTCGCCCCCAGATGCCGACCCGCGGCACGCCGTGGGCGACGAGCTGGTCACGGGAGTAGGTCGAGGGGGCGTAGGTGGCGACCATCAGGGAGTGGATCTGGCGGACCCGGTACCAGCCGTAGAACTCGAGGTGCCCGATCCCGTACCGGGCCGCGTAGCTGGGGATGTCGGTCTGGTAGATCGCGATCGCCGGGATGCCCAGGGTGGCCGCGGCCAGCGCCCCCTTGTAGCCGATCATGAAGGGGCTGGCCAGGTGGACGACGTCGGGGGAGAACTCGTTGAGGTAGCGCTCCAGGGTCCACTGCGGGGTGGTCGAGACCCGGACGTCCTGGTACCCCGGCCAGGTCACCGATGACAGGGTGAGGACGGGGAACCCGGCGTACTCCTTGGGGGCCACCGCGGGGTCGCCCGGTGCCAGCACCACCGCCTGGTGGCCGTGGGCGCGCAGGTACTCCAGGACACGCAGAATGGAGTTCGTCACCCCATTGACCTGGGGGAGGAACGACTCACTGATGATCGCTACCCGCACACCCTGGATGGTAATGGGCCCTCGGTGGCGAATCGAGTACTGGCGGTGGCCGCCCGGGGCGACATCGGTGAACAGTGCGGGTCGGGGTGCGCGGGATTTGGTCCAAAGTGCCCGGTGCCGTATATTTGGGCGAGTTGACCACGGCTCGCCGTGTCGTCCGCACACCGATGCGGGCGCTGCGCACGACGAGCCCATGATGCGTTCAGTTGCTCGATGCGTCCCGAACCCGGGGCCTGGGCGGACGACACAGATCGTCCGCGACTCTCCCAATTACTGGCAGCTCTTCGCGATGGAGATCCACAGGGATCTCCATATGAGTCCGTGCCATCGCGGGATCTCGGGTCGACGTTATCGAATCGCACTGCTGCCGGGCTCGTCGCCCTGCGCTGTGCCGCGTCATGAGGTGACACACGTGAGTTCACAGAATCGCAAGCCGAAGTCCTACAAGGCCGACGGCACCCCCAAGAAGCGCTGGACATCGGCCGAGCGCGCCGCCAAGGGGCACAAGCCGCACACCCGCGGCGGGAAGTCGTACAACTCGGGCAAGTCCTACGGGAAGTCCCACGAGGGCGGCCACACCGACCGTGAGGGTCGCACCTTCCAGTCCTGGTCCCCGCGCTCCGATGACCAGCCCGATCACCGCGAGTCCCGGTTCGCAGACCGCGATGACCGTCAGGGTCGCAGCGGTGGCCGCTATGACCGCGACGGCCGGTCCGGCGGCCGTTCCTTCGACCGTCGCGGCGGGTCGCGGCGCTACGACTCCCGACGCGAGGACTCCTGGGACCGTGACGACAACGGTCGCGGCTCCGAGGATCGCCGCGGTGGTCGTCCCTACGACAGGGATCGTCGCGGTTCCGAGGGATATCGCAAGGGCGGCTTCCACACTGACCGTTACGGCCGGGACGGGTTCTCCAAGGGCGGTTACCGCAAGGGCGGATTCAACAAGGACCGTCGTGGCGGTTGGAACGACGACGACCGTGGCGGCGACCGCTCCTACGACCGTCGTGGCTCCAGGTCCTCGGGCCGTGACTCGTGGAACCGGGACGGCGATGACCGCCGGTCCGGCGGACGCGACTTCCGCGACGGAGGACGTCGCGACTACGGCGACCGCGGCCACGACCGGTACGGCGACCGTGACGAGCGTCGCGGCGGCTACCGCGGGGACCACGGCTCCCAGGAGCACGGCTTCAAGCGGAGCTTCGATGACCACGGATCGCGCGACCACGGTTTCAAGGAGCACGGCTACAACAAGGACCGCGGCTTCAGCAAGGACCGCGGCGGGTTCCGCGACCACGACGGCGCCGACCAGTCCGCTGCCGGCAATGAGGACCAGATGGAGTGGTCGGCCGCCGAGCTGACCGATCTGGACACCTCCACCATCGACCACGAGGGCGGCTTCTCCGCCCTCGGCGTCCCGGACCGGATCGTCGCCGCCCTCAAGGCCACCGGCATCGACGCCCCGTTCCGGATCCAGATCGCCGCCATCCCCGACGCCATCGCCGGGCGCGACCTGCTGGGCCGGGCCTCCACCGGCTCGGGCAAGACCCTGGCCTTCGGGGTGCCGGTGCTGACCCGCCTGGCCGCCGCCGAGCGTCCCGACAAGCGGCCGCGCGCCCTCATCCTCTCGCCCACCCGCGAGCTGGCCATGCAGATCGCCGACGTGCTGTCCCCGCTGGCCTCCGCGATGAACATGTCGACCATCCTGATCGCCGGTGGCATGGGCTACGGCCCGCAGACCCGCGCCTTCCGCAAGGGGGTCGACCTCGTCGTCGCCACCCCCGGCCGGCTGGTCGACCTGCTGGAGACCGGTGACGCCGATCTGTCCGGTGTCGAGGTCGTCGTCCTGGACGAGGCCGACCACATGGCCGATCTCGGCTTCATGCCGGCCGTCTCGGCCATCCTGGACGCGGTTCCCGGCGAGGCCCAGCACCTGCTGTTCTCGGCCACCCTCGATGAGGCGGTCGGCAAGCTCGTCAAGCGCTACCTGCACGACCCCGTGACCCACGAGATCGACCCGGAGAAGGGGGCGGTCTCGACGGCCGTCCACTACAGCCTCCAGGTCAAGCCCCATGAGAAGGTCTCGGTGATGTGCGAGATCGCCAACCGGCCCGGCCACACCATCGTCTTCGCCCGCACCCAGCGCGGCGCATCCCGGATGGCCGAGCAGATGCGCGACGCCGGCGTGATGGCCGGTGCGCTGCACGGCGGACTCACCCAGGGCGCCCGGGCCCGGGTGCTCAAGGCCTTCAAGGACGGCTCCCTGCCGGTCCTGGTGGCCACCGACGTGGCGGCCCGCGGGATCGACGTCGACGACGTCACCCTGGTCCTCCAGGTCGACCCGCCGATGAACTCCAAGGACTACCTGCACCGCTCCGGGCGGACCGCCCGGGCCGGCCACAAGGGCGTCGTCCTCTCGATGGTGCTGCCGCACCAGCGCAGGGCGATGTCGCGGCTGTTCCGCGGCGCCGGCGTCAAGCCGGTGGAGGCCGAGGTGAGGCTCGGTGGGGAGAATCTCGCCGAGATCGCCGACTGCCAGCCGGTCAGCGGCGAGCCGATCGCCCAGGAGGCCTTCGACGCGGTGGTGGCTCCTCGCCAGCAGCACTCCCGCAAGGGACGTCGCAAGGACTCCTACGGCGGTGGCCGTGGTGGCCGCGGTTTCGGTGGCGGTCGTGGTGGCCGTGACCGCGGTGGCCGTGGGGACCGCGGTGGACGCGGCTCTTACGACGACCGTCGTGGACCGCGTCGCGACCGCAACGCGTCGCGCGACGACCGCGAGCGTCGCTACGGGCGCTCCGGCTCCGAGACCTGGTGAGACCGCTACCTCGAGGAGTCAACGGCCTGCAGGGCCGTGACCTGAAGGGTTAGGCTGGCAGATCGTGGAGACCACTGAGACCGAGTCACGACAGTTGCGGGTCGGGGACCCCTCCGACGCCCCCGCGCTGGCGCAGGCACTGGGCGAGCAGCAGCTCACCGACCAGGTGGCCCGCTGGCTCGACGAGGACCTCTGTGTCCTTGCCGAGGCCGGCGGCCGGCCCGTCGGGCTGCTGCGCCTGGTCGATGAGGGCGGTCGCGCCGCGGTGCACGCCATCCTGGTGGCACCCGGTGCGCAGCGCCTCGACGTCGAGCGCGACCTCCTCGAGGGGGCCGCCCAGCTGGCCACCGATCTCGGCTCGCACGATCTGCGGGTCAAGAGCTGGAGCGACCACCCGATGGACCGCGCCGCACTGCGCGCCGACCTGCTGGAGCACGGCTACCGCGCCGACGGGGCCGACCTGGTGCGCACCCTGCCGATCCGGCTGGAGGCCGCCACCACCGAGGAGATGCGTTCCCTCGGCGTCGCGCTGGCGCAGATTCTTCACGCCGGCGACCTGATTCTCACCTCCGGTGATCTGGGCGCCGGCAAGACCACCCTCACCCAGGGAATCGGCGCCGGACTCGGCGTCCAGGGGCCGGTGATCTCACCGACCTTCGTCCTGGTCCGACGCCACGCCGGAACCGAGGGACGGCCGGGCCTGGTCCACGTCGACGCCTACCGGCTGGGATCCCTGGCCGAGCTGGTCGATCTGGATCTCGACGAGACGATGGACGAGTCGGTCACCGTCGTCGAGTGGGGGGCTGGGATCGCCGAGGAGCTCGAGGGTTCCTACCTGGAGATCGACATCGAGCGTTCCGGGGACCCCGCCGATGACACCCGGATCCTCTACATCCAACCTGTGGGCCCGCGCTGGCAGGGGGTCGACCTCGGCGTCCTGCGCCAGGCCGCCCGGCCCGCGGACGCCCCGGACCACCAGGGCCCCGACACGCCGGCCCGCAGCGAGGAAGCACAGTGATGACTGCATCTCAGGCCGAATCAGATCTCGGCACCGACCGGGCCGGATCCGGCTGGACCCTGGCGGTGGACACCTCCACGGCGGTGTGCGTCGGCCTGGCCCGCGGCGACCAGGTGATCAGCCTGCGCGACGACAACCCGCGCGCCCACGCCGAGCAGCTCATGCCGCTGGTCGAGCAGGCCTGCGGGCAGGCCGGAATCGCCGTCGGCCAGATCGACCAGATCGCGGTCGGGGTGGGCCCCGGCCCCTACACCGGCCTGCGGGTCGGTATCGTCACCGGCCATGTACTGGCCCACCTGGGCGGTACCCAGCCCCACCCGGTCTGCTCCCTCGACGTCCTGGCCCTCCAGTGGGTCGAGTTCGGTTCGGCCCCGGCCGACGGCTTCGTGGTCGCCACCGACGCCCGACGCCACGAGCTCTACTGGGCCCGCTACGACGGACAGGGCGCCCGTCTGGAGGGTCCCGAGGTCGGCGCCCCCGACACTCTGCCTGCCGGCGTCCCGGTGGGCGGACCGGGATGCGCCGCCCGCGGACTCGAGGCCGCTGCCGGGGCTCCCGAGGTCCTGGACGCCGGTGTGCTTGCCGCCCACTGGACCAAGCTGCCCGATGTCGGCATCGAGCCCCTCTACCTGCGCGACCCCGACGCCGTCGTCCCCACCACCCGCAAGGCCACCCTCACCCCCACCCGGCTGAGGCTGCCCGCCGCGATGAAGAACCGTCAGGCACGCTGAATGACCCTGCGACAGGCTGGTCCCGAGGACCTGGACCAGGTGATGGTCGTCGAGCGCGCCTGCTTCGGGACCAGGGAGGCCGGGGACCGGCAGGCCTGGAGCCGCGCCGCCTGGCGCTCCGAGCTCCAGAGCAATGACCGGGTCCATCACCGGGTGGCAGTTGACACCGATCCGGAGGCTTCCGGCACCGTCTCGGGGCCGTCCGGCACCGATTCGGGGGCAGTCGGCACCGATTCGGCCCGGCAGGAGGCGGCTACCCCCACGACCGGGCGTCTGGTGCTCATCGAGGAGGATCGCACGGGTCCCCGTGCGGTCGCCGACTTCAGCCACGTCATCGACTCCTGCGACCTGGACCGCATCATGGTGGTCCCCGCCGCCCGGGGAGCCGGGATGGCCGGCCGGCTGCTGAGGCACGGCATGGGCTGGGCCGCCCGCCGCGGCGCACGCCAGATCCTGCTGGAGGTCCGCCCCGACAATCTCGCGGCCCTGGCTCTCTACCGGTCCCACGGATTCGACCAGATCGCGCGTCGCAACCACTACTACGGAACCGGCGAGGACGCCCTGGTGATGTCGGCATCACTGGAGTCCTGCGCCGAAGACACCACCAGCACCGCTGGCAGCAACGAGGAGAGACATGTCTGAACCGCTCATCCTGGGCATCGAGTCGTCCTGCGACGAGACCGGCATCGGCATCGTGCGCGGCAACGACCTGCTCGCCAACGAGGTCGCCTCCTCGATGGAGCAGCACATCCGCTTCGGAGGCGTGGTTCCCGAGGTGGCCTCCAGAGCCCACCTGGAGGCCGTCGTCCCGGTGCTGGAGGCGGCGGTCGCCAAGGCCGACATCGACCTGAGCCAGGTCGACGGCATCGCGGTGACCGCCGGCCCCGGACTGATGGGAGCCCTGGTGGTCGGCCTGTCGGCGGCCAAGGCCCTGGCCGGCTGGCTCAACAAGCCCCTCTACGGCGTCAACCACCTGGCCGGCCATGTCGCCGTCGACCTGCTCGAGCACGGCGACCTGCCGATGCCCTGCGGGGCGCTGCTGGTCTCAGGGGGCCACACCTCCCTGCTGTCGGTCACCTCGATCGCCGACGGCATCACCGAGGTCGGGTCCACCATCGACGACGCCGCGGGCGAGGCCTACGACAAGGTGGCACGGCTGCTCGGCCTGCCCTACCCCGGTGGCCCGGTGATCGATCGGGCCGCCGCCGAGGGCGACCCCACCGCCATCCACTTCCCGCGCGGCCTCACCGCCCGCCACGACATGGCCAAGCACCGCTTCGACTACTCCTTCTCCGGGCTCAAGACCTCGGTGTCGCGGTGGGTCGAGACCGAGCAGCAGGCCGGCCGAGAGGTGCCGATCAACGACGTCGCCGCCAGTTTCCAGGAGGCGGTCGCCGATGTGCTCACCGCCAAGGCCGTCGATCTGTGCGGCCACTACGGGTTGAAGCACTTCCTCATCGGCGGTGGAGTGGCGGCCAACAGTCGGCTGCGCACACTCCTCGCCGAACGGATGGCCGACGCCGGGGTGGAGCTGCGGCGTCCCCGACCCGGGCTGTGCACCGACAACGGGGCGATGATCGCCGCTCTCGGCGTCCAGGTCGTCAAGGCCGGGCTGAGGCCCTCGGCGATGGACATCAGCGCCGACTCCGGACTGCCGGTCACCAGGGTTCTGGTCTGAGGCCCGGCGGGGGCCGGCGCCGGGGAGGATGCCGTCCGGAGGGATGCTGTCCGAGGGGTTTGCAGTCCGAGGGATTTGAAGTCCGGGATGAATGCAGTTGAGGAGGCCGGCGCGACCCGCTGATCCTTTACTGGGCTTTCGGCGCTGACCCCTACCCTGAAAGAATCGCCGAACGAGTCCTTGCGCTGCGAGACGATGGAGCCACCATGACCGAGAATCCGGGTCGTCCCGACGGGTCGGGCCGGAACTGGTGGCCGGCCAACGGTCCGCGGGATCAGTCGGGGCCACCGCCCGACCGTCCCTCCTTCCAGCAGCCCGGTTCCCACCCGACGCCGTCCCAGTACGGACACGGCACCTCCGGACAGCCGGGCCAGTACGGACAGGGGTCGTCCGGGTATCCCGGCCAGTACCCGTCCGGCACCTCCGCTCAGTCGGGTCAGCCTGGCGACTACGCCCCCTACGGACAACCGGGCCAGTACGGCCAGCCCGCTCAGTCTGGCCAGTACGTCCAGCCTGGCCAACCCGGCCAGTACGGACCTCCAGGAGGGTACGGGCCGCCCCACCAGCCGCCATCCTCGGGCGGGTCGAGGAGATCCCGGCTTCCACTGGTCTTCGGGATCATCGCCGCGGTGCTGGTCCTGGTCGTGGTGGGCGGAGCCCTGCTCTTCAATGCCTACCGTGACCGGCCCGCCGCCGGTCCCGCCGCCTCCCCGAGCACCTCGGCCTCATCCCGTTCGCAGACTCCGGGAACCGACCCCTCCGACGTCTTCCCGACCGGGGCGGACCCCACCCAGAGCGACCCCGGGGAGTCCGATCCGGGCGGCGATGACACGGTGGCCAACGACCCCACCGACGGCCGCGGTCCGCGCACCGGCCCCTCCGGCCGGACCGGTGTGACCCCCGAGCCGGGCCCCACCATCGGCCAGCGGCCCTCCGGCATCACCTCCGGATCCGGCCGGATCAAGCGGACCTCGTCGTTCAGCCCGGTGGTGAACCTGCTGATCCTGGACTCCAGAGCCACTCAGGTCACCCGGCGCGGCGACGACGCCTCGGTGAGTCTCACGTACCGCGGCGTCGGCACCCAGGCCAGCCGCACCGTGACGGTCGCGGCGCGCGAGGGGGTCCGGGACGCCAGCCCGTTGTTCCCGTCCAACCGGTCGATGTACTACTACCGGGACGCGGTCTGCTACATCCAGTCCCAGACCTCCCTGGAGTGCCTGTTCTTCCGCAACGCGGCCGCGGTGAGAGTGACGATGACCGACGACCGCGATGTCGTGGGGCTCAACTACAGCTATGCGACCGCCTTCGCCGACCAGTTCATCTGATCCGTCCGGCTGCGGGTCGCAGATGTCGCGGGGGTCCCGCTGTCGATCCGTGCGCGGGCGTGGCACAGTGAGGAAGCGCCTGTGAGTGGGTCACGGGCGAGCAACCGCCTGGAGATGCATCGATGACCTCAATCCTCGAACCGTCCTTCGCCGCCGAGTGCGGGCAGAGTTTCGACGACGACCCGACTGCCCGGATTGTCCAGAATGCCGTGACCGGTACCGGTGCCGACACCGTCAGCCTCGACCGGCGGATCGTCAACCAGACCGATGACTCGGTGTGCGAGCGACTGGACGCCTGGACGGTCACCAATCAGAAGCACTCGGGACGGTGCTGGGAGTTCGCCGGTCTCAACGTGCTGCGGGCCAGGATGATCAAGGACCTCAACCTCGAGAACTTCGAGTTCTCGCAGAACTTCATCGCCTTCCACGACAAGCTGGAGAAGGCCAACCACACCCTGGTGCGGGCGATCGCCACCGCTGATCACGACCCTGCCGAGGAGGAGGTTCGGGACATCCTGGAGGATGTCTCCGGCGACGGCGGGTACTGGCCGCAGTTCCTGGACCTGGTGCGCAAGTACGGTCTGGTGCCGGTCTGGGCGATGCCCGACACCGAGTCGGCCGGCAACACCGACCAGCTCAACCGGGCGCTGGCTCAGGTGCTGCGCCGCGCCGTGCTGCGGATCCGGGTCGAGATCACCGACTCCGACGGCCGGGAGCGCGCCGAGCGCATTCAGCAGGAGCACCGCCAGGCGCTCGCCGATGTCTACCGGGTGCTGGCGATCCACCTCGGTACCCCGCCCACCAGTTTCACCTGGCAGTACCGGGACAAGGACAAGAAGTTCCACTCCGAGGGTCGACTGACGCCGTTGGAGTTCGCGGCCAGGTACGCACCCGAGTCGCTGGACGGGTACCTCACGGTCGGACACGACCCCCGCACGGAGAACCCGGTCGGTCGCAAGTACGTCATCGACCACACCCCGCTGATGGAGGGGGGAACCCCCTACGCCCACGTCACCGCGGACATCAAGGACCTCAAAGAGGCAGCCATCGCCGCCATCCGCGACGGTGAGCCGGTCTGGTTCACCTGTGACGTGAAGCAGCAGTTCGACCGGACCGGTGGCATCTGGGATGCCAACCTCCACGACTACAACGGCCTCTACGGGATCGACATGTCGATGACCAAGGCCGATCGGATGCGCGGCCGTGAGACCGGGCCGACCCACGCGATGACCCTGGTCGGGGTGGATCTGGTCGATGGGGAGCCTCGGCGCTGGCGGGTCGAGAACTCCTGGGGAGATGAGGTCGGCAAGAAGGGGTTCTTCACGATGAACGACTCCTGGTTCGACGAGTACGTCTTCCAGGTCGTGGTCGCCCCGGAGCGGGTCAGCGAGGAGATCCGGCAGCAGTGGCAGACCGAGCCGATCGTGCTGCCCGAGTGGGATGCCCTGGCCTGATCCCGCCGGCCCCGGGTCCGGGTACGGATGCCTGGCGCGCCGGGTACTGATGAGATCTGCCACCACAGGGTCGGCGACTGGATAGTCCAGCTGCTGGCTCCGTGGTGGCAGATCTCATACCAGCCCCGGGCGGCCCCCTGAACGAGTTCTGCCAGAAATTGGGTCGGCATGTGGATTATCCGCGTGGTGGCTCCTCTGTGGCAGATCTCATCGCGGCGGGCGCTCCCAGCAGACTCGGCCCCAGTGAAGTGGGACTTCCGAGCACCTGGATCAACGGATGGCGGGGACAGGTTGGCAACTCCCAAGTCTGACGCACACATGACAGCCGAGAAGGAAGCTGTCGACGACGCGTGAGAACCAGGCCATGGCGACGGACGAGAAGGAGGCCACCCGGAGCAGATTGGGTGAGTGTGGTCCTCTGGGGAGGTTCCTGGATGTCGGTCGGTCCTCTGGGGAGGTTCCTGGGGGTCGGTCCTCTGGAGGACAGGGCCCCGAACCCCCTCGAAGGAGGGGGCGGGAGCTCAGATCCGGACAGGGATCCGCTGCCTGCCGAAGTCCCCGGGGCTCTCCTCCCAGCGCCCCGGGATCGGAGTTCCGCAGTCGGGGCAACGGCCGTCCGGGCCCAGCCGGTAGGACAGGATCTGGTACCAGTCGCGCACGATGAGGGCGGTCCCGCAACCCGGGCACCAGGTGGTGTCCCCATCGGTGTCGTGGACATTGCCGACGTACACGTGGTGCAGCCCGGCCGCCCGCGCCAGCTCTCGTGCTCTGCGCAGGGTCGAGACCGGGGTGCGGGCCACATCGCGCATCCTGTTGTCGGGATGGAAGGCCGAGAAGTGGAGAGGCACATCGGGGCCCAGCTCCCCGGCCACCCACTGCGAGAGCCGGGTCAGCTCCTCGTCGGAGTCGTTGAACCCCGGGATCACCAGGGTGGTGATCTCGGTCCACACATCGGTCTCGTGGACCACATAGCGCAGAGTGTCCAGAACGGTCTCCAGTCGTGCACCGGTCACCCGGCGGTAGAACTGCTCGGTGAATCCCTTGAGGTCGATGTTGGCCGCCGCCATCGGTGCGAAGAAGGCCGGCCGGGCCTCTTCAGAGATGTAGCCGGCCGTCACCGCGATCGGCTGAACCCCTGCCTGGCGGCACGCCCAGGCGGTGTCGATGGCGTACTCGGCGAAGATCACCGGGTCGTTGTAGGTGAAGGCCACGCTGGTCGCCGCCAGGTCCCGGGCGGTCTCGGCGATGGTTCGGGGAGAGGCCTCGGCAGCCAGGGTGTCCCACTGGCGCGACGTTGAGATCTCCCAGTTCTGACAATCAATAGCCGCCTAAGCCTGTCATGGCGCGGTGAGGTGGCATCCCGTGTCGCTCCGAGTGAGTCAAGGTGTGAGTCTAAGGAGAGCGACACGATCCGGCGGGCTGTGCTGTCCCCACGTAGGCGGGGGTTACCCGGGGATGAGCCTCGGGGCGGTTTGGGTCCCCGCGCATACGCGCGGTGTGACGAAAGGTGTCAGGGGTGCCATGCCCTGGGCATGGGGTAGACGTCGCGGTACACCCCGTGTACAGTATGGGTCATGAGCACGACAGAGATGGCCACCGAGAAGAGCACCGGCACCTACTACCGGATCCACGCAGGCGACCGGGACCACGCAGGCATCTGCGACAAGTCACAGTGGGACTCCCGCGAGATCGGCGGAGGCCGCTGGGTCGAAGATCCCGAGACCGGCGAGCTGGTCGAGGACGTCCGCTACGGTGTGTCAGCCTGCGAGTCCATCGAAGACCTCGCCGCCTACGTCGCCCAGACCGGGGTCGGCGGAGACAATCCGGTGATCGTGGAGTTCGAGGCCGAGCTGGCCGACGATGACGATCATGATGCCGACCTTGGCGCGGTCCTCACCTGGCCGACCCGCATCGTCGGAGTCTACGACGAGGGCGACGCCACCTACGACGCCTTCGACCAGCTGCTCGACGAGGCGCTTGGATGGACGGCCTGAGCGGCAAGGACGACGGCCGAGCCCGACGACTATCACGACGCAATGGATATCTGAGAGGACATGATCATGGAGGATTTCGAGCTGGCCGAATGGCTGGGTGACACGGAGACGACCGACGAGCAGCGGGTGGCACTGAGACGGGCTGCTGCTGATCTGGAGGGCCGCTGGGATGATGACCCGGATGCCGACCGGGAGGCTTTCACTGGGGCGGCGCAGCTGGTCCTGGGCGACGCGACACCCGAGTCGCTGGTGGCCGA
Organism: Acidipropionibacterium jensenii DSM 20535; assembly: GCF_000425285.1. GTDB lineage: Bacteria > Actinomycetota > Actinomycetes > Propionibacteriales > Propionibacteriaceae > Acidipropionibacterium > Acidipropionibacterium jensenii. Next base: position 11,510 of record NZ_AUDD01000005.1, on the reverse strand, counting down.
CTGGCGCCGGGCCCAGCAGGCAGCCGATGACGCTCACGCCCGGATGACTGGGGGCATCGTCGCCTACTACCAGGATTCGACGGAGCTGGGCACGGCGGAGGCCTTCGGGCTGGCACGGCAGACGATCCGCAAGGCACTGGGGAAGGGCTGAGGACGCACGAAAGCCGCCCCACCCTCACAGCGAGGGCGGGGCGGTGTCGTGTGTGTGCCGGGTCAGCTGGCGGTCTTCTCGGCTTGTGGGGTGAGGTCCTGGATGGCGGTGACAAGACTCGTCTTGTCCCCGCCGATGTCCACGAACTGCTGTGCCGTCTGCGTGACCGATTGCACGGCGGTGGCGAGGGTGGACCTGCGGGACTGCTCGGCCAACGCTGCTGTGAGCAGGCTGCCGAGGTCCGTGTCAGAGAGGGTGGTGAGATTGTCGGTGTCGATGGCCATGAGGTGTCCTGTCAGCTGGTGACGGTGCCGGGGAGTGTGGTGGGTGCCGCGTCGGTGGTGGCCCAGTTCATCTCCAGCGCGTCTCCGGTGGTGGAAAAAGCGGCAGTGGACTGAAGGCCGCCGGTCGGGGTGACGACCAGGGTGCCGGTCCACGAGGTGGTGGACCCGGAGGTCAGCAGCGGGAAGCGCACGTACGCGCCCGGCGAGAATCCGGTCACGGCAGGCGCGAAGATGCCGGTGCCGGTGAGGACGAGACCAGCCACTCGCAGCCGGACCAGCTGATTGACACGCCGGATCGCCAGCGTCGTGAATGCGCTCACATTGGAGCCGGTGGGGGTGAGTGCCCGCCACCCAGTGTCCAGGGCGACGATCTGCCAGCCAGCGGGGAGATTCTGCCACTGCCATGCGCCGACCGACGCACCATCAGTGGAGGTGAAGGTGGCCCCGATCGGTGCGGCAGCGACCTGGGCTTGCACGGTCTTGGTCATGGATGCCGGGATGTCCGGGCGGCCCGCGCCGACAATCTGATAGGTGGACGGTTTGCCTGGGATGCCGAGCCCCAAGGTCAGATTGGGCCACGAGCCCGTCATGGTGGCCGTCGCATCGGACCCTGCCGCCAGCGTGGTGACCGTCGGCGTGATCTTCGGCGTCACCCATGCCAGCTGCGAGCCATCCCAGCCGAGAGTCTGGCCCGGCTGCTGGCCGGTGGGGACGACGAGGGTGTAGACGGGGACGCCGGGTGCCGGGTCGGGCGGTGCGACACCCCACAGCTGCAAGGGCGCGGCGGCGGTGTGGGCGGTGGTGACGGTGACCGTGAAGTCCGGGAAGTCGAAGATGGTCCGATTGCCCGGGGAGACAGTCCAGTCGCCCGGCCACAGCTCGACCCCCTGCACTCCTGCCACCGACAGCACACCGTCAGCGTCAAGGTTGGCCAGGACCGGATCGTGCAGCACGAGCATGTCCGGGCTGGTCGACGTCACCACCTGCGACACCCGGGAATTGACGAAGACCACCAGCCCTTCGCCGACGACCGGGGTCATCTCCGGATCTGAGTCTGTGTCCGCCGTGGTGTCACCTGTGGCACGGGCCACCCGGCCGACGACATGGCCAGCCGGTGTCATCTCCGATGGCAGTGGTGTGGTCATCTGTCCTCCTCGAAAGTGTGGGCGCCCCCGTGCCGGGATGGCACGGGGGCAGTGGACGGTCAGGACTGGCTGGTGGCGACACCCTCGCCGTCAGGGATCACCGAGGCGTCCTCGGCGTGCTCCGGCGTGTGGGCGGTGACAGTCTGGTCGATGTCCTCGGTGGTGACATCGCCGCTGCCGGCGCCGGGGTCGGTGTCGGGCACGACGGACCCGTCAGAAATGGCGACCCCGGAGAGAGCCCCGGAATCCGTGGTGGACGCCGGGGCCGTCCCGGCGGTGAAGCTCGGGTTGAGGAGGGAGGTGACGACCGACAGCAAGGCCGCCAGCAGTGCGGTCACCAGCGCCGTCTCCCACGGCAGACGGAGCGCCGCCTCACCGCTGTAGACGGATCCGGCAGAAATGCCGAGGGTGGCGATCCCGACCTGAAGGAAGGTCTTCCCGGCGCGCTCACCGGCACCCTTCCAGAATGCGATACTGGTCATCACTTGGACTCCTTCGAGATGGTGGACAGCGTGGCGTTGACCTGGTTGATCCTCTTCTGATTCTCCACGACGACCTTCTGAGTGAACTCGTCGGTGCCCTTGTCGGCGGTAACGCGGCGTTGAGTTTCGATGAGGATCTTCTCCAGCCATGCAAGCTTGGACATGATGGCGGTGTACTGGGACATGGTGAGCTCCAATTCTTTTGGCGAATTCTTGGACTTGATGAGGGCTGCGACACGTGCGCGGAATGCGCCCATGTCAATTCCGGGGTCGGAATAGTCGCGGTCGTCAGCGACCTCCCCGTGGCCTGCGACGGCCCCGGCGGACCAGCCGTGGGCGCGACACAGTGCGGCTGCCCAGCGGGCGGCGGTCTCAATCTGGGCCGCATTCGGGGCGGTGGCGATCATCTCGACGCCGTAGGTGTAGCGATTCATGTTCTGCTGCGATCCGCGCAGATCGTGGTATTTGCCGGCCAGAGGGAAGGTCTCTCTGGTCAGAGCTGCGAGTGCCTTCGCCGAGTATTGCAGGCAGTGATTCGCCCGACCTGCCGCATTGACCCACAGCGACCCGTCCGGCGGAATGAAGACATTGCACTTGTCAGGGCATGCCGGGTCGCCATTGAGAATGTCATCGGCGTACTGCTGGACGGTGCGGCTGCCGAGGTTCCCGGCGGTCTGGTGGATGATGATCCCGCGCGGCTGCCAGCCCTTCGCAGATATCCTCCACATTCCCCGGGTGCGCCAACCCCGGTTCTGGACGATCTTCTTGATGCCGGCCGCCTTGTAGGCGGCTAGCTGCTGATCGGCTGTCAGTGGTGTGGCCATCAGTCCTCCTGATTGGTGTGTGATGTGACGTGGTCGCCGAAGTCCCAGCCAGCACACGGGTTGGTGAGTTCGTCGAGCTGGCTGGCCAGGTCCTTCTGGCCGCCCGACAGATCCCGGTGAGTGCGGTCTGCTGATCCGCGCAGTTCATGGAGCTCGTCGCGCAGGGACTCGTGCTCCTCGTCGGCGTGGCGGCGGTTGTTGCGGATCTCGTCGCGGATGCCGCCCAGGCCTGTCTCGACCGCATGGAGTGCAGCCCCGAGACTGTCGACCTTCTCCTCGGTGCGAGTCGAGGCGTCCTTCATCGAGGAGCCGTGATCGTGCTTAACCTCGCCGCGAATGTCAGCAAGGGCCTGCCAGCCTTTGGCGACGATGATCCCGAGTGCGCCCAGCATGACGATCAGCCCCCCGACTGCTGCCCCGAACTGATCCGGTGTGATGTGCATAGTGCCTCACTTGGTGTAGGTCATGGTGATGGTCGCGGACGGCTCGAAATGCCCGTAGGTCGGCTTGTTCGCAGCGCCGGAGCCGACCTCGCCGATCGTGATCCCTCGGATGGCCCCGGTCGCGATACCGACCCACCATCCGCCCGGTAGGCCGATCTTCGCCGTTCGGCCGGCCTTCATGGATACCGACACAGCGCTGCCGCCGGACGTCTGCGGGGACCCCGGCAGCGCTGTGGAATCGTAATGGCCGATCCGCAGAATCCCATTCCTACCCGGAGTCGTCGGAAAATCAACATTCTTGACCGTCAGAATGCACGACTGGATATTGGCGTTAGATCCGACAGTTGCCGCGATTGACCCGTCCCACAACCACAGGCCGTAGCGCTGTCCAGGGCTGTAGTAGCCCTGCATCAACTTGCCGGAGACGACCGAACCATTCCGCCACGTCCTGGTCGCCGCCACCTTCCACGACTTGGTGTATGTCCTCGTCGGATTCGTGCTCGACGGATTGGTCGACGTGCCCGAGAAAGGCGTACCGCCACCATTGGAGACGGCACCATCACCCCATGACCCGTAAGACCCGCGGTCGGTGATCATGATGTCGCTGGTCAGAGTGTCCGACGTATTGAATCTCAGCGACATGGACGCCGACGACGTCTGAGCAGTCAACAGAATGCGCGCCGACACGTCAGAAGCCTGCACGGGCAAGATCTTCGACCAGGTGATCTCCTGATTGCCGGACTGGCAGGGGATCACAGCCGTCAGCAGCCCCGGCGAGGGGATCGCCGGAGCCGCCGGGGTCGAACCGAGCGCCGCAGTGGTGGCCCGCACCCGCAGAGACACAATCCCGGCCGCCGACGTCTTCACATTCCCGCCGACGAAGAACTCGTACTCCCTGCCAGCGTGCAAATCGGCGGACAATTCCAGCAGGCCCAGCTCAGTCCCGCCGACGTAGATGGAATTCAGCGCTGACGTGCTGCCAAGCTTCTGCCGGGCGATGATGCCTTGGGGGAGCGGTGACAGCATGTCGGGTAGTGCCACGCCGCCGACGGTCAGATCGCCGTTGACCGACAGATCCTGGGCGAGCACGTTCCCTTCGGGATCGATGCCACCAAGCGGTGACCCGTCCGTGTCGGAAATCATCAGCTGGTCATCATCGGCACCACCCAGCTGGACGGTGGTCACTTCCTCGCCCTCAGCGCCGGCACGGATCACGCTGATAGTCGAGCCGACAATCTGTGTGCGAGGCAGCAGGCCAGCACCCGGGGAGAAAATGTTGATCCCAGACAGTGCGCCCACAGTGATGGTGCCCGCATCCAGCGCGGTGAGGACGGCCCCGGTGAGCTGCTGCGAGATCCACGCGGTCCCCGACCACATCCACCAGGCAAGGACGGGCATGGCCAGCGAGCCGGCATTGCTCGGGTCCGTCTGGTGCTGAAACCACATGTCGCCGGGCGTTCCGCTGCTGCCGGTGGCCGGGGCGGTGGAGTGCTTGACGACATTCTTCCCATCTGCGGACGCCTGAGCAGTGCCCGCCTTCGCAGCAGCAGCATCGGCAGCGGACTGGGCGGCATCAGCGGCAGCCTTAGCCTGATCGGCGGCAGTGTCGTCGGTGTACTTGCTGGCCTTCTCCCAGTCGCCAGCGGCATAGGACTGCGCGGATGTCTTGGCGACCTTGCATCGCATCAGCTCGCCAGACGGTCCGCCCGCCCACAGATCACCCACGTCATACGGCGGGACCGGTGTGGCAGTGAAGACGCGCCGCTTCCCATCGGCGGTGTCCTGAGCTTTCGCCGCATCCGCCAGCGCCTTCGTCACATCCACATCGGTGATGCGCTGCCAGCTGTAGGCCTGCGAGGCTATCTGCCAGCGGTAGCAGTAGCCGCTGTTGGTGTCGTAGTACAGGTCACCGAGGTGATTGTTCTGGATGTCCGTCGTTGTCCAGGAAGACGCAGGAGTGTTGGTGTTGGTCGGAGGCACCGGGTAAAACCATGTCGCGATGCTGCCGTCGATCTGCGACTGGACGTCTGTGAACTTCGCATTCACCGTGGTGGTGAAGGACGCCAGATCCGAGGCATTCGCATTCGCCGACGACTGGGCGCTGGCCGCAGCAGATGCGGCACCATCCGCCGACTGCTGGGCGGCATCGGCAGCCGACTGGGCCGTAGCCGCATTCGCCTTCGCAGCATTCGCGATCTGCTGGGCGGTCGATGCAGCAGCAGCCGCATCCTGGGCCTGCTGGGATGACGTGCCAGCCGTAGCAGCAGCAGCATCCGCAGCCTGCTTCGCAGCATCCGCGCGGGACTGAGCAGCCGATGCCGCGCTCTGAGCAGTCGACGCCGCAGACTGTGCCTGATCTGCCACCTGCTGGGCAGCATCAGCAGCCGTGCGGGCATCCGCGCCCACCTGCGACGCATCATCGATCGCACCGGTCACATCGTCGCCCAGACCATCCAGGCCGATCTCGCCACGGCGGCCGATCACATCGACAATCACCCAGCCGGTGCCACGAGCCTCGCAGATCACCTGCTCGCCTCCACCCTCATCCCGCAGCCCCTCAGACAGCAGAGGACGCAGAGCATGAGGCACCGCCACCGGCAGCAGATCATCATCGCCCGTGTCCACCTGGGCGACAACATCCAGCACCTCCGGCCACAGATCCAGCCGTGTGTCGGTCGGAATCGGCTGCCCGTCATCGTCAGTGCCGCCAGCAGGCCAGTCCGCCGGCGCCGTGTCGGCCATCGTCACGACATCCGGGTCGTCATCGGTGAGCCCTTCGGCCACCTCACCCGTCGCGTGATACCGCGTCACCCCATCGTCGGGGGTCAGATCGCAGCCATCCCGGTCCACGTCGGCCGCATTCCACACCGACAGCAGCTTCCCAGACCATGAGGTCGCAATGACACCCTGACGGGCCGACTCCACCGACACCACCACACCACTCATCTGCCCGCTCATCTGTGCACCACCTTCCCTCTCATCCGTGCCTTCGGACGCACTACCCTGGTCCGCCCATGACTCATCGCCTGGACCGCACCAAGCGGGATCGTGAATTTCGTCACCTGCATGTCCCACGTCCACGTGTCGGTGACGATCCGCACCACATCCCGGGGCTCCAGGTGGGGGATGACCAGGGTGTCCATCGACACCGTCACACTGGCCATCAGGACTGCTTTCAGCCGGGCTGCTGCTGCCGCCTTGATCTGCGCCTGAGACTTCCAGTCCCCGGTGATCTCGTCGCGGACAAAGCGCGGCACACCGCCACGCGCCAAAGACTCCGGAGAGAAAGGATCAGATTTCGGGGCCCGGGCGACCGCCTGCTTCAGCTTCTTTTTCGACCCGGTGTCATTCGGAGTCGCCACCACCAGATTCCGCATCGCATCCGCGTCGACTGTGATCGCCGGCCTCGACATCAGCTGCGCCTGGTCAAAGCGCCACTTCACCGCCTGGGAATGCGACTTCAGCACACACACGCCGCGCCCGTCATAGCCGAGCCAAGGATAGTTTGAGTCCGAGCCTGAAAGCCCCCGGGCCAGCTGCTTGAGCACCGGCCACGGTGCCGCCGTCGACGCCACCACAATATCGGCGGTCGTCTTGTCAGACCAGCGGGTGATCTGCCGGAAGCGCTCGCCATTCTTGGCAAGCAGATTCGCGATGATATTGGTTTTCGGCCAACCTTTCTTGTAGGTCGTCGTCATCGACGTCGCCGCATTCAGCAGTGACTCCTTGCCCTGCCCGGTGATGGTGACCTTCCCGTCGCCCATCTCGGCTTTCTGGATCGGTCCGGTGAAAAGCGGCACCCACACCCACCGGCCGAGAGCTGACACCCGCACCCCGTGCTCGACGCGGACCATCATCGTCGCCACCACAGGCGGGGATGTCGGCCCTGCAGCCACCAGCCCGAGAGCATTCGACGGATCCCTGACCTCCAGCGTGCAGCTGCGCTCCACGTCCTGGGCAGAGTCCACATCCACCTGACCGGACAGCACCCCGCCGGTCACCTGGCCCAGCATCTGCTGATCCATGTCCAGGATCGACACCCGCGTGGACACCTGATGGTCGCCCAACAGCCCCGCCTCGAAGGCCATCTGGTCGGCGGCAGACAGTCCGAGACTGATCACGAGTTCTCCCCGAAAATGAAATCGTCCACCTGATGGAATTTCAAAGACACATTGAAGAGCTCACCGGCACGCCCGGGGACAGATGTGACGGAGACATCGGTCAAATTGATCGTGAAACCCAGGTCCTCGATCAGCAGTCGAAGTTCCTTGCCGGGAACTGACTTCCAGGCGAGAAGACGGTCATGCCACAGCTTCGGCGTCTCAGTTGATGGCATGACAATCTGTGGTGCCAGCACGCCGGAAAGAGACCCCTCAAAACCGTATTGGGCGCTGGTGACCCTGATCTTCGACCGTCCACCGATCGGCGCGAACTCAGTCACGGTCTCCGGCATCGTCATATCGTGGTCGGTGTCATTGACGATGCACACACGATCTCCGGTGTCTTCGTCGACGATCCATGTTCCTCGGTGCTTGATCTTTGCGGTGACTGTCGCCGGTTTTGACGACTTGCCATTGACGATCGCGTAGACCGTCCAGGTGTGCGGTCCTCCTGGGCATGCAGCATCCCGCATGGATGATGATGACCCCGACCGGAACCAGTCCAGGCCGGGATGGGAGGACAGAAACTTGCCGTCCCGGTACACGTCGACGCGGTCGGGCACCTCGGACCGCAGCCATGACAGGGCGACAGACGGCAGCACCGGATCCGGTGTGACCTTCAGACCCGACACGGCCACGACGGTCTTCGTCGGCGCGAAAGAGAATTCCTGCGACACGGACGCGGAGATCGGCATCCCGGGCGTCGCCTCTCGGGCTCGACTGTCCCACACCTCCACATTGATCCGCACCGTGCCCGCCTTCGCCAGGCCGACGGTCGGCGTCCATCTCGAATCAGCACCGGCGACCACACCGGACCGGGCGACACGTACCCACCTCGACCCGACCAGCCGGTCCACCGACACAGCCCAGCGGGACTGTGGCATGTCGCCGCTGTAGGTCCATTCAATGGGCGGTGTCGGATCGGCGAAACTCGACCCCGCCGGATCAGGCTGCGTGAGCGTCACCGTCGGACGGGGATGCCACTTCCAGCTCACCGCATCCGACCAGCCCGACCAGACACCCGACGAGTCCCGGCAGCGGACCTGCCACCACACCACCGTGTCTTTGGCCGGCGGCTTCCAGCCCGACTGGGCGGACAGGTCAAGCTGCGAGACGGTCGTCGCCACCTCACCCGAATCCCACGACGGCGCGGTGTGCACCGTCGTCTCCGACGTCCCCGTCCGCACCTGAGCAGATTCCAGCACGTCCCCGCCCACATAGTCGCGGTACGACCATCGCAGGACAGGAGAGCCGGTGCCGACAGCCTGACCGGTCGACGGCGCCAGATCGGTCGGCGGCAGCGGATTCTCCTGCCACTCCACCGACAGCGACGGATCAAGGGCGTGAGACATATTCCCCTGCACCAGGATCTGGTGCTCAGACTTGGTGGTCAGCACGAAGCCCGAGAATGCTTCCCCGGAAGCGACCGCCTGCATCTGCGCGGTTACATCGAAGACCCACGTCTGATTGGTCGCCAGAGGGTTTGGCTTATGAAGTGATGCCTGGGCGAGCTTGCCTGCCGGCCTGGTGTTCCAGGTCACCGTGCCGAAATGATTCGACCACGGAGCGCACAGCTGCGCGGTGATCTGTGATGCACCATGGCCGGCGACCGCCCGGGTGCGCAGTGTCAAAGTCGCCTTGACCACATTCGCACCAGCCGACGGAAAAGGATTCCCGAACCAAACAAGACCCATATTCGCCCGGCCGGACACCCCATAAAGGGACATGTATCCGGTCTTTCCGAACCAGTTCCGGGTCGGATGGTCCTGCTGAAGCCACGTCGTATATGCGGCCCTCAGAGTCGTTGTCGTCATCCGCCCACCCTCGCAATCCGATCCGCATTGTCATCGATGGCATTCAAAGCCTGCTCATAACTCTCAATCCGAACGCGGCCGATCAGCTCATTATTGACGTCCTTCACAATCATGACCGAGGGGCCACTTCCACCGCCAAGCATTTGCGCGGTCTGGGAAGCGTTATAGACCTTGGAACCTGCAGTGAGATTCGCCATCTGACGGCCCACGACCAACTCCGGCCCCTCCTCTGCAAGCCATGCAGCACCAGGCAACGCCCATGAAGTGCCAGACGCGTACCCGTGGCCCTTGCCGATCGCATTCCGCCACCTGGCACCGCCATGCTGAGCGAACGCCGCCCGCATCCCGACAACCAGATTCTTGAAACCGTTCATCCAATTGGACAGGAACGGACCCATATCCCGGCCGAAATCGGCCCACGTCACACCAGGAACCTGCGCCAAACCACGGGCGGGATCCCCACGCAACACATTGATGTCACGCAGCGAACTCGACTGCACCAGATTCGGGTTTCCGCCGGACTCGGTCATGATCTGCTTCAGCCACAGATCCTCATCAGACTTACCGCCGCCGATACCAGACCGCTTCAAAGCCTGAGCGACCGTGGAACGCCACCGCTCAACACCAGATCCGGACGGATTCGCACCGCCGCCACCATCGGCACCGAAAACCTTCTCGGCGGCCGACTTGATCTTGTCCGAAATAGCCTGAACAGCCATCCCCGGGACCCTCGCGGCGGCGTCGAAGAACACCCCACCGCCGACCTTGTCGCGGGCCCCCTTCAGGGCCCCCGACACACGGTTCGACATCCAGTCCTTGATCGACGACGCGGCACCGAGAGCCTTGCCCATCTTCGACTTGAACCAGTCGCCGAATGACATTGCCGCCCCGAGCACCCCGGAGCCAATCTGGGACAGCCACGTGCCGAACCCAGGAGTCGCGTACGGGTCGGGCTGGCCGACACCACGCAGGCCGGCACCGCCCCTCCGGTAGTCGCCCCACTGATAGACGGCCGACCCCCTGGGAGTACCGGCGCCGGGCCCCGGCACAGCATGCACATGCCACGCGAAGTTCTGTTTCGGGCCGCGCACCCACGCCGCCCAGTTCTGGCGGCGCAGCGCGTCACGGATCTTCCACAGGTTGACCCCGCCTCGCGGGCCAGACACATCCACCGCGTCGCCGGTATGGGAGGTGCCTGATAGCCCATTGGCGGCATTCCATCCTCGCTGAGCCAACTGGAACGTCTGATTGAGCGATGCCGCAGCGGCAGCCACACGGGCCGCAGCAAGCGCAGTCAGACGGCCACGGCCTCCCACGAACCCGCCAGAGGCGAAACCGGTCATCCGGTCCGTCAGCTGGCCGGAATTGATGGACTCCAGTAGACCCCGCGACTGTGACGTGGCGCGCCGGTTGGTGATGAACTCCTCACCCTCGAACCGGAACGCCCCGTGCGGCGACACCCCCACATACGGATCACGGGTCCGGGCCGACCACGGCAGATCGACAAACCCGCCGGACTGGAACCTCGGCCACGTGATGGCCTTCACAGCCATCGACCCCGGAAGCTTCAACTTCGAGACGAGGCTGTTGTAGCCGCCGATCAACCCGCCGTTGATCACGGTGTTCAACACGAACCGGATCGGCTTGGCGGCGATCTCCTTCAGCCCGGACCAGATCCGGCCCACCGCAGACGCCATGGAACGCCAGATGCGCTGCACCCCGGATGACATGGTCGAGAATGTGGACCGGATCGACGACGACACCCTCGACGCGATCGAAGCGACCGTCGCACGGCCACGGTTGAAGATGCCGCCGAGCCTGGACCACATAGATGACATCAGTGACGACGCCCGTGTGCGGGCCGACGCCCAGAACCGGGACATCCGCGTGCCGAATCCCGCTAGCCTCGATTTTTCATGGGTGGCTGCTGGGTGGGGGTTCGGCGGCTGTGTCGTCGAACTGAGCATTGATTCTGGCAGGCGGGTGCGACGGTTCGCCGCATGTCGCTGCGGGGGTCGGGCTGTCCGGGCCGTGGGGTTCTTTCAGATGGTGGGCGGTCAAGGTGCATACCGGGGGCTATCCCGCGGGGGCGGGCAGGCCCCGCAGCACGCCGACTGCGGCGACCACGGTGTCGACCCATGGTTGGCGATCCGAGACGTGCAGGATGACGCGCCGGCCGCTCCGGGCGAGGGTGGCGGGGATGGCGA
>NZ_AUDD01000004.1 GCF_000425285.1 Acidipropionibacterium jensenii DSM 20535 | reverse complement strand
ACCCGAGCCATCAGCGCGATCCGCGAAGATGCCTGGGTGGGGATCCACTACACCGACGCCGTCTTCGAAGAAGACACCGGTGAGTGGATCAGTGACGCTGAGGTCGCAGAAGTCCCTTTCACCGCATTCACGTCCCATCCCAAGGAGGACCAGGTCACCTGCAGGCTCGTCGTACGACGCGTCAAACGGCTGAACCCGACAGCTCATGCGGATCAGGGGGAACTCTTCGACACGTACAGGTACCACCCCCTCATCACCAACTCCCCCCTCCCCATGATTCAAGCCGATGAGCGCCATCGGGGACACGCCATCATCGAACAAGTCATGGCCGAGCTGAAGGGCAACGCCCTGGCCCACCTGCCCTCAGGCCGCTTCACCGCCAACGCCGCTTGGCTCCAGTTGGCCGTCCTCGCCTTCAACATCTCCCGGGCCGCCGCCCACGCGGCGGGCATGAGCACAGCGCGTATGTCCACCCTGCGTATCCGGGTCACCATGATTACCGCCCGCCTCGCCCGCCACTCCAGGCGTCGCTTCCTGCACTACCCCACCCACTGGCCCTGGCAGCAGGAGTTCATGACCCTGTGTGCCTACGCCACCGGCACAGGCCCACCCCAAGCGGCCTGACCACCCACCCGCCCCAGCCCCACCCGGGCCCAACCCCGAGGACCCCACAGGACAAGCCGACACCAGCGGTCGGAGAACCACCCACGCCCACACCACCCCGACAAGCCCACCAGCCGGATCAGCCAACCCGCCCACCCCAAAACGGTGGATCAGGGCTGAGTCGACCGGCACCGGTCGGGTCCGTGGCGTCCACCGGGCCGCGATGTGTCGCGAACCGGCCCGATCCACTCCCATTGGTAGGGTCGAGACGTGACTGAGGAACTGATTCTGCTTCCAGCTGTCGACGTCCAGGACGGTCAGGCCGTCCAGCTCCAGCAAGGGGTGGCCGGCACCCAGAAGGTCTTCGGGGACCCCCTGGAGGCGGCCCGGAGATGGCAGACCCAGGGAGCCCAGTGGATCCATCTGGTCGATCTGGACGCCGCCTTCGGCCGGGGTTCGAACACCGAACTGATCCGCCGGGTGGTAGGCGAGATGGGGATCAATGTCGAGGTCTCCGGCGGTATCCGCGACCAGGCCAGCCTGGACGCGGCCCTGGCGGCCGGGGCCAGCCGGGTCAACATCGGCACCGCCGCCCTGGAGAACCCGCAGTGGTGCGACGAGGCGGTGGCCCAGTTCGGCGACCGGGTGGCGATCGGCCTGGACGTCCGCGGGGACCGGCTGGCGGCCCGCGGCTGGACCCAGGAGGGCGGTCGGCTGCTCGAGGTGCTGGCCCGCCTGGAGGAGGCCGGCTGCCGCCGTTACGTGGTCACCGACGTCAACAGCGACGGGATGCTCACCGGCCCCAACTACGAACTACTGGGTCAGGTGTGCGCCCGCACCCAGGGCAAGGTGGTCGCCTCCGGCGGGATCTCCACCCTGGAGGACCTGCGTCGGCTGCGCGGACTGGTGCCGATCGGCGTCGAGGGCGCGATCGTCGGCACCGCCCTGTACCTGGGCAATTTCACCCTGCCCGACGCCATGACGGTCTGCCGGGGGCAGTCCGCCCGGGTCTGAGCGACCCTCCAGACCCCGGTGTAAACTAAAGGGTCGTTCGCGCGGGGAGGATTCCGCGCCGGTTTCGGGTGCTGCTCCGCAGCAGTGCCGAAGTCGGGTGCTGCTCCGCAGCAGTGCCGAAGTCGGGTGCTGCTCCGCAGCAGCGCCGAAGTCATCGAACTGTGCACATCCACTTCAGACATCAGGAGGCGCGTCCATGAGCGGTCACTCCAAGTGGGCCACCACGAAGCACAAGAAGGCGGCCATCGACGCCAAGCGCGGCAAGCTGTTCGCCAAACTGGTCAAGAGCATCGAGGTCTCGGCCCGGGTGGGAGGAGGAGACCCGTCGGGCAACCCGACCCTCTTCGACGCCATCCAGAAGGCGAAGAAGAACTCGGTCCCCAATGACAACATCAACCGCGCCGTCAAGCGCGGATCCGGTGCGGGCTCCGACGCGGTGTCCTACGAGACGATCATGTACGAGGCCTACGGCCCGGCCGGGATCGCGATCCTCATCGAGTGCCTCACCGACAACCGCAACCGCGCCGTCTCCGACGTGCGGGTGGCGGTCACCCGCAACGGCGGCACGATGGCCGACGGCGGGTCGGTCCAGCGGCTCTTCCAGCGCAAGGGGGTCGTCGAGGTCCCCAAGAGCTATGACGTCGAGGAGGGCCGCCGGACGGTGACCAGAACGGTCAGCGAGGACGACCTGCTCGAGGCCACCCTGGAGGCCGAGCCCGAGGACATCGTCGACGACGGCGACTCCTTCGAGATCATCTCCGACCCCAATGTGGTGGTCGAGGTCCGCAAGGCCGTCCAGGCCGCCGGCATCGACTACGACTCCGCCGAGGTCTCCTTCCGCGCCGACTTCGAGCAGCCCGTCGACGTCGACGACGCCCGCAAGCTGTTCAAGATCCTGGACGCCGTCGACGACCTGGACGACGTCCAGAACGTCTTCTCCAATGCCGACGTCACCCCCGAGGTGGCTGCCGCCATCGACGAGGACGAGGACTGACCGGTACGCCGGAGCCCTCGCCGGGTCGTGGGCCCGGGCGCGGGCCGGTGCAGAGGCTCAACCGGGTCACCGCCTCCGACCGCCGGCTGATGCGGGTGATGGGGGTCGATCCCGGCCTGACACGGTGCGGGGTGGCCTTGGTTGAGGGCGGTTACGGCCGCCAGCTGAGACTGGTGGCGGTCGGCGTCATCCGCACCCCGGCTGACCAGGACACCTCCCGCCGGTTGCTGCACATCCACGACGAGCTGGAGGAGTGGTGCACCACCTACCGCCCCGACCAGGTGGCCATCGAGAGGGTCTTCGCCCAGCACAACAGGTCCACCGTGACCGGCACCGCACAGGCCGCCGGGCTGGCGATGGTGGTGGGGGCCCGGCACGGACTTCCGGTCGCCCTGCACACCCCCAGTGAGGTCAAGGCGGCGATTTCCGGGTCGGGTCGGGCCGACAAGTCCCAGGTGGGGCTGATGGTGGCCCGTGTCCTGCACCTGGACAAGGCCCCCCGACCCGCCGACGCCGCCGACGCGGTGGCCCTGGCGATCTGCCAGATCTGGCGCGGCGGGGCCGACCAGCGTCTGCAGGCCGCGGCCGAGGCCCAGCGGGCCGTCACCGGGCGCAGAGCCCGTTCATGGAAGGATCTGGCACGTTGATCTCGCATCTTCGCGGCACCGTCTCCACCGCCGGCCCCACCTGGGTGGTGCTGGACATCTCGGGGGTGGGCCTGCGGGTGAGCTGCCCGCCGGCCACCGCGGCCGCCGCCCGGACCGGCTCCCAGCTGGCCCTGGAGACCAGCCTGGTGGTCCGGGAGGACTCGATGACCCTGCACGGGTTCGTCTCCGCCGCGGACCGGGACGCCTTCGAACTGGTCCAGACCGCCTCGGGGGTCGGACCGAAACTCGCGATGGCGATGCTGTCGGTCCTGGACGCCGAGCAGCTGGCAGCCGCCCTGGCGGGCGAGGACGCCGCCGCACTGTGCCGGGTGCCCGGTATCGGACGCAAGGGCGCCGCAAAGCTCATCCTGGAGCTCAAGGACCGCGCCCCGATGATCTCCTCGGGGGCCGCTGCCGCCGGAGGAGCCCCGGCCGCGGTGCCGGGCGCCGAACCCTGGCGGGAACAGGTGGTCGACGGACTCACCGGTCTGGGCTGGTCGACCCGCGACGCCGAACGGGCCGCCGAGTCGGTGGCCGGGATGCGCACCGAGGATCCCGACGTCTCGATCGGGGTCCTCATGAGGGCGGCCCTCAGAAGCCTCGCCAGCTGAGCCGCCCGGCCGGCCCCAGCACGCCGGGGGAGTGTCGGTGTCGTTGACTATCGTGATCTCTGAGCGGCCCGCTGCGGCCGCCTGAGGAGGAAGAGGGGTAATGGAGAACTCGCCGGTCGATCCCTGGGCCGAGCCACCCGAGAAGGCCGAGGAGGCTGCTCTTCGGCCCGGTGCACTGGCCGATTTCCGCGGCCAGCCACGGGTCTCCAACCAGCTGGGACTGGTGCTGGAGGCCGCCCGGGCACGCCAGACCACCCCCGACCATGTCCTGCTGTCGGGACCCCCCGGGCTGGGCAAGACCACCCTGGCGATGATCATCGCCGCCGAGATGGGTGCTCCGATCCGGATCTCCTCGGGTCCGGCGATCCAGCACGCCGGCGACCTGGCCGCCATCCTCTCCTCGCTGGTTCCCGGCGAGGTGTTCTTCCTCGACGAGATCCACCGGATGTCCAAGCCCACCGAGGAGATGCTCTACCTGGCGATGGAGGACTTCCGGGTCGACGTGGTGGTGGGCAAGGGGCCCGGCGCCACCGCCATCCCGATCGACATCCCGCCCTTCACCCTGGTCGGTGCCACCACCCGGGCGGGTCTGCTGCCCGGCCCGCTGCGCGACCGGTTCGGCTTCACCGCCCAGCTGGAGTTCTACGACCCAGCCGATCTGGAGGACATCATCACCCGCTCGGCCGGCGTCCTGGGGGTGGACCTGGCGGCCGACACCGCGGCCACCATCGCGGGTCGGTCCCGGGGGACGCCGCGGATCGCCAACCGGCTGCTGCGCCGGGTCCGCGACTACGCCGAGGTCAACATCGGGTCGGGACCGGTGAGCCCGGCCAGCGCCGCTGCCGCCCTGGACCTCTACGAGGTCGACCCGCTCGGCCTGGACCGGCTGGACCGGGCCGTGCTGGACGCCGTCTGCGTCAAGTTCGGCGGCGGACCGGTCGGCCTGTCGACCCTGGCGATCAGCGTGGGGGAGGAGCCGCAGACCGTCGAGGAGGTGGCCGAGCCCTTCCTGGTGAGACTGGGCTTCCTGATGCGCACCCCGCGCGGCCGGGTGGCCACCGACCGGGCCTGGACCCATCTGGGTCTGACCCCTCCGGACCGCTCGGACTCCAGTACCTCGGCCAGCGAGGCCGGGCTGTTCTGAGCCGGTTCGGGCCGTCTCCCAGCTGCCCCACAGCGAACGCGGGAGGAATCCGTTGGTCCGGACAGGTACCATGTCCGGGGCAATCGTGATTCAAGAAAAGGACTTTACATGCCACTCCTCGCCGGCCTTGGCGGCCTCATGCCGATGGTCATCATCCTCATCGTCTTCCTGGGGCTGATGAGTTTCACCACGCGTCGAAACATGAAGAAGCAGCAGGCCGCCCGCAAGGACATGGAGAACTCGATGGTGGAGGGAGCCCGGGTGATGCTCACCAGCGGCATCTTCGGCACCCTCACCCACGTCGGTGACAAGCAGGCCATCGTCGAGCTCGCCCCCGGTGCCGAGATCGTCGTCGTCAAGCAGGCCATCAACAAGGTCGTCAGTCCCGCCGACGAGGAGTTCTCCTTCGCCGGTGAGACCGCAGAGCCGGCTCCGGTGGACTCCGCCGCACCGCAGGTCGCCCCCGTCGAGACCGCCCCCGTTGAGTCAGCGGCCGCTGAGTCCGGGGATCCGGTCGCCGCCCAGAGCGCGACCGGCGATCCCACCACCGAGAACAAGCCCTCGGAGTAGTCTTCCGGCCGGGAACTCCCGACCCACCTCTCACGCAGGAGGCGACAGCCAGACGGCTGCGCCTCCTGACCACCGACCAAGGACTCCGATACGTGGCTAGTACTCAGCGCAAGCCCCACCCAGGCAGGACACTCATCATCTTCCTGGTGGTCATCGCCGCGATGTACGGGTTGATGGCCGCCACCCACTCCTGGTCCCCGCGGCTCGGCCTGGACCTCAAGGGTGGCACCACGATCACCCTGACGGCCCGGACCAGCGACGGCAAGGCGCCGTCATCGGCCAATCTCGAGCAGGCCCGCAACATTATTCAGCAGCGGGTCAACTCACTCGGGGTGGGGGAGTCCTCGGTCAAGACCTCCGGCGACCGCAACATCGTCGTCTCGGCGCCCAATGTGAACTCCGACAAGCTGCTGGAGATGGTCGGTCAGACCGCCCAGCTGGGGTTCCGCTTCGTCTACGCCGAGCAGCAGGTGCAGGCGACCCCGTCCGCCAGCGGATCGGCCGGATCCACCGCCCAGGCGCCGGCGCCGAGCGGCCTGCCGACCGCCCCCTCGACGGTGGTTCCCACCGCCACCGGGCTGCCCAGCGCCCCGGCCAGCTCGAAGGCCTCGGCGAAGACCTACTCGCCCACCGACGCCGGTGCCCAGGCCAACCAGGTGAAGGCCGCGCAGGCCTGGCAGCCCACTGAGGCCGATCAGCAGGCCTTCACCGATCACAAGTGCGGCCAGAACGTCACCGCTCAGGACGGTGACGCGCTGGTGACCTGCAACCGCGAGGGGAACATGAAGTTCCTGCTCTCCCCGGTGGCACTGCCCGGAACCCTGGTCACCAAGGCCACCGCCGGCATCCCCGAGGGCAACGTCTCCTACGTCGTGAACCTCACCTTCAACTCGATCGGTGCGACGAGCTTCGGCACCGCGACGACCTACCTGTGCTCCAAGCAGAGCCCGCAGAACCAGTTCGCGGTGGTCCTGGACGGCAAGGTGATCTCCTACCCCCAGCTGGACGGCAACAAGGGCACGTCGTGCCCCATCACCACCGGCCAGGCGGAGATCTCCGGCAGTTTCACCCAGCAGTCGGCCGACGAACTGGCCAGCATCCTCAAGTACGGCGCCCTGCCGCTGTCCTTCACCGCCTCCAGCGTCGACACCGTCTCGCCCACCCTCGGTGGCGAGCAGCTGCGGGTCGGCCTGATCGCCGGCCTCGTCGGCCTGCTGCTGGTGGCCGCCTACTGCATCATCTACTACCGCGGTCTGGGGCTGGTGGTGATCAGCTCCCTGCTGATCGCCGGAGCCTTCACCTACGCGGCCGTCGTGCTGCTCGGGGATTCCATGGGATTCACCCTGTCACTGGCCGGGGTCGCCGGCGCCATCGTGGCGATCGGCATCACCGCCGACTCCTTCATCGTCTACTTCGAACGGATCCGTGACGAGATACGCGAGGGCCGCACCCTGCGCACCTCGCTGAGCACCGGGTGGCGCAAGGCCCGCGGCACCATTGCGATGGCCGACGGCGTCCAGCTGCTGTCGGCGGTCATCCTGTTCATCCGCTCGGTCGACCAGGTCAAGGGGTTCGCCTTCACCCTGGGGCTGACCACCGCGATCGACCTGCTGATCTGCTTCTTCTTCACCCATCCGATCATGCTGGTCCTCGGCCGGACCAAGTTCTGGGGTCGAGGACGACGAGGATCGGGTCTGGAACCCGCGCACATGGGGGTCAGCGAGGCCCAGCTGCTGGGCCGACGCGCTCACCGCCTGGCTTCCACCACTGCCCACCTCGACCAGAAGGAGGCCTGAGATGGCTGAGCGCAAGACCGGCTTCGCCCACGCGCTGTACACCGGCGCGATCTCCTACTCCTTCGTCGGACGGCGCAAGGTCTGGTACATCCTCTCCGCGGTGCTGATCGCGATCTCCGTCCTCGGACTGGCGGTCCGCGGACTCAACCTGGGTATCGACTTCCGCGGCGGCGTGGAGTTCAACGCCCCGGTGGCGGTGAGCGCCGGGACCACCGACACGGTGCGCTCGGCGGTGACCTCCTCGGGGGTCTCCGACCTGGACGGCACCGAGGTCGTCACCGTGGGGTCTGACCACGTCCGGGTGCAGACCCGCCCGCTCAGCCCCTCCGAGACGGTGACGATCCGCGAGGCCCTCGCCCGCGCCACCCACGCCGACTCCGGTGCGGTCACCTACTCCAATGTCGGCGCCCAGTGGGGCCAGCAGATCACCAACAAGGGGCTCCAGGCCCTGGCGGTGTTCCTGGTCCTGGTGATGCTGCTGATCTGGATCTACTTCCGCGAGTGGAAGATGTCGGTCTCGGCGGTGATCGCCATGCTCCACGACATCATCGTGACGGTCGGCGTCTACGCCCTGGTCGGCTTCACCGTCACCCCCTCGACCCTCATCGGGGTGCTCACCATCCTGGGCTACTCGCTGTACGACACGGTGGTGGTCTTCGACAAGGTCCGTGAGAACACCGCCGATCTGAACAGTCGTGACATCACCTACTCCGAGGGAGCCAACCGGGCCGTCAACCAGGTCCTGGTCCGGTCCATCAACACCACGATCATCGGCGTCCTGCCGGTGGCCGCGCTGCTCTTCGCCGGTGCCTTCCTGCTCGGCTCGGGACCCCTGGAGGATCTCGGCCTGGCCCTGTTCGTCGGCATGATCGTCGGCGCCTACTCGTCGATCTTCATCGCCACCCCGATCCTGGCTCAGCTGCGCGAGCGCGAGCCGGAGGTTCACGCACACACCGAGGCGGTGCTGCGGCGCCGCGCCAAGGCCGCCCAGGACGCCCCGAAGGTGAGCGCCCAGACGGTCCGGACCGAGGCGGCCGGCGTCGCCGACCTGCCCGAGTCGGTCCCGGGGGCCGATGCCCCGTCCGGATCCTCGAACCGGTCCCAGAACCCTCGCACCACCCGATCGCAGAGGAAGAAATGACCGCCAGCAACGCCGACCTGATCGCCGGTCTGATCCGTTCCGTTCCCGACTTCCCGAAGCCCGGGGTGGACTTCAAGGACATCACCCCGCTGCTGGGAAGCCCCAACGGCTTCTCGGCGGCGATCGAGGAGCTGGTTCGGGCGGCCCCCGAGGATCTGGACGTGGTGGTCGGCATCGAGGCCCGCGGATTCGTCTTCGCGGCCCCGGTGGCACTGGCCCTGGGGGTCGGCTTCGTGCCGGTCCGCAAGCCGGGCAAGCTGCCCTGCGAGGTCTTCTCGAAGAGCTTCGACCTGGAGTACGGCCGGGAGACCCTCACCATCCACCAGGACGCCATCCCGAGCGGCTCCCGGGTGATGATCGTCGACGACATCCTCGCCACCGGCGGCACCCTGGCCGCCACCGCCGGACTGCTCGGCCAGCTCGGGGTGGAGCTGGCCCAGGTCTCGGTGCTGATGGAACTGGAGGCCCTGGGCGGGCGCCGGGTGCTCCAGGATGCCGGCATCGACCACTTCCACGCCATCGTGAAGGGCTGAACGGGGCCCCGTCATGTCCCAGGAGCAACCGCTCGACCAGACCAGTCGCCAGTTGAGGCGACGGGCCATGGTGAGCATGCCCTTCAAGGCCCACAGCCCCCTGGTGGAGCTGGGACGCCGGGCGCTGCTGGCACTGGTCCTGATGGGGATCAGCACGGTCATCGTCTACGTCGACCGGGGCTCCTACATCGACAACGTCACCCACCAGCCGATCACCTTCATCGACGCCCTGTACTACTCGACGGTCACCGTCACCACCACCGGCTACGGAGACATCACCCCACTCACCCCGTGGGCGCGGCTCATCAGCGCCATCGTCGTCACCCCGCTGAGGATCGGATTCCTGGTCCTGCTGGTCGGGGCCACCCTGGAGGTGCTCGCCAATGAGGGCCGGCGGGGCCTGCGAGACGCCAGTTGGAGAAGGCATATGCGCAATCACACCGTCGTCATCGGCTATGGCACCAAGGGACGCAGCGCCATCACGACGCTGCTCAACCACGACCTCCCCTCGGACCGGATCGTCGTGATCGACGCCAAGGGGACCGCGGTCGCCGAGGCCAACCGGCACGGACTGGCCGCCTTCGAGGGGGACGCCACCCGCCGCGACCTGCTGCGCCGCGCCGAGGTCGCCAAGGCCCGTGAGGTGATCATCACCCTGCCTCGCGACGACACCGCCATCCTCACCACCCTCACCGTGCGCCAGCTCAACGCCCGCTGCCACATCGTGGTCGCCGGCCGCGAGGAGGAGAACCTGCCCCTGCTGCGCGAGTCCGGGGCCAATGCGGTGGTCACCTCCGCCGACGCGGTGGGACGACTGCTGGGCCTGACCACCGTCAACCCGCACGTCGGCGAGGTGGTCGACGACCTCATCTCCAGCGCCCACGGGATGGAGGTCATCCAGCGGATGGTCAGCGCCAACGAGGTGGGGGCACGCCCCTCCGACATCGTCAACGAGAGGGTCCTGGCGGTGGTCCGCAACGGGACGCTGCGCAACTTCTACGACCCCACCCTCGACAAGTTGAAGGCCGGCGACTCGGTGATCGTGGTTCGCCGTGCGCTGACCCGGCACCGGGCAACTCCTCAGCCACCGCACAGTTGAGAAGGAGGGCACTAGACTGGCGCCCACCCCACGGGCTGCACAAGGAGGTCCATCGTGGCTGAGGAGAGCGTCTACGGGCCCTACGGCACCGGACACGGTGCCACCGGGCGGGTGCGTCCCCAGCCTGCCGAGGGGACGCCGCAGCCCAGAATGAGGATGCGCGAGAGGATCGTCCGCTGGCGCGCCCCCAAGGCGCCCGCCCAGGCGGTCCTCGATCCCCTCATCTCGACCGTCCTGGCCTCCCACGCCGGCTCCGACATCGCCCTGCTGGAACGGGCCTATGAGACCGCTGACCACTACCACCGCGGCCAGACCCGCAAGTCCGGGGACCCCTACATCACCCACCCGCTGGCGGTGGCGATGATCCTCGCCGAGCTCGGGATGGACGACCAGACGCTGTGCGCGGGCCTGCTCCACGACACCGTCGAGGACACCTCGTACACGATGGAGCAGCTCACCGCCGACTTCGGCGAGGAGGTCGCCCTGCTGGTCGACGGCGTCACCAAGCTCGACAAGGTGCAGTACGGCTCCTCGGCGAAGGCCGAGACGATCCGCAAGATGGTCATCGCGATGAGCCGCGACATCCGGGTGCTGGTGATCAAACTCGCCGACCGGCTGCACAACATGCGGACCATCGGCTTCCTTCGCCCCGACAAGCAGAACCGGATCGCCCGCGAGACCCTGGAGATCTTCGCCCCGCTGGCCCACCGACTCGGCGTCAACGCCATCAAGTGGGAGCTTGAGGACCTGGCCTTCTCCACCACCCAGCCGAAGGTCTACGACGAGATCGTCCACCTGGTCGCCGAGCAGGCCCCGCAGCGGGAGAAGCAGCTCAAGGAGGTCATCGAGATCGTCCGCCAGGACCTGGCCGACGCCGGGATCAGGGCGACCGTCTACGGACGTCCGAAGCACTACTACTCGATCTACCAGAAGATGGTGGTGCGCGGCCGCGACTTCTCCGACATCTACGACCTGGTCGGGCTGCGGATCCTGGTGGACTCCCCCCGCGACTGTTATGCCGCCCTCGGTGTGATGCACGTCCGGTGGAACCCCCTCCCGGGGCGTTTCAAGGACTACATCGCGATGCCGAAGTACAACATGTACCAGTCCCTGCACACCACCGTGCTGGGGCCCGGCGGGCGTCCGGTGGAGCTGCAGATCCGCACCCACGAGATGCACCAGCGCGCCGAGTACGGTGTCGCCGCCCACTGGAAGTACAAGGAGAACCCCAACTCGGTGGGCAAGGGGGTCCAGCCCGACGGGGCCGAGCTGTCCTGGGTGCACAGCCTCAACCAGTGGTCGCGGGAGGAGTCCGACCCCAGCGAGTTCCTCGACTCCCTGAGGTTCGAGATCAACTCCACCGAGGTCTACGTCTTCACCCCCAGGGGAGACGTGATGTCACTGCCCCAGGGAGCCACCCCGGTCGACTTCGCCTACTCGGTGCACACCGAGGTGGGCCACCACTGCATCGGCGCCCGGGTCAACGGGAAGCTGGTGCCCCTGGACACCCAGCTGGCCAACGGCGACATGGTCGATGTGCTGACCTCCCACGCCCCCGACGCCGGGCCGAGCCGCGACTGGCTGAGCTTCGTCACCAGCCCGCGGGCCCGCTCGAAGATCAAGGCCCACTTCACCCGGGAACGCCGCGAGGAGTCCATCGAGGCGGGCAAGGAGTCGATCGCCAAGCAGATCCGGCACAACCGGATGCACATCCAGCAGCTGCTCACCGTGGAGTACCTCACCGCGGTCGCCGATGACCTCAAGGTCGGCGACATCAACTCCCTCTATGCCGCGGTGGGGGAGCACAACATCGGCCCCCAGGCGGTGGTCGAGAGGCTCATCGCACTGGGCGGAGGGGTCGAGGAGACCCGTGCCGAGCAGGAGGAGGACGCCGCCGTCGAGGTGGCTGCGCGTCCGCACCGCCGGCACACCGAGGCCGGTGTGGAGGTGGACGGCCAGCCCGACATGCTGGTGAAGCTGGCCCGCTGCTGCACCCCGCTGCCCGGCGACGCCATCATGGGCTTCGTGACCCGCTCCGACGGGGTCTCGGTGCACCGCACCGACTGCAGCAACGCCAAACACCTGCTCCAGTACCCCGAGCGGATCGTCCCGGTGTCCTGGGCCGGGGAGGCCGACGAGGGGTATGTCGTCACCGTCCAGGTGGAGGGGTTGGACCGCTCCGGTCTGCTCTTCGACACCTCGAAGATCCTCGCCGAGCAGGGGGTCTCGATCCTGTCGGCCAATGTCAGCGCCTCGAAGAACCATCTGGCTCGGCTCAAGCTCACCTTCGAGTCACCCGATCCCACCCATCTCAAGCACCTGGTCGAGTCGATCCGCCGGATCTCCGGTGTCTACGACGTCTTCCGCGTCAAGTCCTGATCGCGGGACCCGTCGCGATCGGGGCCACGTCCTGAGCGAGGGGCGGGCACTCCGGCCGGGTGGGTAGGGTTTGCGACGTGCGTTATCTCTCCACCCGCGGACTGCCCGACGACCCCCGGCCCGGATTCTGGGACATCCTCCTGGAGGGGCTGGCCCCCGACGGGGGCCTCTACCTGCCGCAGAACTACCCGCAGGCCGACGACCAGACCCTCGACCGGTGGCGGCATGTCCTGGCCACCGAGGGCTACCCGGGGCTGGCCCAGGCGGTGCTGTCCCTGTTCATCGACGGGATCGACCCCGCCGACCTGCGTCGGCTGTGCGAGCTGGCCTACGGGCCGGGGGTGTTCTCCAGCCCCGAGGTGGTCCCGGTCTCCGAGCTGGACGGCGGCCTGTGGCTGGCCCACCTGTCGGGAGGCCCGACGGCGGCCTTCAAGGACATCGCCATGCAGCTGCTCGGCCGGCTCTTCGAGTTCGAGCTCGGCCGGCGCGGTCGGGGGCTGACGATCCTGGGCGCCACCAGCGGTGACACCGGTTCGGCCGCCGAGTACGCGATGCGCGGGCTGGCGGGGATCCGGGTCTTCATGCTCACCCCGGCCGGGCGGATGACCCCCTTCCAGCAGGCCCAGATGTTCAGTCTGGACGACCCGTCGATCGTCAACATCGCCGTCGACGGCGTCTTCGACGACTGCCAGGACCTGGTCAAGGAGGTCTCGGCGGACCTGGCGTTCAAGCACCGCTACGAGATCGGCGCGGTGAACTCGATCAACTGGGCCCGGCTGGTCGCCCAGGTGGTGTACTACGTCGCGGCCTGGCTGCGGGTCTCGACCACCGGTGGTCCGGTCTCCTTCGCGGTGCCCACCGGCAACTTCGGCGACATCATGGCCGGCCATGTGGCCCGGATGATGGGCCTGCCGATCGACACCCTGGTGCTGGCCACCAATGAGAACGACGTCCTCGACGAGTTCTTCCACACCGGCGTCTACCGGGTCCGCTCGGCCGCCGAGACGAGGGCCACGTCCTCGCCCAGCATGGACATCTCCAAGGCCTCGAACTTCGAACGGTTCGTCTTCGACCTGCTCGGACGCGACGCCGGAAGGGTCCGCGAGCTGTTCGCCGACAGGCTGGTGGCCGAGGGGATGTTCGACCTGTCGGGGACACCCGAGTTCCAGACCCTCAGGCAGCGGTTCGGTCTGGTCTCGGGATCCTCGCGTCATGCCGACCGGCTGGCCGCGATCGCCGATGTGGACCGTCGTGACGGCGTCCTCATCGACCCGCACACCGCCGATGCGGTGACGGTGGCCCGTCGGCACGTCCAGCCGGGGGTGCCGATGATCGTGCTGGAGACGGCCCTGCCGGTGAAGTTCGCCGCCACCATCGAGGAGGCGGTGGGACGCCGTCCCGAGCGCCCCGCCCGGTTCGACGGGCTGGAGGACCGGCCCCGCCACGTCGTCGAGATGCCCGACGACGTGGCGACCCTCAAGGCGCTGATCGCCGAACGGGTCAGCCGCTGAAGCAGCAGGTCAGGCGGTGAAGTCGTCCAGGGTCTTGCGGGCCTGGTCCAGCCAGCTCTGGTAGGTCTGGACGGACTCGCGGGCCTTGCGGGCGTCGGCGTCCTTGCCGGCCGCCTCGGCCTTCTCGGCGTCGGCGGTGAGCTTGTCGATCTGGGACTGGAGCATCGTGACGGTCTCCTCGGCCCGCTCGCGGGCCTGAGGATCGGTGCGCTTCCACTCGGCCTGCTCGGCGGAGTGGACCTTCTCCTCCAGGTCGCGCACCCGGGCGTCGATCCGGCGGATCGCGTCGCGCGGAACCTTGCCGATCTCGTTGAACCGGTCGAGGAAGGAGCGGAACTGCTCCTTGGCGGCGTTGATGTCGCTGATCGGCAGGATCTGCTTCTCGGCGGCCTCCAGGAGGGTCTCCTTGGCCTCCTGATTGCCCCGGAACTCCTCATCCTGCTGGCTCATTGCGGCGGTCCGGGCGTCGAAGAAGGTGTCCTGGATCTTGCGGAACTTCTTCCACAGCGCGTCATCGACCTCGCGGGGCGCCGGGCCGGCGGCCTTCCAGCGGGCCATCAGGTCGCGGAAGTCCCGCGCGGTGGGTCCCCACTCGGTGGAGGTGGCCAGCGGGGCCGCCTCCTCGATGATGGCCTCCTTGATCTTGCGGGCATCCTCGCGTTTCGCGTTCTGCTCGGCGAACTGGGCCTTGCGACGCCTGGTGTAGGTGGTCCTGGCGCTGGAGAACCGGTGCCACAGCTCGTCGTCGGTGGTCCGGTCGATCCGGGGGAGCTTCTTCCACTCGTCGAGCAGGTTCCGGAACTTCGTGACCCCGCCGCGCCAGTCGGTGCCGGCCGCGATCTGCTCTGCCCGGCCGACCATCTCCTCCTTGGCCTGGCGTGCCTTGGCCTGGGCATCGGCCTTCTCCTCGCGGCGGCTGGCGGCGCGGGCCTCGATGTCGGGGGTCAGCGCGTCCAGCCGTGCGGCCAGCGAGGCCAGGTCGCCCACCGCGTTGGCCTCAAGGATCGATGTGCGCAGCTTCGCGGCGGCCTGGCGGGCGTTCTCGGGGGACAACCGGCCGGACTTCAACCTCGACTCCAGCAATCCCACCTCCGTCTCCAGGGAGTTGTAGCGTCTGACGAAGAACGCGATCGCCTCCTCGCCGGACACATCCGGGACCTGCCCAACGGCCCGCTCCCCATCAGGGGTGCGGACATAGACGGTTCCGTCCTCATCGACTCGACCGAATGACTGCGGACCTGCAACCTGACTCATGAGGGCCATCTTGCCCGATATTGTGGCGGTTGTGCTCATCGTCTCCTTCGTCACCGGCCCCTGGCAGGCCAACTGCTACCTCGTGGCGGCCGGACCCGGAAGCGACTGCGTCGTCGTCGACCCCGGTGTCGGGGCCCTCGAGATGCTTTCCCGGGCGCTGTCGGAGCACCAGCTCCGGCCGGCTGCGGTGGCGGTGACCCACGGTCACATCGACCATGTCGGGTCGGCCCGCGAGATCTGCCGTGACTACCGCATTCCGGTGCTGTGCCCGGTCGACGACCGCAACCTGCTGTCGGACCCGATGGCCGCGCTGATGCCCGAGGCCGCCCCCCTCATCGAGCAGTTCTACGGCACCACCACTCTGGAGGAGCCCGATGAGGTCGTCGATGTGGCTCCCGACTCCCACCACGAGCTGGCCGGTTTCGACCTGCAGTTCCTGCACGCCCCCGGTCACACCCCGGGATGCTCGATGATCCGACTGGTCGACGAGCAGTACGGACCGATCGTGATGTCGGGGGACGTCGTCTTCGCCGGATCGGTGGGGCGCACCGACATGCCCGAGGGCGACCCCTCGGTGATGGCCACCAG
This sequence comes from Acidipropionibacterium jensenii DSM 20535, assembly GCF_000425285.1. Classification (GTDB taxonomy): domain Bacteria; phylum Actinomycetota; class Actinomycetes; order Propionibacteriales; family Propionibacteriaceae; genus Acidipropionibacterium; species Acidipropionibacterium jensenii. The sequence continues at coordinate 180,379 of NZ_AUDD01000004.1, read as the reverse complement.
CCTCGCCCGTGTGGTGGGCGCCCTCGATGACAGGACCCACCTGCTGCCCGGTCACGGACCGGCGACCACGATGGACCAGGAGCGCAGGACCAACCCGTACCTCCAGGGCCTGGGCTGATCCGGCCGCAGTTGCGCCGGCACCCCGGGCCGTGGGCCATCGACGCCATCCACGATCCCGGCTTCTAGACTGACCATCTCAGGTCGTACCGCCCCTACTCATCGTCAACCCGATCTCATCTCCCAGATCAGAAGGAATCCTTCATGCCCCGCCTCAAGCCGTTGTCCGGTTTCCCCGAGTTCTTGCCCCAGGGACAGATGGTGGAGAACCACGTCGTCCGGATTCTTGAGGAGACCTTCGAGCTCCACGGGTTCGCCCCCATCACCACCCGGGCGGTCGAGACGATGGAGTCGCTGACCCGCAAGGGGGAGATCGACAAGGAGGTCTACGTGGTGAGTCGGCTGCAGGCCGATGAGCACGACTCCCATCGCGACAAGGACCAGCTCGGTCTGCACTTCGATCTCACGGTGCCCTTCGCCCGCTATGTGCTGGAGAATGCCGGACACCTGGACTTCCCCTTCCGCCGCTACCAGATCCAGAAGGTGTGGCGGGGTGAGAGGCCCCAGGAGGGCCGCTACCGCGAGTTCAGCCAGGCCGACATCGACATCGTCGGCTCCGAGACGCTGGCCGAGCACCACGACGTCGAGGCCCCCCTGGTGATGCTGGAGGCCCTCGAGAGGCTGCACACCGAGCTGGGATTCCCGCCGGTGCTGATGCACGTCAACAACCGCAAGCTCTCCGAGGGGTTCTACCGGGGGCTGGGTATCGAGGAGCCCGCCGGCGTCCTCCAGCGGGTCGACAAGTACGACAAGATCGGGCCCGAGGCGGTCCACGAGCTGCTCACCGAGGAGCTCGGGCTGAGCGACCACCAGGCCGACAAGTGCGTGGCGCTGGCCGGGATCTGCTCGGCCGACCACTCCTTCATCGACCAGGTGCGCGATCTCGGGGTGTCCAACGAGATGCTGGAGGAAGGGCTGGACTCCCTGAACCGGGTCGTCACCGCCGTGAACAAGGCGGTGCCGGGCCGGATGGTCGCCGACCTCAAGATCGCCCGTGGCCTGGACTACTACACGGGCACCGTCTACGAGACCGAGCTGGTCGGTCACGAGTCGATGGGGTCGGTGTCCTCGGGCGGCCGCTACGACTCCCTGGCCTCCGACGGCAAGCACACCTACCCGGGGGTGGGCATCTCGCTGGGCCTCACCCGCCTGCTGGCGCCGGTGATCTCCAAGGGGCAGCTCACCTCCACCCGGACGGTGCCCAGCGCGGTGCTGGTGGCGGTGAACACCGAGGAGGAGAGGGGCGTCTCCGAGGATGTGGCGCGGTCCCTGCGCGCCCGGGGCATCGCCTGCGAGGTGGCGCCCAGGGCCGACAAGTACGGCAAGCAGATCAAGCACGCCGACCGGCGGGGGATCCCCTTCGTGTGGTTCCCGGGACGACTTGGCCAAGTGGGGTCCGACCAGGTCAAGGACATCCGTTCCGGTGACCAGGTCGACGCCGACTCCGCGGCCTGGCAGCCTCCGGCAGATGACCTGCACCCAGGCGTTGTCGGCCAGTGGTGAGCTGATTTCGCAGTCCGATCCTTCTGCTGGAGAATAGTTCCAGAGATTGTCCGCATTCTGAGATCAACGGGTTTCTGGGAGTCAGAAGTGTCAGTGGTCGTTGGTGTAATTGATACATGGACACCGAACCACTTGATGACTGGGCAGGAGGAATTGCCGTCCGGTCGGCCAGGAAACGTCTGGCCAATGCGCAGAGAATAGTTCGACGGGCCGAGGTGGAGAAGTTTCGCGCGGTGCTCGAGATGATCGACATGTGGACCCTTCCCGACAGGCTGGGGGTCGAACATCCAGCGGCCGAGCGCCGTGTCCCGGTGGGGGCTGCAGGTGCCGGGGAGGTTGGGCAGTTCGTGGCCCTGGAGGTCGCGGCTGCTCTGGGAGTCTCCGAACCGGTGGCATGGCGGTTGGTGCATGATGCTGCGAGCCTGCGTTCCCGCCACCCGGTGATGTGGCAGGCGGTTCAGGATCTGCACCTGGAGGTGTGGCAGGCTCGCAGGATCGTGTCGGCCCGCCGGGAGCTCGGTCTGGACGGTGCTCTGGAGGTGGACCGAAAACTGTCGCGCCACTGGGATTCAGGAGTGGGATTCAGCAGGATCGAGAAGAAGGCCCGGGGATACATCGTCACAGCCGACAAGGCCTTGGCCCTCAAGAAGGCCAGGGAGGCCCGGGACGAGAAGTATGTGAGGATCAGGCACAACGGTGACTCCACATCCATGGTGTTCGCCAGGATCGGCACGAAATCGGCGCTGCACCTGGAGGATTCCCTGGGGCGACTGGCTGATCACCTGATTGCCGAGGGCGCCCAGGATTCTCTGCCATTTCTCAGGGCTGTGGCAATGGAGATGATGGCCACCCCCTATCTTCCCGAGGGCGACGGCGGGGAGGGTTCCGACGACAGCCGCGGTGGTTCACGGACCGGTGTCTTCTCGAGCGCGAGCCCGGCGCCGGTGCTGCCGCTGGCCGATGTGGTGGTGCACATCAGTGCCGAGGACCTCGACCCCACGACGTGGGCCGGCAGGCTCGCGGAGGTGACAACCCGTGGCGGTGATGTGGGGCCGGTGCTGGTGAGCCAGCTGGCCGATCTGCTGGGGCACTTCAGGATCCGGGCGATCCCGGTCATCGATCTCAACCAGGACCTGTCCTTCGACGGCTACCGGATCCCGACCCGGATGAGGATGCAGATGCAGATTCGGGAGGACACCTCGGTGTTCCCCCAACTCGAGTCTCAGATCGTGGACCTGTGATCTGGACCACACCGAGCCGTACCGGCCCGGCGGCCGCGATGGTCCAGCTGCTAGGGGCCAGACGCGAACCTCCAACCTCGGCCCGCTCTCCCGATCCGAGCATCGAGCCAAGACCGCGGGGTCCTGGACTGTCGTCCAGCCTGCCCAGGGCCTCTACCTGTGGACCTCGCCCACCGGTATGCGCTTCGCCGTTGTCAACGGTCACACCCACCGACTCGCGGGCAGAGCAGACGACCGGCCTGTCGCACCGGAGAAGTGACGGGCCGGGATCGCGATCGGCTCGACGTCACGGTGAAGGGCCCGGCGAACATCCACCGGGTCCGCTGTGACTGAGCCCGAGTGTCGACGACGCTTGAAGATGCGGGCAGCGACCACGCGGCAAGCCTCGGTGGCCAGACCAGGTCCTCATCAGGGGCGTTCACAGCAGGAACTGAGCCAGCCTTCACGGCGTGATCCTGGATGGGTGTGGTCGAGTTTGGGTGCGTGTCCTGCCCCGAAGTCGACCAGACCTCGCGTCGCGGACGCAGTTCCTTTGCTGGGCACCGGGTTGAGCCGGGCCGTCGACGATCAGTGGTGAGGCGAACAGCCTTCGGGACATGGCTGGATGTTGAGTGTGGCTGGCTCGTGGTGAGTGGTCCTGATCCCGGGAGGGCTACAGGGTGTGGTCGAGTTTGGGTGCGTCTATTGCGCCGAAGTCGACCAGACCTCTGTTATCGGACAGAAGCGGTCCGCTGGGCGACCTCGCTACTCGGTCGACCGGTGCCGATGAGGGGTGACGTCGAGACACGGCCGACACACGGCAGAACCGCGGGCGAGTACCCCAAGGATCAGTGGCGCAGCCGCTCGTGGTCCCGGTGCTGCGGTGAGTCGATCTGGACGGTGGAGTGGGTGACGGGCACCGGGAAGTGCGAGGCCACACAGTCCTCCAGAGCGTGGACGATCAGCACACTTCCCGGCTCGTCGACCTCGGGGGCCACCGTCAGGTGGGCGGTGAGGGAGACATTTCCGGTGGAGATGGTCGTGACGTGGAGGTCGTGGACGTCGTCAACCCCCGGGATCGACAGGATGTGGTCGCGCACCATCGCCAGATCCAGACCCTCGGGAGTCTCCTCCATGAGGATGCGCAACGACCGTCTCAACAACACGACCGCCCGCGGTGCCATCAGCACGGCGATGAACAGGGAGGCCACCGCGTCACCGGTGTGCCAGCCGGTGGTGAGCGCCAGGATCGCCGCGACGATGACGGCCAGTGACCCGAGTGCGTCATTGGCCACCTCCAGGAAGGCCGCGCGCATGTTGAGGGAGTCCCCACGCCCCCCGGCCAGGATGAACAGGGACACGGCATTGGCGACCAGTCCGATGACTCCGATCGCCAGCATCGGCAACGGGTCCAGCGGCGTCGGGGATGCGAGCCGCTGGATCGCCTCCCAGGCGACCATCAGGCAGATGATCACCAGCATTCCGGCCTGGAGCGCGGCCGCGATGATCTCCGATCGCTCCCAGCCCCAGGTGTGCCGGTCGTCGCGGGGCCGGGCCATCAGCACGGTGGCGATCAGAGCCACCACCAACCCTGTGGAGTCCACCGCCATGTGTCCGGCATCGGCCGCCAGGGCCAGAGACCCGGAGATGGACGCACCGACCAGTTCGAGGACCAGGACGACTACGGTCACCGCCAGGGCGGCGGACAACCGCCTCCGCGAGACACCGTGCCCACCATGCTGGTGTCCTCCGTGCCGGTGCTCATCGCGCTGGTGTTCATCGTGTTGATGCCCGGGACGCTGCACCGCCGAGGAGTTCTGCGCCGAGGGATCCGGCAGCCTGTGAGAGCCCGGCACCGACTCCGCCCCCGAGGTTGTCCGGGTGTCCGATGGCCCGTGCGCCCCCGAGATCGTCCAGGGGCCAGACCCCTCCGGGCCAGAGACCCCGTGCGAGTCAGGATTGCGGTGAGACCCACCGGGGGAGTGAGCCAGATGCCCGGCGTCCTCCCCGCAGCTGTGCCGCTCGTGCCGCTCGGTCGGATCGCGGTGCTCAGACATGATGGCGAGAACCCTTCTCGATAAACCCCCATGGGGTATCCAGACAGGGCCCACACTACCCCGGGCCGACCGCGGTGGATCAGACTCCGGCGAGTTCCTGAGGGACCACCGGGGCGGTCGCCGGAGAGGTCGGGATGTCCTCGGCCGGTGCGGCGTTGCGGTCCCTGGCGGTGGCCGCCATCAGCTTGATCCGGTTGAGCTGGTTCACCTGGGAGGCGCCGGGATCGTAGTCGACCGAGACGATGTTGGCCTGCGGGTACTGACGTCGCAGCTCCCGGAAGATCCCCCGTCCGGTGACGTGGTTCGGCAGACAGGCGAAGGGCTGGACGCAGGCGATGTTGGGGACATCGCCGCGGATCATGTCGACCATCTCGCCGACCAGGTACCAGCCCTCCCCGGCCTGGTTGCCGAGCTCCACGATCTTCTGGGCCTCCGACATCAGGGTGGTGATCGGGGTGGAGACCTCGAACCGGGAACTGGCGGCCAGCTCGGCGTCGATCGGCTTCTGGTACTGCAGCAGTAGGGCCCGGAAGGCCTTCTTGATGTGGCGTCCCCACTTGTCGGTGCCGAAGGTCTTGTAGTTGTAGTCCCCCGAGGACAGGCAGTTGTAGACGAACCACATGAGTCCGGGCAGCACAGCCTCGCAGTCCTCGGCCTCGATGGTCTCCACGATGTGGTTGTTGGCGTCGGGATGGAACTGGACAAGGATCTCGCCGAGCACCCCGACACGCGGCTTGCGCGCGATGTCGCGCAACTCCAGGGCGTCGAAGTCGGAGACGATGCCGGCGATCAGTCGGCGGTAGGAGGTCTTGCCACCGAGCGTCTGGGAGTGGCTGGAGCCGGTGAAGTGCTCGCGGCAGATCGTCGTCCAGTGCTCCATCAGCGCGTCGGCCGATCCCGCCACGGCCTCGTAGGGGCGGGTTCTCAGGTGCACCTTCTGCAGCAGGTCGCCCAGCGAGATGGCCTGAACCATCCGGTGCACCAGGGGCCCGGTGAGACTGAACCCGGGGTTCTCCTCGACCCCCTGCAGGCTGGCGGCGATCACCGGGATGGCGCCGAAGCCGGCGTCCTTGAGTCCCTTGCGCAGCAGTGCGATGTAGTTGGTGGCGCGGCACATCCCACCGGTCTGGGTGAGGAAGAGGGTGGTGTGCTCCAGGTCGTAGCGCCCCGATCTCAGCGCCGAGACCAGCTGGCCGATGACGACGATCGCCGGGAAGCAGGCATCGTTGTTGACCAGGGACAGGCCGTACTCGATGTCGGACCTCGGTGCCGTCTCCAGCACCTCGACGCGGTACCCGCAACTGCGCAGCGCCGCCTCGGCCAGGGTGGTCTGGTAGGGGGCCAGCTGGGGCACCAGGATCGTGTGGGTCGCCTTCATCTCCTTGGTGAAGGGCACCCGGTCGTCGCTGAGGTGGCCCGTCGGGGCCGGACGCGGGTGACTCTGCCGGTCCTTGGCGGCGGCGTGCAGGGAGCGCAGCCGGATCCGGGCGGCTCCCAGGTTGGAGACCTCGTCGATCTTCAGGGTGGTGTAGATCCGGTCCCGGGCGGCCATGATCTCGCGCACCTGGTCGGTGGTTATGGCGTCGAGTCCGCATCCGAAGGAGTTGAGCTGGACGATCTCCAGATCCTTGCGGGAGGCCACGAACGCGGCCGCCTGGTAGAGCCGGGAGTGGAACATCCACTGGTCGCGCACCCGCAGCGGGCGCTCCAGCAGGTCGGCCCCCAGATGGGCCACGGAGTCCTCGGTGAGGACCGCCAGTCCCAGCGAGTTGGCCATCTCCGGGATGCCGTGGTGGATCTCGGGGTCGACGTGGTAGGGCCGTCCGGCCAGCACGATGCCGGGCACCTGGTGCTCGCTCATGTAGGCCAGCGCGTCCTCGCCCATCTGCCTGATGTCGGCGTGGAAGGAGGCGTCCTCGGCCAGCCCCTTGTCGATCGCCTCACGGGCCTCCTCGTAGCTCACCCCGTCGGCGGCGAAGACCTCGGCCAGCCGCTCGGCCAGCTTCTCGGGGTCGGCCAGCGAGAGGAAGGGGGAGAGCAGTTCGACGTCCTTGTCGCGCAGGTCCTCCACATTGGCGCGGATCACCTCGGGGTAGGAGGCCACCACCGGGCAGTTGAAGTGATTGTCGGCCCCCTCCACGGAGACCTGCTCGAAGCGGATGCACGGGTCGAAGATCCGCTTGACGCCGCGCTCGATGAGGTCCTCGATGTGGCCGTTGTTGAGCTTGGCCGGGTAGCAGATGTTCTCACTGGCGATCGACTCCATGCCCTTGTCGAAGAGCTCGTGGGAGGACCGCCCCGAGATCATCACCCGGTAGCCCAGGGCCGACAGGGTGGTGAACCAGAACGGGTAGTTCTCGTACATGTTGAGGGCACGCGGCAGGCCCAGATCCCCGCGGAAGGCCTTCTTGGCGGTGAGACGCCGGTAGGAGAAGAGGCGCTTGTACTTGGCCTCGAAGACATTGGGCAGTTCGGACTTGGGACGCCGTCCGGCCGCCTTGTTGTCGACCTCGGCACCCCGGTCGCACCGGTTGCCGGAGACGAACACCCGGCCGTCGGAGAAGGTCGAGATGGTGCGCTGGCAGTGGTTCTGGCACAGCGTGCAGTCGTCGCGGTGGGTTTCCACGGCGAACCCGTCGAGCTCGGCGCGGTCGCGCAGTCCCACCCCCTCGGAGTCCTCCCCGGCGTGGAACCGGGCACGGGCGGTCATCGCCGCGCCGTAGGCCCCCATCAGGCCGGCCTCGTCGGGGCGGACCACCTCGTGGCCGGTGAGCAGCTCGAAGGCGCGCAGCACGGCGTCGTTGAGGAAGGTGCCGCCCTGGACGACCACCCGCTCACCCAGCTGAGCCGGGTCGGTGAGCTTGATCACCTTGTACAGGGCGTTGCGGACCACCGAGTAGGACAGCCCGGCGGCGATGTCGCTGGGGGTGGCCCCCTCCTTCTGCGCCTGCTTGACCGAGGAGTTCATGAACACGGTGCACCGGCTGCCCAGATCCACCGGGTGCTCGGCCAGCAGACTCATCTGCGCGAAACTGCGGATGTCGGTGTCCATCCCGGCGGCGAAGGTCTGCAGGAAGGAGCCGCAGCCCGAGGAGCAGGCCTCGTTGACACTGATCGAGTCGATGCAGTTGTCGAAGACCCGTAGGTACTTCATGTCCTGGCCGCCGATGTCGATGATCGAGGTGACCCCGGGGCGCAGGTGCTCGGCGGCCCGGTAGTGGGCCATCGTCTCGACCTCGCCGTCCTCGGCGCCCAGGGCGGCCTTGACCAGTCCCTCCCCGTACCCGGTGGTGCAGGTGCGGGCGATCCGGGCCCCCTCGGGGAGGTTGTCGTAGAGGTCGGCCAGGATCCCGACCGCGGCATTGACCGGATCTCCCTCGTTGGAGGCGTAGTGGGAGGCGACGATGGTGAGGGAGTCGTCGAGCAGGACCGACTTGATCGTGGTGGACCCGGCGTCGATCCCCAGGAACAGGTCACCGCGGGCCGATGAGAGCGGCCGGGCGGGCAGCTTGGTGCGGGCATGGCGGGAGTGGAAGGAGTCCAGCTCGGCCTGGTCGTGGAACAGCGGAGGCATCGACTGGCTCACCCCGCTCTGGGTTCGGGCGGTGCGCGCCCGGGTGGCCAGGTGGGACAGGCTCAGCGGTGCGGACTCGGCCTTCAGGGCGGCCCCCATCGCGACGTAGAGCTGGGCCCGCTCCGGGGTGACGAAGTGGTCGACCTTACCGGCCAGGACGTCGCCGAAGGCCTTGCGCAGGCTGGGCATGAAGTGCAGCGGACCGCCCAGGAAGATCACCTGGCCGCGGATCGGACGGCCGCAGGCCAGCCCGGCGATGCACTGGGTGGCGACCGCGCGCATCACCGAGGCGGCCAGGTCCTCGTGACGGGCCCCCTCGTTGATCAGCGGCTGGAGGTCCGACTTGGCGAAGACCCCGCACCGGGAGGCGATCGGGTGGGTGGTGGTGGCGCGGCTGGCCAGGTCGTCGAGTCCGGGCGCGTCGGTGTGCAGGAGGGTGGCCATCTGGTCGATGAAGGCCCCGGTGCCACCTGCGCAGGATCCGTTCATCCGCTGCTCGGGGACCGGCTTGAGGTAGGTGATCTTGGCGTCCTCGCCACCGAGTTCCAGCAGGACGTCGGCATCGGGATTCCAGTGCTGGACGGCGGCGGTCTCGGCCATCACCTCCTGGATGAAGGGGACGTTCAGGGCGTCGGCGGTGCCCAGTCCGGCCGAACCGGTCACCGAGACCCGCACCATCGCCCCGGGCAGCGCCTCGGCGGCGTCGGCCAGCAGGGTCGATATGGCACCGGTGATGTCGGCGTGGTGGCGCCGGTAGTCCTCGAAGACGATCGCCGCCCCGGTGAGGGGATCGCCGTCGAAGACCACGGCCTTGATGGTGGTGGAACCAATGTCCAGGCCCATCCGCAGATCTGCTCTCCCAGCATCCATGAGCACATTTCAACACCATGGAAATTCCGGCCCCACCCCACCCCCCTCTATTGCCGTCACTGCCGGTTGCCTACGCTGTGCGCCATGACCAGCACCGCACGCAGGACCGGCGACCCGCAACGGGTCCCGTCGCGGCGCGGCCCCCGCGCACAGTCGGGCCAGGCCCGTGCGGCGATCCTGGCGGCCGCCCGCACCCTCTTCGTGGACAACGAGTTCAGCGCCGTCAGCCTGCGCGCCATCGCCCGGAAGGCCGGCGTCGACACTTCCCTGGTGAGCTACTACTTCGGCACCAAGCAGGACCTCTACAACGAGGCGATGGCGCTGCCCAGCGGCCCCCACCTCATCATCGCCAGGGTCTGCGCCGGGTGCGCTCCCGAGGATCTCGGGGAGGCGCTGATCCGCGCCTTCGTGCAGGCCTGGGACGGCCACGTGGGGGAGTTCACCGAGCGGGGCTCGGCCACCCTGCAGGGAGTCGTCCAGGCGATGGTCACCCAGCCCTACGCCTTCGAACTGGTCAACGACCTGTACCAGCACTCCCTCATCGACCCGATCGTCGCCCTGCTGGGGGACCGGTTCGACCCCGAGGAGGCCCAGCTGCGGGCCACCATCGGACTGGCCCGGCTGCTGGGACTGTTCACCACCCGCTACATCGTCGGCCTGGACGCGTTGGCCCAGATCCCCGGCGAGGAGCTGGTGGCCCGCGAGGGTGCCAGCCTCCAGCAGGTGCTCACCGGTCCCTCGCCGACCCGGGACTGAGGACGCCGGACCGCAACCCGGACATCCCCGCCATGGGGACAACCCCGGTGATCGGGACCCACTGGACCGGTTCTGTGGCTAGAGTGATCCCCAGGCGCAAGGACGCGTTCTGATCACAGCTCCACGGCTCACCGGTCGACACGGTGCGCAAGGCGGATGTGAGCTCCCGGACACGTGCACCGGCAACGGCCGGGGCACGGGGAGCAGCCAGTGCGCGGTCGCCAGCAGGGACACCAGATTCGCTGACAGCAGGGAGTTGGCCATGACGATTGCGATCAAGATCGGTTTCCTCGACGACGATCCGGTGGTCGACGAGAATGGCGGGTTCGCGGGCCGCGGTGCCGGCGGCGCGATCGCCGGACGACTCTTCACGATCTTCCCCGAGGCCGTCCTGGTGGGGCCACAGGACCGTCAGGTCGGTGCCATCACGATGCGCACCCTCCAGCACCTCGATCCCCGTCGCGACCTCATCATCAATCTCGACGTGCTCGACTCGATCGGGCTGTTCCAGAGGCTTCACCGCGGCGGGGCCGAGCCGAGGATCCTCAACATCCAGTGGCTGCCGCCCTCCCATTTCCACCACAAGGTGAACTTCGCTGCGATGGGGCTGTCCTTCGCGCTCTTCCCGACGCTGTGCTCCGGGGAGCGGACCGCCGGTGAGGTGAGCGAGATCGTGCGCCGCTGGACCATTCCGCCGCTGGCCCACCAGGCCAGGATCGGCTGGTTCCACCCCGGCATCCGCGACGACCTGCTGCGGCCCCACACCGACCCCGACGTCCCCGTGGTGCTGTACCCGGCGATCCACCTGGTGGACTCGAAGAAGCCCAAGATCTTCCTCAAGGTGGTGCGCGACGTCGCCAGCAGGATGCCGCTGAAGATGGAGGCCCGACTGGCCCAGCGCGACCTCGCCAGCGTGATGGCGATGAAGATGTCGAACCCCCGATGGGCGAAGGTCTCGCCACTGTTCGGTGAGAAGGAGGAGTACTGGGAGTCCCTCTCCCACGCCACCGCCTTCCTGGCCACCGCCCACGAGGAGGCCTACGGGATGGAGTATCTGGAGGCGCTGCTGGCCGGTGCGGTCGGCATCTTCCCCCACCAGCCGTGGGCCGCCCATCTGGTGCCGGCCTTCTACCCCTACCTGTACGCCACCGAGGACCAGGCGGCCGACATGCTCCAGGAGGTGCTCTCCGACCCGGCCGCCGCCCGCAAGGCGGTCGACGACTCGGCCGGCGGGTCCCTCAAGGACTGGATCCTGGCCAACCACACCCGCGCCGAGGGCAACGAGGCGCTGCGCGCCCAGATCGCCGACTGGTTCCCCGAGGTCGGCTGAGAACCGGGTTCATCGCACAGAGGTCGACCGCAGGGAGCCGTCCGAGCACCCTCCGGTCGACCGCTGTGCGCAGAGGGCGTTCTGGATCCGTCGGGGCCCGGAGCGATAGGCTCACGGGGAAGGCCCGCACCGTCTATGCGAGGCCCCGACAATGGAAGGATCACGTTCGTGCTGCGAACCCACGAGGCAGGCACCCTACGAGCCAGCGACATCGGCAAGGAGGTGACCCTGGCCGGCTGGGTAGGCCACCGACGCGACCACGGCGGTGTGGCCTTCATCGATCTGAGAGACGCCTCCGGACTGGCCCAGGTCGTCATCCGTGACGAGATCCTGGCATCCTCGGGAGCCCACGACTTGCGCAACGAGTTCTGCATCCGGGTCACCGGCGTCGTCGAGGCCCGCCCCGACGGCAACGCCAACCCGAATCTGCCCTCCGGGGAGATCGAGGTGGCCATCTCCGAGCTCGAGGTGCTCAACCGCTCGGCCGCGCTGCCCTTCCAGATCGACGAGCACGTCAGCGTCAACGAGGATGCCCGACTGCGGTTCCGCTACCTGGACCTGCGCCGTCCCCGCCAGCACCAGGCCCTGGTGCTGCGCTCCAAGGTGACCCACATTATCCGCGAGGCCCTCGACCGCCACGACTTCTACGACATCGAGACGCCGACCCTCACCCGCTCCACCCCCGAGGGCGCCCGCGACTTCCTGGTGCCGGCCCGGTTGGCGCCGGGCTCCTGGTACGCCCTCCCGCAGAGCCCCCAGCTGTTCAAGCAGCTGCTGATGGTGGCCGGGATGGAGCGCTACTACCAGATCGCGCGGTGCTACCGCGATGAGGACTTCCGCGCCGACCGCCAGCCCGAGTTCACCCAGCTCGACATCGAGATGAGCTTCGTCGACCAGAACGACGTCATCGCCCTGGGCGAGGAGGTGATGGCCGAGTGCTGGAAGCTGATCGGCGTCGACCTGCCCCGGCCGATGCCGCGCATCAGCTGGCACGACGCGATGAACCGCTACGGCTCCGACAAGCCGGACCTGCGGTTCGGCAATGAGATCACCGAGGTCACCGACTTCTTCGCCGGAACTCCCTTCCGGGTCTTCCAGGCGCCCTATGTGGGTGCTGTGGTGATGCCCGGCGGGGCCTCCCTGCCGCGGCGCCAGTTCGACGCCTGGCAGGAGTGGGCGCGGACCCGCGGCGCCAAGGGGCTGGCCTACATCACCGTCCAGGACGACGGCGCGCTGGCCGGCCCGGTGGCCAAGAACATCTCCGCCGACGAGAAGGCCGGGATCGCCGAGAAGGTCGGCGCCAAGCCCGGCGACGCGATCTTCTTCGCGGCCGGCTCCCGCACCGCGTCCCAGGAGCTGCTGGGTGCCGCCCGACTCGAGATCGGCCTGCGCTGCAAGCTCTACGATCCGGCCGACTGGGCGTTCTGCTGGGTGGTCGACGCCCCGATGTTCAAGCCCACCAAGGAGGCCGAGGCGGAGGGCGATGTCGCGGTCGGCGGTGGCGAGTGGACCGCTGTTCACCACGCCTTCACCAGCCCCAAGCCCGAGTGCATGGACACCTTCGACACCGATCCGGGGTCCGCGCTCAGCTACGGCTACGACTTCGTGTGCAACGGCAACGAGGTGGGTGGCGGATCGATCCGTGTCCATCGTCGCGACGTCCAGGAGCGGGTCTTCCAGGTGATGGGACTCAGCGCCGAGGAGGCCCAGCAGAAGTTCGGCTTCCTGCTCGACGCCTTCAAGTTCGGCGCCCCGCCGCACGGCGGCATCGCCTTCGGCCTGGACCGCCTGGTGATGCTGCTGGGCGGTTTCGAGTCGATCCGCGATGTCATCGCCTTCCCGAAGACCGGCAACGGGTACGACCCGCTGACCCAGGCTCCGGCGCCGATCACCCCGGCCCAGCGCCGCGAGGCGGGAGTGGACGCCAAGCCGGTCAAGAAGGGCGAGAAGAAGGACGCCGCCGAGAAGGCCGAGGAGGCCGACACCAAGGCGTGAGCCTGACGGGTCCAGCTGCCCGGACGACCTCGGTCGCCCGGGCAGTCCCGTACCCGGGGCCGGAGCGGGAGGAGGAGCGGGGATGGAGATGTCCCAGGAGGACTTCGAGGCGTGCATCGATGACGCCCTGGACCTGATACCGCGCGCTCTGTCGGAGGCCATCGACAATGTCGCCATCCAGGTCGCCGACGAGCCTTCCGAGGACCAGCCGCCGACCCTGCTGGGGTTGTACGAGGGAGTGCCGCTGACCAGTCGCGACTCCCACTGGGGGTTCGTGCCTCCAGATGTCATCACGATCTTCTCCGGACCGTTGACCCGGATGTGTGCCAGTCGAGCGCAGCTGGTCGAGCAGATCACGATCACCGTTATCCACGAGGTGGCACACCATTTCGGAATCAGTGACGAGCGTCTTCACGCACTGGGCTGGGGATGAGCCGTGAGTGGGTCAGGTAGCCGACTACTCCCTCAAGGACCAGCTACGGGGACGAAGGTTTACTGCAGGGAGGGCGAACACCATCGCGAGATCAAGGGCGCACGGGAGCGCGCTGAGTCGAGGGGCCGACGGGATCACCCGACGGGTGGAAAGGGACTCATGAGGCCGAACGCGAGTGTGCACGAAAGGGTCTGGATGGTGTCCCACTGGCCAGACGAGGATGATGCCAGAGTCAGGACTCTTGGCATATTCTCCTCGCTCGACACAGCCCATGCCGCTGTGAAATGCGTCCTGGGACAGCCTGGGTTCACAGGCTCGCCCAGATCGGACTTCTCCCTCGAGGAGCACGCGGTTGACGAACTCGGGTACTGCGGAGTGTTCTCCTCGCTGGATGGCGCGTGGACAGCGCGTGCAAGACTCGGCCGTGAACCTGGCTATGCGACGACCCATCTGGAGTTCGGCATCTCGGAGTATCTCCTGAACCGACTCCACTGGGCATCGGGATTCCGCACTGTCAGCGTGTCGAACACTGCGATTCCGACCACTGCATACAGGGCGATGTTGCTCCACAACAACTTCGGACCCGACACCAGGTTCATCTCGAACGACCACTACCTGGTGCCGCGCTACCACCAGATTCCCGGACACAATCGTTCGAGTACATACTGCGTCACCCGACCGACGACGACCGAGAATGCGCAGAAGGAGTTGCGATGAGGGCGCCAGGAGCTCCTTGCGCTGCCACGTTCTCAGTGACGGCGCTGCGGAAGGCAAGCACCTCTCTGAGGAGACCTCCAGTTGCACGCCTTACCCACCTGTGTCCGGCACGGTCTCGGGCCAGCTCATCCAGCTAACTAGGGTGGGGGCATGACCATCACCACCGCGATCACCTGGATCGACGTCGAGGGCGTCAACAACATGCGCGACCTGGTGGGCACCCCGGCCAAGGACGGCCGCAAGATCGCCGCCAACCGGCTGCTGCGGTCCGACAATCTGGACCGCCTGACCCCGGCCAGCATCGAGACCCTGGTGCACCAGCACGACCTCACCGATGTCATCGATCTGCGCACCCGCTACGAGCTGTCCCGGATCGGGGCCGGTCCGCTGCGCGATGACCCGCGGGTCCAGGTGACCACCGGATCGCTGTACCCCGAGGACGACCCGCGGGCCGTCATCCCGCCGTGGCGGGAGACGATGAGCGCCATCACCCCGACCACCCGCAATGAGGCGATGGCCGCGCACTACCTGGAGTACCTGGAGGCCCGGCCCGACACCGTGCTGGCCGGTCTGAGGGTGCTCGGCTCGGCGCGCGGGGCCACCGACATCCACTGCGCCGCCGGCAAGGACCGCACCGGCACCTTGATGGCGGTGGTCCTGACCGCCCTGGGCGTTCCCAGGGAGGCGATCGTCACCGACTACGAGGCGACCAACCAGCGTCTGGACCGGATCATGGCGAGCCTGGGGGAGGCTGCCGCCGCCGGATCGGCCACCCAGGGGGCCTACTCGGGACCGGAGCAGACCACCCCCGCCGAGATCATGACCAATCTGCTCGATCTGGTCGAGCAGCGTCACGGCGGGGTCGCCAACTACCTGGACCGGATCGGCTGGCAGGGTGAGGACCAGGCCCGCCTGGAGTCCCATCTGCTGACCGCCTGACGATGAGCGAGGACCTGTTCGGAAACCCGGTCGGCGGCGGTCCCGCCTCGCCGGCAACGGTGGGCGGCTCCCTGTCGGAGGCCGTCAACCCGTCGGCCCCGCTGGCGGTGCGGATGCGTCCGCGCAGCATCGACGAAATCGTCGGCCAGCAGCACCTGCTGGGGCCCGGCTCGCCGCTGCGACGGCTGGCCGAGGGCAGCGCCGCGATGAGCGTCTTCCTGTGGGGTCCCCCCGGGGTCGGCAAGACGACCATCGCCAGCGTCATCTCCCATGCCTCGGCCCGCCGGTTCGTGGAACTGTCGGCGGTCACCGCCGGGGTCAGGGATGTCCGCCGCGAGCTGGACACCGCCCGGCGCGAACTGGCCGCCGGACGGCCCACCGTGCTGTTCGTCGACGAGGTGCACCGGTTCAACAAGGCCCAGCAGGACGTCCTGCTGCCCGCCGTGGAGAACCGGATCGTCACCCTGGTCGCCGCGACCACCGAGAACCCGTCCTTCTCGGTGATCTCCCCGCTGCTGTCACGATCCCTGCTGCTCACCCTCCGACCGCTGAGCCCCGAGGACATCGCCACCCTCGTCGATCGTGCGCTCACCGATCCGAGGGGGCTTCGGACCCCCGAGGACGGCCACTACCGGCTCACCGATCAGGGTCGGGCCGATCTCCTGCAGATGGCGGGCGGTGACGCCCGACGGGTCCTCACCTACCTCGAGGAGGCGGCCGCCGGAGCCACCGCCTCGGGCACCGACGAGATCACCCCAGAGGTGGTCGCCACCGCGGTGGACCGTGCGGCGGTGCGCTACGACAAGGGCGGGGACCAGCACTACGACGTCATCAGCGCCTTCATCAAGTCGGTCCGGGGATCCGACGTCGACGCCGCCCTGCACTGGCTCGCCCGGATGATCGAGGCGGGGGAGGACGCCCGGTTCATCGCCCGGCGGCTCATCGTGCTGGCCTCCGAGGACATCGGGATGGCCGCCCCCAGCGTCCTGCAGACCTGTGTCGCGGCGGCCCAGGCGGTCCAGCTCATCGGGATGCCCGAGGCCCGGATCAACCTGGCCCAGGCGACCATCGCCGCGGCCACCGCCCCGAAGTCCAATGCCGTCATCACCGCCATCGACGCCGCTCTGGCCGATGTGCGGGCCGGCAGGGGAGGGGAGGTGCCGGCCCATCTGCGCGACGCCCACTACTCGGGCGCCGCCGGCCTGGGGCACGGCGCCGGCTACCGGTACGCCCACGACTTCCCGCACGGGGTGGCCGCCCAGCAGTACCTTCCCGACGATCTGGCCCGCACCCGCTACTACCGGCCCACCGACCACGGCAACGAGGAGACGATCGGCCACCGGTGGGAGCAGATCCGCACCCTGCTCGGTCGCGATCCCGACTAGAGTGTGGCGGTGTCGTCCACCCCCATCCTGGAGATCACCCCATGACAGTTGGCCAGATCGCGGGGCTCATCGCAGCCCTGGCCGTCGTCGCCTTGGTGGCGCTGCTCGCCGTCCCGCTGCTGAAACTGGGCGGCGTCCTCGACCAGCTTCGCACCGCGGTCCGCGATCTCGACGACTCCACGGTGCCGATCCTCGAGGAGCTCAAGGGGACGGTGACCGTCACCAACGATGAGATCGCCAAGATCGGCGACGTGACGACCGACGTGCACACCGTCTCCGAGCACGTCACCGAGATCTCGTCGCGGACCAATGAGCTGTCGAAGGTGTTCACCGAGACCGTCGGCACCCCGATGGTCAAGGTCGCCGGGCTGGCCCACGGGATCCGCCAGGCCGGTGCCGCACAGCGCGCCGGACGGCTGGGACGACGGGCCAGGAGGAACTCATGAGCGCCAGGGCGTGGATCCTTGCGGCGGCAGGGGCCGCCCTGGCCGTCTCGGCCGGGACCGTGGCGGTCCGCGCGAGCCGCCTCAAGGAGCTCCCGCCGTCGCGACTGCCCGCCGTCCGGGAGTCGCCGGACATCCGCCTGAGGTACCAGCGACTGACCGAGCAGATCGGCGATCTCGCCTCCCAGGCCGCGGACTTCGTCCGGGTGGTGCGCACCGAGTCAGCGTCCAAGGAGTCCGAGCTGCGCACCCGGCTGGGTTTGGACGAGCAGCACTGAGACCGGCCGCACACAGGCCGCGGGGCGGAACTGTCCGCCGACCGCGGTAGGCTTGCGCTCCGGTTCCGCTGTGTCGGCGGACAACCGGACCATCGACAAGGACGGGTATGAGAACTGCGGAGATCGGACAGCGATTCCTCGACTTCTTCGAGAGCAAGGGGCACGCCGTCGTGCCGAGCGCCTCGTTGCTGTACAACGACCCGACTCTGCTGTTCGTCAATGCCGGCATGGTGCCCTTCAAGCACTACCTGATGGGGGTGGAGCCCGCCCCCTGGAAGCGCGCCACCAGCATTCAGAAGTGCGTGCGGACCCTCGACATCGACGAGGTCGGCAAGACCACCCGGCACGGCACCTTCTTCCAGATGCTCGGCAACTTCTCCTTCGGCGACTACTTCAAGAAGGAGGCCATCGCCTTCGCCTGGGAGCTGGTCACCTCCCCGCAGTCCGAGGGCGGATTCGGCTTCGACCCGGCCTCCATCTGGGTGACGGTGCTCGGACCCGGGTTCCACCCCGACTACCCCCAGGGCGACACCGAGGCCCGCCAGACCTGGCTCAAGGTCGGCGTGCCCGCCGACCACATCCAGGGCCGCAGCCTCAACGACAACTACTGGCACATGGGCATCCCCGGCCCCGGCGGCCCCTGCTCGGAGATCTACATCGACCGCGGTCCCGAGTACGGCCGCGACGGCGGCCCCGAGGCCGACGAGGACCGCTACCTGGAGATCTGGAACCTGGTCTTCGAGACCGAGGACCTGTCCAAGGTCCGCGCCAAGGACGACTTCGACATCGCCGGCCCGCTCAAGAGCCTCAACATCGACACCGGCGCCGGCCTGGAGCGGATCGCCCTGCTCCTCCAGGGCGTCGACAACATGTACGAGATCGACCAGGTCTTCCCGGTCATCACCCGGGCCGCGGAACTGTCCGGCCGGCGCTACGGGGCCGACCACGAGGACGACGTGCGGATGCGGGTGGTCGCCGACCACGTCCGCTCGGCGCTGATGCTCATGACGGACGGCGTCACCCCCGGCAACGAGGCGCGCGGCTACGTGCTGCGCCGGCTGCTGCGCCGTGTCGTGCGCGCGATGAAGCTGCTGGGCGTCGACGAGCCGGTGCTGCCCACCCTGCTGCCGGTCTCCCGGGACCTGATGTGCCACACCTTCCCCGACATCCTGGTCCAGTGGGACCGGGTCATCGAGGCCGCCACCGCCGAGGAGGAGACCTTCCGGCGCACCCTGTCGGCCGGCACCACGATGCTCGACACCGCGGTCGCCCAGACCCGCGCCGCCGGCTCGACGACCCTGTCGGGTCAGAAGGCCTTCCAGCTCCACGACACCTACGGCTTCCCGATCGACCTCACCCTGGAGATGGCCGCCGAGCAGGGCCTGAGCGTCGACCGCGAGACCTTCACCACCCTGATGGCCGAGCAGCGCCAGCGCGCCAAGGCCGACGCCCGCGCGAAGAAGGGCCTCACCACCGACACCGAGGCCTACACCCAGCTGCGCAGCCAGGGCGAGACCCCATTCCTCGGGTACACCGAGCTGTCGGTGCCCACCACCGTCACCGGGATCGTCTCGGACGGCCGGTCGGTGACCAGCGCACCCAGCGGCTCGGTCGTCGAGGTGGTACTGGCCGAGACCCCGTTCTACGCCGAGATGGGCGGCCAGGACTCCGACACCGGGCTCATCCACGCCTCCGGCTTCGACCTGGAGGTGCTCGACGTCCAGCGTCCGGTTCCCGGCCTGGTGGTCCACAAGGTCCGTCTGGACGGCGACCTGGCGGTCGGAGACGCGGTGGACGCCGAGGTCGACGCCGCCAACCGGTTCGGGGCCTGCCAGGCCCACACCGCCACCCACGTGATCCACGCCGCGCTGCGCGAACTGGTCGGGCCCACCGCCACCCAGGCGGGCTCCTACAACAAGCCCGGCTACCTGCGCTTCGACTTCTCGTCGCGCGAGGCGATGTCGGCCGAGCTGCGCAAGGAGATCGAGGAGCGCTGCAACCAGGCGATCCACGACGACTTCGCCGTCACCGACACCCAGATGCCGCTCGACCAGGCCAAGGCGATGGGTGCGATGGCGATGTTCGGCGAGAAGTACCCGCCGATCGTGCGGATGGTCGAGCTCAACGGCCCGTGGTCGCGTGAGCTGTGCGGCGGCACCCATGTCGCCTCCACCGGACGGATCGGGCTGCTCAACCTGCTGGGGGAGCAGTCGATCGGTTCGGGGACCCGACGGGTCGAGGCCCTGGTGTCCACCGACGCCTTCCACCAGATGGCCGCCGAGCGGACCCTGGTCAACGAGCTCACCGGCATCCTCAAGGTCCAGCCCGATCAGCTCACCGACCGGGTCGCCAAGCTCGTCTCCGAACTCAAGGACGCCGACCGCAAACTGGCCGCCGCCCGGGCGCGCGAGGCGATGGGCAAGGCCGAGTCCCTGCTCGCCCAGGTCGCACCGGCCGGGTCCTTCGACCTGGTCGCCGGCCAGCTGCCCGGGATCGGTGGCGCCGACCTGCGCAACGTCGCCTCCGAGCTGCGCTCGCGGCTGGGCGACCGGCCCGGTGTGGTCGCCCTCATCGGCGGTCAGCCCGGCCACCCGGCGATCATCGTCGCCACCACGTCGACGGCCCGCGCCCAGGGGGCGAAGGCCGGAGCGCTGCTGCGCGCCGCGGTCGCCCCGATCTCGGGTCGTGGCGGTGGCAAGGACGACATGGCCCAGGGAGCCGGCACCGACTCGACCGGGGCCGACGCCGCGCTGGGTCTGGTGGCCTCCGAGCTGTCGTCCCTGGGCTGAACGGAGACCCACCGATGAGCCTGTTCGGCACCCGCGTCGCGATCGACTGGGGGAAGGCGCGGATCGGGGTCGCCGCCTGCGACCCGCGCGGCATCCTCGCCTACCCGGTGGAGACCGTGGCGACCAAGGACCGGCCGATCGCCCGACTCGCCCAGATCATCGCCGAGTACGAACCGGTCGAGGTCATCATGGGGCTGCCAGTGGCCCTGGACGGCACCGAGAAGATCGCTGCTCGCGACGTCCGGGCGGCCGCCGCCCGACTCGCCAGGGCGATCGCCCCGGTCCCGATCCGGATGGTCGATGAGAGAATGACCACCAGGACCGCGGCCAGGGCCCTTCACGACGCCGGCCGGGACGCCCGCCACCAGCGCTCGGTGATCGACCAGGCGGCCGCGGTGGCCATTCTCGAGCAGGTGTTGGAGCACGCCCGGACCGCGGGCGGGGAAGGAGACGGTTCGTGAGTGGACCGTTCAGAGACGATCCGGAGCAGGATCCCCGCAAGGAGTTCTGGTACCGGTTCCGGTCGGCCTTCGCCGTCGTGCTGTCGCTGGTGGTGCTGGTCGGTGGCGGACTGTTCGTCGCCGACCAGGTGCACGGCGCCTACCTCTCCTACAAGTCCACCGACGACTACCTCGGCGACGGCGACAAGCCCGTCCTGGTACGCATTCCCGAGGACGCATCGGTGACCGCGGCCGGCGACATCCTGCTCGATGCCGATGTCATCAAGTCCATGAAGGCCTTCCGGGCGGCGGTCCGCGATGCCAGCACCGACCCGACCATCCAGGCCGGCCAGTACAAGCTGTGGACCCACATGAGCGCCGAGAAGGCTCTGGCGATCCTGTCGGACCCGGCCAACATCCAGCACACCCGGGTCACCGTCACCGAGGGGCTGACGATCTCCGAACAGGCGGCCGTGCTGGCCAAGGGATCCAGTCTGCCGGTCTCCCAGTTCACCAAGGCGATCGCCAACACCGGCAAGCTCGGCCTGCCGGCCTGGGCCAAGGGCAACCCGGAGGGGTTCATGTTTCCCGACACCTACGAGGTGGCCGACAAGCCGACCGCCTTGGGGATCCTCCAGCAGCAGACCCGCCAGTTCACCAAGGTGACGAACACCCTCAACTTCACCGGCCAGGCCGGCACCATCAAGCGCACCCCCTACGAGGCCCTCACGGTCGCCTCCATCCTCGAGAAGGAGGGCAAGACCGCCAAGGACAAGAAGATCATCGCCGGCATCATCTACAACCGGCTGGCCAAGGGGATGCCGCTGCAGTCCGACGCCACGGTGCTGTTCGCCAACAACGCGACCTCCAAGCTCACCACCACCGACGCCCAGCGCAAGAAGCAGTCGCCGTACAACACCTATCTGGTCAAGGGGCTGCCCCCCACCCCGATCAACAATCCGGGTGCCGACTCGATGTCGGCGGCAGTGGCCCCCGCCAAGACCAACGATCTGTACTGGGTGGTGATCGATCCCGAGAAGGGCACCACCGCCTTCGCCGCCACGATCACCGACCACAACAAGAATGTCGCGAAGTTCCAGGCCTGGTGCCAGGCCCACAAGGGGAAGTGCTGACCCGGTGAGCACCCGCTGCGCGGTCGTCGGCCATCCGGTCGCCCACTCGCTGTCCCCGGCGATCCACCGCGCCGCCTACCGGGCGCTGGGTCTGGACTGGAGCTACCACGCCATCGACATCGCCCCCGGGGGGCTGCCGGAGTTCGTCGCGGGGCTGGACACCAGCTGGCGCGGCCTGTCGGTGACGATGCCCCACAAGGCCGACCTGGTGGGGCTGGGAACCCCCGACGAGACGGTCCGACGGCTCGGCGTGGCCAACACCTGGGTGCGCACCCCGGACGGCCCGCTGGTGGCCAACACCGATGTCGAGGGTCTGGAGCTGGCCTGCCGCAAGCATCGGGTGGACGCCGTCGACAGGGTGGCGGTGATCGGCGCCGGGGCCACCGCCCGCTCCGCCCTGGCCGGTGCGGCACGACTGGGGGCCGGCCGGGCGACCATCGTCTCGCGCAGCCTGGAACGCTCCGGCCAGACCCTGTCACTGGCCGTCGACCTGGGCATGGAGGTCCAGTGGACGCCGCTGGACGCCACCCTCGCCGACCAGCCGACAGCGGCCGATCTGCTCGTCTCCACCGTCCCGGCCGCTGCCCTGGAGACCCTCGCCGAACCCCTGGTGGCCGGTGTGCGGACCGTCTTCGACGTCGTCTACGACCCCTGGCCCACCCCCTTGGCGCAGGCCGGCCGGGCCCGCGGCTGCGAGGTCATCGACGGACTGGACCTGCTGGCCGGACAGGCCGTCGGGCAGGTCGCCCTGATGACAGGACGGCAGGTGCCGATGGAGGTGCTGTGGGCGGCGGCCCACCAGGAGAACCTGTCGCGCCACCGGTCCTGAGGTGCCCGCCGGCACCGTGACGGGCCGGCCCCGATTCTGAGAAGGTAGACACATGCTGCGTTACATCACCGCCGGGGAGTCCCACGGCGAGGCCCTGATCGCCACCATGGAGGGCATCCCCGCCCATGTGGAGGTCGGTGCCGCCGAGATCTCCGAGGAGCTGCGACGCCGCCGGCTGGGGGTGGGTCGCGGTGCTCGGATGGCCTTCGAGGCCGATGAACTGGCCCTGCTGGCCGGGTTCCGACACGGCGAGACCCTCGGCTCCCCGATCGCCGTGCGGATCGGCAACACCGAGTGGCCCAAGTGGCGCGAGGTGATGAACCCCGGGAAGGTCGATCCCCAGGTGCTCGCCGGCCAGGCCCGCGGCGAGGCTCTGACCCGTCCGCGTCCCGGCCATGCCGATCTGGCCGGGATGCAGAAGTACGACTTCGCCGAGGCCCGTCCGGTCCTGGAGCGCGCCTCGGCCCGGGAGACCGCCGCCAGGGTGACCCTCGGGACGATCGCCAAGGCCTTCCTGCGCCAGGCTCTGGGGGTCGAGATCCTCTCCCACGTCGTGCGGCTCGGGCCGGTCGTCGCACCGGCCGGGCTGCGACCGGGACCCGACGAGCTCGCGCGGATCGATGCCGATCCGGTGCGCTGCGCCGATCCGGAAACCTCCGCGCGGATGATCGAGGCGGTCGAGGAGTGCCGCAGGGACGGCGACACGATGGGCGGGATCGTCGAGGTGCTGGCCTGGGGACTGCCGGCCGGACTGGGATCCCACACCCAGGGGGACCGGCGGCTGGACTCCCGGCTCGCCGGGGCGCTGATGGGCATCCAGGCGATCAAGGGGGTCGAGCTGGGCGACGGGTTCGCCCTGGCCGGGGTACGCGGTTCGGCCGCCCACGACGAGATGGAGCCCACCTCTGCCGGGGTCCATCGACTCACCGACCACTCCGGTGGTACCGAGGGCGGGATCAGCACCGGCGAGCTGCTGAGGGTGCGCGCCGCCATGAAGCCGATCGCCACCGTGCCGCGGGCGCTGCGCACCCTCGACACCGCCACCGGGGAGCCGGCCCGCGCCAACCACCAGCGTTCCGACATCACCGCGGTGCCGGCCGCCGGGGTGGTCGCAGAGGCGATGGTCGCCCTGGTGCTGGCCGAGTGCGCCCTGGAGAAGTTCGGCGGCGACTCGGTCGCCGAGACCCGCCGCAACGCGCAGGCCTACCTGGCCCGTCTCGATGAGCGCCATCTGGAGATCGCACCCCATGAGTGAGCCGGGCGGACACCGCCTCGACCAGACCGGTTCCGGGCCGGCTCCGGTGATCGCGATCATCGGAGCTCCCGGATCGGGCAAGTCGACCGTCGGACCGCTGCTGGCCGCGCGTCTGGGCCTCGACTTCGTCGACGTCGACGAGGTGATCAGCCGGGTCGAGGGACGTCCCATCAGCGACATCTTCGCCACCGACGGGGAGCCCTACTTCCGCCGGGTCGAGGCCCGCGAGACCCTCGCGGCGTTGGCCGCCGGGGGAGTGGTCTCGCTCGGTGGGGGCGCCCCCCTCACCCCCAGCATCGGGCAGGCTCTGGACCGGGTCCGCACCGTCTGGCTGGAGGTCAGCGCCCGCACCGCCTCCGGACGGGTCGGGCTCAATGACGCCACCCGTCCCCTGCTGCTGGGCAACGTGCACTCCCGGATGGTGCGCCTGCTGGCCGAACGGCGTCCGGTCTACGCGGCCCCGGCCGACATCCATGTGGTCACCGACTCGCTGCACCCGGGACAGATCGTCGAACAGATCCTGGTGGAGCTGCAGGGTCTGCCCGAGGACACCGGGGTCATCGAGACATCAGCCAACGAGACGCGGGAGCAGTCATGAGTGTCGTGGAGGTCAACGGTCCGGAGCCCTACGAGGTGCGCATCGGACCCGGGGTGATCCAGGGACTGGAACAGCTGACGGTCGGATCGCGGGTGGCACTGGTCCATCCCGCCTCCGTGGAGTTCCTGGCCGCACCGCTGAGGGAGCGGCTCGGTCAGGTCATCGACATCGAGGTGCCCGACGCCGAGGCCGCCAAGACCGCCACCGTGCTGGCCGGCTGCTGGGACCGTCTGGCCGCCGCCGGGATGACCCGCGGCGACATCGTGGTGGGACTGGGAGGGGGAGCCACGACCGACCTGGCCGGCTTCGTGGCCGCCACCTGGATGCGCGGGGTCACCCTCATTCAGGTGCCCACCACCGTGCTCGGAATGGCTGACGCCGCCGTCGGGGGCAAGACCGGCATCAACATCACAGCCGGCAAGAACTTGGTCGGCGCCTTCCACGAACCCGCCGCCGTGCTGTGCGACACCGATGCCCTGACCCATCTGCCGATCCGCGAGATGCGCTCGGGAATGGCCGAGATCGTCAAGTGCGGATTCATCAACGACCCCCGGATCCTCAGCATCGTCGAGAGGGATCCGGCGGCGGTGCTGGATCCCGCCTCCGACGCCTTCCACGAGGTCCTCACCCGGGCGGTTCAGGTCAAGGCCTCGGTGGTCGCCGCGGACCTCACCGAGTCCACCTCGCGCGGCACCGATGTGGGCCGCGAAAGGCTGAACTACGGACACACCCTGGCCCACGCCATCGAGGCCCACCAGCACTTCACCTGGCGCCACGGCGAGGCTGATGCGGTCGGCATGATCTTCGCCGCCGAGCTGTCCGCCCGGGAACTCGGACTGGACCGCCAGGTCGTCGATCGGACCCGCGAGATCATGGCCGGGTTGGGGCTGCCCACCACCTTCGAGGGAACCGAGTGGGCGAAGCTGCGGGCCACCATGAACCTGGACAAGAAGACCCGCGGCACGATGCTGCGGTTCGTGGGGCTCAGCGCCCCGGGTCGTGTCGCGATGATCGAGGGTCCCTCCGAGGAGGTGCTCCAGGAGTGCTTCGCCACGCTGGCGCCGATTCCCGAGTGAGCTGAGGCGCTACCGGTCGGGCAGCTCCAGGAAGATCCCGGCGGCACCGGCCAGCAGAGCCCCCAGGATCTCGAGGTGGAGCGGATCGATCGCGGCCCCGCGCAGCTGGTCGGCGCCGGACAGCCCCTCGATCGAGCCCCCCGAGATCACCAGTCCGGGTCCCTGGCGCCGGTTCCCGGTGGTGCGCCTGCCCTGGATGCGCACCTGGTCGAAGACCGCCGAGTCCAGCACACAGTCATCAAGGACGACCTCCTCCAGGCGGGAGTCCGAGAAGTCCGCCCCGGTCAACCGGCAGCCGGTGAAGCGGACCCGCCGCAGGGTCGCGAACCGGAACCGGGCCATCTCCAGCACGCATCCCGAGAAGTCCACGTCCTCCAGGACACAGCTCGACAACTCGACGCCGGTCAGTCTGCAGTCGGTCAGACGGACCCGCCGCCAGCCCCCCTCCGGCCAGCTGCTGCCGGCCAGGTCGCAGGAGGCCAGCTCCAGATCGGCGCACTGAGAGCGCCGCCACACCGATCTGGGCGCCCGGACCGAGCGACCGGACACCGACATCAGGTCGGCCCCCTCCAGCTGCGCATCGGTCCAGTCCGCACCGCTGAGGTCGGCGTCCTCGACCAGAGCGTCGGGCTCGGGCACCTGGCCGAGGGCCGCGAGCGCACCGCTCAGCCGAGGAGGAGCAGGCGGGCGGGGACCCGGGCTGCGCTTCGTCGATCCGGGCTGCGTCGTCGATCCGGGCGGCGTCGATCTGGTCATGGATCCGACCCTACGGCGCAGGTCTGACAGCCCTGATGGCAGCCAGCAGCCGGCGCAGACCGCTCTGGTGGAGCCCCGGGGTTGCGCTGAGGTAGGATCGGGCAGTCTGGGCCGTTCCTCGGCCCGCGGGTTGACATATGAGTGTTGACATCAGAATCTCGAAAGGCAGCGACCTGTGGTCATCTCCACCAATGACATCAAGAACGGCACCGTGCTGGACCTCGACGGCCAGCTCTGGAACGTCATCTGGTTCCAGCACCACAAGCCGGGCAAGGGCAACACCGTGGTGCGCACCAAGCTGAAGCACGTCCTGTCGGGCAAGGTCGTCGACAAGACCTTCAACTCCGACACCAAGGTGGAGTCGGCCGAGGTGGACCGCCGCGACATGCAGTACCTGTACCAGGACGGCGACAACTACATCTTCATGGACGAGGGCACCTTCGAGCAGCTCCCGATCCCCGCCGAGACCGTCGGGGACGCCAAGGACTTCATGCTGGAGAACCAGACCGCCACCATCGCCCTTCACGAGGGCAACGCCCTCTACATCGATCTTCCGGCCTCGGTCGAGCTGAAGGTCACCTACACCGAGCCCGGCCTGCAGGGCGACCGTTCCACCGGCGGGACGAAGCCGGCCACCCTGGAGACCGGTCGCGAGATCCAGGTGCCGTTGTTCATCAGCGAGGGCGAGACCGTCAAGGTCGACACCCGCAATGGTGACTACCTCGGCCGCATCTCCGACAAGTGAGCCAACAGTCCGGCGCCGAGACGCCGCAGCAGGCCTCGTCGCACAAGACCGAGTGGATCGGTGAGCTGGAGGTCGAGAAGGTCTCCGGAGACGTCCAGAAGCACGCCGACCTGTCCACCCGGTCGAAGGCGCGCAAGCAGGCCCTCGACATCCTCTTCGAGGCCGACCTGATGTCGACCGACCCGATCGACGTGCTGGCGCTGCGTCCGACCGTCATCGATAACCCGGTGCGCGACTTCGCGGCCGACCTGGTGCGCGGGGTGAGCCAGAACCTGGCGACCCTCAACGCCGCCGTCTCGGCGCGCCTGGCCAGTGGATGGACGCTGGACCGGATGCCCCGGGTCGATCGGATCCTCGCCCAGATCGGGGCCTACGAGATCATCTTCACCGACGTCCCCGATCCCAGCGCGATCGCCGAGGCGGTCGAGCTGGGTGGGGAGTTCTCCACCGATGGCTCGGCCTCCTTCCTCAACGGACTGCTCACCGGCATCGCCGAGGGCAACCGGGCGGGCACCCTGGCCGGAGCGCCGACCGACTCCCAGGACGCGGCGGAGGAGGCACCCGGGGAGGCAGAGCTCGATACCGAACCGACCGCCACCGAACCCCCGGAAGGACAGGCAGCGCCGACCGACTGACATCAGTCCCTGCAATTGCCTCTGACCAGCAGCGGGACCGCTGCTGAGGGTCTACTGTGCAAACACGGGCCCGGGCCCGGGGCCAGTGCAGGTTCATCGATGTCAGATTGGAGCAGACGTGTCCATCCCCACCCTCTCTCCGGAACAACTCAGCGCCGCGCGCGAGGCGGCCACCCAGGCACGACGTGCCAGGGCCGAACTCAAGGCGCGGGTGCGCAACGGAAGTCTCAGTCTCGGAGAGGCCCTTGACGCGGCCGCACAGGACGACGTGCTGGCCCATGTCAAGGTGGTGGATCTGCTGAAGGCACTGCCCAGGGTGGGCGACAAGCGCGCCGCCGAGATCATGGCGCGACTCGACATCGCCGCGAACCGGCGGATCAGGGGACTGGGACGCCACCAGGCCGCCGGCCTGCGCGCCGAGTTCCCCGGCTGAGAGCCCTCCTGCGGCCCACGCTCGCCATGCTCTAGGGTGTCGGCCATGGAGATCGATCCCGACCCGGCACCCGAGATACCTCATGCCAGAGGGCACAGGCGACCGGAGTCGGTGAATGTGGCGGTCGTCTCCGGGCCCACGGCGGTCGGCAAGGGAACCGTGGTGGCCGCACTGCGCCGGGCCCATCCCGAGATCGTCGTCTCACGTTCGGCCACCACCCGACCACCGCGCCCCGGCGAGCGCGACGGAGTCGAGTACGACTTCGTCACCGACTCCCAGTTCGACCGGCTCATCGCCGACGGCGGACTGCTGGAGTGGGCCGTGGTCCACAACAGCCACCGCTACGGCACTCCCCGCCGTCTGGTCGACGAGGCGGTCGCGGCGGGACGCACCGTGGTGCTGGAGATCGACATGCAGGGGGCCCGCCAGGTGCGCGAGTCCTATCCTCGGGCCGAGCACATCTTCCTCACCCCGCCCTCCTGGGAGGAGCTCAAGCGCCGCCTCATCGGGCGCGGCACCGAGACTCCCGAGCAGCAGGCCAGGCGGCTGCGCACCGCCCGCAAGGAACTGGCGGCCGTCGACGAGTTCGACGCCGTGGTCGTCAACGACACCGTTGACCACGCTGTCGAGTCATTGGTAGACTTACTAGGTCTATGACGTGGTGTGTGTTGTCTCGCACACCGTCAGTACGCACTCCTTCAACACGTGAGGACATTCCTTGAGCGAGACCATCCCCGAGGGCATCGTCAACCCCCCGATCGATCAGCTTCTTGAGCACGTCGACTCCAAGTACCGGCTGGTGCTGTTCGCCGCCAAGCGCGCCCGTCAGATCAACGCCTACTACTCGCAGCTGGCCGAGGGCCTGCTGGAGAACGTCGGTCCCCTCGTCGAGGTCGCCAACCAGGAGAAGCCGCTGTCCATCGCGCTGCGCGAGATTCAGGCCGGGGTCATCGAGGCTCATCAGATGAACCCCGAGGAGGTCGCGGCCGAGGCCGCCGCCGCACAGCAGGCGCCCGCCGTCGAGCTCGACGACCCGTTCGCCGACCTCACCCCTCCGGCCTGATCCGTCGGTGTCCACGGTTGTCCTGGGGGTGGGCGGCGGCATCGCCGCCTACAAGGCCTGCTACCTAGTGCGGCGGCTGGCCGAGGCCGGTCACCGGGTGCACGTCATTCCCACCGAGGCGGCCCTTCAGTTCGTCGGGCGTCCGACCTGGGAGGCCCTGTCGGGCCATCCGGTCCACACCACCGTCTTCGACGACGTCCCCGGCGTCGAGCACGTCCGGCTGGGGGAGCAGGCCGATCTGGTGATCGTGGCCCCGGCCACCGCCGACCTGGTGTCCAGGATCGCCGCCGGAGCGGCCGATGACCTGCTCACCGCCACCGTTCTCGCCACCCGGGCCCCGGTCCTGGTGGCCCCGGCGATGCACACCGCGATGTGGCAGAACCCGGCCACCCGCGACAACGTGGCCACCCTGCGACGCCGCGGAGTCGTCGTCAAGGACCCCGCCGACGGTCGTCTCACCGGGCCCGACTCCGGACCCGGGCGCCTTCCCGAACCCGATGAACTGGCCGAGCTGGCCGCTCTGCTGCTGGCCGATCCCGGGGTCGTCGGCTCCCTGGCCGCCCAGGACCTGACCGGACGCCGGGTCGTCATCTCGGCCGGTGGGACCCGCGAGGCCCTGGACCCGGTGCGATACCTCGGCAACTCCTCCTCGGGGAGGATGGGCACCGCCCTGGCGATGCTGGCCGTCACCCGTGGGGCCGAGGTGACCCTGGTCAGCGCGCACCTGGAGGTGCCGGTGCCCTCCTGCCTCCATCAGATCCCGGTCTCCAGCACCGAGGACCTGTCCGAGGTGATGGGGACGCTGGCCCCGAGTGCCGATGTCATCGTGATGGCGGTCGCCGCCGCCGACTTCGCCCCGGTATCCAGCGCGCAGGTCAAGATCAAGAAGCACGAGGGATCGGACGCCGTCGGTGCCGGGACCAGGATCGACCTGGTCCAGACCCCCGATGTGCTGGCCGCCCTGGCCGCCTCGAGACGACCCGGCCAGGTCATCGTGGGGTTCGCCGCCGAGACCGCCCCCGATCGCGCCGAGTTGCTGGAGCTGGCCGCGGCGAAGCTGCGCCGCAAGGCCTGTGACCTGCTGGTCGTCAACGATGTGAGCGCCGGGAAGGTCTTCGGTAAGGTCGACACCGACGTCACCGTGGTCCGCCAGCAGGGACCCGGTCGACGCGTCCAGGGCCCCAAGATGATGGCCGCCCAGGCCATCCTCGACGAGGTCCGCTCGCTGCTGGCTCCCGCATCGGGCACCCCGGAACCTGTTCCGGCGTCCTGAGCGGGTACCCGTCCGGCCCCCGTCTCCACGGGGCCACAATGCGCGGCTCTTCGCCGCGCGGTCAGGAAGTACAGATGTCCGTCGACACCCCCAGACCCCTCGGCTCCACCCGACGACTGTTCAGCTCGGAATCGGTCACCGAGGGCCACCCCGACAAGATCGCCGACGCCGTCTCCGACTCGGTGCTCGACGCGATGCTGCGCGAGGACACGCTGTCCCACGTCGCGGTGGAGACCCTGGTCACCACCGGACAGGTGATGGTCTGCGGGGAGGTCACCACCGAGGCCTATGTCGACATCGCCGACATCGCCCGGACCAAGATCCTGGAGATCGGCTACGACTCCTCCCGCAAGGGGTTCGACGGCGCCTCCTGCGGCGTCTCGGTGGCCATCGACGCGCAGAGCCCCGACATCGCCCAGGGGGTCAACACGGCGTACGAGGCCCGGCACGGCTCGACCGACGCGATCGATGCCCAGGGTGCCGGGGATCAGGGCCTGATGTTCGGCTACGCCTGCACCGAGACCGACTCCCTGATGCCGCTGCCGATCGACATGGCCCATGCGTTGTCCCTCCAGCTCACCGCCGTCCGCAAGAACGGCACCCTGGACTACTTGTGGCCCGACGGCAAGACCCAGGTCACCATCGGCTACGACGCACAGGGCCGTCCGGCCGAGGTGCAGACCATCGTCATCTCCACCCAGCACCGCGACGGGGTGAGCATCGAGTCCACGATCACCCCGGATCTGCGGCGCCATGTCATCGCACCGGTGCTGGAGCGCTACGACCTGTCGACCGCCGGGCTGGAGGTGCTGGTCAACCCGACCGGCAAGTTCGTCATCGGCGGCCCGATGGGAGATGCCGGTCTCACCGGCCGCAAGATCATCGTCGACACCTACGGCGGGATGGCCCGGCACGGCGGTGGCGCCTTCTCCGGCAAGGATCCCTCGAAGGTCGACCGGTCGGCCTGCTACGCGATGCGCTGGGTCGCCAAGAATGTGGTGGCCGCCGGACTGGCCACGCGCTGCGAGTGCCAGGTCGCCTATGCCATCGGCAAGGCCCACCCGGTGAGCCTGCGGGTGGAGACCTTCGGCACCTCCACGGTTCCCGAGGAGGACATCGAGAGGGCGGTCGGCGAGGTCTTCGACCTGCGCCCCGCGGCGATCATCCGCGACCTGGACCTGCGTCACCCGATCTACGCCCAGCTGGTCGCCGGGGGACACTTCGGACGCACCCTGCCCGGGGTCCGGTGGGAACTCACCGACCGGGTGGACGCCCTGCTCGCGGCGATCGCCTGAGGCCTGCGCCCGGAACTGTCGGCGGCCCCGGCTAGCGTGGGCGCCATGATCGAGGGGATGGGCGCGTTCCGGGCGCCGGTGCGCCGCTGGTTCACCGACGTCTTCGCCGCGCCCACCCCCGTCCAGACGCAGACCTGGAAGGCGGTCGCCCGGGGCCAGCACGCCCTGGTGGTGGCCCCCACCGGCTCGGGCAAGACGCTGGCCGCCTTCCTGTGGGCCCTGGACCGGCTCACCGATCCCAACGACCTCACGCGCCAGGAACTCTCCGGACCCGGCCGCCAGGACCGGGCCCCGGGGGTCCGGGTGCTGTACATCTCCCCGCTGAAGGCCTTGGGCTCCGACATCGAGAAGAACCTGCGCGCCCCCCTCGCCGGGATCCGCAACACCGCCGAGCGACTCGGGGAGATCTGCGCACCGGTGAGGGTGGCGGTGCGCACCGGAGACACCAGCGCCGCCGAGCGGGCCCGGATCGTGCGGCATCCCCCCGACATCCTCATCACCACCCCCGAGACGCTGTATCTCATGCTCACCTCCCGGGCGCGCCGGGTGCTGGCCGGCGTCCGGACCGTCATCGTCGACGAGGTGCACGCCGTGGCGGGGTCCAAGCGGGGCTCCCACCTGGCACTGTCCCTGGAACGCCTCGACGCCCTGGTCGGCCGCGATGTCCAGCGGATCGGCCTGTCGGCGACGGTCCGCCCGCTCGACGAGGTGGCCTCCTTCCTGGCCGGCGACCGACCGGTCACCGTCGTCGCACCGGCGGCCCACAAGCGCTGGGACGTCCACGTGAGAGTTCCGGTCGACGACATGGCCGCACTGCCCGAGACCCCCTCCAGCGACCAGGATCTGCTCACCGATCCGCTGCTGAGCGGTGGCGGGACCGACACCCTCACCACCGACGTCTCGGACTCGGCGCTGCCCACCCAGGCCTCCCTGTGGCCGTGGATCGAGCGCGAGGTCTATGCCGAGGTGCTGGCGGGACGGTCCACCCTGGTCTTCGTCAACGCCCGGCGCACCGCCGAGCGGCTCACCAGCCGGCTCAACGAGCTGTGGGCCGCCGAGCACGACCCGGACTCCCTGGTGGCACCGGGCCGACGGATGCCGGCCGACATCATGGCGCCCTCCGACGAGGTGGGGCGGGCGCCGGCCGTGATCGCCCGGGCCCATCACGGATCGGTGTCCAGACTGGAGCGTCAGCGCACCGAGGAGGATCTGCGGTCCGGTGAGCTGCGATGCGTGGTGGCCACCTCCTCCCTGGAGCTGGGCATCGACATGGGGCTGGTCGACCGGGTCATCCAGATCCAGTCGCCGCCCAGCGTCTCCAGCGCCCTGCAGCGGATCGGGCGGGCCGGCCACGCCGTCGGGGCGGTCTCCCGCGGGTCGGTCTACCCGCGCACCCGGCTCGACCTGGTGCACGCCGCGGTGACCACCGGCCGGATGCTCGAGGGCCGCATCGAGGCTCTCCACATTCCCCGCAACCCTCTCGACGTGCTCGCCCAGCAGACCGTCGCGGCGGCGGTGAGCCGGCCCGACGGCCTGGTGGTGGAGGACTGGTACGACACCGTGCGCCGGTCCCGGCCCTTCGCCCAGCTGCCCGCCGAGGCCCTCGACCGGGTCATCGCGATGCTCACCGGCGGCTACGCCTCGGCCGACCTGGCCGATCTGCGAGCCCGGCTGGTGCTCTCCGACGGCGTCCTGACGGCCCGCCCCGGGGCCCTGCGGCTGGCCTCCACCTCGGGGGGCACGATCCCCGACCGCGGCATGTTCGGGGTCTTCCTGGTCGGCGAGGGGGAGGGCCGGCGGGTCGGCGAGCTGGATGAGGAGATGGTCTACGAGTCCCGGGTCGGCGACGTCTTCACCCTGGGCGCCTCCTCCTGGCGGATCGCCGAGATCACCCGCGACCAGGTGCGCGTCACCCCCGCCCCCGGCCACACCGGCCGGCTGCCCTTCTGGCACGGCGAGGGTGAGGGCCGCCCCGCCGAGCTGGGCCGGGCGATCGGGGCCTTCACCCGGGCGGTCCACGAGGACCCGGACCGGGTCGCCGAGATGGGATACCTCGACGAGCGGGCCCGCTCCAACATCGTGGCCCTGCTGGACGCCCAGGCCGAGGCCACCGGCGTCCTGCCCGACGACCGGCACATCGTGCTGGAACGGTTCCACGACGAACTGGGCGACTGGCGGCTGGTGGTGCACAGCCCCTGGGGCCAGCCGGTCAACGCCGCCTGGGCCCTGGCCATCGGCCAGCGTCTCACCGAGAGGCTGGGGGTCGACACCCAGCCGGTCGCCGGCGATGACGGCTTGGTGCTGAGACTGCCCGACACCGACTCCCCACCGAGGGCCGAACTGGTGGTCTTCGAGCCCGAGGAGATCGCCGACATCGTCACCGCCCACATCGGCGACACCGCCCTGTTCGCCGGCAGGTTCCGCGAGTGCGCCTCCCGGGCCCTCCTGCTGCCCCGGCACGACCCCGGACGCCGTGCCCCGCTGTGGCAGCAGAGGCTGCGCGCCGGCCAGCTGCTGGAGGCCGTCCGGGACCAGTCCGACTTCCCGATCGTGGTGGAGACCGCCAGGGAGTGCCTGGCCGATGTCTACGACCTGGCCGCCCTCAAGGCCCTGATGACCGACCTGTCGGCGCACCGGGTGCAGGTCGCCGAGGTGACCACCTCGGCCCCCAGCCCGCTGGCCTCCTCCCTGCTGTTCAACTACACCGGCGCGTTCATGTACAACGACGACACGCCGCTGGCGGAGCGGCGCGCCGCCGCCCTGTCGCTGGACCCGAGCCTGCTGGCCCAGCTGATGGGGACCCTGGACCTGCGCGACCTGCTGGACCCCGAGGTGATCGAGGAGGTGGTCGCCGAGCTCCAGCACACCCGGCCCGACCGTCGGGCCCGTGACGACGAGGGGCTGGTCGACCTGGTCGCCCGGCTCGGCCCGGTGCCGATGGCCGACCTGGCCGAACGCTGCAGCGCGGACCTGTCGGCCGACCTGCCGGGTGCCGTGGAGAGGCTGGGGGAGCGGGTCGCGGTGGTGCGGATCGCCGGCCGCCCGCAGCTGGCCTCGGGCCAGGACCTGGGACTGCTGCGGGACGGCCTGGGGATTCCGGTGCCCGCCGGCCATCCGGTCACCGGCGTCACCGGACGGGACCCGCTCACCCAGCTGATCTCCCGCTGGGCGCGCTGTCACGGGCCGTTCACCGTCGACCGGCTGGCCGGCTGCCTGGGGGTCGGTGCCGCCACCGCCGAGGGGGTGGTCGACCGGCTGGTCGGGCAGGGCGAGCTGGTCCGTGGCCGGTTCGTCGCCGGCGACCGCGCCCAGTACTGCCACTCCCGGGTGCTGTCGCGGATCCGCGGCCGCGCCCTGGCGCGGGCCCGCCAGGAGATCGAGCCGGTCTCCGCCAGCGCCCTGGCCCGATTCACCCTGGACTGGCACGGTGTCGCGCCGATCGGGGCCAGGCCGTCGCTGAGGGGTGCCGACGGGGTGCTGGAGGTCATCGAGACGATGGCGGGGGTGGCGCTGCCCGCCTCCGCCTGGGAGTCCGCGGTCCTGCCGGTCCGGGTGGCCGACTACTCCCCGGCGATGCTCGACGAGCTCACCTCGGCCGGCGATGTGCTGGTGGTCCCGACACCGACCGCCGGGGCGGCCGACCCCCTCATCCGGCTGGTGGCGGTCGCCGATCTGGGGCTCTGCTCGCCGCAGAGTCTGCCGGAGGCCGATGCCGGGGCGGGCCGCGAGCTGATCGAGGCCATCGGTGAGGGCTCGGTGATGCTGGCGCCGTTGGCCGCCGACCTGGGCCTGGCCGGTGCCCGGCTCCAGGAGCAGGTGTGGCGGCTGGTGAGTCAGGGACTGATCGCCCCCGACGGGTTCGGCCCGGTGCGCGCGCATCTGGCCGGGGGCAGCGTGGCCCACCGCCCCCGGCGCACCTCGACGCGTTCGAGGGCCCGGATGGCCCGGTACTCGTTGCGCTCGGCGAGCTCGGTGCCGGGGCAGGCCGCCGATCTGGCGGGCCGATGGCACCGCTGCCGCCCCGGCACCGGGACGCCGGCCCAGCGGGCGACCGGACAGGTGGAGCTGATGCTGGAGCGGTACGGCATCCTGGTGCGCACCGCGGTGGCCGATGAGGGCGTCGAGGGCGGCTTCGCCGCGGTCTACCAGGTGCTGCGATCGGCGGAGGAGGCCGGGAAGGTGATCCGCGGCTATCTGGTCGACGGGCTGGGCGGGGCCCAGTTCGCCGCACCGCCGGTGGTCGACCGGCTGCGCCAGTTCGCCGATGGACCCGACACCGCCGGCTGGCCCTCCGGGATCGCCGAACCGTCGGCCGCCGTGCTGGCCGCGGTGGATCCGGCCAACCCCTACGGAGCCGCCATGGAGTGGCCCGATCAGGAGGGTGCCTCACCCTCGCGGGCGGCCGGCGCCCTGGTGGTGATCGCCGACGGGGTGCTGCTGGCCCACCTGTCGCGGGGCGGGCGGCGTCTCAGCCTGTTCACCGACGGCCTGCCCGAGGGTGTGGACGCCGGCAGGGCTGCCACGATGGTGACCTCGGCCCTGCGCGGCTGGCTGGGGATCTCGGGGGGACGCCCGGTCACGGTGGAGAAGGTCAACGGGCAACCGGTGCACGGCCTGGAACTGGCCGGTGCGATGCGCGCCGCCGGGGCCGGGGTCACCCCCCGAGGACTGCGCCTGGAGGCCGAACCCCCGACGGGCCGGCGGGACGCGACGGCGCGCCGTGCCTGAGGGGGACTCCGTGCACCGTCTGGCCGAGCGCCTCCGGCCGGCAGCGGGCCGACTGGTCACCGGATGCCAGTTGAGGGTGCCCCGGCTGGCGGTGGCCGATCTCACCGGCGCCACCCTCACCGCGGTGCGGGCCCACGGCAAGCACCTGCTGATGACCCTCGCCCCCACCGCACCGGCCGGCCGCATCGCGGGAATGCCGACCGCGGGGGAGTGGATCCTGCACACCCACCTGCGGATGGAGGGCACCTGGCGGGTGCACCCCGCCGGTCAGCGATGGCGCGCCCCCGGACACACCGCCCGGGTGGTGCTCCGGCTGGAGGGCGCCCGGCCCGGCGGCCCGCAGGTCGAGCTGGTCGGCCACGATCTGGGCCTGGTCGAGCTGTGGCCGGCCGACGAGCTCGCCAGCCGGCTGGGATGGCTGGGGCCCGACCCGCTGGACGAGGACTGGGACCGGGCCGGTCGATGGCTGCCGAGCGGACGCGACGAGGCGGTCCGCCGGGCCGGGATGCACCCGGACAGGCCGATCGGCGTCACCCTGATGGACCAGTCGGTGCTGGCCGGGGTGGGCAACGAGTTCCGTGCCGAGGTGTGCTTCCTGACTGGCCTGGACCCGCGACGTCCCACCGGCGACACCGACCTGCCGACGGTCATCGACAGGGCCGCCACACTGATGCAGGCCAACCGGCACAACCGGTACCGCAGCAGCACCGGAGACAACCGCCCCGGTCACCGCTCCTTCGTCTTCGGACGCAACCACCAGCCATGTCTGCGCTGCGGCACCCTGATCCGCAACGGGTGGCTCGGCCCGGCCGACCTGCCCGACCAGGAGCGGGTCATCTGGTGGTGCCCGAGCTGTCAGCGATGAACAAGCCGGTGGTCGGGGTCGCCGCCGAGGGACCGGCTCCGGGCAGGAGGGCAGGATGGGTGCCATGAGGATCGCACTTGCACAGCTGACCAGCGGGAGAGACGTCGCCGCGAACCTGGATCTGGTGCGCGACTGGACACAGCGCGCCGCCGGCCAGGATGCCGAGCTGATCGTCTTCCCGGAGGCCACCATGAGGGCCTTCGGCAACAGTCTCACCGACATCGCCGAGCCCCTCGACGGGCCCTTCGCGACCGGGGTCCAGCAGATCGCCGGCCAGTGCGGCGTCACGATCGCGGTGGGCATGTTCACCCCCGGGGACCGGGGTCACGTCCGCAACACCCTGCTGGTCGCCGGACCGGCGGGCATCGTCTCCAGCTACGACAAGATCCACCTGTTCGACGCCTTCGGATTCGCCGAGTCCGACACCGTCACCGCCGGCACCAGCCCCACCGTGGCCGCTGTCGGCAAGACGACTGTCGGACTGGCGGTCTGCTACGACATCCGCTTCCCCGGGCTGTTCATCCAGCTGGCCGATCTCGGCGCCACCGTCACCATCGTGCCCGCCTCCTGGGGAGCCGGGGTCAGTGCCGCGGAACGGGCCGGGAAGCTCCGCCAGTGGCGGCTGCTGGCCCGCGCCCGGGCACTGGACTCCACCTGCTTCGTGGTGGCGGTCGGCCAGGCCGATCCGGCCTCGGCAGACCGGGACGCGGAGCACGCGCCGTCCAGCGCACCCACCGGAATCGGCCACAGCATGGTGGTGGCGCCCGACGGTCAGATCCTCTGCGAGCTCGCGGACTCCGCCGAGCTGCGCGTCGTCCAGATCGACCCGAAGGAGGTCGACGCCGTGCGCGCCAGCCTGCCGGTGCTGGCCAACCGCGCCAGAACTGTCAGACCCTCCCTCTAGCATCGGAGCATGACCGAGGCGCTGCTGGAACCCACCGAGTGGGTGGCCCACGTCTGCGTGCTGTCCGGGCTGGCCCACCTGGACCGGCCCTTCGACTACCTGGTGACCGAGGAGATGGTCGGCCAGGCCCGCCCCGGGATCCGGGTCAGGGTGCGGCTGGCCGGCCGGTTGCTGGACGGCATCATCCTGGCCGTCGACCACCACCGTCAGCCCGGGGTCACTCTGCAAGCCCTCCAGCGGGTGGTCTCCTCCGAGGTGGTGGTCACCGAGGACCAGCTCGCAATGGCCCGTCGGGTCGCCGACCGGTGGGCCGGCACCCTCGAGGAGGTCATTCGCTGGGCGCTGCCCGCCCGCCATGCCGCCACCGAGAGGGCAGAGCCGCGCCCCTGGCCGGTGCCCCGTCCGGCGCACATCCCCGGTGCCCTGGACGCCCTGGCCGAGGGCACCGCATTCCTCCGGCTGCTGGCCCAGGGGGGCCGCCCGCGGGCCTTCTGGAGGGTCGCCCCGGTCGCCGGGCCGGCCGACCGGGACCGGCTGGGGGACTGGCGGCTGGGCATCACCCAGGCCGTCTCGGCAGCCCTGGAGTCCGGCCGCCAGGCGCTGTGCTGCGTGCCCACCGTCGCCCAGGCCGAGGAACTGGCGGCCTGCCTCACCGAGCCCTTCGGCGCCGGAACGGTCGTCATGCTCCACGCCGACCAGAGTGCCGCCGACCGCTGGCGCAACTACCTGGCGGTGGTCCGCGGTCAGGCCTCCATCGTGGTGGGCATCCGCGGGGCGGTGCTCGCACCGCTGACCCGCCTGGGGGTGATCGTGGTGTGGGACGAGGCCGCCAGTCTCCACGACGAGCCGCGCGCCCCCTACCCGAACACCCGCGATGTGGCGGCCCTGCGCGCCCAGACCGACCGGTGCGCGCTGCTGCTGGCCGGTCACTCCTGCTCACCGCAGACCGCGGGGTGGTTGTCGACCGGCTGGCTGGCGCAGATCCAGACCCCCCGGGAGCAGCTCAGGGCGCTGTGCGCCACCGTCCGGGCTCCGGGGGACTCCGATCTCGCGCTGTCGCGCGACCCACTGGCCAACCGGGTCCGGCTTCCGGACCTGGCGATGCAGACCATCTCTCACGGACTCCTCTCCGGTCCGGTGCTGGTCTCGGTGCCCAGACCCGGGGACCTGGTGCGGCCCTGCTGCGCGAGCTGCCGGGCCCCGATCTCCTGCCCCCGCTGCAACGGCCCGGTACGGGGCCGCAGGCTGGCCGGGGGAGCCACCGAACTGGAGTGCACCTGGTGCGGCCAGCTGCTGGCCGGCTGGGCCTGCTCCAGCTGCGGTGGCACCGTGGTGCGCTCCGGGGTGGTCGGTGCCAGCACCACCGCGGCCGAGTTGGGCCGGGCCTTCCCCTCGGTCCAGGTCATCGACTCCTCGGGGGATCACATCCGAAGCTCGGTCGGGGACACCCCCGCCCTGGTGGTGGCGACCCCGATGGCCGAGCCGCGGGCCGAGTCCGGGTACGCCGCCGCCCTGCTTCTGGACGCAGGCCAGGCGCTCAACCGGCCGGGTCTGGACGCCGTCTGCCAGGCCCTGGAGCACTGGTTCCGGGTGGCCTCCCTGGTCCGCTCCGGGGTGGAGGACGGTCAGCTGGTGATCGTCGGCCCGCCCCAGGACCGGGCGGTCCAGGCGGTGATCCGCAACGACCCGGTCGGCTGGGCCGGCGTCGAGATGGCCGAGCGGGCCGAGGCCGGATTCCCGCCGGCGGCCTTCGCCGCTCTGGTGGACGGCAGCACCGAGGCTGTCGAGGCGGCCGCCGAAAGGCTGCGGAACGCCGTGGCCGAGGCCGATCTGGAGATCGGGATGGCTCCCGGCCAGGTCAACCTGCTGGGTCCGGTCGAGGTCGAGGGGCAGCGTCCCGGTGCCCCCCAGCAACGACTGGTGATCCGCGCCGAGCCGGCCCTGGCGTCCCGCCTGGTCCCGATGCTGCGCCATCTCCGCTCGGCCCACAGCATGCGCGGTGAGGGCGGGCCACTCCGGGTCCGGGTCAACCCGATCGGCCAGCTGTAGCCGCCCCTCACCCCGGGATCGGCACCCCGATAGGGTGGAGAGGTGAGAATCCTGTTCGCCGGTACCCCTGCACTCGCATGCCCCACCCTGGCGGTTCTGGACGACCACCCCGACCATGAGGTGGTGGCCGTGCTGACCCGCCCGGACGCCGCGCAGGGAAGGCACCGCACCCCGCACCCCTCGCCGGTCGCCGAGGAGGCCGCCCGGCGCACCATCCCGGTCCTCAAGGCCCGCACGCTGCGCTCGGGACAGACCCGCGAGGTGATCGAGGCGCTGGACTTCGACATCGCCGTCGTGGTCGCCTTCGGCGCCCTGGTCCCCGAGGAGCTGCTCGAGCGGCCGCGGCACGGCTGGATCAACCTGCACTTCTCGGTGCTGCCCCGCTGGCGCGGCGCCGCCCCGGTCCAGCGCGCCCTGATGGCCGGGGACGCCACCACCGGGGCCACCGTCTTCCGGCTCGTCGAGCAGCTCGACGCCGGCCCGGTCTACAACTCGCGCAGCTACCCGATCGCCGACACCGACACCGCGGGCACCCTGCTACGGCGCCTGGCCAACCAGACCCCGGACCTGGTCACCGCCGCCCTCACCGACATCGCCGAGGGCATCGCACCCACCCCCCAGCCCCTGGCAGGAGTCACCTCGGCCCCCAAGATCACCCCCGACGACGCCAGGCTGGACCCCTCCTGGTCGGCCGTCGACGTCGACCACCTGGTGCGCGGCACCTCACCGGCCCCCAGCGCATGGGGGGAACTGGAGGGAGAACGGTTCAAGGTCCTCCTCACCCGGGTCTGGGACCAGGCCGAGGAGCTGGCGCCCGGTGAGCTGAGCGCCTCCAAGAAGCACCTGCTGATGGGCACCGGCAGGGGCACCGTCGAACTGGTCACCGTCCAGGCCTTCGGCAAGAAGGCGATGGCCGGCGCCGACTGGGCCCGTGGCGCCCAGCTGGCACCGGGCACCGTCCTGGAGTGACCGTGCCCCATCCCCAGCGCCGCCGCTCCTCGCGTCCCGCCGACCCGGCCAGGACGGCAGCCTTCAGAGCCCTGATGGCGGTCGAGTCCGAGGGCGCCTACGCCAATCTGGCTCTCTCCCAGGCCTTGTCGCGTGCCCGTCTGAGCCCGCGCGACGCGGCCTTCGCCACGGTGCTCGTCGACGGGACCGCCCGCGGCCAGGGCACCTGGGACGCCGTCCTGACGGCGGCCTCCGGACATTCCCCCAGCAGTTGGCAGCCGGCGGTGCGGGTCGTGCTGAGGATGGCCTGCCAGCAGATCCTGGCCACCCGGGTGCCCCAGCGCGCCGCCGTCGACACCTCGGTGGTGCTCGCCCGCCACGAGATCGGCGAGCGGGTCACCGGCCTGGTCAACGCGGTGGCCCGCAAGATCGGCCGCCACGACCTGGACGGTTGGACCGAGGAGTTGTCGACCGGCGACGAACTGGCCGACCTGGCCCTGCGGACCTGCCACCCGCGGTGGATCGCCGCCGAGTTCGCCCAGCGTCTGGGCACCGAGGAGGGCGGCCAGGCCCTGGAGGCCGACAATCTGGCCCCGGTGCCCACCCTGGTGGTGCGCCCCGGACTGGCCGAGGTGGGTGAGCTGGTCGACGCCGGCGCCACCGCCTGCCTCTACTCCCCCTACGGGGCGACCCGACCGGGCAACCCCGCCGAGGTGCCCGCGGTCCAGCAGGGTCGGGCCGGGGTCCAGGACGAGGGCAGCCAGCTGGTCGCCCTGGCGCTGGCCCGCACCGCCCAGCTGGCCCGAACCCCGGGACCCTGGCTGGACCTGTGCGCCGGACCCGGCGGCAAGGCCGCCCTGCTGGCCGGACTGGCCGCCGTCGACGGCCGCGCCCTGGTTGCCGCCGAGCTCCACCCGCACCGCGCCCGGATGGTCGCCGAGGCGCTGGCCCCGATCCCGGGGGACCACCAGGTGGTGACCGCCGACGGCCGCCGCCCGCCCTGGCTGCCGGGCAGCTTCGCCGCCGTGATGGCCGATGTGCCCTGCTCGGGGCTGGGATCCCTGCGCCGACGCCCCGAGTCGCGGTGGCGACGCACCTCCTCGGAGATCGACCATCTGCAGACCCTCCAGAAGGAGCTGCTGGCCGCCGCCGTCTGCTCGGCACGACCGGGCGGGGGAGTGGTCGGCTATGTGACCTGTTCCCCCAGCGTCACCGAGACCCTCGACGTGGTCGACTGGGCCCTGGAGACCCTCGACGTCGAACTGCTCGACGCCCCCGCCGCGCTGCCCGAGGTGACCGGGGCGGCCACCGGGCCGCAGCTGCGGTGCGTCCAGCTGTGGCCGCACCGCCACGGTTGCGACGCGATGTTCTGCGCCCTCCTCCGGCGCCGCTGAGCGCTCCCGATAGGCTGAACCCCATGACTGCCCGCATCACCCCCAGCATCCTCAACGCCGACTTCTCGAGGATGGGTGATGAGGTCCGGGCGATCCCGTCGGCCGACGGGATCCACATCGACGTGATGGACTACCACTTCGTCCCCAACCTCACGATGGGGCTGCCGATGGTGGAGTCCCTGCGCCCGGTCACCGACACCCCCTTCGACATCCACCTGATGATCAGCGATCCCGACACCTGGGCGCCCAGCTATGTGGAGGCCGGCGCCGAGTCGGTGACCTTCCACCTGGAGGCCGCCAAGGCCCCGGTCCGGCTGGCCCGGGAGATCCGTGCGATGGGCGCCCGCGCGGCGGTCGCGCTGAAACCGGCCACCCCCGTCGAGCAGCTCGCCGACATCCTCACCGAGTTCGACCAGATCCTCATCATGACGGTGGAACCCGGCTTCGGCGGCCAGTCCTTCCTGGACGTCGTGCTGCCCAAGATCCGGCGCACCCGTCGGCTCATCGACGCCACCGGCGCCGACATCTGGCTCCAGATCGACGGCGGGGTCTCAGCCGAGACGATCGGTCGGGCCGCCGAGGCCGGCGCCGACACCTTCGTCGCGGGTTCGGCGGTCTACCGCTCGGAGGATCCTGACGCGATGGTGCGCAGACTGCGTCAGATCGCCGAGCGCCACCAGGGCTGAACGGTCCCGCCTCAGGAGCGGTGCCGCAGGTAGTGCTGGAACTCCATCGCCAGCACGTCGCCGGTGACCCCCTCGGGCAGCTCGGCATCGCGCTGGCGCTCCAGCGCGTGGACGTAGTCGCTCAGTGAGTCGTTGTCGGTGACCATCTTGTCGGCGTCGGTGACCCACTTCTGGCGACGCTCGACGAGCTCGTCCTGGGGAACCGTCACCCCGGTGAGCTCCTCGACCCGCACCAGCAGACTCTGGACGGCCGGCGGGCAGGGCGGCTCGTAAGCGTACTCGGGCACATTGGCCCACAGCCCCACGGCATTCATGCCCCGGTCGGCGGCCAGGCTGACCAGCACCCCGGGAATACCGGTCGGTCCGGAGTACTCGAGCCCCTCCAGACCGAGCTGCTCGGCGATCGAGG
Organism: Acidipropionibacterium jensenii DSM 20535; assembly: GCF_000425285.1. Lineage (GTDB taxonomy): Bacteria > Actinomycetota > Actinomycetes > Propionibacteriales > Propionibacteriaceae > Acidipropionibacterium > Acidipropionibacterium jensenii. Next base: position 136,459 of record NZ_AUDD01000004.1, on the reverse strand, counting down.
GGTCCGAGGCCGATCCGGAGACCGGCAGCTGACGGGTGTGGGGGACGTCGGCGACCATCCCGCCGAGCACGACGATCCCCTCGGGATCCAGCTTCATCAGGGTGTCCAGCAGCTCACGGCAGTAGGAGCGCCAGCGCAGGTCGGGCTCCGGTCCGGTGACCACCGCCACCGGGTGACCGTCGGCCTGCCCGCGCCACACGGTGGTCGAGGGCCAGGTGAGCAGTTCGACGCCCTCCATCGCCGCCACCACGGGACGGGTGTCCTGGAAGTTGTAGTAGTCCTCGGAGTCCAGGACCTTCCACTCGGTGGCATCGGTGTGGCGGATGATGCGGGCCGCCGTCTCGGAGGCTGCGCCTCCCGCGTCATTCCACCCTGTGTATCCGACGATCACCCAGGGATGATCACTACTGTGCCGGGCCATGCGGTAAGAGTAGTCCGTTCGGCGGCCGAATCTCCGATTCCGCGATCCCTACCCCTATGGTGGGGCCCATGACTTCGGCTCTTCGCTCCGCGCTGGGATCTCGACTTCTCATCCTGGACGGTGCGATGGGCACCATGTTGCAGGCCGCGGATCTGTCCCTCGACGACTTCGACGGCCTCGAGGGCTGCAACGAGATCCTCAACGTCACCCGGCCCGACGTCATTTCCGAGATCCATGACCGCTACCTGGCCGCCGGCGCCGATCTCATCGAGACCAACACCTTCGGTGCCAACCTGTCGGCGCTGGGGGAGTACGACATCGCCGAGCGGGCCGTCGAGCTCGCCGGGGCGGCCACCCGGCTCGCCCGCCGGGCCGCCGATGCCGCCAGCACCCCCGACCGGCCGCGATTCGTCGTCGGATCGGTGGGCCCGGGCACCAAGCTGCCCACCCTGGGCCACATCGCCTTCGCCGCGATCCGCGACGTCTACCAGCAGACCATCGAGGCGATGATCGACGAGGGGGCCGACGCCGTCCAGATCGAGACCTGCCAGGACCTCCTGCAGGCCAAGGCCGCGGTGATCGGAGCCCACCGGGCCGCCGCCGCCCGCGGCGTCGACCTTCCGGTGATGGTCGACATCACGGTGGAGACCACCGGCACCATGCTGCTGGGATCGGAGACCGGGGCCGCCCTCACCGTCCTGGAGCCCCTCGGCATCGACGCCATCGGGATGAACTGCGCCACCGGTCCCGCCGAGATGGCCGAGCATCTGCGCACCCTGTCGGGGGCCGCCCGGGTCCCGGTGACCTGCATGCCCAACGCCGGTCTTCCCGTCATCACCGGGGAGGGTGCCCGCTACCCGCTGGGCCCCGAAGATCTCACCGAGGCCCTCACCGACTACGCCCAGCGGTTCGGCCTGTCGGTGGTCGGCGGCTGCTGCGGCACCACCCCCGAACACATCGCGATGGTCTCGGCGGCCCTGGCCGGACGCCCGGTGGCGCCTCGTCACCCGGTGCACGTCGACGCCGTCGCCAGCCTGTACTCCGAGGTGCCGCTGTCCCAGGACACCGCCTACCTGGCGATCGGTGAGCGCACCAACGCCAACGGCTCCAAGGCCTTCCGCGAGGCGATGCTGGCGGAGAACTGGGACGAGTGCATCGACATCGCCAAGACCCAGACCCGCGACGGCGCCCACCTGCTGGACCTGTGCGTCGACTACGTCGGCCGCGACGGGACCGCCGACATGGCCACCCTGGCCGCCCGGATGTCGACCGCCGTCACCCTTCCGGTGGTCCTGGACTCCACCGAGCCGCAGGTGCTGCGAACCGGCCTGGAGCACCTGGCGGGACGCTGCATCATCAACTCGGTGAACTTCGAGGACGGCGACGGGCCCGAGTCCCGCTACCAGCGGGTGATGCCCCTGGTCCGCGAGCACGGCGCCGGGGTGGTGGCGCTGACCATCGACGAGGAGGGCCAGGCCCGCACCCGGGAGTGGAAGGTCCGGGTGGCCTCCCGTCTCATCGACGACCTGGTCCGCCGGTGGGGGATGGAGGTCGGCGACATCCTGGTGGACTGCCTCACCTTCCCGATCGCCACCGGCCAGCAGGAGACCCGTCGCGACGGGGTGGAGACCATCGAGGCGATCCGCGAGCTCAAGAGCCGGTACCCGGGGGTGCGCACCACCCTGGGGGTCTCCAACATCTCCTTCGGACTCAACCCGGCCGCCCGCATCGTGCTCAACTCGGTGTTCCTGCACGAGGCGGTGGAGGCCGGCCTGGACTCCGCCATCGTCCACGCCGCCAAGATCCTGCCGATCGACCGGATCCCCGAGGAGCAGCGGGAGGTGGCCCTGGACCTGGTCTGGGACCGCCGCGGCACCGACGCCCCGGCACCGCGCGGGGTGGAGGGCTACGACCCGCTGACCCGCTTCCTGGAACTCTTCGAGGGAGTGACGGCGGCCTCGATGAAGGCCGAGAGGGAGGCCGAGCTGGCCGCCATGCCGCTGCTGGAGCGGCTCAAGCAGCGCATCATCGACGGCAACGCGAAGGGGCTCATCGAGGACCTGGACGAGGCGCTGACCGTCAAGGGGGCCCTGGACATCGTCAACGAGGACCTGCTGGCCGGCATGCAGGTGGTCGGCGAGCTGTTCGGCTTGGGGCGGATGCAGCTGCCCTTCGTGCTGCAGTCGGCCGAGGTGATGAAGACCGCGGTCGCCCACCTGGAGCCGCACATGGAGAAGACCGATGCCGGCGGCAAGGGCACCCTGGTGCTCGCCACCGTCAAGGGGGACGTCCACGACATCGGCAAGAACCTCGTCGACATCATCGTCTCCAACAACGGCTACTCGGTGGTGAACCTGGGCATCAAGCAGCCGGTCCAGGCGATCATCCGGGCCGCCGAGGAGCACCACGCCGACGCCATCGGGATGTCGGGGCTGCTGGTGAAGTCCACCATGGTGATGCGCGACAACCTGCTGGAGCTCAACCGGGAGGGGCTGGCCCGCAACTACCCGGTGATGCTCGGCGGCGCCGCGCTCACCCGGTCCTACGTCGAGCACGACCTCAACGACCTGTTCGAGGGGGAGGTCCGCTACGCCAGGGACGCCTTCGAGGGACTGCGGCTGATGGACTCGGTGATGGCCGTCAAGCACGGCGTGCCCGGTTCCTCGCTGCCCGAGATCCGCGCCCGACGGGTCCCGGCCCGTCCCCGCGCCGGCTCTGTCGGTGGTGCCGAGGCCGCCACCTCCGGTGGGTCCGGGAAGTCGGGCGGGGCCGATCCGGCGCAGCCCGATGTCCGCTCCGATGTCGCCCGGCCCACCCCGGCCGGCGGTGTCGACGTCCCCACCCCGCCGTTCTGGGGGTCGCGGGTCACCAAGGGGATCGCCCTGGACGAGGTCACCCAGTGGCTCGACGAGAGGGCCACCTTCATGGGCCGGTGGGGGCTCAAGGGCAGTCGCACGGACGGCTCCTACGACCGGATGGTCCGTGACATCGGCCGGCCACGGCTGCGGATGCTGCTGGACAGGATCCGCGCCGAGAACCTGGCCCGGTTCGGGGTGGTGCACGGCTACTGGCCGGTGGTCGCCGAAGGCCGCCGACTCATCGTCCTGGACCCGGCCGACACCTCCCGGGAGCTCACCCGCTTCGAGTTCCCCCGCCAGCACGGCGGACGCCGGCTGTGCCTGGCGGACTTCTTCCGCGACGCCGCCGAGGCCGCCGAGCTGGGCCCCGATGTCATCGCCTTCCAGCTGGTGACGATGGGACAGCAGGTGTCGAGGGCCACCGCCGAGCTCTTCGAGGCCAACTCCTACCGGGAGTACCTGGAACTGCACGGCCTGTCGGTGCAGCTGGCCGAGGCGCTGGCCGAGATGTGGCACCACCGGGTCCGTCAGGAGCTCGGCATCGCCGCCCCCCACGAGGACATCGCCGCGGCCATCGATCACCAGACCTACCGGGGCTGCCGGTACAGTTTCGGCTACGCCGCATGCCCCAATCTTGAGGATCGCGCCAAGCTCGCGGGTCTGCTGGATCCCGGCCGCATCGGCGTCGAGCTGTCGGAGGAGTTCCAGCTGCACCCGGAACAGTCCACCGATGCATTCGTCGTCCATCACCCGGAGGCCAGCTACTTCAATGCCAAATGACACACTGTCCGCCGTCCTGTGGGATCTCGACGGCACCCTGGTCGACACCGAGCCGCGGTGGATGGAGGCCGAGACGGAGATCGTGACGGCTCGTGGCCACCAGTGGAGCGAGGAGCAGGCCAGGAGTCTGGTCTCCGCGCCGATGACCACCGTGTGCGCCGCCCTGAGCGAGGCCGTCGGCGGCGACCCGACCCCCGAGGGTGTCGCCGACCTGCTGGTGGCCACGGTGCGCCGCTACCACCGGGAACGGGAGGTGCCGTGGACACCGGGCGCCTACCCGCTGCTCCAGGAGGTGCGGGCGGCGGGAATCCCGTGCGCCCTGGTGACCGGTTCCCCGCGGACGGTGATGTCGCCCCTGCTGGACCACTTCGAGGACGGTCTGTTCGACGTCGTCATCACCTTCGACGAGATGCCCGAGGGCCGGGCGAAGCCGGCACCGGACCCCTATCTCATGGCGGCCTCTCGGTTGGGTGTGGACCCGGCCGACTGCCTGGTGATCGAGGACTCGGTCTCCGGCGCCCGGGCCGGCAATGAGGCCGGGGCCCGGGTGCTGGCCCTGGCCGGCGTCGCCACCGCGCCGCCGGCCCCCGACCGGGTCCGCCGGGCCAACCTGGACGGCGTCCACCTGGCCGATCTGGTGAAGCTGTGGCATCTGGCCGGCCAGCAGGCCGCCCCGATGTCGGCAGGCGGCGGGGGAGTGCTGAGGGCCGGGGAGCGGGTCACCCTCACCGACTCGAAGGGACGGCGCCACTCCATCGTGCTGTCCGAGGGGGGCGTCTTCCACACCACCAAGGGGATGGTCCGCCACGACGATCTGATCGGGGGACCCCAGGGGGTGGTGGTGACTTCCGCCGGGGGGATGGACTTCCTGGCGATGCGGCCCATCCTCAGCGAGTTCACGGTGACGATGCCCCGCGAGGCGGCGATCATCTACCCCAAGGAGTCGGCCCAGATCCTCATGATGGCCGACATCTTCCCGGGCGCCCGGGTGCTGGAGGCGGGGGTGGGTTCCGGCGGTCTCACGATCCCGCTGCTGCGGGCGATCGGCCCGCAGGGCCGGCTCACCTCCTACGAGCGGCGCCCCGAGTTCGCCGAGGTGGCCCGCTGCAATGTCATCACCTTCTACGGGCAGGAGCCCGGATCCTGGCAGCTCACGCTGGCCGATCTGGCCACCGAGATCTCACCGGAACCAGTGGACCGCGCCGTGCTGGACATGCTGGCCCCCTGGGAGTGCGTCCAGGCGGTGGGCGACGTCCTGGTCCCCGGCGGCGTCCTGTGCTGCTACGTCGCCACCACTACCCAGATGGGACGGGTGATGGACACCCTGCGGGCCGAGGGGGGCTGGACCGAGCCCTCCGCCACCGAGACGACGATCCGCGACTGGCATGCCGAGGGACTGTCGATCAGGCCCTCCCACGGATCCACCGGGCACACCGGATTCTTGGTGATCGCACGGCGACTGGCCCCCGGGGTGGTGGCCCCGATGCGCAAGCGCCGTCCGGCCCCGGGAGCCTACGGGCCCGACTACCACGGCCCCAGGCCGCGCAACATCACCGAGCACGACCAGTGGCGGGTGGCCAAGGAGGAGCGCTGAGTCCCCACTCGGTGGCTCAGGAGTGCCGTTTCACCAGTTTGGCGACCAGCCGCCAGCCGATCAGGAAGAGGGCCAGAAAGATCGCGGCGACGATGACGAAGGAGACCGCGACCCCCTGGTGGGTGAAGTGGCGGATCACCATGCCGACCACCAGAGTGGCGGCCCACACGACCACGCCGCCCCTCCAGCGCGCCGCCGACATCCGCAGCACCACGACGGCCGTCCAGCCGACCACCAGGCCGACGAAGAAGGGGACGATGGTCCTCAGCAGTCCGCCGGGGGTGAGGGTCTCGTGGTGGGAGAGCCGGCCGATGATGACGAAGACCGCCACCGAGAGGACGTCCATCACCACGGCCAGGCGCACCTGACCCGTCGCTGTGTCGTTGCTGTGGCTCATCGATGCCTCATCCTGAACGCGCCCTCGCGGTCAGGTAGCCGGACGGCACCCGAGGGCGGGCCCGTCGAGACGATGAGACTACCGGATCGGCCGCCCGGCGTGCCCTCTGGCGCAGGGTGACGCCTGGGACCGACCGGGTTGGCTAGTCTTGGGTCGGCACGCCGCGGCCCGAAGATCGCGACGGCATCCCTGTCACGCGGAGGAGGACCATGATCCAGCCCTGGGGAACGGTGCTCCCAGCCCCCTATCTCGCCGCCGGCAGCGACTCCTTCGCCGAGTTCACCCGTCAGGTGTCCCCGGATCTGCTGCCCCCCAACACGCTGGACACCAGCATGCCGGAGCTGCTGCGACACGGCACCACCATCGTGGCGCTGAAGTACACCTCGGGGGTGGTGGTGGCCGGGGACCGGCGGGCCACCATGGGCACCCTCATCGCCCAGCGCGACATCGAGAAGGTGGTCGGAGCCGACGACACCTCGGTGATCGGGGTGGCCGGGGCCGCCGGACTGGCCATCGAGATGGTGCGACTGTTCCAGACCGAGCTGGAGCACTACGAGAAGATCGAGGGTCGTCCGTTGAGTCTGGACGGCCGGGCCGCCCGACTGTCGATCCTGGTGCGGTCCAACATGGCGATGGCGGTCCAGGGGATCGCCGTCATCCCGGTCTTCGCCGGCTGGGACGTGGTCCGCCACCTCGGTCGGATCTTTTCCTACGACGGCACCGGCGGCCGCTACGAGGAGCACTCCTTCTGCACCACCGGGTCGGGGGGCATCTTCGCCAAGGCGACCCTCAAGAAGTTGCACCGGCTGGACATGGACCGCGACGAGGCCGTCCAGCTGGCGGTGCGCGCGATCTACGACGCCTCCGACGACGACGCCGCCACCGCCGGCCCGGACCTGGCCCGGGGCATCTATCCGGTGGTGATGGTCGCCGACGAGGACGGTGTGACGAAGATCTCCACGGAGAACGTTGCGCTGGTCGCCAAGCGGATCGTCGACGAGGTCACCCAGTCCAACGAGAGCTCCTGACCGGCCGGTCCCGCCGTCTCGTCACCATCGTCCGCCACCGTCACCACGTCTTCGCCATCATCGCGAGAGGAGCAGTCCAATGACCATGCCCGCATACGTCTCACCCGACCAGTGGATGAGCGACAGGGCGGACTATGCCCGGCGCGGGGTGTCTCGCGGCCGGGCGGTGGTGGTGGCCCGCTGCGCCGACGGGATCTGCATGGTGGCCCTCAACTCATCGAGGTCCCTGCGCAAGACCTCCGAGATCCATGACCGGATCGGATTCGCTGCGGTCGGTCGCTACGACGAGTTGGAGCAGCTGCGGGTGGCCGGGATCCGACTGGCCGACATCCGTGCCTACGCCTACGACCGCCTCGACGTCACCGGCCTGGCGCTGGCCACCACCTACGCCCAGGTGATCGGCGCGAACTTCGCGACGCTGTCCCAGAAGCCCTACGAGGTGGAACTGGCGGTCGCCGAACTGGGACTCAGCCGCGCCGAGGACAGGATCTTCAAGATCTCCTGGGACGGCTCGGTCGCTGACGGCAGTGCCCCGACGGTGCTGGGACCGATGGCCCAGGACCGCCGCGACACCCTCAACGAGTTCCTCACCGACTCCACCCCCCTCGACGACGCCGTGCGGTGCGCCGCCGCGGCGCTCACCGCCTCCTCCGAACCGACCCCCGAGCAGCTGGAGGTCTCGATCCTCGATCCACGCACCGGCGGCCGCCGAACCTTCCGCCGGCTCAGCGCCGAGCGGATCCGATCCTTCTGGGGTGCCAGGTGACGCCGCTTCCTCCCGCCGACCCGCGCGACATCGCCAGCCTGGAGCCGGTCCTCATCGTCGGCACCGGGCTGATCGGGGCCTCCATCGGGTGCGCCCTCACCAGCCAGGGGGTGGAGGTCCACCTGTGGGATCTCGACCCGGCCAATGCGATGGTGGCCGCCGGCCGTGGCGCCGGGATGCTCAGTCAGCTGGACCCGGGCGACTACCGGCTCGTCGTCGTCGCCACCCCTCCCGGGGCGGTGGCCGCCACCGTCGCCGAGCGGTTGAGATGGCACCCCTCCGCGGTGGTCACCGACACCGCCTCGGTGAAGTCGGCGGTCCTCAGCGCGCTGCGCGAGACCGAGCTCGACCTGTCCCGCTACGTCGGCTCACACCCGATGTCGGGGACCCAGTACACCGGCCCGCTGACCGCCGTCCCCGAGCTCTTCGTCGACCGCACCTGGGTGGTGACCCCTCGGCACGAGAACAGCGCCGAGTCGGTGGAGAGGGTCCGCCGGCTGGCCAGACTGTGCGGTGCCCGGACGGTCTCCCTGGACACCCGGGAGCACGACACCGCGGTCGCCGAGGTCTCCCACCTGCCGCAGCTGATGAGCATCCTCACCGCCGCGAACCTCAGGCACGCCCAGCGCTCTCACCTGCCGCTGGCCGGCGGCGGGATCCGCGACGTCACCCGGATCGCGCAGTCCCAGACCGGGATGTGGCGCCAGATCCTCACCGCCAACCGGCCCGCCGTGCGCGAGCAGCTCAGCCAGGTCCGCGAGGATCTGGACACCCTCATCGGAGTGCTGGACAACCCCGACGAGCTGGAGTCCTTCCTGGCGATGGGCCGGGCCGGCGCCCGCTCCCTGGGCGGCAAGCACGGCAAGGAGATGTCGGAGACGACCACCGTGGTGGTCGAGATCCCCGACCAGCCTGGAGCCCTGGCGCGGCTGTTCGCCGACATCGACCGCCTGGGGGTCAACATCGAGGACCTCTCGGTGGAGCATGACCAGGCCCGCGACGCCGGGTTCCTGTCCATCGAGGTCGATCGGACGCGAGCCGACGACCTGCGGGCCTGGATGCGCGAGCACCACTGGGGGCTGCGCTCCTGAGCCGCACCCGAGCCGTCCCGCACCACACCGTCCCTGCTGCCGACCCGATGCCGGTAGCGTGTCAGATCCACCCCGATTGGAGCCCCGCCATGAGCTGCGCCCAGCCCGCCGACCCACCCCAGACCACCGCACCCGCGGACCGGCGGGAGCTGGTCATCGCCGTCGACGGGCCCAGCGGCTCGGGCAAGTCGTCGACCTCGCGGGCCGTCGCGCAGCGGCTGGGACTGGCCTATCTGGACACCGGCTCGATGTACCGGGCGATCACCTGCGCGGTCGTCAACCACGGACTCGACCCGGCAGCCGACCCGCAGGCCGTCATCGACCTGGTGAGGGGGGGCCACCTGGAGCTGAGCACGGTTCCGGGGATCGAACGGGTGGTCATCGACGGGGACGACGTCACCGCCCAGATCCGAGAACCCGCCACCAGCGCGCACGTCTCATCGGTGGCGACCATCCAGCCGGTCCGCGATCTGCTCATCGACCGGATGCGCGCCATCGTGGCCGAGTGCGGGCACCGGATCGTGGTGGAGGGCCGCGACATCACGACGGTGGTGTGCCCCGATGCGCAGCTGAGGGTGCTGCTGGTCGCCGATCCGGCCGCCCGGGTGGCCAGGCGCAGCGCCGAGCTCAAGGGGTCGGTCGGGATGGACCAGGTCACCGACCAGGTGATCCGCCGCGACCACGACGACGCGGCGGTGTCCTCCTTCCAGGCCCCGGCTCCCGGGGTGGAGGTCATCGACTCCACCTTCCTGACTCTCCACCAGGTGGTTGATACCGTCATCTCGCTGGTTCCCGGACCGGACCCGGTTCCCACCAAGACCAACACGACCACCAGCACGAAGGAACGTCATGACTGAGACGACAGGACCACACCAGGGCGCCGAGGAGGCGCTGCCCAAGCCGGTGGTGGCGGTGGTGGGCCGGCCCAACGTCGGCAAGTCGACGCTGGTCAACCGGATCCTGGGGCGCCGCGCGGCGGTCGTCCAGGACATTCCCGGGGTGACCCGCGACCGGGTCTCCTACGATGCCGAGTGGACCGGCCACGACTTCGTCCTGGTCGACACCGGGGGCTGGGCCTCCGACGCCAAGGGGATGGCCGCCAGGATCGCCGAGCAGGCCGAACTGGCGATCTCCACGGCCGACGTCGTGCTGCTGGTGGTCGACGCCACCATCGGCACCACCGATGAGGACGAGGCGGTCGTGCGGGTGCTGCGGCGGGCCAACAAGCCGGTGGTGCTGGCGGCCAACAAGGTCGACGACCAGCGCACCGAGGCCAGCGCGGCGACGATGTGGGATCTGGGGCTGGGGGAGCCCTGGCCGGTCTCGGCGATGCACGGTCGCGGATCCGGGGATCTGCTGGACGCCCTGGTCGCGGTGCTCCCGGACCGGGCGCAGATCGCCGAGGAGCCCGGTGGACCCCGACGGGTGGCCATCGTCGGCAAGCCCAATGTCGGCAAGTCCTCCCTGCTGAACCGGATGGCCAGGGCCGACCGGTCGGTGGTCTCCGACGTCTCGGGCACCACCGTCGACCCGGTCGACGAGCTGGTGAGCGTGGGTCGCACCGTCTACCGGTTCATCGACACCGCCGGTCTGCGCAAGCGCGTCAACGAGGCCTCGGGCCACGAGTACTACGCCTCGCTGCGCACCCAGACCGCCATCGAGCGAGCCGAGGTGTGCGTCGTGGTGATCGACGCCGCCGAGACGATCAGCGACCAGGACCTGCGGATCCTGTCGATGGTAGAGGAGGCCGGACGGGCGATGGTGATCGCCTACAACAAGTGGGATCTCACCGACGAGGAGCGACGCCGCTACCTGGAGAGGGAGATCGAGAGGGATGTCCAGGCCTTCACCTGGGCGCCGCGGGTCAACATCTCCGCCCTGTCGGGACGCAACGTCGAGCGTCTCGGATCGGCGATCGAGGCCGCCCTGGAGGGCTGGGAGACGCGGGTGTCCACCGGCAAGCTCAACGCCTTCCTGGGCCGTCTGGCCGCGGCCCATCCGCACCCGGTGCGGGGCGGCAAGCAGCCGCGGATCCTGTTCGGCACCCAGGCCCACAACTGCCCGCCGACCTTCGTGCTGTTCACCTCGGGTCTGATGGACCAAGGCTATGTGCGGTTCATCGAGAGGCGGCTGCGCGAGGACTTCGGATTCGTCGGCACACCGGTGAAGGTGGAGGTCCGGCCCAGGGAGAAGCGCGGCAGAAAGCGCTGAGAACAGGCCTCTTTGCCAATTCCAACTTATACGGCACCGGGGGGCTTGCCGCAAGGCCCCGTCGGGGGCGCACAATTGCCGCTCCCGTCGCAACTGGAAGTGGTGCCGATGCCTCTCACAACCCCCGGAACTCCCCATGACAGCCTCTTCGAGCTGTCGGGGAGGGCCGCCGCCAAGGCGACTCCCGCACTGCTGGGTCCCGACCCGGATCGGCTGGCGGAGGTGGTGGCCCGGGTCCGCTCCCGTCGATCCCAGCTGCACCATGAGATCGAGACGCTGCGCCGGGCACCGGGCGGTCTGGGCCGCGGCGCCCTGGACCGCGACCAGTCGATCCACCGGCTGACCCGCCAGCTGGGGGTGCTGGAGCGGTTCGGGCCCGACATCGTGCTGGGCCGGATGTCCTTCTCCGACGGCCGCGAGCCGGTCTACGTGGGCCGTCTGGGACTGTCCGACGACCACGACCGACGGCTGCTGGTCGACTGGCGGGCACCTGCCGCCGAGCCGTTCTTCGCCGCCACCAGCGCCGATCCGATGGGACTGTCCAGCCGACGCCGCTACCAGTGGGTCGACGGGCGGGTACGCGACTACTGGGACGAGATCCTGGACGCGGACTCGGCGACCGCCGGCGCCGCCCTGGACGACCAGTCCTCCTTCATCGCCAGTCTCGGATCGGCCCGGACCCCGCAGATGCGCGACGTGCTGGCCACCATCGCAGCCGACCAGGACGCGGTCATCCGCGCCCGGTCCCGTGGCGCACTGGTGGTGGAGGGGGGACCGGGCACCGGCAAGACGGTGGTCGCCCTGCACCGCGCCGCCTACCTGCTCTACGCCGATCCGCGACTGGACGGACGCGCCGGGGCCGTCCTGCTGGTGGGGCCGCACGCCGGGTACCTGAACTACGTGGCGGGGGTGCTGCCGAGCCTGGGGGAGGACGGCGTGCGCGCCGCCACCCTGGCCGAGATGGTGCCCCAGGGCAGGGACGCCGTCCCCGAACCCGATCGGCGGGTCGCGGCGCTGAAGTCCGCCGCCGCGATGGTAGGCGCGGTGGATCCCGCCGTGGGGCTCTACGAGGAGGCTCCGACCGGTCGCACGGTGGTGGAGACGCCGTGGGTCGATCTGGACCTGGACCCCGAGGACTGGGCCGAGGCCTTCGACGCTCCGGCGCCGTCGACCCCGCACAACGAGGCCCGCGACCAGATCTGGGAGGCGCTGGTCGAGATCCTGGTCGACAAGGTCGATCCGCAGCAGGCACCGGTCGAGCTGGTGCGTCGCGCCCTGCTGGACAACGAGGAGCTGCGCCGGCTGTTCTCCAGGACCTGGCCGGTTCTGGACCCGGCCCAGACGGTCGCCGATCTGTGGAGCGTGCCGGCCTATCTGCGCCGCTGCGCCCCCTGGCTCTCGCAGGCCGAGGTGGCCGCCCTGCAGAGGCCCGAGTCGAGACCGTGGACCGATGCCGACCTGCCGCTGCTGGACGCCGCCCGCAGGCGGATCGGCGATCCCGCGGCGGCGGGCCGTCGACGTCGCCGGGAGAAGGTGATGGCCGAGCAGCGTCGCTACATGGACGATGTGGTCGACTACGTGCTGGCCAGCGACGACAACCCCGACAGCTCCCTGTCGATGCTGCGCGGCGAAGACCTCCGCGACGCCTTGATGGATCCCGACGCGGTCGAGGAGCCGGACCGCGACCCGCTGGCCGGGCCCTTCGCCCATGTCATCGTCGATGAGGCCCAGGAACTCACCGACGCCCAGTGGCAGATGCTGATGAGGCGCTGCCCCTCGCTCAGCTTCACCATCGTGGGGGATCGCGCCCAGGCGCGCAGCGGCTTCGAGGGGAGCTGGCGGGACCGGTTGACCGGCCTGGGGTTCAGCGACGTCACCACCCGGACCCTTCGGGTGAACTACCGCACCCCGGCCGAGGTGATGGCCGAGGCGGCCCCGGTGATCCTCGCGCAGGTGCCGGACGCCGTGGTGCCCAGCTCGATCCGCCGGGGCGGGGCGCCGCTGGTCCACGGCAGGATCGAGGACCTCGACGCCGTGCTGGACCGGTGGCTGGCCGATCATCCGGACGGGACGGCATGCGTGATCGCTGCCGAGACCGACGGGGTCAGCGGGGTCCGGGGGGTCGAGCGCCCCAGGGTGCAGGTGCTCAGCCCCACAACGGTCAAAGGTCTGGAGTTCGACCTGGTGGTGATCGTCGAACCGCTGGGCACCGAGCAGGGCCGGGCACTGGCGGTGGACCGCTACGTCTCGATGACCAGGACCACCGGCCAGCTGGTGATCCTGACGCGATGAGGGCGTCCTGCCCTCAAGGGGGCGACCCTCCGGGCGGGGGGTGAGCGTGCCGGGCCGCTTGTCCGACGGTCATGTCTGGGTAGCGTCGTGGGTGTCCGCGCAACGTCTGCACGAGGAGAAGAGGCAATCATGGCCCGACCCACTGTCAGCACCGCACACACCATCTGGAACGGGACCCTGTTCGAGGGTTCCGGCCAGACCAGCCTGGAGACGTCCGGGGTGGCCACCTTCGACGTCAACTGGGGCAAGCGCGCCGAGTCCGGCCAGGGCACCACCAACCCGGAGGAGCTGCTGGCGGCCTCCCTGGCCACCTGCTACACCATGGCGCTGAGCAATGCCCTGGCCCAGGACGGCCACGATCCCGCCACGATCGACACCAGGGCCGGTGTCACCTTCGTCCCGGGCGAGGGGGTCACCCAGATCAACCTCACCGTCACCGGGGAGGTTCCGGGACTGGACGCCGCAGGGTTCAAGGAGAAGGCCGAGTGGGCCAAGGACAACTGCCCGATCTCCATGGCCCTGAGGGCCGTGCCGAAGACCCTGACCATCGGGTGAGGCACCGGATCGTCACCCTGGCGTCATCGTGGGGTGGGAGGCTTGGCGCGTGAGAATTGATCCTCCCGCGCCGGGAGCCCCTCGTCGTCCCCACGGGCCCCGGGATCCCGGGGACGCCTGGGTCGTCACCGACTCCGGGGAGAAGTTCTGGGGCGTCTACGGCGCCGCCGGGCTGCTCGCGGTGGATCCGCAGCGCGGCGTCCTCCTACAGCACCGGGTGGGGTGGAGCCACTTCGGCGGGACCTGGGGCATCCCCGGTGGCGCCCGCCACAAGGGCGAGACGGGCCTCGAGGGTGCCCTGAGGGAGTCCGGTGAGGAGGCCGGGGTGCCCCGGGACGCGGTGCGGCCGAGGTGTCTGAGCGTCCTCGACCGGAAGGTATGGAGCTACCTGACCGTCCTGGCCGACGTGGTGAGACCCTTCGAACCCAGGATCAGCGACGCGGAGAGCCTGGAGCTGCGCTGGGTGCCACTCGACGATGTCGCCGGCTTCGACCTGCACCCCGGGTTCAAGCGCTCCTGGCCGGCGATGAGGCAGTTGCTGCAGATCAGGCCGGTGCTGGTCGTCAACTGCTCGAGCGTGACAGATCCCGGCCTGGTGGACGCCGTGGAGCAGCGCGGGGTCGGCGCCGCACAGCTCGGGCTTCCGGGGACCGCATGGTTCCCGGAGGTGGTGCGCGTCGGCGACCGTCGTGAGGCGGTCGCCAGGGCGCTGAGCCTGGCGGAGACCAGTCCCTACGTGACGATGGTCGGCGACGACGAGGTGTTCACCGGAGAGCTCGTCGGGGCCGGCGCCAGAGTGAGAACAGGTGACTGGCTTGCCGAGATCGTGGCGGAGCGCGAGGCGGGGACCGGCATCTGATGGCCCGCCGGGTTTGTGCCCGCCAGTCGCTATGGGCTAGTGTTCTTTCCCGGGTCACGGAGTGGTCCATCGGGCTGTAGCGCAGTTTGGTAGCGCACTTGACTGGGGGTCAAGGGGTCGCAGGTTCAAATCCTGTCAGCCCGACGATGTGATGTCTCAGGACATCGAGGACAGCCGGACCTACGTTTCCGTAGGTCCGGCTTTCTTGTTGCCCGGTTATGGGCCGGGTGGGTGTCCAGTGGGTTGATCGTTCCTGATCGGGTCGAGGATGAGCTCACGGAGGAGTCCGCCAGTGATGGTGCCGCGATGCGGATGTCAAGGTCCTGGATGTGGACCGTTCCCAGTGCGGTGGACACTCCGCACCGAGTGGCACGGCCTCGCACACAAGTGACGACAGGAGGAGAATTCGTGTCCGACGAGATTCTTCCATCCCTCACACTCTCGATCCTCCTCGCGTGTGCCATTGCGACCATAGTGTTGGTGATCTTCGACGCGGTTCGGCTGCGCGGCAGGAGGACTTGGCGTCCCAGAAGGATCAGTGCGGCAGTCTGTGTGACTCTGTCTGTGGTTACTCATGCGTTTCTGTACGTCCCAACCCGCGCACCATCGACCGACGCCGAATGCATGTTCGACCCCGCGACGGAAGTGCTGGGCTTCCAAGGCTCCGACGAGGCCGTCCGCGAGGTGCCCGATGAGATTGACCGAACCAGCACTCGAGAGTGCGACACGGCCGCGCGGGAGCACGTCGCCATCTCATCGATAACGCTCGCCGGCAGCCTGATCAGTTACATCGTCGTCCGTAGGCGCGACCACACGGAGTGATGGAAGATTGCACGGTCCGATGATGCTTCAGCATGTTAGCCAGCATCGTCCCTCGGTGTGGTCAAACATGGGTGCGGTTTCGCGCGGGCTCCCGAGACGACTGTTGCTGTCTGAGCGAAGCTCGGTCAGTACGCCCAGCCCCTGTACGTGTTCCGATCGATGAACTCCAGGAGCGACTCACGCTTCAGATAACGCCGGTTGCCCACCTTTACCTGCTCGATGCCGCCTTGGGCGGCCAGCTGGCCCAGTTGGCTATAGCCGATACCGGTCGCTCGAGCCGCGTCGGCCAATGAGATCAGCAATGGTCCCTCGCGGTCGATCCGGAGCGGAGTGACGGTGCGCTTCTCTTCGACGCGAGTGACCTCGATCTCGGTGCCCACCGTCTTGTAGTTTGCGTACATCCGGTACGGATCCTCCTCCATCTGTGCGCGGATCTTCTCGGCGGCAGCCTCCTGGTCCGTGGCCGTGACGTACCTGGTCGCCATTTGCACGCGGGTGATCTTGACCTCGAACTTCATGTCGACCTCCTGCTTGTAGACAACGTCCTTGTTGAGCTTGAGCTTCTTCTGGACTGAGGCAGGCACATTGAAGCGCGGGTCCGCCGCCAGGATCCTGCGGACCACATCGGCATCCAAAGCCCCGCCGTTGGCGCTCACAACCACGCGAGTCTCTCTGCTCGACCGCCCGCGCCGCTTCCCAAGAGTCGTCTCCTTCGGCGCGCCAAGGTCCAGCTCGACGGTGTCGTGCGGCGGCTCTGGGAGGGGATAGCGCCGCAGCCGGAGACACTCAGCGGCCTTCTCGGTCCTCATGCCGGTCGCCCGCAGTCGGCAAACGTAACAGATGCGCTCGACTTCCGGGTCACTGTACAAACACCTTCCGCCACTGGTGCGGAACACTGGATCGATCAGTCCCAGACGTTCGCAGTAGCGCAATGTGTCGATGCTGATACTGGTCTGTCTGGAGACCTCGCTCACCGACCATTCCGGCACCGTCCTGGCGAGCGGCACGTCAAGACGCCGGGCCATCTCCGTCAAGTGGCCAACCGCACTGTCACTCACGTCCACCACCTCGCCATCTCTACTCACAACCGGAGTGTATTTTCTGGAGTGCACTCCAGATCAAGCCGGCTCAGGAGTTCGAGGGACACGCCGCCCGACTCCGGGCTCTGCTGTTGTGGCACTGGCACCGGGCGAGAATCGTCGAGCTCTCCAAGCAATCAGCACGAGACGTTGGCAACCGGCAGTGCAACTCTCGGTCGATCGCCGCGCGATGGCCTGCCGGCCGGTCGGGCGGTGATCATCCAGCCATAGTTGGGGCACCGGCGCTCAGCGCACTCGAGAAGGTCAGGACGGCCAGTGCCGCGATGATCACAGAGCGTCGGTTCCAGCGGGAGGTCGCACTTACCAGCGGGAAGATCGTGACGACGATCGTTCCGGCCCAGATCGACACGAGCAGGCCTCCCTGTGCATCGCTGAGGCCAGTCCTTCGCTCAGTTGCGGAAGTATCGCGGTGGGCAGCATCTCTGTGGTGACCATCATGAAGGAGACGCCGGCGAGGACGATCAGCGATTTGGACCTGCAGGACGCGGCTGCCGCCGATCATCCAACCTGTCCCCGGACGGTCGCCGAGCTGTTGGCACGAGAGCTGAGCGGTCTTGAGGGCCGCATCCAGTGCCTGAGTCAGAGTCGTGACACGATCCGCGAGTTCCTCATCCGGACAGAGCAAGCGGCGTTGCTCTCGGAGGCTCGCGCGGGTGAGGGTGAGTCCGACGCGGGAACTCCGACCTTGCTCGAGTAGGGCACCGCACCTGCTCGAGAGTCGCGGGCGGCGTTCAGAACGCCACGGTTCCGCTGATGGCGACATGCGTGCGGCCGCCGACCCAGATGCCGCGCTCGTCCATATCAACCATGACTCGGCCCTGCCTGCCCAGAGCTGTGCCCTGCCGGGCGAGGTACGGCGCACAGAGGCGTCCAGCGTCCAGCAGCCACTGCGCCGCCGCCGCGTTGAGGCTTCCGGTGACCGGGTCCTCTCGAAGGGGGCTGTCCCCGTCGGTGAAGAACGCGCGCAGCTCGATCCGTGCCTCCTCGCCCGGGCGGGTAGGTCCGATCACCCCGATGTCCCACCGTCCCGGGTGGTGCGAGGAGTCGGGTTCGAGGGAGAGGACCGTCTCGGCGCTGTCGAGCAGCACGCCGACCCACCCCGGCCCTTTGTCCAGCCATTCGGCATCGACCACTGCGGCAGGGTCCACGCCGAGCACCTCGACCACTGCCTGCAGGAGTTCTGGGGCGACGGGTCCGGAACGCAGACGTGGCGGGGCTGCAAAAGCCAGCACCTCTCCGGTGACGCGGATCGGGACGAGACCAGCTCCGCACTGCTGAACGATCGTCTCGGGCCTGCGCGGAGTGCCGCCGACGTCGAGCCATGCTCGAGCCGTGCCCAGCGTGGGGTGCCCGGCGAAGGGCAGTTCAGTGCTGAGGCTGAAGATGCGAACCCGGTAGTCGGCCCCGGGGTCGGTGGGCGGGAGCACGAAGGTGCACTCGGAGAGATTCGACCAGACTGAGAACGCGCGCAACTGCTCGTCATCTAGTCCCTCAGCGCCCAGCACCACAGCGACAGGGTTTCCTGTGTACGGTCCCTCACCGAAGACGTCGATCTGACGGAAGATGGTGGCCACGTCCAGAGGTTAACAGGGCACTGTGCTGATCCTGATGTCCTTGGCGGAGCAACTCGTGGGGCATTGATCTGGTTGTTGCTGCGGAAACCTGTGCGGATAGAGTTCCAGCTGCGAGGACGAGGTGCGGAGAGCCTTCCTCGGACCGCAATGGGAGCACGCCAATGAGACGACACGCGGCACAAGAAGCAGCAGCGCCGACTTGGGCAGACGCCGCTGATCCGGGCCTCACCCTCACCCCTGAGTTCGTCTCCGGGCTCGAACTGCTCGACAGCGGCAGCAACATGTTTCTCACCGGCAAGGCCGGCACCGGCAAGTCGACGCTGATCCGGCTCTATCTGGAGCACACCGACCGGCGCACGGTCACCGTCGCCCCCACCGGAATCGCGGCGCTCAACGTCGACGGGTACACGATCCACCGGCTGTTCTCGTTCCCGAAGGATGTCAGCGAGCAGGATGTGCGTGGCAGCTCCTACTATCCGGGGCGGTTCGCGAAGACGCTGGGCGAGCTCGAGACACTCATCGTCGACGAGGCCTCCATGGTGCGCGCCGACCTGTTCGACGCCATGGTCGCGGCGCTGGAGCGTTTCGGCCCGCATCCGGGCGAGCCATTCGGTGGTGTGCAGCTGGTCCTGGTGGGCGATCTCTACCAGCTGCCTCCGGTGGTGACCGAGGCCGAGAGTGCTTTCATCGAACAGCGATTCGGCACGCCCTACTTCTTCTCCGGGCACTCCTTCAGCCGCGAGGCCTTCCCCACGGTCGAGCTGACCACGGTGTTCCGTCAGATCGGCGACGACCGGCTGGTCAGGCTGCTGAACGGGGTGCGCGAGGGCGCCCTGCTCGAGGGCGCCCGGGCCCAGCTCAACGACCGGGCCGACCCAGACTTCGAACCCGATCCGGGTGAGTTCTGGCTGACCCTGGCAACCACGAACCGCATCGTCGGTGCGCGCAATCGCAGAATGCTCGAGCTGCTGAGCAGTGAGCCGACCGTGTTCAGCGCGACGGTGACCGGTGACACGGACGGCTTCGAGCATCCCGCCGAGGACGTGCTGCGGCTGGCCGTCGGCGCACAGGTCATGCTGCTGAACAACGAACCCGCCGGCCGGTGGGTCAACGGCAGCATCGGCCGCATCGAGAGCATTCGGAAGGACCAGTCCGGCCCAGTCGTCGAGGTGCGGCTGCGCGACGGCGACCTGGTGGAGGTGCGCCGGCACGTCTGGGACATCACCCGGCCGGTGGTGCACGGCGACCGCCTGGTGCACCAGATCGTCGGCACGTTCGAGCAGCTGCCGATGAAGCTGGCCTGGGCGATCACCATTCACAAGAGCCAGGGCCAGACTCTCGATCACGTGGTCGTCGACCTCACCGGAGGGACATTCGCCAACGGTCAGCTCTATGTTGCGCTCAGCCGGTGCACCAGCCTGGATGGGCTCGTGCTGAAGCGTCCGGTGCTGCCGAAGGACCTGAAGACGGACGTGCGGGTGCGCCGGTTTCTCAATGCCGCATCCGATGCAGCTGACGTGCATGGTCGGGGCAGGGTCTATGTCGCGACCCTGTTCGTCGGCACCGAGGGCGACCGGTATCGGCCCCGCCCGGTGGAGATCGCCGTGGCCACCGCAGGCGGCGACGGCGAGGAGGAGACGACCGTCGTCAACCCGACGATGGATCTCTACTCCGCCAAGACCGAGTACGGCATCACCACGCGGGACGTGCAGCTGGCCCCCCTGCTCACCGAGGCCTGGGCGGCACTGTCGCCGCTGCTCGCCGGGCGGACCCCGGTGGGGGTCGACATCGATCGCACTCTCGGGCTGATCGACTCGGAGCTCAAGCGCAACGGCATCGTGCAGAAGATGCCGCTCGGTGCGGAGCTGCCCGCAGATGCCCTCGCGGGTCCTGCTCGCGGCGGCGCGGATGGCTGCGCCGGGGCGACAGCGCTGACACTGGCCCGCCGGATGCGGGACGCGGGGGAGCGTCTGCTGCAGGAGCATCCCGATGCGCTCGCAGCGGCTGGTGTCTCGGCCTTTCCGGTCCCTGCCTGGGGGAGCGGCTATCTGCTCGCCCGCACGACCGGTGCCGGCGGATGCCGGGACGCGACGGGATTCACGGTGGGGGGCAACCTCTCGGCGCAGGACGATCCGGCCCAGGTGCTGGCGGATGCTCTGGCCGGCGCGTGGACGCGCGTCGTCGACCGGGACGCCGAGGTCGTCTCACGACTGCGTGACGCCGAACGCCACTTCGGCGTGCAGATTCTTCCCGACGGGTTCGAGGCGACCGGCCCGTTGGAGGCACGGGCGGTGCTTGTGCCGGGTGCCAGGGTCTGCTTCACCGGCGAGGTGGTCTCGCAACGCTACGGGGCGTTCGATCGTGGTGAGATGCAGCAGCTGGCGCTTGATCATGGGCTTGCCGTCTCGGAGAACATGACGAAGACCAAGACCGATGTCCTGGTGGTCGCCCAGCGCGGCACGCAGTCGGGCAAGGCGAAAAAGGCGGCTCAGTGGGGCAAACCGGTGCTTCCGGCAGATGCGTTTCTTGAGTGGGCTCGAGGGCAGTGATGGTGCGGTGGCGGGTGAGGCTCCGGAGGGCCATGTGCACCAGATGGTTCCAGGGTTGGGACTCCATCTCCCAGACGAGGCAGAGGACCGTGTTGGCGTCCTCGGGGTCGGTGTCATCCAGTACAGCGGGAACTCCGGCACCTGGTAGGTCCATCCCCGCGCCCATGCGTGGGTTCTCGCGGTCTCGACTCCTCTCGTGGCGGCTCGCCGTGGAAAGACGAGGTCAGGCCGTGTGGTCCGGGCTGGTGACGACGGTCCTGCCACGCATGCCGCTCGTGCTCAGCGTCGCGAGTGCCGTCGCGGTCCGGTCGAAGGGGAAGGTCGCGCCGACCGTGGTGCGGATCACGCCGGCGTCGACCAGCTCCGCTATCCGGCGCAGCTGGTCTCCCGAGGCGTGCATGAGCAGGAACTCGTAGGAGACGCCGAGTCTTGCGGCCACAGCTCGGGTCCTGTAACTCATAGCCGAGATGGCAAGACGCACCACCGGGTTCAGTCCGGCAGCCCTGGCGAACGCAGGGGTGGGCGGCCCGGAGATCCCGACAGCCACTCCGCCGCGCTTCAGGACCCTGAATGACCTGGTGAGGTTCTCCCCTCCCAGGGAGTCCAGCACGAAGTCGTAGCCGGAGAGCTCGCGCACGAAGTCCTGGCTGCGGTAGTCGACGACCACATCGGCGCCGAGGCCCCGGACGACGTCCGCATTCCTGCCCGACACGGTGGTCGCCACCTCGGCACCGAGGTGCTTGGCGAGCTGGATCGCGATCGCACCCACTCCGCCCGCACCGGCATGGATGAGCACCTTCTTCCCGGCCGTCACACCACCCCTCTCCGTCAGGGCCTGCCACGCGGTGAGCGCGACCAGCGGCAGTGAGGCCGCCTCCACGGTGCTGACGGAGCGC
Organism: Acidipropionibacterium jensenii DSM 20535; assembly: GCF_000425285.1. Taxonomy (GTDB): domain Bacteria; phylum Actinomycetota; class Actinomycetes; order Propionibacteriales; family Propionibacteriaceae; genus Acidipropionibacterium; species Acidipropionibacterium jensenii. Next base: position 114,666 of record NZ_AUDD01000004.1, on the reverse strand, counting down.
GGAGAGGGGGCGAGGTCGGCCTCATCGACCGCGATCCTTTCAGCGAGGGTGCCGATGTGCAGGTCCCGAGGACGGCCGAAGACCCGGTCCCCGACGCTGAATCCGGTGACCTGCGGGCCGGTGCCGATGACGGTCCCGGCGAGCTCATGACCCAGGATGACCGGCGTCCTGTAGGGCAGGATCGCCTTGAACTCTCCTGCCCGGAGCCGTTCATCGATGTGGTTGAGACCCGCCGCCTCCACCTGGACCAGGACGTCCCGGTCCCCGACCACGGGCTCCGGGACATCGGCCTCGTGGACAGGCTGCCTGTAGCCGTCGAACACAAACGCTCTCATGGTGCTTCTCTCTCCTTGAATCCACTCGCGTGCTCCGGAGCCCGCAAGAAACGGCGGTTCCATCACGAGGGTCGCCCTCCCCGACCCCGGGCGACTCCCGACAAGGGTCGATGAACAGACTGCCCATCAATAACGGGGATCAACTAGTCAAAAACTCAGACAGGCCGGGCTCGTCCCGGCTGGGGGAAGGGACCACCATATGTTCTGCTACCAGTGCGAGCAGGCCGACCGATCCGGCCCGATTCCGGGCCGCCCTGTTCCATGGCCGGTTCGCGCGGGGGGCCTGAGAGGCGGCACCGTCCTCGGCGCCGCGACCTGGCCGTCCCGGTCCAGAACCTTGGGTGTAGCCTCCATCTGCTTCGGTTTCTCCCGATACCGAGGGTATTGAGTCTCGATCACGGCGTCGATGTTGACGGACACGTCGAAGAATGGGTTCTGAGTGGTCATGTCGCTTCCTGAAGCATCCATCACGATCATTGTGGTGCTCGCTCTCCTCCCGATCATCTACTACGGAACCCTGCCGATCCGCGCCTACTCATACTTCCGGGGAAAGACCTTCCTGGACCGCCGGTCAAAAGTGGCGAAGCTGGTGTCCGAGTACAACGACACCGCCAAGTACGTCGTCTCCGTGAGACGCAGACAGACATTCGAGATCGGCGAGACGACGAAGGACACCTACTCCTACCCCACCCGCGACGAGTGCCAGGTGTTCCGGGTGGATCCTCCCCGCGACGGTGCCCTCGGATACGGCATGAAGCAGATGGTGAACTGTTCGCGCAGCATCGTGGACGGCGTCGCCCACGACCCGGTGAAGTACCTCACGAAGTACAAGTACTCCGGTTTCAGAGCCGACCGGATGGGACTGTTCACGCTCAGCAGGCTGCGCGACGACCTCGGCGTCCTCGAGTATGCAACACATATCCTCGCGCGCGACGAGGAGAAGATCCTGACGTCGATGGGCGTTCCCCGCTACATCATGAAGCACTTCACACCGACCCTCGTCGGCAAACTGGGAATCGTCCCGCAGTACTGCGACCTGCCGTATCCCGTCTTCGTCTTCGAGTACCGCAGCCCCGCAGGTCGCAGCGTGGACAGAGCAACGGTCACCCTCAACACGGCCCTGTTGGACAGTCTCATCTCCGAGGTGTCGAGACGGATCCAGACGGGCCGGAGCGCCGCCGAGGAGCGCTCCAGAATGACGCAGAAACTGCGGGACCAGATCAAGCGCCGCGACGACTACACCTGCCAGATCTGCGGAGTCTCCCAGCACACCAGTCCCAACCTTCTTCTCGAGGTGGACCACATCATTCCGGTCTCACGAGGGGGACACTCCGTGCCGGAGAACCTGCAGACGCTGTGCTGGCGATGCAACCGCAGGAAGTCCAACAAGGTGCTCACCGGCGTCCGCTGACCGGGGAGTCCCTGCGCGGGACGCACTCGGGATAGCGTGATCCCGCGCGGCCGGGCAGCCGCCAGGACCGACCCACCAAGGAGCGAGCGTGACAGAGTCCGTGCCGCGGGCACCGAGACGGTGGCGCTGGGCCGCATCCGACGACGGCGAGGCGCGCACCTGGTTCGCGATAGCCAATGACGGGATCATCGCCACCGCGGGCATCCTCGAGGGATTCGCCGGAGCCGGGGCCGGCGACCAGGTGCTCCTGACCGCCGCGGCCACCGCCACCATCGCGGGGATGCTCAGTGTCGGCGGAGCCGAGTGGGCCGAGGCCTCCGCCGAGCGCGACTCGCAGTTGAGAGCCAGCGAGGACGAGCAGCGCGAGATCCAGGACAACCCCGAGGCCGAGGCCCGGGAACTCACCACCTACTACCTGGACAAGGGGCTGACTCCCGAGGTGGCCGAGGAGGTCTCACGCCAGCTGATGGCACGCGATCCACTCAGCGTCCAACTTGAGACCGAGTACGGGATCAGGGAGATCCGCAGCACCGCGTCGACCCTGCGGGCGGGGGTGGGCGCCGGGCTGGTGCACGCGGTCGGCGCCCTCATCCCGCTGCTGATCTCCTTCTTCTTCCCGTCGCGGATGGAGTCCCTGGCGATCGTCGCGGCGGTGGTCATCTCCCTGACCATCACCTCCGTCCTCAGCGCCCGCCTGGGCCGGACCCATCTGAGGCGCACCCTTCTCCGATCCCTCGGTGTGGGTCTGGCCACGATGGCCATCAGCTACCTGGTCGGACTCCTGGTGCTGTGACCCCGCGCTGCGGGCCACCGATCGCCCCTGGCGTGAACCAGATGGGAGGTACAATCCGCGAACCGATGACTCTCAACGACATGAGATCACCCCTTGGGCGCTGTCAGGGCCGCGCACCAGTCCCGGTCGACGAAACTCTCCCGAGATGACCCCGCCAGGGGTACCGATGCGACGACAGGCAATGCGATGAGCGTCTTCAGGTCCACTCGTTTCGATGACAACTCCACGCTGGCAGAGATCCGCGACGATCCCGACACCGGGACCAGGAAGCTCCAGAGGGAGAGCGACCCCAAGGCCGTGGCGGCCGTCCAGAATGCCCTCTACGACCTGCACTGGGCGCAGAGATTCCCCCAGGAGAACCACTACCCGAGCCGCCTCAGGTTCGTCGACGGCGACTTCGGTCCGGTCACCGCGGCATCGGCCCTGGCACTCAAGACCCGCTACAACATCCGCTTTCCGCCCGACGATCCGAGGGGCGTCCTGGACGGCTTCGTCAGACCGCGCACCCTGGACCGAATCGACCGCCAGATCTCCCACCGCGACGACATGCGCGTCGTCATCATCTCCAAGGCCGGTGCCCTCCAGGACGCCGACGCACCGGTGAGGCTCTTCGACGAGGGGGAGGAGCCCCCGCCCCTGACCCCATGGCTGGGAACCGGCCCCTACCTGTACTGGTGGACCAACTGGGACGACCCGACCGGCACGGTGACCGGACTGATCGTCGCCGGTGCGGCCGATGACGTCTTCGAGGTGCACGGGCCGATCCTCCAGACCTGGTGGCAGGCGCAGGGGGCCGGCGGGCCCTTCGGACCTGCCACCAGCGATGTCGAGCCCGACGGCTCCGGCGGGTTCCGCAGCACCTTCGTCAACGGGTCGATCAGCGTCGACCCATCCGCAACGGTCACCGTCAAGCTGGGCCCGGTCGCCTACCAGCCTCCCGGCGACGATGCCGTCTTCGCCTGACTATCGGCAGTTCGACGCCTTCGCCGTTCCGGCGAAGGCCTGCCGCGTCCAACCCACCAGGTCGGCCGGGAAGGGGGACCCGGCGGCCAGGATGCCCATGTGGGTGCGCCCCGGATACTCCCGGAAGTAGATCGGCTGGCCGGCCGCGCACCGGTCGGCGACGAACCGGCGCTGCAGGGAGATCGGGATCACCTCGTCCGCGGTTCCCTGGGCGATGAACACCTTGCCCTGGAAGGGGCCCGAGGCCAGGTTCTGCCTGAGTCGGTCGGCCAGCGCGCCCTCTCCCAGGTCGGCGGAGAACACCGGCCGGTCGTGGGAGACGGCCGACAGGCTCAGCACGCTGACCAGGATGTCTGGTGAGCTCGCGCAGCGCCTCGCCGCCTGGTCGACCAGCACCGACGCCGCCGGGTTCTGGTACTGCTCCAGGCTGATGTCGGGATAGATCCGGGTGTAGGAGGCCGCCACATAGGCGGTGACGATGTTCGACAGGCTGGATCCGGAGGCCAGCACCTTGCGTGCGAGGTCGTAGGGGTCGCTGGCGGGGGAGAAGGCCGCGGTCGCGGTGATCGGCACGTCTGGGGCGTAGCGGGCGGCGATCTTGGCGGTCCACAGCGCGGCATGTCCTCCCTGGGAGTGGCCCCAGACCACGGTCCGGCGGGTCAGCGGTGTGAGCTCTCGGGCGGCGCGAACGGCATCCAGGGTGGATCGGGCCTCCGACTGCCCCACAAGGTAGGGATAGCGGCCCTCGGCGCCCTGGCCGGTGTAGTCGGTGGCGACGACCGTCCAGCCGTTGGCGAAGACCTGCTTCATCGCCGGGATCGCGGCCTCGGTGAGGGCGCTTCCGCCCAGGCTGATGGCGCAGTTGCGGGCGATGCCGATCGTCCCGTGCGCGATGGCGACCACCGGGTGGGGCCCGCTGCCCGGCGCCGACGGGATCGCCACGATGCCGCTGGCCACCGCAGGGCTGCCGTCGGCATTGGTGGTGGTGTAGAGAATCCGCCAGGCGGTGACGCCGTCCGGGACGTCGGTGGTGTAGCGCTGGCTGCGGATCAGGACGCCCGGATCGGCAGGCAGGCTCGCCGGAGTCCGGTAGAAGTCGGTGAGTTCCGGTGTGCCGGAGCGCAGTCTGAGGCTGCCGAGGAGGCCGCCGGCTGCCAGGGCCACCACCAGCACCGCGGCGATGACGCGCAGGACCGGTCTGAGAGCCGCTGGGCGCCGCGGGAACCGGGGTCTCTGACCCGGTGCGATGGCCCGCGCCACCAGCGTGATGCCGCCGACCACCGTTCGGACCGCGAAGGCCGCCCCGGCCAGCACCAGGGCGAGATCGGGCCACCAGGCCGCGACCACGCCCAGTGCGATCGCCGAGACGCCGAGCGATCCGGCCAGCACCCGGGCGGTGGGGGAGGAGGATCGATGCAGCGCCGCCCTGGCGCGCACCAGGCCCCAGCAGATCAGCGCGGCGACCAGCACGATGGGCAGAATCGCCATCGTCTGGCGAAGCAGCACCACGACGGCGACGCCGAGGAGGACCGAGGCCACCGAGACCGCAGGACCGATCCAGGCGGGCCGGCTCGCCCTTGCGGCACGGCGATCCGCCGATCCGGCGTCCCGGCGCCGACCGAGAAGATCCAGGACGCCGGTGAGTGCCAGGCTGACCGCCGCCCACAGGCACAGCACGGCTGCGGAGGACAGCGGTCGCGGCACGAGCAGGATCCCGAGCGCCAGCACCACGGCACCGGCCGCTCCCAACAGCCAGCGCGGCGCCAGGTTCACCAGTCGGCCCGGACCATCCCACAAGAGGTTCACCCCGCGAGCCTAGTGATCGCCCCCCGGATCCTGCCTCGGGCCGATCGAACCCCGCACTGGCGCGGTGATCCGTCCAGGTGCGAGATTGTCCCTGCCACTGTTCCCACAGCCAGGAGTCCTCCGATGCAGCGCCCTACATCGTGGAACACCGCCGGGTCGATCGCGGGCGCGGTGCTCGGCCTGGCCGTGGGGGTTTCTCTGGCCATCGGGGCGGTGGTCGGCGGAAGAGCCCTCGGGACTGCGGCGGGAATAGGGCTGGCGGTGGCGGCGTCCCTGGCTGTCACCGTGATTCCCTACGTGGCGGCCAGCAGAACCGACCACGCGGCAGTTCTCGGCCAGTTCCTCCGGCGGTTCATGATCGGCGTCAATGCCGGGATGAACACCGTCCTGGCCGGCGTGGTCCTGACCCCGGTGATCGGTGTGATCCTGGGACTTGTCACCCTGCTCGCCGCCGTCGACGCGATGGCCCTCAGTCCGAGATACCAGCGCGTGCTGGGATGGGCCAGTTGGCTGATGCCGATGTCGTGGGGAGCGACCGCACTCGGTGCCGCGTTCTGCCTGGTGAGCCTCGCGGCGGCGGGTGCAATCCTCCACCGATGGTCCAGAGCCAGGATCCTCAGGATTGTCCTGGACCCGACGGTGGGTGCCCTGGTGATCCACGGCGGCCTCATCCACGGCCCCACCGCATTCGACATGGGCAACATCGTCTTCGTGAACCCGGGCTACATCGACGAGTCCTCGCCGGACACCACCTGTGATGCCGTGGTGGCCCACGAGACCGGCCACACGCTGGCCGTCGCCGCCTTCGGACCGGCCTTCGGGCTGTTCGACCTCATCTACGAGAACCTGCTGGGGGCAGGAGCCCGGGACTACGGGGAGAGGATCGCCGAGAGCCACGCCAATTGTCCCGGGCGGTCCACGGTGCCGATGTGGGGACTGCCCGAGTCCGTCCTGGACTGTTCGCCATCGCTTCGGGCGTAGTTGCCGCCGATGACCGGGACAATGACGAGCCGATGGGGGAGGATGTCGGTTGTGAACACAGACCGCACTGTCGCCCGCCTGATCACCGAGTGCCTCCGACAGGAGGGTGTGGAGGTCGTCTTCGGTATTCCCGGCGAGGAGAACATCCAGCTCGTCCAGGAGATCCACGACGACCCCAGCATCCGGTTCGTGCTGGTCCGCCACGAGCAGGGCGCCTCCTTCATGGCCGACGTCTACGGCCGTCTCACCGGCCGGGCGGGGGTGTGCACCGCCACCCTGGGCCCGGGCGCCATCAACCTGCTGCTGGGGGTTACCGACGCCACCACCGACTCGGTTCCGGTGGTCGCGATCTCGGCCCAGGTGGGTCTCAACCGGATCTACAAGGAGTCCCACCAGATCGTCGATCTGGAGACGATGTTCGCTCCGGTGACCAAGTGGTCGGCGACCATTCAGCGTCCCGAGGCGGTGCCCGAGATGCTTCGCAAGGCCTTCGATCTGGCCCAGGCCGAGCGGCCGGGGGCCACCTATATCGCCGTCCCCCAGGACGTCGAGTCCGAGATCGCCGACGCCTCCCTGGTGCCCCTGGTCTCCCGGCCGACGCACCACGCGCTGCCCGACCCGGCCCAGATCGATGCCGCGATACAGGCCCTCCAGACCGCCCACTCGCCCATCGTCCTCGCCGGGCACGGAGTCGCCCGGTCCCACGCCGAGGTTCCGCTGCGCGAACTGGTCGAGACCCTCAACCTGCCGCTGGCCACCACCTTCCAGGCCAAGGGGGTACTGCCCGACTCCCACCCCAATGCGCTGGGAGTGGTGGGGTTCATGCGCCACGACTACGAGAACTTCGCCTTCGACAAGGCCGACGTCATCCTCGCCGTGGGCTATGAGCTCCAAGAGTTCGCCCCGGCCCGCATCAACCCGACCGGTGACAAGACGATCGTCCACGTCAACTGCTTCGCCCAGGACGAGGACGCCGACTACCAGATCTCGGTGAACATCGAGGCCGACGTCGCCGAGTCCCTCCGTGCTCTCACCGAGGCGGCGCGGGATGCCGGCCTGCGCCCCTTCAACTTCCCGCACGCCCCCATTCGCAGGCTGCTCCACGATGAGTTGCAGCGCGGAGCCGAGGACGACTCCTTCCCCATGAAGCCGCAGCGGGTGGTCCACGAGATCCGCTCGGCACTGGGCGATGAGGACATCGTGCTGGTCGACACCGGGGCCATCAAGATGTGGATGGCTCGGCTCTACCCGACCGAGGATCCGGAGACCTGCGTCATCTCCAACGGCCTGTCGACGATGGCCTGGACACTGCCGGGGGCGCTCGGGGCGGCCCTGGCGGTGCCCGACCGCAAGGTCCTGGCGGCGATGGGCGACGGCGCCTTCCTGATGAACTCCCAGGAGATCGAGACCGCGGTGCGCGAGCAGATCCCGCTGGTGGCCCTGGTGTGGATCGACGACGCCTACGGCCTCATCAAGTGGAAGATGGACATGGAGCTGGGACGCCACGAGGAGGTCGACTTCACCAACCCCGACCTGGTGGCCTATGCGCACTCGTTCGGTGCTCAGGGACACCTCATCACCGCCGCCGACGAGCTCGCGCCCACCCTGCGCGCGGCGCTGGACGACGGCGGGGTGCACGTCATCGCCTGCCCGGTGGACTACAGCGAGAACCTGGCCCTCACCGACCGGCTGGGGGAGCTGACCGTCCAGCTCTGAACGGTCCCGCCGGCACCCGCGGCGGGTCCGCCCGGGTGTCTCCGGATCAGCTGACGTCGCCCTCGTACAACCCGATGTGGTTGCCGTCCGGGTCGGTGATCAGTGCCCACCAGCTCTTCTCGTCGATGGGGCTCCTCGGCGTGACGACGGTGGCTCCCGCGGCTGTGGCCTTCTCCAGGGTCTCGTCGATGGAGTCGACCTCGACGAAGGAGCGCGGCTCGGTGAAGTCCTCGGTGCACGGGGTGAGCGCCCCGCCCGAGATCTTGTTGGGGGCCTGCCACATGGGGTAGGTCTCGAATCCGGGAATCGTGGCGATCTTCCATCCGAACAGGTCGGAGTAGAACGTCGTCGCCCGGGCGAAGTCGGAGACCGGAATCTCGACGTGGGTGATGTCTCCGTGAGCCATCTCAACCTCCAGTGGTTGTGTCAGCGGTTGACGCGAGATTCTGCCCGTCCTGGGGTCACCCCGGCCCGGACCGGGATCATGACAGCTCGGCCAGGACCTCTCTCAGCTGGTCGATCGCCCAGTCGATCTCCTCTGCGGTGATCACCAGCGGGGGAGCCAGACGGATCGTCGAGCCATGGGTCTCCTTGGCCAGCACTCCGCGCTCGGCCAGCAGTTCGCAGACCCGGTGTCCGGTCGCCAGGTCCGGATCGATGTCGACCCCGGCCCACATGCCGCGCACCCGCACCGACTGCACCCCGGCGCCCACCAGCTCCTCGAGACGCCGACCCAGCACCGCTCCCAGCTCGCGCGCCCGCGACTGGTACTCGCCGGTCTCCAACAGGTCGACCACGGCGATGCCGACGGCCGCGGCCAACGGGTTGCCGCCGAAGGTCGAGCCGTGCTCCCCGGGTCTGAGCACCCCGAGCACCGAGGACTCCCCGACCACCGCACTGACCGGGACGATCCCTCCACCCAGCGCCTTGCCGAGCAGGTAGAGGTCCGGACGCACCCCGGCGTTGTCGCACTCGAAGGTGGCGCCGGTGCGTCCCAGCCCCGACTGGATCTCGTCGGCGATGAACAGAACCCCGTGCTCGGCGGTGAGTCGGCGCACCTGGGCCAGGTAGCCCTCCGGAGGCAGGATGACGCCGGCCTCGCCCTGGATCGGCTCGATGAGGACGGCGACCGTCTCGGGGGTGATCGCCGCGGCCAGCGCCTCGGCGTCCCCGTAGAGGACGGTGTCGAAACCGGGGGTGAAGGGTCCGAAACCGTCCCGGGCACCCGGATCGCTCGAGAATCCGACGATGGTGGTGGTGCGGCCGTGGAAGTTGTTGGCGGCGACGATGATCCTGGCCCGGTCGGTCGGCACTCCCTTGACCCGATAGCCCCAGGTCCGGGCCACCTTGATCGCCGACTCCACCGCCTCGGCGCCGGTGTTCATCGGGAGCACCATCTGGGTGCCCGCCAGCGTGGCGAGACGCTCCATGAACTCGCCCAGCCGGTCGTTGTGGAAGGCGCGGCTGGTGAGGGTGAGCCGGTCGAGCTGGGCGTGGGCCGCGGCGACCAGTGCGGGGTGGCGGTGACCGAAGTTGAGCGCCGAGTAGGCAGCCAGACAGTCCAGGTACCTGCGGCCCTCGACATCGAGGACCCAGGCTCCCTGTCCCGAGGCGATCACCACCGGCAACGGCTGATAGTTGTGAGCTCCAAAACGCTCGGTCTGCCTGATGCAGGCCGAGGCGGAATCAGTGGCCATGCCCTCAAGGCTACGTGCCACCGGCCCCTGCCGGGCCGGACCCCGGGGACCCGGCCCGGGGACGGTCAGCTCGCTCGTCGGGAGACCTGGTGCTGCCCGACCAGGAGCATCACGATGGCCACGACGGTCAGTGCCGAACCCACGGCGGCCATCGGGACGGCATTGCTCGGTGCGTCGGGGATGAAGAACAGCGGGATCGCCATCAGCGTCGCCAGCGGTCGTGTCACCACGACCAGCCAGGTTCCCCGTCCGAGGCCGCGCCACGACCAGCCGCAGCCGATCAGGGTGCCGACCGCGAACACGATGGTGAGCACGACGACGAGGACCGGCGGGGTCGTCAGCCCGACGACCAGCTTGCCGACGATGTCGAGAGCAGCCAGGGCCAGGGCCAGCACGGTCCCGGAGCGCAGCATGCTGGAGGGGTGAGATGTGGAGACGGTCTGAGCAGTCATGGGAGGGGCTCCTGCCTTGATTGTGTGCCTTCGGCCCCGGATCTGCGAGGCTGACTCCATCCTCCTGAGATCGCGGTGTCGCCGGCACCGGGGCGGCACGGGACCGAGGTCCGTGGCAGCACGGAGATGGACCCGAACGGATCCCGTATTTCAAGACGCAGTATCGCTATTCGATACTTTCGACGGCGAGAACCGCGTCATTGCGTCATTCCTGAGTTCTGCATAGATCATTTCTTCCGGCACCTGTACTGTGCCGGACATGACTGAGCAGCAGGGCTACACGATGGCGGCACCGTCCATCATCCGCGCCTGTTGTCGAATGCGCTGACCCGCACACCGCCGCGCCGTCGGGGCTCCCTGTTGAAGGGTTGAGATCCCTGCTGTTGCACCTTCTTCTCGCTCGATCCCGCTCGGGAGACCAGTCATGTCTGTACCCATTGCGCTGGCCGTGGTGGCCCTTCTGGTGGCTACGTCGGCCCTGCTGGCCGTCATCCTCGCCCGCCACCGCGGAAGGGGCCGCAGGGTGCGCGGTCCTCAGCAGCTTCCCATCCCTGCGGTGGCCGACCGGCTCGGCCAGGTCGCAACCCTCGTGCAGTTCGGCACCGAGATCTGTGCCCCCTGCCGAGCCGCGTCCCGACTCCTCGCGCAGTTCAGTGCCCAGCATCCCGGCGTCCAGCACATCGAACTCGACACGGCCGCCCACCCGGACCTGGCGCGGCGTCTCAACATTCTCAGCGCCCCCACCGTCTTCCTGCTCGACACCTCCGGGCAGATCCGAGTGAGGTTCTCAGGACCTCCCACGACATCCGAACTCACACGTCACCTCGAGGCCGTCACGCACCCCGAAGGAGCCTGAACTGTCCACTGAACCACAGCACACGCCCACTCCCGGAACCGTGACGAGTGCGACGGCCGCGCACCGCAGCCAGATCGACGTGCGGGCCCCACGCTTCGGCGCCGCGATCATGAGCCTCCTGCTCGCCGTGGAGATCGTGCTCGCCCTGATCGGGGCCACCGCGGCCGCGCTCATCCTGCTCGCCGCGATCGTGGCGATCTTCGCCCTGGGGGCCCTGGACTCACCCCTGCACCCCTGGAGCGCCCTGTTCCGCACCATCCGACCACGGCTCGCCCCGACCACCGAGACCGAGGACGCCGCCCCACCCCGATTCGCCCAGCTGGTCGGGTTGATCATCACCGGGGCCGGACTGATTCTCGGTCTGATCGGGGTGGGGCCGGCGATCCCGGTCGCCGCCGCCCTGGCCTTCATCGCGACCTTCCTCAACGCCGCCATCGGTCTGTGCCTCGGCTGCCAGATCCACGGACTTCTGGTGAGGGCCGGAGTCATTCACCGCACGGCAGGAGCCTGAGTGCGATGACGAGCACGACGCAGACATCGACCCCTCAGGACAGCCTGGGTCTGGCAGAGCATCCTCTGCTGGCGGCCATCGGAGGCACTGCGCTGGTGGAACTCACCAGGGTGGGCACCGTGCCCACCGGCATCCGGGTGTTCGCCAAGACCGAGTTCATGAATCCCGGCGGCTCCATCAAGGACCGGGCAGCCGCGGCCATGGTCCTCGACGGCCTGCAGCGAGGTCTGCTGAGGCGACCGGGCAACGGGATCCCTCTCCGAGACGTGCCCACCATCATCGATGCGACCAGCGGCAACACCGGCATCGCGTTCGCGATGATCGGCGCCTCACTGGGCATCCCGGTGACCCTCGTGATGCCGGAGAACACCAGTCCGGAACGCAAACAGACGATGCGCTGCCTGGGTGCGACCGTCATCGACACGGTGCCCGCCGAGGACGGCTCCGATGGAGCCTTCGAACACGTCCGGGAGCTCGTGTCGGCCGAGCCTGACCGGTACTTCTATCCCAACCAGTACGACAACCCCGTCAACGCGCGCGCCCATGAGCTGGGCACCGGGGCGGAGATCTGGCGTCAGACCGGCGGGGCGGTGACCCACTTCGTCGCATCGATGGGGACCTCCGGGACTCTGATGGGGACCTCACGCCGGCTCAAGGCGGAGAACCCGGCGGTGCAGGCGGTCGCCGTCCAGCCGGACTCCCCGCTCCACGGCATCGAGGGCACCAAGCACATGGCCTCCACCATCCGGCCCTCGATCCTCGACGAGTCGCTCATCGACGAGGTGGTCACCGTCACCACGGCCCGCGCCTACGAGGTCACCAGGGCGCTGGCTCTTCGCGAGGGGCTGTTCTGCGGCATCAGTTCCGGCGCGAACGTCGCAGCCGCACTCGACCTCGCCCACCGGGGCGAACCCGGGACCGTGATCGTCACCGTCCTGCCCGACACCGGTTCGCGATACCTCAGCGATCACTTCTGGGAGCCACGATGATCACCATCACAGACGACCTGCTGGCCAGGATCCACGACCAGTGCCGATCCGCCTACCCCGAGGAGGGCTGCGGGGCCCTGCTGGGGAGCTTCCCGCAGGGGGACGGCGCCCGAACGGTCGTCGACATCGTCGAGATCGTCAACTCCCGGGAGGCCGAGGAGCAGTACCACCGGTTCCGGATCGACCCTCTCGACTACCAGCGGACCGATGAGGACGCCGCCCGTCGAGGTCTGGACGTCGTCGGCTTCTACCACTCCCACCCCGATCACCCGGCGGTCCCCTCCGACTACGACCGGGACCACGCCTTCCCCGGGCTCAGCTACATCGTGGTCGCCACCGCGGGAGGCCGGGCCGGTCAGGGCGAGGGGGCCGTCGACGTGCCCCGTTCCACGAGCTGGGAGCTGACTCCCGACCGATCGACCATGACCCAGGAGGCCGAGTTCAGCACCAATATCTGAGCGGGCCCGCCGCCACTCGAGCCGTCCCCGCCCAGCCGCCCCTTCACGTCGGTCACCCACATCGGCGACCGCATCAGTCACCACACAGCAAAGGAGCCATTCCGATGGCCATCGTCTCTATTCCCTCCGTGCTGAAGAGCTACACCGACCGTCAACGCCAGGTCGTCCTCCCGGGGACGACCGTCGCGGAGGTCGTCAAGGAGCTCACCAGCGCCTACCCGGATCTCGCACCTCACATCCTCGACGAGGACGGCACGCTGCGCGACTACGTCAACGTCTTCGTCAACGACTCCGATATCCGACAGCTCGATGGAGAACTGACCGCGGTCGAGGAGGACTCCACCGTCAGGCTGCTGCCGGCCATCGCCGGCGGTGCCCCCGACAGCGGCGAGGGGAGCCGTCGATGACCGCCTCGATCATTCCTCAGGACCGCATCGAGCCGCTCAGCCCCAAGGACTTCGACAGGTACAGCCGAAACATCCTGCTGCCGGAGGTCGGCATCGAGGGCCAGCAGCGGATCCGGGCCGCCAAGGTCCTGGTCGTCGGTGCCGGCGGCCTCGGAGCTCCGGTCGCGCTCTATCTGGCGGCCGCCGGGGTGGGCACCGTCGGTCTGGTCGACAACGACGTCGTCGACGAGTCCAACCTGCAGCGCCAGGTGATCCACGGCATCCGCGACATCGGGCGTCCCAAGACCGCCTCCGCCCGGGACTCGATCCGCGCGATCAACCGAGGGGTGCAGGTCGTCACCCACCAGGAGGCGCTCACCAGCGAGAACGCGCTGAGAATCCTCGAGCCCTATGACGTCGTCGTCGACGGCACCGACAACTTCCCGACCCGCTACCTGCTCAACGATGCGGCGGTCACGGTGGCCGCCGCCGCCCGGGTGACGTCGAACAGCTCCGGGCGCAGCACCGAGACGGTGACGGCCAGCGGGATCGCCAGATACATCGCGAGCAGGCCGATCCCGACCAGGTCCGGGGTACCCAGCACCAGGTAGCTCGCCCAGCACAGCAGCAGGGTGAGGGGCAGACTGAGTCCGGCCAGCAGGACCCACCGGAGTCTGCTGCGCTCGAGCCGCCCGCCGCGCCGGTACCGCACGACGGGGGCGGCGGCGCAGGCCACCAGCAGGGCGAGGAAGCCCAGCAGCAGTCCTGTGCCGATCCCCGTCAACGGTCCCGCGACGCCGGGCCACCGCCACTGCACCGCCACGAGGGCCATGAACAGCGCGACATCCAGGGTGATGGCCCATCCGACCAGTCGCCACCGGGGGCCGGCCAAACGTCCATCGGGGACCAGCAGCAGAATGATGGCGAAGGGCAGGTAGAGCAGCATCCAACTGCCGTCGAAGGGCCCCATCCGGTTCGGGTCGACGGTGTTCGTCGCGACCACGCTGAAACCGGCCAGCGACAACCAGCCGGCCAACCGGTGCTGGGGTTCCCGCCACCACACGAGTGTGGCCAGTCCCAGACAGACCGCCCCGAGCAGACAGGCCACTGCGAACTGCGGCCACGGGCTGGCGATCGATGCCACCGCGACGCCGATGGCCAGGCAGGCTGCCAGGATCCAGGCCGCCCCGACCACGATCATCGGCGACCTGAGCTGCCCGCGATCGAGCCCCGTGACCGGGACCCCCGCCACCGGAGGCGTTCTCATCTCAGCAGAATAGGACGACCCGGTGCCGCCGCCATCCGTGCCAGCACGCAGTCGCGCCGGGGGAGTTCCCAATCAGTGACTTGGCAGTCCCATTCATTGATTTGTCAGGCGGCCGCATCGGGAGAACGATGATGAGGCGCGTTGGGACAACTTGGGAACGGGGATCGTGCAATGGATCTGATGTCGGCGTCGATGGACACCTGGCTCCTGCTGGTGGCGGTGGCGATTCTCATCGGCCTGGACAAGTCATTCCTGCCCGGCGCCGGAGTGCTGGGGATCGGCTTCCTCGCCGCGGTGATCCCGGCCCGTCAGGCCTCCGGTATCACCCTGGCGCTGATCATCGTGGCCGACTGGGCGGCGATCTGGGCCTATCGCAAGGACGTCGACTGGCGGGCTCTGTTGCGGCTTCTGCCCAACATCGTGGTCGGCGTCGTGCTCGGGTCCGGGTTCCTGCTGGTCGCCGACAACGCCGCCACCAAGCGCACCATCGGCGTACTCATCGTGGCCTTCGTCCTCATCAACATCGCGGTGATGGCGCGCAACCGACATCGACGCGCCACTCCCGCTACGGCCCCCACAACTCCAGCTGCCGCCCCCACCACTGCCGATCACACTGCGGATCTCACGGCCGGTGATGACGGCCAGGGAGGACGCGGATCGGCGGGGGAGGGCGCAACCGCCGGGGGGACGACCACCGGTACCGGGACCCGGCGCCGGGTGAGCCCCAAGTCCCTGCTGTTCGGCGTGCTGGCCGGATTCGCCACGATGGTCGCCAACGCCGCGGGCCCCATCACCTCCCTGTACTTCCTGTCCGAGGGGTTCGCGGTGGTCCGATTCCTGGGCACCACCGCGTGGCTGTTTCTCATCCTCAACCTCATCAAGCTGCCCTTCTCACTGAGCCTGGGGATGCTCACCGGCTCCGACCTGCGGCCGGTGGCGATCATGGTCCCGGTGATCGTCGCCACGGTCCTCGTCGGTCGTCAACTGGCCAGGCGGGTCGACCGGAGGGTGTTCACCACCCTCGTCCTGATCCTCAGTGCGGTGGCCGGTGTGATCCTGCTGGTCTGACCCCCCGGGTCTGACAGAGTGTGCGGGTGAGGATTCTGGTCATCGGCGGGGGCGGGCACATCGGATCATTCCTGGTGCCCCGACTCGTCCGCGCCGGCCACCGCGTCACGACCATCACCCGCGGCAGCGGCGCCCGGTACACCGATGGACCCGAGTGGCGCGAGATCACCCGGGTGATCGCCGATGCGGGCCGCTGGGGAATCTCGACCCCACCGTCTGGTCCCGGTTGGCCGCCCCGCCACCGCTGCCGATTCCCGACGGGGGAACCCAGATGCTCCACCACGTCCACGCCGACGACGTGGCCCAGGCCTTCGAGAGGGCGGTGGACAGACGGCCCCGGGTCGTCGGTGCCGACCTCAACATCGTCTCCGGGTCGGCGATGAGCGCACGGGGGTTCGCCACCATCGCGGCCGGCTGGTTCGGGCGCTCGGCCGTGCTGGAGGACGTGAGCTGGCAACAGTTCCGCGACGCGACCAGCGCCGAGGACGCCGAGCTCAGCTGGCGCCACCTCCACCGCAGTCACTACGCCAGCATCGACAAGGCCCGCAGGCTGCTCGGATACGCCCCGCGGTTCGAACCCGAGGACGCCGTCCACCAGGCCCTGAGGTGGCTCCATGACCATCACCGGCTGAGTCTTCCACTGACATGAGGGCCACACCAGAATCCGGCCAGGTCGGTGCAGGCGGGAACCGGTACGCCGTCCTGCTGCGCGGGATCAATGTCGGCGGTCACCGGGGGATCCGGATGGCGGATCTGCGACTGCTGCTGGAGGACCTCGGCTACCGGGACGTGGTGACCTACCTGCAGAGCGGCCAGGCCGCCCTCACCGCCGCAGACCAGGACGAGCGGGCCGTCCAGGAGCGCGTCGCCGCGGCCCTGGCCGAGCGGTTCGGCACACCGGTCGACGTCCTCGTCGCCGGACACGCATATCTGCGCTCTGTCATCGACCAGTGCCCCTTCCCGACCGCCGACATCGAGGGGAAGCAGCTCCACGCGGCCTTCATGAACCGTCGGATCGACCCCGCACCCCTCGACCGGATCGAGAGCGCCGCCTTCGCCCCCGAGCAGTGCGCACTGGGCGACCGGGTGCTCTACCTGTGGCTGCCGGACGGCATCGGTCGCTCCACGCTGGCCCAGGCGGTGCTGCGCAGGACGGTCGTCGGCCGCGACACCGTGGTCACCGTCCGCAACTGGAACACCGTGACCCGGCTCGCACAGCTCACCGCCTGATACTCCAGCAGTCCCGGCGCACGTCGCCGGCCCGTCCGAGGTTCACACCGGGAGTCGGTGATGGATCGCGTACTGGTCGACCAGGACCCGGGCCAGCCGGGCGAGGCGGTCGCGGTCGCGCTGAGGCATGGCCGTCGTCAGCCGGCCGATCTCGACCCGGACCTCCTCGCGCACCTCCCGGACCAGGGACCGACCGGCGGGGGTGAGGGCCACGTGGACCGCGCGCCGGTCACCCGGCACCTCGCGGCGTCTCACCAGTCCTCGCCGGGCGGCCCGGGTCACCAGACCGGAGGTGCTCGACTTCCCCTGCTCCAGGATCGCGGCCAGTTCCTGAACGCCGATGTCGCGGTCCTCCAGGACGGCGAGCATCCGGGTCTGGGTGATCGACAGCTCCTGGGACTCGGCGAGTCGGCCGAGAACCGTCTGCACCGCGAAGGACAGCTGCACGACGGCGTCCACCAGGTCGACGTCCGGCGAGTGTCTCTTCTTGTCACGGGCTTCACTCATGACGCAAGCCTACTTGATTCAATTCGTCCCACGAACTAATACTGGTTCGTGTCACGAACCATCCGGAGGCACCGGAACCCTCCAGAACACCAGGAGTCGCCATGACCGCAAGGATCGCCGTTCTCATCGGCAGCACCCGACCCACCCGGATCTGCGCCGACATCGCCGGCTGGACCCGCGACGTCCTGTCGCAGGACAGTGCGTTGAGCTACCAGCTGCTCGACCTCGCCGAGGTGGATCTGCCCTTCCTCGATGAGCCCCGGATGCCCGCCCTCGGCCACTACCAGCACGAGCACACCCGCGCCTGGAGCCGGACCGTGCGCGTCTTCGACGGGTTCCTCTTCGTGTTCCCGCAGTACAACTGGGGGTATCCAGGGGTGCTCAAGAACGCCATGGACTTCCTGTACGAGGAGTGGAAGGGCCGCCCCGCGACCTTTCTCTGCTACGGCAACCACGGCGGCAGCGCCGCTGCCGAACCCTTCCAACGGGTGCTGCGCGGCCTGCACATGACGGTCCTCGACACCCATGTCGAGGCTGTCATCGGACCCTCCGACATCGACGCCGACTGGCAGCTGATCGACGCCGCGGCCACTCTGGACCCGGTCCGCGGACAGCTGGCCGACATCGACTCCCAGTTCCGCGATGCGCTGGGCGGCTCGATGGGTCAGCGGCTGCGGTGACGGTGGATGAGGGTCGCGGCGGCGAGTGCCAGCACCAGGAGCCCCGTCATCCATCCCAGGGCCGACCAGATCGCGTGTCCGACCGGCGCCCCGCTGAACAGGTTGCGGATTGTGTCGACGATCGGGGTGACCGGCTGGTTCTCGGCGAACCACCGGACCGGCCCGGGCATGGTCGCGGTGGGGACGAAGGCGGAGCTGATGAACGGCAGGAAGATCAGCGGGTAGGAGAAGGCGCTCGCCCCGTCCACCGAGTGAGCGGTCATTGCGGGGATGACCGCCAGCCAGGTGAGAGCCAGGGTGAACAGCGCCAGGATCGCGGCGACCGCCAGCCAGGCACCCGGACCCGCCGGGCTGCGGAAGCCCATCAGCAGTGCGACCGCGACCCCCACGACCAGTGACAGCAGGTTCGCGACCAGTGAGGTCAGCACATGGGCCCACAGCATCGCCGAGCGGGCGATCGGCATGGCAGCGAACCGTTCGACGATTCCACTGCGGATGTCGGCGAACAGCCGGAATGCCGTGTAGGCGGTTCCCGAGGCGATCGTGATGAGCAGGATCCCGGGCAGCATGTAGTCGATGTAGGAGCCCGTCCCCTGACCCGTACGGATCGCACCGCCCAGGACGTAGACGAACAGCAGCATCATGGCGACCGGCGTGATCACCGTGGTCATGATGGTGTCGAGACTGCGGGTGACGTGGCGCATGGTCCGCCCGGTGAGGACGACCGTGTCGCCCAGCGCCCCGGTGGTCGTCTCTGCACTCCTTCGTGGTGCGCAGCACAGGATCCGGCAGTGTCCCCGCCGGTGTCGGCGTTGCCGACCAGGGCGAGGAAGATCTCCTCGAGACTGGGCTGCTTGCGGATGTACTCGACCCTCGGTGACGGAAGGAGCCTCGTGAGTTCCTCGAGGGTGCCCTCGACGATGATCCGGCCCCGGTGCAGGATCGCGATCCTGTCGGCCAGTGCCTCGGCCTCCTCCAGGTACTGCGTGGTGAGCAGCACCGTGGTGCCGTGGCGGGCGAGTTGCCTGACCATCTCCCAGACCTGGACCCGAGCCTCCGGATCCAGTCCGGTGGTCGGCTCGTCGAGGAGGATCACCGGCGGATCGCCGACCAGGCTCATCGCGATGTCGAGTCTGCGGCGCATCCCTCCCGAGTAGCTCGACACCCGTCGGCCGGCCGCATCGGCGAGCCCGAACCGCTCGATCAGGGAGTCGGCCACCGCCCGGGGATCGTCGAGGTGGCGCAGTCTGGCGACCAGGAGGAGGTTCTCCCGACCGGTGAGTATCTCGTCGACGGCCACGGACTGGCCGGTGAGGCTGATCGCCCCTCTCACCCCGGTCGGATCCCGGTCGACGTCGACACCGTTGACCCTGACCATCCCGGCGTCGGCCCTCAACAGGGTGCACAGGATTCTGACCACCGTCGTCTTGCCGGCGCCGTTCGACCCGAGCAGGGCGACGATGGCGCCGGGGCCCACCTCGAGGTCGACCCAGCGCAGCACCTCGAGGTCCTTGAAGGACTTCACGAGCCCGCGGACCTGGATCATCGGCGTGGCCATCGCCGCTGCTCCCGCTTCGCCCTGTCGACGGCCTCGTTCAGCAGCCGGCGCTCCCTGTCGACCCAGCGCTTGCCGGTGTAGGCCTGCGCGAAGGTCTCGGCGAACTCCACCGGATCCTGCCCGACGATGTCGCCGATGGCGGTGCCGTCGGCGGCGGCCTCCTCCCACAGGTCGGCGAAGTCGCTCCACATCCGCATCGATCCCTCGACGTCCAGCACCGTCGCCGCGGTGTGGTTGAAGTAGCGCCGCAGGGCAGCCGCGGTCTGGCGGTAGGGCTCGGGAGCGCTCTGATGCGCGCCAGGTAGCTCCGGTACTCCCTCTTCTGGTCGAGTGGTCCGATCACCTTCTCGACCCACCTCTTGACGCTCATCGTCATCCCACCTCTCCATGGAGCCGTTCCAGTCGTTCCGAGAGGAAGCTCCAGGTCCTCCAGAACTCATCGAGGTAGTCATGTCCCTGGGCGCTGAGCGAGTAGACCTTGCGCGGCGGCCCCTTCTGCGAGGGGACCTTCTCGACATCGACGAGGCCGCGCTGCTCGACACGGACGAGCAGTGCGTAGACGGTGCCCTCGGCGATGTCGGTGAATCCCTGCTCTCGCAGCCGCGCGGTGATCTGGTACCCGTAGGCCGGATGGTTGGACAGCATCGCGAGGACAACTCCCTCCAGGATCCCCTTGAGCATCTCGGTCGCCTGTCGGCCCATCGGTCCTCCTGCTACTCAGTGTCAATGACTACTACTAGATAGTAACTCTAAGTACTGGGTGATCAACAGGGCCGACAGCAGAGATCTGGGAGCACCGATCCGATAGCCTGCCGGACGTGAACCCTCAATCCCTGGCCGACGGCGCCGTGCTGCGCCGCGTACACCCCGGCGACGAGCAGGGGGTGCTCGACTGCATCCAGGCCCTGGCCGCCTACGAGCGCGAGCCGGACGCGGTGGAGAACACCGTCGACGCCCTCACCGAGACACTTTTCGGCGATCGGCCGAGTGTCTTCGCCCACGTCGTCGAGTACCGGGGCGAGATCGTCGGGATCGCGGTGTGGTACCTCACCTACTCCACCTGGACCGGCCGCAACGGAATCTGGCTGGAGGATCTCTACGTCCGCGACGAGTTCCGCGGCCGGGGCTTCGGGAAGGCCCTGGTCTCCAGCCTGGCGGCGCTGTGCCTGGAGCGCGGTTACCCGCGGCTGGACTGGACCGTGCTGGACTGGAACGCCCCGTCGATCGCCTTCTACCGCTCGATCGGCGCCGAGCCGATGAGCGGGTGGACCACCCAGCGGGTCACCGGCAGCGCCCTGGCCGCGCTGGCCTGACGGGCAATCAGCTGGGTCTGGGAGCGCCAATCCGCCCGATCAGCGGCTTTTCCTGCTGATCTGACGCCGTCCTGTGGTTAGGCTGGCACCAACTCGACAGCCACCACGACCTGCGGAGGTCCCCATGGCCCCGTCGCACGACTCCCGATCCCCGATGACCCCGCCCGACGCGCTGTGGGTGGGAGGACTGGTCCGCCGGGCCCTGGCCGACCACGGCCTCGCCTCCCATCTGGAGCAGGCCGACGACCTGGCGAGTGCCAGGGTGCTCGACGGCCACGGCACCGAGTGGCCGCTGGCCGCTCTGGTGGGACGGCTGCGCCGCCAGCACATCCGCTCCGAGTGGCCCGACGCGGTCGATGACCACGTCAGACTGCTGCTGGCCGCTGATCGGCACCTCGGGCAGTGGCCCCTGAGCCGCCAGGAGCTGGAGTCCCAACTGCGCTGCCAACTGCGGGCCGAGACCCGCGACCCGGGGGCCGACCTGTCCTACGCCCGCCGATTCGCCCCCGGCATTCTCGAGGTGCTGTCCCTGTCCGGCCCCCGGGGTGTGGTGGTGATGACGTCGGGGATGCTCCAGAGGCAGTCCGTCGATATCGATGACGCCTTCAGCCTGGGGCGGCGGAACACCGACACCGAACCGGTGGGGGAGCGGTTCCAGGTCGAGGGGCCCATCTGGGGGCTGACCGGGGACTCGCCGTTCCTCGCCTCCCGGGTGATGAACATGGCCCTGCTGAGTGCCGAGATCATCGGTCCGGCACCCCGCGGGATCGCATTCGCCATCCCGAACCGGTCGCTGGTGCTGTACACCGTCATGAGCGGGGACAGCTGGCGCCGTCAGGCCACCGATCTCATCCGGGCGTGTGAGACGACCTTCACCGCCGATGACGTCCGCCACCCCGGAGGTCTGCTGAGCAGCGAGATCTTCTACTGGTCCCCGGACAACCGCATCGAATCCCTGGGCGGTCGCCAGGTCGACACGCAGGGCCAGCTCACCCTGCACATCCGCCCGGCCGCCGGATTCATGAGACACATGGGCATCCCGGAGAGGTCCTGACCGGTGGAGGTCGATCTCGCGCAGACGATTGTCACCGCGGTGGGCGAGGTGCCGGTCAGGGTTGTCGGCGCTCATGCCGGTTCTCCGCGCGGTCTGGTGGTGTGGCTGCCTCCGCTGGGCGGCTCCGCAGCAGGATGCGAACAGGCGCTTCGCCGGCTGGCGTGCGCAGGGTTCCTCGCGGTCTCGATCGATCCGCCCCGTCACGGGATGCGGGCCGACCGGCCCTCCGGCGATCTGTTCGCCGAGGTCATGGAGCACTTCAGAGCCACCATGTGGCCGATCCTCGGGGGCACCGTTCTGGACGCGATGGC
Organism: Acidipropionibacterium jensenii DSM 20535; assembly: GCF_000425285.1. GTDB lineage: Bacteria > Actinomycetota > Actinomycetes > Propionibacteriales > Propionibacteriaceae > Acidipropionibacterium > Acidipropionibacterium jensenii. The sequence continues at coordinate 92,324 of NZ_AUDD01000004.1, read as the reverse complement.
GGTCCTCGACTGGGCCGTCGAGAGGTTCGGGATCCCTGGTCCGATCCTGGCCGGCGGGATCTCAATGGGCGGGGACGCCGCCCTTGCGCTGGCCGGCGCGGACCGGCGGATCCTCCGGGTCGCCGCGATCGCCGCCACACCGGACTGGACCCGCCCCGCCATGACCCTGATCGGACAGCCGGAGCGGCCCATCGATCAGGGCGAGGGCAGTGTCACCGGGTCCTGGCTGCGCTCCCGGTTGGATCCTCTGCTGCACACCGACCGCTACCGGCGGAGACTGGATCTGCGGCTGGACGTCGGGACCCGCGACAGCCATGTGCCCGGCGAGGCGGCACACCGGTTCGCCTCGGAGTTACGATCCACCGGCCCCGAGGGCCAGGGCCGGCCGGGGCCCCGGATCGACGTCGTGGACCACCAGGGCCTAGATCACTCCGAGATGTGCCATCGCCACCAGATCCTCATCGAGGCGATCGACTGGCTCGTCGGGCGCAGTCCAGACAGGTCGCCGCGGAGGGCCGGGCCGCCAACCGCTCCGGTGAGATCGGACGGCCGCACCTGAGGCACAGACCGTAGCGTCCGTCCTCCACCCTCGCCAGGGCGGCGTCGATCTCGGCGATGGCGGACTCCACCACACCGCGTTGTGCCTCGGCCATCGTCCACTCCGAGGAGAGGGTCGGTCCGTCCGGGTCGTGCTCGTCGTCCGCGGGCTCCTCGGCACGGTCACGACGCAGGTCCTCGACACGACTCTGGACGCTGTCCCACCGGCGCAGCGCCTCCTCCCGGGCCTCCCCCAACCGTTCACGGGCCGCCTGGAGAGCCGAGGGATCGAGTGCGTCATCCATGCTCTCGATGCTAGATCGACCCACCACCAGGAGGGGCGACGGCGGTCCCGGACGATCACCCGGTGGGTTGCGGTTGCAAGTGACACCACATACCGTGTGTGTGAAGGAGATGAACCATGAATGCAGCTACTGGCGTCACACGCACCATCATCGCCACAGATCAGGAGGCCCGTGCAGCCCGCTCGGCAGTTGAGTGCATCAATGCTGCAACAAAGGGCGGGCAACGGCCCGTGTTCAGTGCCCGCATGGACGGCTCCAACGCTGTCGACGTTCCTGTTGAACTCGGCCACCTCATCATGACCATGCTGGATTCGATTGCCGAGGGAGGAAGTCTTACCGTGACAGCAATGCCAGCTGAGCTGACAACGTCTCTGGCGGCCCACCTGCTGGGCGTCTCGCGCACCACCCTCATGAAGCGGATCAATCGGGGGGAGATTCCGGCACGCAAAGTCGGCACCCACCATCGATTGGCCACTGCCGATGTCATGCGAGCACGTGATGAGAAGCGCAGACAGGCTGCCGAGACCTTTAATCGTGTCCGCGAGGCTCAGGACGACGCAGGCATTACTGACTGAGCCTTCCGATAGGATCGGTTTGTGGTCAGAATCAACGGTGAGCTTGTCGTCCTCGTCGATGCAAATGTGTGGGTGTCCAGGAATCTTCGTGACTGGTTCTGCGCCTTGTATGTTCACAGCAGCGCCATGTTCACAGTGGTGTGGACAGAAGACATTCTCGCAGAGACTCTGCACGCCGTCCGCCAGCTCTATCCTGATCTTGAAGGGGAAAAGATCGCACACGTCAGAGAGAGTATTGTCGGAGTTTTCCCGGATGGGCAGATCCGTGACTTCGCAGTGGAAGCGGATCGGCCGATCCAGGATCCCTACGACAAGCATGTCCACGCCGCCGCAGTCGCCGGAGGCGCGGACATCCTAGTGACCAACAACATCAAGGACCTCCGGCCTGCACGACAGGAGGACCAAGATGAGCTTTCCTACGAGGTGCACACGGCCGATGAGTTCTTCATGCTCGTCGCCGACAGCCAGCCCGGGGTTGTGCGCGATGCGATCAGAGACCAGATCAGCTACTTCCTCCGGCGGGGAACTGAACCCAACCTCCCCACAGGGTTGAAGCGGGCCGGAGCTCCAGACTTCGCGGAGCGCGTTCGCACGATGCAACTTGACATGGACTTCTGACCTCAGTGGCTCGTACTCATCAGTACGTCACCGATCCTTTGGAGTTCACTACCAGCTGGATCAGCAACTCAGAATGCATGTGAAACCATCGCCCGGAGCCTGGTGTCGAAATACTGCAGAGGTAAGGCTCACCTGAATCCTCCAGGCAGCTCAGGATCGCCTTCCCTTGCTGGAAAAATCGATTCCACCGCGGGACCATTGAGCCATGACACAGACGATGACGAAAGGCCTGCAGTTCGCCCGGCGCTACCCGCTGGTCATTCTCATCGTGCTCACCGGGGTGCTCGGCGGGACGCTGGTTCTGGCCGGCGCGTCTGTGCCCGCCCGCTGGGTGGTCACGGTGGCCTGCCTCGGCGTCGCCGTGCGTCTGACCGTCGGAATGATCCAGGAACTGCGCAGCGGCACCTACGGCGTCGACCTGCTCGCCATCGTGGCGATCGGCGCCACCGCGTGGGTCGGCCAGTACTGGGCGTGCCTGGTGATCTGCCTCATGGTGGCCGGGGGAGCGGCCCTGGAGGACTACGCCCACGGTCGCGCGGGCCGTTCGCTGTCGGCGCTGCTGGACAATGCCCCCCACGAGGTCGGCAGGATCACCGCCGACGGCCAGGTCGAACGGGTTCCGGTCGACCTGGTGCAGATCGGTGACCGGATCCAGGTCCGCCCCGGGGAGATGGTCGGCGTCGACGGGACGCTGGAGGTCGGCAACGCCACCCTCGACGAGTCCTCGCTGACCGGCGAGTCGATGCCCGTGCTGAGGCGTCCCGGTGAACAGCTGATGGCGGGCAGCGTCAACGGCCCCACCGCCGTGGCGATGCGCGCCACCGCGCTGGCCGCCGACTCCCAGTACCAGCGGATCCTCACCCTGGTCCGCAACGCCCAGTCCTCCCGAGCCCCCTTCGTCAGCCTCGCCGACCGCGTCGCGGTGCCCTTCACCATCGTCTCGCTGGCCATCGCGGGCCTGGCCTGGGCCCTGTCGGGAGATCCGGTGAGATTCGCCCAGGTGCTCGTGGTGGCCACCCCGTGCCCCCTCATCATCGCCGCCCCGGTGGCCTTCATGGCCGGCACCAGCCGTGCCGCCAAGCTCGGAATCATCGTCCGGGACTCGGGCTCTCTCGAACAGCTGGCCAGGGTGCGCACCGCCGCCTTCGACAAGACCGGGACCCTCACCTCCGGCACCCCCGCGGTGACCGCCGTCCACCCGGCCGACGGCATCGCGGCCGATCGGCTGATCGCCCTGGCGGCCTCCGTCGAACAGATGTCGACCCATCCGATCGCAACCTCGCTGACCGCCGACGCGCTGGGCAGGGGACTGTCGCTGGAGTCGGCGACCGGGGCCAGGGAGGTCCCGGCGGCCGGGATCGCCGCCGTGGTGTCGGGACACCAGGTCCTCGTCGGGACCCGATCCTTCGCCTGGGCGGGCCGCACGGCCCCCGAGCCGACGGACCGGGCCGCCGTCACCCGGGTCTTCGTCTCCTGCGACGGGCAGCCCACGGGAGTCATCGAGCTGGCCGATCTGGTGCGCCCCGAGGCGCGAGCCACCCTGGCCGAGCTCCGGCAGCTCAACGTCGGTCGCACCCTGATGCTCACCGGAGACTGTCGCGCCACCGCGGACGCGGTGGCCCGCCAGGTCTGCGTCGACGAGGTCCGGGCCGAGCTCACCCCCGCCGACAAGGTGGAGACCGTGAGATCGCTGGACCGCCGTCCGGTCCTGATGGTCGGCGACGGCACCAACGACGCCCCGGTGCTGGCCGCAGCCGATGTCGGGATCGCGATGGGTGCCAAGGGATCGGCCGCCGCGGTCGAGTCGGCCGACGTCGTGGTGATGGAGGACGACCTGTTCCGGGTCGCCCGTGCGGTCCAGATCGGCCGTCGCACCCTGGCGGTGGCCTGGCAGGCGATCGCCATCGGCATCGGACTGTCGGTGGCACTCATGCTGGTCGGCGCCACCGGCGTCATGCCGGCCGTGCTGGGAGCCGGCCTCCAGGAACTCGTCGATCTCGCCTGCATCCTGTGGGCCCTGCTGTCGGGACGCCCCGGACGCGAGGAGCGCCGCCACCAGACCCTCTCGACCAGGACGCCGGCGCCGGGTAACGTCGGGAAAACCCCAGCCAGGCCGATGGTCGGGGCTGCCGACGGATCGGCGTACCAGGGCCGGTCGGCAGACAGGTCCGTCACGATGTGAGGGAGACTGAAGGACGTTGAGCCACACCACCCCGGAGGCACAGGCCGCCGACCTCAAGCTGGTCGTCTGCGACATGGACGGCACCCTGCTCGACGGTCGCGGTGAGATCCCCCAGGGATTGTGGCCCCTCCTGGAGACCATGCGGCACCGGGGGATCGCATTCACCCCCGCCTCCGGGCGTCAGTACGCGACTCTGGAGTCGATGTTCGGCTCGGCGGCCACCGGTAGCGGCACCGACGACGGCACGAGCGGACCAGAGTCCGACCACGACGCCGGGACCGGTTCCACCGACGGGATGGCCTTCATCGCCGAGAACGGCGCCCAGCTGATGCGCAACGGCGTCCTGCTGGCGGCCTCGGTCATCGACCCCGACTACGTCACCGCCACCCTCGACAGACTCGACCGACTGGTCGCCGAGGGGCAGAACATCGGGGTGGTGCTCTCGGGCACCACCGTGGCCCGCGTCCGGCGTCACGACGACGCCTTCCTGGCCGAGGTGCGCAAGTACTACCACCAGCTGGAGGTCGTCGACGACCTGTCCGGCATCGGCAACGTCATCAAGATGGCCGTCTACGACTTCGGGGACGCCTCCACGGTCGTCCACCCACGACTCCACGAGGCCGCCCAGGGCCACTCCGTCGTGCTGTCGGCCCGCCACTGGGTCGACGTGAGCAATGCCCGGGCCACCAAGGGCCACGCCCTGGCCCAGCTCCAACAGGCCCTCGGGGTGACACCCGCCCAGACCGCGGTCTTCGGCGACTACCTCAACGACCTCGACATGTTCGACCACGCCCAGCTGTCCTTCGCGATGGCCAACGCCCACCCGGACCTGCTGGCCCGCGCCCGTTTCACCGCCCCCTCCAACCTGGAGGGCGGCGTCATCACCACCCTGTCCCACCTGCTCGTCAACCACTGAGGAGATCACAGATGCCTGTGCCCACCGTCACCTCTCACGGCGGTCTCGTACTGCCGGTCATCGGCTTCGGGACCTACAAGCTCAACGGCGCCTCCGGCGTCGACACCATCCGAACCGCCGTCGGCAACGGCTACACCCTGCTCGACACCGCCTTCAACTACGAGAACGAGGGAGCCGTCGGCAAGGCCGTCTCCCAGCTGGACCGCGAACCCCTCATCGTCAGCTCGAAGCTGCCGGGTCGCCACCACAAGCACGACGAGGCCCTCTACACGGTGGAGGAGAGCCTCTACCGGCTCGGGCTGGACGCCATCGACCTCTACCTCATCCACTGGCCCAACCCGCGCACCGGGCTCTACGTCGAGGCCTGGCAGGCTCTCATCGAGGCCCGGGAGCGCGGCCTGATCCGTGCCATCGGGGTGTGCAACTTCCTTCCCGAGCACCTGGACAGGCTCCAGCGGGAGACCGGGGTGATGCCCGAGGTCAACCAGATCGAACTGCACCCCTACTTCCCGCAGGCCGACGCCCTCGCCTACGACCGCGAGCACGGCATCCTCACCGAGGCGTGGAGCCCGCTGGGTCGCGGCGACGACATCCTGTCGCGTCCGGAGATCGGCGAGATCGCCACCGCTCACCAGATCACCCCCGCCCAGGTCGTGCTGGCCTGGGAGGTGGCCCGCGGCGCCGTGCCGCTGCCGAAGGCGGCCACCCCCAGCCGCCAGATCGAGAATCTGGCGGCCGCCACGGTGAGCCTGTCCGACGGCGAGATCGACGCGGTCACCGCCCTGGGCCGGCCGGACGGCCGCCTCCAGGATCAGGACCCGGCCGTCTACGAGGAGTTCTGAGGCCGGGAGTCTCAGGCGGGTCCGCGGGCCCCGGTCAGGACTGGCGGGGTGCGTGGAGCAGGCCGATCCGTTCGGCCTGCTCCCTCAGCTCGTCCCGGAAGTCGGGGTGGGCGGCCCGCTCGATGAGCCGGCTGGCCTGCATCGCCTCGTCGCGGAACAACAGCTCCGCGATGCCGTTCTCGGTGATCACCGCACTCGGCTGGGAGTAGGTCGCCGGCCCCGACAGCCGCCCGACGATGGTCGAGGAGTCGGCGTGACGACTGTGCAGGGCCACCAGCGACTGGCCCCCCTTGGATCGCATCGCCCCGGTCTGGAAATCGGTGGATCCGGCGGTTCCCGAGTACACCTTGAGCCCGAACCGCGAGGCATTGACCTGCCCGAACAGATCGACCTCCAGGGCGCTGTGGATGCTCACGAAGCCATTGAGGGCCGAGATGGTCGCAGGGTTGCTGGTCTTCTCGCTGCGCAGCAGCCGGATCCGCGGGTTCTCGTCGGCCCAGGCGTAGAGCTCGAGGCTTCCCAGCAGGGAGGATCCGGTCATCTGCCGGTGGGGGACCAGCGAGCCGGCCTGGTCGAGGGTCATCGCCGCGTCGGAGAGGATCCCCGACCAGATCCGCAGGTTGCGGTGACCCAGCAGTCCGCGGGCGGCGGCGTCGGGGACCTTGCCGATCCCGATCTGGATCGCGTCGCCGTCGTGGACCCGGGAGGCCACCAGATCCCCGATCTGCAGCAGGTCGTCGTCCAGTGGTGCCGGATCGACCGGGATCAGCGGCTCGTCGACCTCCACGGCCAGGTCGATGGCGTCCTCGGGCAGCACGCCGTCGCCCCGGGTGAAGGGCATCTGCGGGTTGATCTGGGCGATCACCGGGATGCCGCGTCTCTTGGCGGCCTCGACCGCCGCGGCCATCAGCTGCACCTCGATCCCCATGCTCACCACCCGGTTGTGCACCGTGGTGGTGTGCAGCACCACCAGGTCGGGCGGGCAGCTGGTCGACAGCAGCATCGGTGCGGTGCTCATCGGCATCGGGAAGTAGTCGACGTCGCGGGCGGCCCGGGATCCCGGTCCCAGGAAGACCGTCTCGTGGCAGACGCCGTCGTGGGCGGGCACACCCAGGGGAGCGTTGACGCAGAACAGTCGCCAGTTGTCCAGGCTCTCATCCAGGCCGTTGAGCAGTGCCAGCGGTGAGGCACCACCTCCGGCCGCCACGATCCGTGGGCAGTCGGGCAGGGCGGCGGTGACCCGCTCCAACTCGTCCATTGTGATGAGTCGCATGGCTTCAACGGTATAGCTCCCCGAGCCGCCCACGCGGCGTTGGGCGCCCATCTGGAACACCGCCGTGACGCTCGGTGGTGGCCCGCGGTGGCACAATCGGCATCGATGCCACGCCAGCCAGCTCTCCGTACCCAACCCGTCGGTCCCGGGGTCGGCCCCGTCCGGACGAGGGTCGCCACGGTCGCCACCCCCGACAATCCCCTCGACCTGGTCGCCGGGGGGCGCCTCGACCACGTCGAGGTCGCCTATCAGACCTATGGCACCCTGTCGCCCCAGCGCGACAACGCCATCTACATCTGTCACGCCCTCACCGGAGACGCCCACGGCGCCGGCCTCGACGAGGACTCCAAGCCGGGCTGGTGGGACAACATCATCGGCCCGGGACGGGCCATCGACACCGACCGGTGGTTCGTGGTGTGCTCCAACCTGCTGGGCGGCTGCTCGGGGACCACCGGTCCCACCTCCATCAACCCCGACACCGGCCAGGTGTGGGGGCTGGACTTCCCCCAGATCGACATGCACGACTTCGTCGAGGTGCACCTGCGGCTCGCCGCCCAGCTGGGCATCAGCCGGTTCCACGCGGTGGTCGGGGGGTCGATGGGCGGCATGCAGGCCCTGGACTGGTCCCTGACCCGGCCCGACACCCTGGACAACGCGGTGATCATCGCGGCCTCCAGTCGACTCACCGCCCAGAACATCGCCTTCTCGGCGGTCGGGCGGGAGGCCATCGTCCGCGACCCGGACTTCGAGGACGGCGCCTACCTCAACGCCGACTCCCGACCGGACACCGGCCTGTCGATCGCCCGGATGCTGGCCCACATCACCTATCTGTCCGAGGACGCCTTCGCCGAGAAGTTCGGCCGGACCCACCAGTTCGGTCAGTCCCGTCGCGGTTTCGGCGTCGACTTCGCGGTGGAGAGCTACCTCGACCACCAGGGCGAGACCTTCCTGTCGCGGTTCGACCCGCTGAGCTACATCTACCTCACCCGGGTGATGGACTACTTCGATCCGTTCGGGCACCCGCAGGCGACCAACCGCGTGGTGGCCGATCCGGTGAACTACCTGGTCGTCTGCTTCGACACCGACTGGCGGTTCTCCCCGTCCCACTCCCGGCGCATCGTCCGGCATCTGGAGGGGGCCGGGCTGCCGGTGACCTTCGCCACCATCGCCTCCTCCTGGGGCCACGACTCCTTCCTCATGAAGCTGGACCCCTACCACGACCTGGTGAGGGCCTTCCTCGAGGTGCCCGCCGAGCGACGCACCGCTCGGGCGTCGGCCAGGGCCCCGCACTTCGACGGACACATCTGCGACCGGGAGGTCTCCCGATGAGCATCTCCTCCTCGACACACTCTTCCTCGGCCACCGGGTCGAGCCGGCGACTGCGTCGCGACCAGCTCATCATCTCCTCGGTGGTGCCCACCGGCTCGCGGGTGCTGGACCTGGGCTGCGGCGACGGCCTGCTGCTGCGCCACCTGATGGATGAGCGGGACTGCCTGGGCACCGGCGTGGACGCCGACACCACCGAACTCATCACCGCCGCCGGGATGGGGGTGCCGGTCCTCGAACTGGACCTGGATGCCGATCTGGGGGAGTTCCACGACGACTCCTACGACGTCGTGGTGCTCTCGCGCACCCTGCAGGCGGTGCCCCGCCCGGGCGAGGTGATCCGTCAGATGGCCCGGATCGGACGCCTCCTCATCGTCTCGATGCCGAACTTCGGGTACTGGCGCAACCGGCTGAGACTGGTGTGCGGACACATGCCGGTCTCCCGCGACCTGCCCTTCCAGTGGCACGACACCCCCAACGTCCGGTACTCCACGGTCATCGACCTGGAGGCCTGGTTCGCCGACGAGGGGCTGGACATCCTCCAGCGGGTCAGCCTGGGGGAGCATGGCCGACCCACCCGGGCGGCCCGGACCGCGCCGAACCTGCTCGCCGGATCCACCATCCACGTGCTGCGATCGAACTGGACACCGGTCCAGCAGTCCTCATGACGTCGGTCCCGTCGACCAGCGGCCACGCAACCGCCAGTGGCACGATGTGGGCCATGGAGAGCACCGATCGACAGATCCTGGCCCTGTTGGAGTCCAACGGGCGGATGTCGTGGACCGATCTGGGGCGGGAGACCGGTCTGTCCACCTCGGCCGCTCAGCAACGTGTCCGGCGGCTGGAGGCCAAGGGGATCATCACCGGCTACCACGCCGACATCGATCCGGTCTCGATCGACGCCGGGGTGACCGCCTTCATCCTGATCCGCCCGGTCGACCCGGCCCGTGACGAGCAGATCCCCGCGGCCCTGTGTCAGATGCCCGCGGTGCGCGACTGCCACTCGGTGGCCGGCTCGGCCTCCTACCTCATCCGGGTCCAGGTGGCCTCCCCCCACCACCTCGACCAGCTGCTCAACAGGATCCGCAAGGAGTGTCGCTGCTCCACGGAGACCACCGTGGTGCTGGACACCGTCTTCGAGGCCCGCCCGCTGCTGGCCGGGCAGGCCGACCCGCAGTCCGACGACGCCGAGGGGTCGGATCCGGCGGCGAACCGGCAGTGACCGCGAAACCCCGCACCGCCACGCCCTCGGAGGCTGCCTCCCGGTCGACCCCGGCGCGACCTTCCCGCGCTCGATCCTCCTGGGTCGGCTTCTCATGGACCCGCTCCTCCTGGGTCCGGTCGCTACGGTCGCGATCCTCACGGATCCGTGCGGCCCTCCTCCGGACGTCGTGGCGTCGTGGCCTGTGTGCGCTCCTGGCCGGGGCGGCGACCGGTGCGGGCCAGGCCCCCCTCGGCTGGTGGCCGCTGGTGGTTCCCGGCGTGGCGGCACTGACCCTGCTGGTGGCCGGACGACGCCCTCGCGCCGCCCTGGGGCTGGGATACCTGTACGGTCTGGGCCTGTTCACCACCACGATCGCCTGGGTGCACGTGGTCGCCTGGCCCGCCGCCCCGGTGCTCATCGCCTTCATGGCCTGCTGGTCGGCACTCACCGGCTGGGGGATCCGGATGGTGCAGGACCTGCGGCTGGCACCGCTGTGGGCGGCCTGCGTGTGGTCGGCCGCAGAGATCGGTGCCGCCCACCTGCCGCTCGGCGGGTTCGGCTGGGTCCGGCTCGCCTGGACCGCGGTCGACACGCCCGTCGCCGGCACCCTGCGATGGATCGGTGCGACCGGCGTCAGCCTGCTCATCGCACTGGCCGGCCAGCTCCTCGCCGCCGCCCTGGCACCGGGACGCAGCCGCAGGGGTTCTGCAGGGCGGCGTCCCCGGCTGGTCGCCGCCCTCACCCTGGTGGGGTTGATGGCGGTGGCCTCGGCGGCGGGGGAGTGGACCGTCCACTGGGCCGATCGTCAGGTCGACGCTCTGCCCCGGGGGCCGCGGGTGATGGTCATCCAGGGCGGGGTCGACGGCACCGCCGGCTCCTACGCGATGGGCTACGCCCGGTCGGTCACCGACAACCACCTGTCCCAGACGATCGCCGCCCTGGCCTCCCAGCGGGCCGCCGGCCAGCCAGCGCCCGACATGATTCTGTGGCCCGAGAACAGCACCGACGTCGACCCGGTCAAGGACTACCAGACCCACGCCCTGGTGACCACCGCGGTCACCCTGGCGCAGCGGCCGATCCTGGTCGGGGCGGTCACCGAGGGCCCCGGGCCCGACGAGCGCCAGACCACCGCGATGTGGTGGCCGGTCGGTGCCGAGGGGCCGACCGACGTCTACCACAAGCGCAACCTGGTCCCCTTCGGCGAGTGGGTGCCGTGGCGCTCCACCCTGGTCCGGCTGATACCGGTCCTCGAACATGTCGGACGCCAGTCGGTGGCCGGCACCACCCCGGGGGTCATCGATGCCCGGATCAACGGGCGCACGATCCGGATCGGCGACGTCATCTGCTTCGAACTGGCCTACGACGCCACCGTCCATGACACCGTGCGCAACGGCGCCCAGGTCGTGATGGTCCAGTCCAACAACGCCACCTACACCCACACCGGCCAGCCCTACCAGCAGTGGCAGATCACCCGGGCCCGCGCCATCGAGACCGGCCGACAGATCGTGGTGTCCACCACCTCCTCCCTGTCGGGCCTCATCGAGCCCGGGGGACAGGTCAGCGACCGCACGGCCGAGGCCAGCCACGACTGGCGCAGCTACCAGCTGGCACTCGGCTCGGGGGTCTCGGCCGGGGTGCGACTGTCCCCGGTGATTGGCTGGGGCAGCGTCGCGGTGGCGGCCATCTCGGTACTGGTCGGGGTGGGCCGGCGCGTCGAGCCGGGCCGGGGACGGTCGACCCGCCGTCGTGGCGGAGCGTTAGGCTGAGACTCCGTCCGGCCCGTGAGGTCGGGCATCGTCGGGCGGGCCGCTCAGGCCCGGTCGTTGTGGATGGGCCGGACCTGGCCCGGGAGAGGATCGGAACGTCAATGCCCACCAGCGAGGACGAGGTGACCAACTCGCGGGTCATCGTCATCATTCCCACCTACAACGAGGCCGAGAACATCGAGACGATCACCGGTCGGGTGAGGCGGGCGAACCCCGACGTCGAGGTGCTCGTCGCCGATGACAACTCACCGGACGGCACCGGCCAGATCGCCGATCGCCTGGCCGAGACCGACGATCACATCCACGTCCTGCACCGGCGCGGCAAGGAGGGTCTGGGGGCGGCCTACCTGGCCGGCTTCCGATGGGGGCTGGACGCCGGCTTCGACGTCCTGGTCGAGATGGACGCCGACGGGTCCCACCAGCCCGAGGAGCTGCCTGCCCTGCTGGCCGCCCTGGACCACGCCGATATGGTCAAGGGGTCCCGCTACGTGCCCGGCGGCCGGGTGGTCAACTGGCCGAAGTACCGCGAGCTGATCTCCCGGGGCGGCGGCGTGTGGACCCGGCTGATGCTCGGCATCAAGGTCAAGGACCCGACCGGAGGGTTCAACGCCTTCCGCGCCCACACCCTGCGCACCATCGGAATGGACGACGTCGCCTCGGCCGGCTACTGCTTCCAGCTCGACCTCACCTGGCGGGTGCTCAAGAGCGGGATGACGGTGGCCGAGGTGCCCATCGACTTCGTCGAGCGCGAGTACGGCAACTCCAAGATGAGCCGGGCGATCGTGGTGGAGGCGCTGATCCGCACCACCCTGTGGGGGGTGGACTACCGGACCCGACAGCTCTCCGGAGCTCTGGCCGGGGTGCGCCGACGGCTGACCGGCAGGTCCGGCGAGCACTGACGGCCCGGCGCCGACAGGCGGCCCCGAGAAGCACTGCACCGGCATGCACTGCACCGCCATGCACTGGGCCGTCATGCGTCTTGCACTGCACCACATGGCGGGAGGGCGCCGTCCGTGATGGACGACGCCCTCCCGTGACTCGGTCCGGGACCCGATAACGGGCCGCCGGACTCACTCCTTGCGGATCTCCTCGAGCCTCTCCTTGAGCAGTTCCTCCAACTCGGGGATGGAACGGCGCTCGGTCAGCATGTCCCAGTGGGTGCGCTGGGGCTTCTCCTTCTTCTTCTCGGCTTTCGTCCCGTCGCTTCGGTGTGACTCGGCGCCACATCGCGGGCACTCCCAGACTCCGGGGAGTTCAGCCTCGACCGAGAAGGTGATCTCGAAGTGATGGCCGTTGGGGCAGTCGAAACCGATCTCCTGCCTCTCGGCCATCTCGACGCCTTCCTCGTCCTCGAAACTCTTGGACCCCAGACCCATGCCACGCAGTGCACGATCTGCCATGACTCCTCCTTCCGGACCTCCCGGATCGGTCAGTCTTCGCGACATCCATCATGACAGGCCCGGGCAACCCGTGGCGAGCACTTCGGACGGGCAGGGCCGTCGATGTCCCGGAGGACCCCCATCCCGGGGTCTCAGCCGACCAGTCCCCGTTCGGTCATCACATCGGCCAGATCCTCGATGGCGTCGGTGACGATGCCATCGACACCCATGTCGATGAGCCGGTTCATCTCGGCGCGGTCGTTGATGGTCCAGACGTGGACCGCCCGCCCCCTGGCATGGGCCGCGCGCAGGAAGGCCGGGGTCACCAGCGGTACCTGGAGACCGGCGATCCGGGTGCGGACCGGCATCTGGAAGGCCACTCCGGCCGGCGGGAGCACCAGGCTCACCACCCGGCCGATCGCCGACCAGGCCACCCCGACCGGCCCGACGGCGGTGGCCACCTCGCGACCCATCAGTCGTCGGAAGCGGATCAACCGGTCGGAGCCGAAGGAGCCCACGCACACCCTCCTGGTGGCGTTGTGGCGCCGCAGCACCCCCACCAGCGGCTCGGTCGCCCCCGACTCCTTGATGTCGATGTTGACGAAGGTGTCGGGAAAGGCGTCGAGGACCTCGTCGAGGGTGGGAATCGGCTCGCCCCCGACGGTGGCGCGGCGGACCTGGGACAGCGGCAGCTCGCTGATCAGGCCGGTGGCCTCGGTCACCCGGTCCAGCCGGGAGTCGTGGAAGGCGACGAGCTGCCCGTCACGGGTGGCATGGACGTCGGTCTCGATGTGGGTGTAGCCCAGAGAGACCGCATTCCCGAAGGCCCGCAGGGTGTTCTCGTGGCCGATGTTGTCGGCCAGCAGGGACCCTCCCCGGTGCGCCAGGGCGGTGAATCGCTCCGCGAAGTAGGGATAGTCGCTGGCTCGCACTCCCATATTGTGACTCCCGTGAGCACCGTTCTGTCCATTCAGTCCCATGTGACCGTCGGATCGGTCGGCAACTCGGTGGCGGTCTTCGCCCTCCAGCGTCTGGGCGTGGAGACCTGGGGGCTGCCCACCGTGGTGCTGTCCAATGACAACGCCCGCCCGCACGTCGCCGGGCCGTCGCTGGGCGCCGACCAACTGCGCGCGATCGTCGACGCGATGGAGGCCAACGGGGTGCTCGGTCAGGTCGACGCGCTGCTCAGCGGATATCTCACCGCCGAGACCGCCGAGGTGATCTGGGAGACCGCCGACCGTCTCAGGGAGCTCAACCCGAAGGTGCTGTTCTGCTGCGACCCGGTGATGGGGGACAGCGGCACCGGCTTCTACGTGCCGCCCGAGGTGCGCGATTTCCTGGGCCGACGGGCTCCGGGCCGCGCCGACATCCTCACCCCGAACCTCTTCGAGCTGGAGGCCCTCACCGGGATGCGGCCCTCCTCGGTCCAGCAGGTGGTGGCGGCCGCCCGCACCCTGGTGGCGGCCGGCACCGCGACGGTGCTGGTGACCTCGGTGGCCGCCGCCGACCTGCCGGCCGACCAGGTGCACATGGTCGCGGTCACCGCCGAGAGCGCGGTCCTGGTCTCCACACCGGTCCTGGACGCCCACTTCGACGGGTCCGGGGATCTCACCGCGGCGGTCCTGCTGGCTCATCTGCTGGCGGGGGAGGAGCTGGCCGCCGCGCTGGGCGCCACCGCCGGGTCGGTGCACGCGGTGCTGGCCGAGACGGTGCGGCTGGGACGACAGGAGCTGGCCCTGGTCCAGGCCCAGGACCAGCTCGTCAGCGCCGAGCCGGCGCCGACTCAGTCGTTGAACACCTTGATGTCGGCTCCCAGTGCCCCCAGCCGGGCGGGCAGGTCCTCGTAGCCGCGGTTGATCATGTAGACGTCGCGCAGCTCGGTCTCCCCCTGGGCGGCCAGTGCGGCCAGCAGCAGACACACCGCCGGGCGCAGGGCCGGCGGGCAGATCAGCTCGCGTCCCCGCCAGCGGGTCGGCCCGACCACGATGAGTCGGTGCGGGTCGAGCAGCTGGACGTTCGCACCGAGCTTGCCGAGATCGACCAGGTGGATGGCCCGGTTCTCGTAGCACCAGTCGTGGATGAGGGTCTGCCCCTCGGCCTCGGCGGCGATCACCGCGAAGAAGGGCAGGTTGTCGATGTTGAGTCCGGGGAAGGGCATCGGGGCGATCTTGTCGGCGACGGCCTTCAGATGGCTCGGGCGCACCGTGATGTCGACCAGCCGGGTGTACCCGTTGTTGGACGGGTACTCCTCGCTGAGGGTGAAGTCCAGACCCATCTCGTGGAGGATGGCCAGCTCGATCTCGAGGAACTCGATGGGGCAGCGGGTGATCGACAGCTCGGACTTGGTGACCACCGCGGCGGTGATGAGGCTCATCGCCTCGATCGGGTCCTCGGAGGGGAAGTACTCGACGTCGCAGTTGATGTCGGCCACCCCGCGGATCCTCAGGGTGGTGGAGCCGATCCCCTCGATCTGGACGCCGAGCTTGGTGAGGAAGATGCACAGATCCTGGACCATGTAGTTCGGGCTGGCGTTGCGCAGCACGGTGAGGCTCGGCATCTGCGCGGCGGCCAGCAGCGCATTCTCGGTGACCGTGTCGCCGCGCTCGGTGAGGACGATGTGGCGCTCCTTGAGGGTGCGGTCGTGCACACGGGCCTGGTAGGCCCCCTCGGTGGCCACGACGTCCAGCCCGAAGGCGCGCAGCACCTGGAGGTGGGGTTCCACGGTGCGGGCGCCCAGGTTGCAGCCGCCGGCGTAGGGCAGCTTGAACTCGTCGTAGAAGTGCATCAGCGGGCCCAGGAACATCAGCACGCTGCGGGTGCGCCGGGCGGCCTCGACGTTCATGGCGTCCAGATCGAGCTCGGCGGGCCGGACCAGGGTGAGGTCCTTGCCGTCCTCGGACCAGTCGGCCTTCACACCGATGCTGGCCAGCACCTCGAGGATCCGGTTGACCTCCTCGATGTGGGCCAGGCCGCGCAGCACGGTGTGCCCGCGGTTGATGAGGCTGGCGCACAGCAGGGCGACCGCGGCGTTCTTGGAGGAGCGCACCTCGATACTGCCCGACAGGGTCTTGCCGCCCTGGATCCGGTAGTTCATCGAGGTCCCGGACTTCGGGGTGGAGATCAGCGGCGACTCCAGGGCCTCGGCGATCCGGTTGATGTAGTCGAGGGACAGGTTCTGGTGTCCCGCCTCGACCCGGTGGATGGCGCTCTGGGAGGTCTTGAGGAGATCCGCGAGCTGGGTCTGCGTCAGGCCGCGCTGCTTGCGGGCGTCACGGATGAGCCGTCCCACGGAGGCTGGGCTGAGGGTGTCCACGAGTAGTCCTTTCGCGATGCGATTGCCGGGAATATATCATATTCGAGATCGACAGTCCCCGGTCTCGGTGAGTGTGGCGCTCGGGGGGGAGAGCGCCGTTCGACGACGGCTGAAGTCACCGCGCCGCGTTCGGACTGCCGACTTCGGAGCGGCCCGTTAGAGTGGCGCCATGACCTCACACTTCGACGTCGTTGTCCTTGGTGCCGGCCCCGGCGGCTATGTGGCAGCGATTCGCGCAGCACAGCTCGGCAAGAAGACCGCCATCATCGAGAAGGAGTACTGGGGCGGGGTGTGTCTCAACGTCGGCTGCATCCCGACCAAGTCCCTGCTGCGCAACGCCGAACTGGCCAACATCGTCACCCGCGAGGCCGACACCTTCGGGATCTCCGGTGAGGTCTCGGTGGACTACAAGAAGGCCTTCTCCCGCTCACGGGCGGTCTCCAAGCGGATGGTCAACGGCATCCACTTCCTCATGAAGAAGAACAAGATCACCGAGTTCAACGGGTGGGGGGAGTTCACCGGCCCCAGGACGGTGGTCGTCAAGGATGACGGCGGTGCGGTGAGCGAGGAGATCACCTTCGACAACTGCATCATCGCCGCCGGCTCTGTTGTCAAGACGCTGCGCGGCACCGAACTGTCCGAGCGGGTGGTCACCTACAAGGAGCAGATCCTCTCCGAGTCCGTCCCGCAGTCGATCGTGATCGCCGGCTCCGGGGCGATCGGCACCGAGTTCGCCTACGTGCTGGCCGCCTACGGCACCAAGGTCACCATCGTCGAGTTCCTCGACCGGATCGTCCCCAATGAGGACAAGGAGATCAGCGCCGAGCTCGCCAAGGCCTACAAGAAGCTCGGGGTGAGTGTTCTCACCTCCACCAAGGTCGACGCCATCGACGACTCGGGGGAGAAGGTCAAGGTCACCGTCTCGCCGGCTGCCGGGGGCCAGGCCCAGGTGCTGGAGACCGATCGGGTGCTCCAGGCCGTCGGCTTCGCCCCGCGCACCGAGGGATTCGGGCTCGAGAAGACCGGGGTCGCGCTCACCGACCGCGGCGCCATCGCCATCGACGAGTACATGCGCACCAACGTGCCGGGCATCTACGCGATCGGGGACTGCACCGCCAAGCTGATGCTCGCCCACACCGCGGAGGCCCAGGGTGTGGTGGCCGCCGAGACCATCGCGGGGGCCGAGACGATGCCGATCAACTACGACATGATCCCGCGCGCCACCTACTGCCAGCCCCAAATCGGGTCCTTCGGCTACACCGAGGCCCAGGCCAAGGAAAAGGGCTACGACGTCACGGTGAGCAAGTTCCCGTTCGCCGCCAACGGCAAGGCCTGGGGCCTGGGAGATGCCACCGGTTTCGTCAAGATCGTCGCCGACTCCCGGCACGGCGAGCTGCTGGGTGCCAGCCTGATCGGCCCCGACGTCTCCGAGCTGCTCCCGGAGCTGACCCTGGCGCAGCTGTGGGACATCACCGCCGAGGAGATCGGCCGCAACATCCACGCGCACCCGTCCCTGTCGGAGGCCCTCAAGGACGCCGCGGAAGGTATCGGCGGCCACATGATCAACTTCTGATGGTCGACTACTCCACCAGCAGGCCACTGCGCCCCGGACAGGGGCAGGTGGCGATGCTGAGGATCATCACGGCCACAGTGGCGATCGCCCTGGTGGTGATCGCCGGGGCTTCGTGGTTCGTTCTTGACAGACAATTCACAGGAAACCCGGTCCTGGGATGTGGTGCGGCCATCGCGGCGCCGGTCGTCTCTCTGGCTCTGTCGCGGGTGGTGGGGCTCATCAGCCCGCCGGTCAGGACCCCGGCCGACCTGGCAACGGCCTACGGAGCTCAGTTCTTCATGACGATGGCGGCCACTGAGGCGCCAGGAATCCTGCTGTTCGCGCTGGGATTCATCATGGAACTGTCGGCGGCCCAGGTCAGCCTCGGAATGGTGCTCACCGCCGCGGTGGTCTGGATTAGCCTGCGTCCGACCCGTCGCAGGGCAGAGGAGTTCGTCCGTCGCAAGCTGCCCGACGGGTCCGACGCGCAGGCCTTCCTCGATCAGTTCTGAGCCCGGACCAGTTGTCCGATAAGCGACATTATGTCATTTCGCCGGGATTCGGCCATCCTCCGGGCCGGCTCGCGACGTCTCGGCATGCGGGCAGCACCGGGCCGGTATTCCAGTCGTAACGTGGCGGGCGTAGGTTCTCGACCCATCATGCGTGGTCCGCGCTGCGTGGTGACACGCAACGGTGCCGGTCTGGGAGCCGTCCCGCGACAAGGGACGGTTACCCGCCAGTCGGGCCGCAGACTCGAACAGTGGAACCGGAGAAGGAAGTCCCGTGAGTATCCTGCGAGTGAAATCGGTGGAACAGTCGATCCGCGACACCGAGGATCCAGAGCACAAGCTCAACAAGAATCTGACCTGGGTCGAACTGACGACCTTCGGAATCGGCGTCGTCATCGGCGCCGGAATCTTCACCATGACCGGCCGTGTCGCCCACTCGATGACGGGCCCGTCGATCATCATCAGCTTCCTGGTGGCCGCGGTGGCCTGCGGGTTGGCTGCCATGTGTTACGCCGAGTTCGCCTCCACCGTCCCGGTGGCCGGATCGGCCTACACCTTCTCCTACGCCTCGATGGGCGAGATCTTCGCCTGGATCATCGGCTGGGACCTCTTCCTGGAACTCTTCCTGGCCTCCTCCGTGGTGGCCCAGGGTTGGAGCGCGTACTGCACCGTGCTGCTCGGAGAGCTGGGCATCCACCTGCCACCCGAGATCGTCTCCGGAGGCCGCGTCGACCTGTTGGCGATGGGCATCATCGTCGTTCTGGGACTGCTGCTGCTCGGCGGCATCAAGGAGTCGATGCGCGTCAACACCGCTCTGGTGGCCCTCAAGCTGTTCGTCGTGCTGTTCGTGATCTTCGCCGGCATCGGCTACGTCCGGGCAGCGAACTTCCACCCCTTCATCCCGGCCAAGGCGCCGACCGAGAGCTCGGCCGCCGGACTCACCCAGCCGCTGCTGCAGTGGTTCACCGGTTCCCAGCCCACCGCCTTCGGCGCCTCGGGAATCGTCGCCGGAGCCGCCCTGGTGTTCTTCGCCTACATCGGCTTCGACGTGGTGGCCACCACCGCCGAGGAGGCCAAGAACCCCAAGCGCGACATCCCGTTGGGCATCCTCGGGTCCCTGGTGATCTGCACCATTCTCTACATCGCCATCTCCCTGGTGCTCATCGGAATGGTACCCTACACCCAGCTGGATCCCAGCGCCTCCCTGGCCAAGGCCTTCACGATGGTCGGAAAGCCGTGGATGGCCGTCATCATCTCCGCCGGTGCGGTGGCCGGCCTCACCACGGTCGTGCTCACCATGATGGTCGGCGCCACCCGCGTCATCTTCGCGATGTCGCGCGACCACCTGCTGCCCCCGGCGCTGTCCAAGATCTCCCACAGGACCCGGGTCCCCTACGTCATCACCATCGTCGTGATGGTGGCCGACGGCCTGGCCGCGGCCCTGGTGCCCCCGGGCATCCTCGACGAGATGGTCAACATCGGCACTCTGCTGGCCTTCGTGATGGTCTCCATCGGCATCATCGTGCTGCGCAGGAAGCGTCCCGACCTGCCGCGCGCCTTCCGGGTGCCGCTGGTTCCGTTGATCCCGATCCTCTCGGCGCTGATCTGCTTCTACCTGATGCTCAATCTCTCGGTGGAGACCTGGATGCGGTTCCTCATCTGGATGGCCCTCGGACTGGTCATCTACTTCGTGTACTCGAAGAAGCACTCCCGGCTCAACGGCGGGGAGGAGCTGACCCAGGACATCGACACGCAGATGGCCGGGGTCGTCGAGGACAGCACGAAGGACTGATCGACTGCCCGTCCCGAGCATGGTTGTGGCCCCGTCCGTCGGACGGGGCCACAACCATGCTCGGGCCGGTTCGCCCGGGTCGCACTCTGTCGGATCCAGCTCCCCTGCCCATCCCACTCCCCTGCCGAACTCGCCCGACACCGCCTCGGAGGGGCGGCCCCACCACCTTCGAGGCGCTCAGGACGGCGCGGCATCCAGCCCCGGGGCGGATTCCAGGAAGGGAGCAGGGATCACTTCAGACTGTAGAGGTAGGCGAGGATGTAGCTGCGGGTCAGCGAGTCGTCGATCGAGGTGAGGGACGCCGCCTGCCTGATCGCGGCGTCGCGCTGGGCACTGCCCTGCAGTGCCGAGTAGAGCAGCAGCAGGTCCCCGTAGGTCTGGCGGTACCCGCGCGAGCCGAGAGCCTCGGCGAGGTTGACCCGGACCCGTGCCGGATCGGACCCCAGATAGCCCGAGGAGGGGTTCATCGGGATGAGCAGGATGGCCAGGGCCGCGGCCGGCTCGGGTGAGAACCAGGTCGCGTAGTCGCGCTTGCCACCCCAGACCAGCGGGGTGATGCTGTGGTTGAACCCCTTGTAGACCGGATCCTTGGTGTCGAAGTTCGTCCAGTAGGCCAGCGAGGAGGCGCTCTCCAGGGCCTGCATCCAGGTCGCCTCCCCCGCCAGCTGGCTGTCCCCCGCCGCGCGCGCCCAGACACCCAGCCCCACCCAGGCGTTGACGGCCTCGCTGGCCGACTCCTGGTTGTTCCCGTCGGCGAAGGGAGAGGTCCCCGACGCCCAGGAGTGCGACACGTAGGGATCGAAGTTCCGACGCTGTGGGAAGGCGCCGGTGTCGGAGGGAGAGGCGATGTCGGCGGCGAGCAGGGTCATCACCGGACGCAGCTTCTCCACCAGGGACGGGTCGTCGGCGGCCATCACCCCGGCCGCGTACAGGAGGTATCCGTAGTGGAAGTGGTGGTCGTTGAACTGCTCGGAGCCGAAGGAGTGGGTGAGCCCGACAATGCCCTTGTTCGTGCGGTCGTAGTAGAAGCACAGGCTCGTCCTGCCACCGCATCCAGCGGGGTTCGCCCACTGGTTCAACTGGGCGACGATCCGGGTGCGCAGGGCGGTCGCCGAGGAGGTCGCGCCGATCTGCTTGGCGATCGTGTAGAGCTGGGCATCCCGGTAGAGCGCCTTGCCGCCGAAGTAGGTGTCGGCCGGGTAGGGCTTGAAGGCCTGGACGTCGGCATCGACCTGCTTGCGCAGGGTCGCACGACGGGTGTCGTCCAGCCCGGACAGGTCCAACTGGGCGGTCGCCGGTCGGGTCGGGGTCGTCCAACTCATCGCGGTCCCCCGGCACAGCTTCAGGGTTCCCAGGATGCTGCGGTAGCGGCCCAGGTCACAGCTCTGACCGGCGACCAGGCCCGCCTGCTGGTGCGGCAGGGCCACGATCCCGGTCGGTGAGCCGTTCTGGGTGGTGTAGGACAGACGAGTGGTCGCGGTGCTGCCCGACAGCGTGTACGACGACGCGGTGGCCTTCAGCGGGCTGGCGGCGAGGGCTGCCATGGTGGCGGCGTCCCCGCCCTCCGGCATGACGTAGAAGGTGGCGTGACCGCGGTCGGGCACCGTCACGGTGCCTCCCGACACCGAGACCCCCTCCGAACCGGTCAGGCCGTATCGGTCCTCACCGGCCTGGACCGCCCACGGTGAGCCCGACCCGGCGAAGGGCAGGTTCGTGGTGATCTGGCGCTGCCCGGCCGCCGTGAAGGTGATGAAGGGGGATCCCTGGGCGATCGTCACCGTGCCGATCGGCGATCCGCCCTTCCGGCCGGTGAACGTCACCGACATCTCGTCATAGCGGGTCACCTGCCAGGAGTCGGCGCCGGCACCGACCTGGATCGACGGGCGGTAGCCGCCCATGATCGTCTTGTCCGAGCTGGTGATCACCGGCAGTCCGAAGGAGAATCCCGCCCCGGACAGCCCGAAGGACATCGGCAGCGGGAAGACCGGTTGGGCGGTGCCGCCGAAGACCAGGCCGGAGAACCACTTGTTGGTCGGCGGTGTGAGCCCGCTCGCCAGCCGGGCGGGCTTCAGATCTGCCCCCGCCTGGCTGCCGATGCTGCTCACCAGCGGCTTGATCTTGGCCGCGCTCAGGGCGGTGACGCCGTTGGCCGAGCTGGCCGAGGCTCCCGAACCGCTGGAGGAGGGAGACGGTGAGGGGGTGGAGCCGCTGCAGGCGGACAGGGCCATTGCGAATGCCAGAGCCGGTGTGGCGACGCGCATCAGATGTCGTGATGATCTCGTCATCGCAGTCCGATCTTGGTGAGGAAGGTCATCAGGGCGTCGGTCGGACCGGCCAGGATGCCGTCATCGCGAAGACTCACGATCGCGGTCACCGGGCTGCCGAGCCGGGCCATCGCCTGGTACTTGGGGTTGACCAGATCGGGGCACGAGATCGAGATCTTGGTGCTGGTGCGCGACCCGGCGCTGGTGGTCACCTCGATGTCGGTGGTGGTGCCCACCAGCATGGTGTTGTCGGGCAGCATCACCTTGACCGGCGCGCCGACCTCGACGCGCTGGTACTGGGTGGGGTCGAGCTCGAAGACCCCGACGACGCTGCGGTCACCGTCTCCGACCACAGATGCGATCTGGCCACCGGCCGCCAGGTAGCTGCCGACGTGGGCGGTCAGTCCGGAGATGTATCCGTCGATGGCCGCCTTGTAGGTGATGGTGGAGGCCTTGATGTCGACATCGAAGGCGATATTGCTGGTGGGACGGGCGCCCAGGGCGACGGCCTGCTGGAGATCCTGGCTGGCGGTCACCAGGAGGACCTCTCCCTTGTTCACCCGCTTGCCGTTGCTGACCTTCAGCGAGGTGACGACGCCGCTGTAGGCCACTCCGACTGTGGCGACCGGGGCCTGTACCTCCGCCTGACGACTGTCGACCTGCGACTGCCGCTGATTGAACAGCAGGATGAGGGAGCAGCTGATGGCGATCACCACGATGAGACCGATGATGAGTTTGACTCGGTTGATGGCGGTCATGGGGTCTCTCCTCTTCTCGGCAGGCGTGAGGACCTGGGTGCCCGTTTCCCGCGGGCCATGGGTTGCGCGACAGCCGGGGTGTCCGGCCACTCGATGGACGACGGGTCTCCGGTACTGGCGACGGTTCCGATGGAGTCGCGGGCGTCCTCGATCTGCGAGCGGTCGAGGACCGGGACGAGGGTGACGCCGCGACGCGGCGCCGGTTGATCGACGCGGGCGATCGGCGGCGGCCGGCGCCACCGATCGCCCGGCCCGGATCGACTCCTGGACGCCGATCCACAGGAAGGCGATCAGGGCGATGCAGTTGACGGTCAGCCAGACGGTGGCGATGTTGAGGAAGCCCAGCCGGACATCCCGCCAGATCGAGGTCGCCAGGGCGAGGACCACCGCGACGAAGATCAGTACCTGGGGAATCATGTAGTTGAATGCTGCGCCCCGCCTCCTCCGCGTCGCGCCGGTCACCGACCAGGCCTGATCGATACCCACCAGGGCGTTGAAGAGGGCCTTGGCGTAGATCGGGAAGGAGCACACCGACAGCACCATCACCTCCCACCGGAATCGACCCAGCACCACCGAGGCGAGCACGATCTGCATGATGTAGAACCCGCCGTAGAAGAGCAGCCACTGCCACCAGGTGACGGAGAGATTCATCGGGTGCAGGTCGAAGAAGATCTCCAGCAGGGGCACCGTCATCAACAGACCGGGGGTGATACCGAGCAGGTAGAAGGTCGCTGTGACGAAGTACATCAGCCGCTGGCTGGAGGTGAGCCGGTGGCGGGGACTGAACAGGTTGTGGGTGAACAGAATCTCGAAGCCCCCGGTGGCCCAGCGGAGCTGCTGCTTGCTGTAGGCCTCGATGGTCTCGGGGGCATCCCCGATCGCGACGGTGATGGGCGTGTACACCGATCGCCACCCGCTCTCGTGGAGCATCAGCGAGGTCCAGACGTCCTCGGACTTCGACCCGGTGTACATGCCCCCGATCTCCAGGACGGCGGATCGCCTGAACATGACATTGGTACCGACGCAGAATGCCGCGTTGAACTGATTGCGGCCGGTCTGGATGTAGCGGTAGAACATCGTCTGCATGTATCCGGCCCCACGCGACAGGATGTTGTGCATGTTCCCGTAGGTCTGAGGGGTCTGGACGAAGGCCACCCGGTCGTCGACCATGAACGGCAGGGTCTCCTCGATGAGGTTCGGCCGGGGGACGAAGTCGGCGTCGAGGATGATGAAGAACTCGCTCTTGGCCACCGTCAGCGCGTTGTTGACGTTTCCGGCCTTCGCACCGGTGTGGGTGAGCCGACGGATGTAGTGGCACCCCCGTCTGCTGGCGAGGTCGCGCACCTCGTCGGAGTCGCCGTCATCGAGAATGTAGGTGGAGTGGAGACCGCGCACCTCCAGGGCGGCCTGCACCGTGCGCTCGATCACCGGAACGGGCTCCCCGTAGACGGTGATGAGGATGTCGACGTCGGCCTGCCTGCCGGAGAACATGATCGGCCACTGGGAGGGATCCTCGGGCTCGGCGCAGGTCGTCTCGATGATGACGGGGTCGAACATGTGCTGGCGGGCGAAATGATAGGAGAAGGGGCGCGCCCCGCGCATGCCTGAGATGATGATCCACATCGCCATCAGCGCGTGGAAGATGAGGACCGTCTCGGCGATGATCACGATGGAGTACGGCAGCACGTCTCCCCTGTTGGAGGGATTCAGCAGAAATCCCGCATAGGCCAGGATCCCGCCCGTCGCGACCAGCGTCACCAGCTGCATCACCGGGGAGTACATGTCGTGATTTCTCTCGCGGTCCGACGCGAGAGCGTCCGCTGTGTCCTCCCCCAACCTCATGTCGAACTCGGTTTTCATCGCATTCCCCTCATCGGCTCTGGGTCAGACTGGAGTTGCTGAGGACTTGGCGGGGACGGTCGCGCCGCGAGACGCCGCCAATCCGCGTCGTCGCTCGATGTTGACAACGTTAAGCGCGAGCCGTTACGTACCAGTTACGGTTGGCTTCCAGGATGTTAACACCGGACCCGTCCGGTGGTGGCGACCGCCCCCTCACCAGTCGGTGGGCGGTCTCCGGTCGGCCTTGGTGCGCGACCGACGTCTCTTGTCCTCCAGTCGACGTCGCCTGGATCCGCGGGTGGGCCTCGAGCGTCTTCGGGACCGCACCGGGCGGGCGGCCGCACTCAGCATCTCCGCCATGCGCTGCCGGGCGGCCCGTCGGTTGGCCAGCTGCTCGCGGTACTGGGAGGCCGCCACGGTGAGGACGCCGGCCACCAACCGCTTCGACAGACCGGTGAGAATCCTCTGCCGCAACGCCTCGGGAATGTCGGGGCAGCCGGCAACATCCAGGCTCAGCTCCACTCGCGACGATGAGGTGTTGACTCCCTGGCCACCGGGACCCGAGCTGTGCGAGAACCGCTCGGAGAGATGGGACTCCCCCACGCCGAACCCCCCTCGGGGGTCCTGCGCCACCGTGACCCACAGCCCGTCCATACCCGCCAATGTACGGGGTTCATGGTTCCGTCACAGATCCGTCTGGTGGAATATCACTCGTGGACCTGCTGTTTCGGAACCTGTGGCCCGAACGCGTGCTGCACACTGAGGAGGCATCATGAGCGACGAGGACGAGCTGTTCAGCTGGAGCCCCGACGTCGATCCCAGCGCACTGGATGTGTCGACTCTCATCATGACCCTGGGGGCGTTCATCGACGCCGGTCACGCCCAGCACCTGCTGCGCCAGAGCCTGCTGTCGGAGCTGGCTCATCGACCCCTGGGGCAGTTCTCCCTCGACGAGATCCTCGACCATCGCGACTCCCGGCCGCCCATCATCTTCGATGAGAACCACTTCGAGGGGTACGAGACCCCGACGATCACCCTGCACGAGGTGACCGATGAGCTGGAACAGCACTTCCTACTGCTGGACGGTCCGGAACCGGCACTGCGCTGGGAGGGGATGGCCAGAGCCATCGAGCGGATCATCAGGCAGACAGACGTGCGGCTGAGCATCGTCACCCAGTCGATCCCGATGGCCGCCCCGCACACCCGTCCGGTCCAGGTGACCAGGTGGGCGAGCCGGCCCGAGCTCATCCTCGGGGAGGAGTCCCCCTTCGGGAAGATCCAGATGCCGGCCTCCTTCCCCGCGATGCTGTCCCAGCGGCTGGCCGAGCACGACCACGACGTGCTGGGGCTGGCGGCCCACGTGCCGCACTACCTGTCGGATCTCGACTATCCCGATGCGGCACGCGGTCTGCTCGACGCGATCCGCAAGACCACCGGCCTCGCCCTGCCCAGCCACGCCCTGGCGATGGCGGCCGGAGTGGTTCGCGCCCAGATCTCCAACCAGGTGGACAACTCCGAGGAGCTCTCGGCGATGGTCCACAACCTGGAGGAGCAGTACGACAGCCAGAACGGGCAGCGCGAGATCGAGTCGAAGCACGTCGTGCTGCCCAGTGCCGACGACATCGGTGCTGAGGCGGAGGCCTTCCTGCGCGCGATGGACACCGACTCCGACAGCCCTTCCGAGACAGAGGACGCCGAGAGCACAGGGGACGCCGAGAGCACAGGGGACGCCGAGAGCACAGGGGACGTCGGCACCGCCGGGACCACCGGGGGCACCGCCCAGCGGGGCGAGGTAGGGACACCCGAGGACCGTCACGACGACGAGCCCTCCACCGGCGCCGGCCCCTCGGCCGAGGCGTCCGGCCAGGACGAGGGCCCCGACGACGAGGGCCCCTACCGTCCCCGCCACGGCGACGACTCCTGGCACAGCTGAGCCCCTCGGATCCGCACCGCCGCGGTCCGGCCGACACGTCCTGAACCTGCCGGCCGGACCGGACGCGGCGGACTAGGCTCGGCCCCATGGATCTCGGCATTGACCTTGGGACCACCCACACAGTGGTCGCGTCCGTGGACCGTGGCAACTACCCCGTGATGTCCTTTCAGGACGAGGACGGGGACTCCCACGACCACATCCCCAGCCTCACGGCCTTGGTGGACGGTCAGATGGTGCACGGTTTCGCTGCGGCCGCCGCCATGGTTGCGGGCCGCCCCGGCATCCGATCGGTCAAGCGCGCTCTGGCCAACCCGGCGGTGACCTTCGCCACCCCGGTGCACATCGGCGACACCGCCGTGCCGATCGGCGAGCTGCTCACCTCCTACCTGCGCCATGTCATCGATCAGATCCACCTCAACGGGGCGGACGGGGAGCTGCGGGTGGTGGTCGGGGTCCCGGCCCATGCCCACACCGGTCAGCGGTTCGTCACCATCGAGGCGTTCAAGGCGGCCGGGTTCACCGTGCTGGGCATGGTCAACGAACCCTCCGCCGCCGGACTCGAGTACTCGCTGCGCCAGTCGCGGACCCTCAACTCCCGGCGGACCCGGGTGATCATCTACGACCTGGGCGGGGGCACCTTCGACGCCTCCCTGGTCGACATGTCGGGCACCAGCGGCGAGGTGATCGACTCCGTGGGCCTCAACGACCTGGGAGGCGACGATTTCGATCGTGTCCTGGCCGATCTGGTGACCCCTCGGATCACCGCCGAGGTGCCCCCTCGAGACAGCCTGCTGGAGGCCTGCCGACTCGCGAAGGAGGGGATCCGCTCTCAGTCGCGCAATGCCCTGGTCGACCTTCCCGACGAGACGGTCCGGATTCCGGTCGCCGAGTTCGAACAGGCCTGCCATCCACTGGTGGACCGCAGCCTGTCGGTGATGGAACCGCTCAGCAAGCTCCTGCAGTCCGATCCCGCCAAGTCCGACGTCGCCGGGATCGACATGGTTGGCGGGTCCACCTCGCTTCCTCTGGTGCCCCGGCTGGTCCGCGAGCTGTTCGGCCGACGGGTCCACCGCTCCCCCAATCCCACCGCCTCCACCGCCATCGGGCTGGCGATCGCCGCCGATCCGACCTCCCCGCACAGCATCCGCGACCGGCTGTCGCGCGGATTCGGCGTCTTCCGGGAGACGAACTGGGGCCAGGAACTGGCCTTCGACGTGCTGGCCGACCAGAACCTGCGGCTCGACTCCCCCACCACCATCACCCGCCGCTACCAGTCCCGTCACAACATCGGGGTCTACCGGTTCGTCGAGTTCTCCCGGACCGACGCCGACGGCACCCCCCGCGGGGACCTGAGTCCCTTCGCCGAGATCGTCGTGCCGTTGGACGAGGGTCTGCAGAGATCCGGGGCCCCGATCGACAAGGCGCAGGTCCACCCGGTGGACCAGGGTCACTGGGTGGAGGAGACCTACACCATCGATTCCTCCGGGATGGTCGGGGCGGCGATCACCGACCTGGACACCGGCTGGAGCGTCTCCACCACGATGGGACGCGACCGCCCGGTCATCCTGCCGCCCAGCGCCCGGCGGGTCCCGGTTCCGCCAGCCGGCTGACAGCGCCGCCGAGGGCGGGCACAGTGGTGTCATGAGTACACCAGTGACATTGACCTTCCTCGGTGCCGCGGGAACAGTCACCGGGTCAAAATTCCTTCTCAGCAGCGCCGGCCAGCACCTGCTGGTCGACGCCGGCATGTTCCAGGGCCTGAAGACCCTGCGACTGCGCAACCGGGCGCCCTTCATGATGGACCCGGCACGGATCGGCGAGGTGCTGGTGACCCACGCCCACGCCGATCACACCGGGTATCTGCCCGCCCTGGTCAAGCTCGGGTTCCGCGGGCCGATCCGCGCCACCCGCCCCACCCTGGAACTGGCCGAGATCGTGCTCCGCGACTCCGCCTACCTCCAGGAGCTGGCCACCACCGACGCCATCAGGGGCCGGTACTCCCGCCACACCAGTCCGACCCCGCTCTACGACTCCTCCGATGTCGAACGCACCCTGCCGCTGTTCAGACCAGTCCCGCTGGGCCAGGACGTCCAGGTCGGACGCGACGCGGTGGCCCGCTGGACGCGGGCCGGCCACATCCTCGGATCGGCCAGCATCAATGTGGCCACCGACGACTCCTCCGTGTTGTTCTCCGGGGACCTGGGTCGGCCCACCCATCCGATCCTGCGACCGCGTCAGACTCCCCCACCGGCGCGCACCGTGGTGATGGAGTCCACCTACGGCGGCCGACTCCACCCCGAGCCGGCCGGCCCCGGTCACGAGGAGATGGCCGAGGCGGTGCGGCGCGCGGTGGCTGCCGGCGGCCAGGTCGTCATTCCCGCCTTTGCGGTGGACCGCACCGAGGGAGTGCTCCACGTGCTGGCCGACATGATGGCCGACGGGCGCATTCCGCAGGTCCCGGTGGTGGTCGACTCGCCGATGGCGCTGCGGGTCCTGGACGTCTACCGGGCCGAGCCCGGCGAACTGCTCCCCGGCGCCGGGATGGAGTGGCTCGACCAGATCCCCGATCTGCGGGAGACGCGCAGCGCCGCCGAGTCCAAGACCCTCAGCGGTCGTCGCGAACCGATGATCATCGTCTCCAGCTCGGGGATGTGCGAGGGCGGCCGGGTCCTGCACCACCTGGCTCGGCTGCTCCCCGACCCGCGCAACGCGGTGGTCCTCACCGGCTACCAGGCGGTCGGGACCCGCGGCAGCGACCTGTCCGAGGGGGCCCGCCGGATCAAACTGTTCGGCCGCTACGTCAAGGTCGGAGCCCGGGTGGTCAGCGACGACGAGTTCTCGGTGCACGCCGACGCCGACGACCTGATCGGCTGGCTGCGCGACCTGGGTCGCGAACCTGAGACGATCTATCTGGTCCACGGCGAGAAGGAGTCCGCCCTGGCGCTGCAGGACCGGATCCACCAGGAACTCGGGTGGACCGCGGTGGTGCCCCGTGCCGACGAGGTGGTCAGGGTGGACTGACTCCCGGTCAGAACCGGAAGTCGACCTGCCGTCCCAGGGTGCCGACCAGCAGCTGACGGTACTGGGGAGAGGTCACCTTCTGGTGGGAGGCCCTCACCTCCGCCACCCGGTCGGCGGCGCCGATCTCGGCGGCGGCGGTCCCGTTGCGCGGATCGTCGATGAACTCCTGGAGATGAGCCAGCGCGGCCTCGGACCGTCTGATGTCCTCGGCCTGCTTGGCATCCAGCCGGGCGGCGTACCAGTCGGAGGCCAGCACGGACTCGCGGGTGAACATCTGGCGCAGCTCTGCCGATCCCAGGGTCAGCCCCTTCGAGGACCTGCCCTCGGCCATGATCTCCAGCAGGGCACGGATCGGCGGCACCGCCATCGCCACCGTCTGGTCGTCGAAGTACGCCCTGGCCACCCTGGCATGGGTGGCGGCGATGGTGCGCACCGAGTCTGCGAAGACATGCTCGTCCTGGAGTTCGGGACGCAGCATCTCGGGGGTGAAGATCGTGTCGGGATGCAGGAAGATCCGGCCGAAGTACATCGTCATGAACTTCTCGGTCATCCGGTAGCCCAGCCGCGAGGCGAGGATCGTCTCCCCCTGGTACTGGTAGTCCTCCAGCTTCTCCAGGTAGCCGCCGGCGATGAGCGTCCGGGCGTCCCTCTCGGTGGGCGACATCCGGGAGAACAGCTCGGGAATGAGCAGAGAGATGTCGTGGGCCACCTGAACCTTCGGGCCGATGCAGCCGGCCGAGGAGAGCCAGCCGTCGTATCCCGACAGCACGAAGGACAGGAATGACGCATTGAGGTCGAAGACCGCCGGCATCGCGTTGAAGGGCCCCTTGGTGAGGGCTCCCTCGGATCCCGCCCCGGTGGTGGAGGGGCTCTTGCCCGTCATCGAGGAGATGAACTCCATGAACAGCTCGGGCAGTTCCATGTAGTGCAGCGGGTTGTAGGAGCACAGCGCCGGGACGCGCTCCTCGGGCGGGTTGTTGCGCCGTCCCGCGGCCACCACGTCGACCGGCAGGAGAAGGGTTTCGTCGACCGGCCGGCGGTGGTACAGGTGGGAGGCGAGATCGGCGATCCGGGTCTGGCGGGGGTGCGAGATGTCGGGGCGGACCTGCAGGTAGCGCGGGTTCTTCGAGGCCACCCCGTCGATCAGCCGGGGGTTGGCACTGGAGACCACGTACTTGGGGCCGGCAGCGGGATCGGAGTCGGCGAACTCCGAGAGGAACCGGCGCATCGGCGTGGAGAACTGGCTGAAGGCCACCACATCGTCGCGCATCTCGCGGACGTCCTCGCGGGTCAGCGGCTGGTAGTTCGAGATGAACAGTCCGGTGCCGGACATGTCCCGCTCGGTCTGGCGGTCGTAGCCGCGGTGGATCGCATCGTCGGGGCGCTGGAAGAGCAGGGCCTCGCAGTTGGCGACCACCTTGCTCGACAGGTCTTCGGGGCCCACCGTCAGCCCCGCCGGCACCACGGCCGAGGCCGTCATGTCGTCCTCGGTCTGCACCTTGACGTCGGGTGCGTAGTCGTGTCGCAGGGTGAACAGCCGCCATGCCCCGCTCTCGTCGAAACCGACCCTCAGCATGTCGACGCGAATCTTCTCGCCGTCCAGGCGCACCATCGTGCCGTGTCTCCCATTGGTCGGTGAGACCGAGAAGTGGGACGCCCAGTTCGCCCCCCACTCCGGCTTGTAGTAGCGCTTGATGGTGAACACCAGCTCCTTGCGGAACTGCGGTATCGAGGACACCCAGGCGTTGTAGTCGTCGGTGAAGTCACGGGAGACGGTGAGCAGCTTGATGACCGAGCCCACCGACCTCTCGCGGGACAGGATGAGACGGTGGTCGGTCCCGGCCAGGGCGGGGTCGGCGAATCTCATCGAGTAGTCGCGGTGCAGGATCTGGTCGACCGCGGCCATGTCGGCGTCGAAGTCGGGGGTGTAGGCGCTGCCCGGGATGAAGGCGTCGGAGATCGCCTTGGAGATCTCCGACTTGCCGCCGCCGGAGACGGTGCACTGCTTGTGCAGGGTGGTGGAGGCACCGTCGACCAGGATCAGCGCCCACTGGTTGTCGATCTCCGAGTGCTCGATCCGGATCCGGGTCCCGGTGGTGGACAGGTACTCGTGGCCCACCCGCAACCGCAGCTCCTGCTCGACGCCCTCCCCGTCGGTCCACGCGACGGTCCCCTTGAGAAGGGAGAACCGGGCCTGCCCGGGCACGATGACCACGGCATCCAGCTCATTGTCGCTGGCGTATCCCTCGGGGTGGCGGGTGAACCGGTTCGGATTGGCGGCCACCACCTCCTCGACGCTGGGATCACCGGGCTGGGACTCGGTGGTGTACTCCGCGCCCTCGTTGTAGGCGGTGTAGGCCCGGGCTCCTCCGGAGTGCTCCTCCTCGCTGATCCCGAAGAGGTTGGCGGAGTAGCCGATCTGGGTCTTGACCTCCTTCTTGCAGTAGCCGTAGTAGTTGTCGGCGATGATCGTCACGATCACCCCGGACTCGTCGCGGGCACACAGCTTGAAGGCCTTGCCCTCGTTGTAGCACTCCTCCTCGCTCGACCAGCACATCCCGTCGCGACGCTGGCGCTCGGTGGCCTGGTCGACGTGCGGCAGCCCGAGCTCCTTCTTGGTGAGCAGGCTCAGGTGCGGGGCGAGGATCACGCATCCGGTGTGGCCGGTCCAGGAGGTCGGGGCGAGGGCGGCGTCGTTGGCGGGCAGCAGCGGGTCCCCGGCGTTTCCGAAGATTCCCTCCACGAAGTCGAGGTTCGAGACCAGGCCGCCGGGGGTGAAGAACCTGGTCTCCATCCGACGCTCGGAGACCAGGCCGGGCACCTGTGGCACGACGATGGGTCGCATCAGCAGGGAGACATAGGTGTGCGCCTGGTGCTCCGGGTCCTGAGTGGCGCTGTAGGGCAGCAGGGTGTCGGCATCAGGGGCCTGGAAGGCGCGCTCCAGCATCAGGGCGAAGACTCTGGCGGGGACCGCCTTCTTGTCGTCGGGGACGGCCAGTCCCCCCTCGGCGATGTGGAACACCCCAGCTGTGGTGCGCCGGTCATGGCGCGGGTTGTGCAGCACGCCGTTGGCCACCCGGTAGCTCGACAGCAGCCCGGAGGAGAACTCGTCGGCGTCGACGGGCAGCGAGAAGGTGCGTGCCAGCCCGGCCTCGTCGAGCACCAGGGTGGTCTCGGGCAGCCGGGGGGAGACGTCGTCGACCCCCGCGGTCGCCAGGTAGCGGTTGATGAAGCCCTGGATCCGACGGTCGGCCGGGCACAGCGCGTCGGGCAGTTCTCGTCGCAGCTCGCGCTGTCGCGCCAGTACCGGCGCGACGGCCTCGATGTCGGTCGACGCGCCGCCGCTGGGAAGCGGCAGACCGTTGATCGCAAGTCTCAGATTTGCAGCATTGAGCATCCTTGCTTCAGCCATGGCCCCATTCTGTAACAGCTCGCCGCCGAACGGAACACCCATTCGAAATCCACCGGAGAACAGCACTGCGCACCCGTGTGGCAGTGTTGTCCGGGTGGGGTACACCGTTCTGGCCGCCGGGACCGACCTCTGCCACCAGATCGAGGTGCGCAGGTCGGTCTTCCTCACCAGGCTGGTGCGGGTCGACGACGAGGACCGGGCCCGTCGGGTCATCGCCGAGCAGCGCCGGGCCCACCATGACGCCCGCCACCACGTCAGCGCCTTCCTGATCGGGCCGGGCCGCGATGTGCAACGGTCCAGCGACGACGGGGAACCAGCCGGCACCGCCGGCATCCCCACCCTCCAGGCACTGATGCAGTACCGCGACGGCCGGCTGTCAGACGTCGTCGCCGTCACCACCCGCTGGTTCGGGGGGATCAAGCTGGGCGCCTCGGGACTGCTGCGCACCTACTCCGAGGCGGTCGGCCGGGCCCTGGACGAGGCCGCACTGACCCGCAGGGTCCGTCAGCAAAGGTTCACCACCACCCTTGCCATGGCCGATGCCGGCCGCGAGGAGGCCGTGCTGCGCGCGGCCGGGATTCCGGTACTCGACCTGAGTTATCACGCCACGGGGGTCGATCTCACCGTCGGCCGCACCGCCGAGGAGGCAGCGGATCCTCGCCGGGGAGCAGCTGATCTGGGGGCGACGATGTCAGGCCTGCTGGGGCGCCCGGTCCGGTTGAGCCCCGCTGGATCATCCTGGCTGGACCTGTGAGCGGCTCCGGTGACTAGGTTTGGGGCCATGTCCATCTCTCGACGAGCGCTGCTGGTCTGCGGGGCACTGGCACCCACCCTGTCCGCATGCGCCGGTCGGGCACCGTCCGGGGCCGATCCGGTCACCGGATCGGCCTCGACCTCACGGTCCTCCTCACTGTCCTCATCGACGTCCCGGACGCCGGCCACCACCACGGCACGCCATCCCGGCACGCCATCGGCAGCCCCCGCCTCCAGCACCCGCACCTCCGCCCGCCAGCCCGTGGCCGGGCACTGCCTGATGGTGGGGCTGCCCGCCGGATCCGATCTGGAACGGGTCGCCACACTGGTCACCCGTCACCGGCTGGCGGGGGTCTTCATGCTGGGCCACTGGACCTCGACCAGCGCGATCCGGGAGGCCACCGCCGCCATTCACCGCGCGGCACGGGCCGCCGGCCTTCCGCGGGCGATCATCGCCGCGGACCAGGAGGGCGGGCTGGTCCACAACCTCACCTCCCCCGCGTTCACCCCGATGCCCTCGGCCGAACGCCTCGGCGCCGGGGACCCGGCGGTCTGTCGCAGTCTGGCCAGCACCGCCGGATCGCAGATGCGACGGGCCGGCCTCAATCTCGTGCTGGCGCCGGTGGCTGACGTCGTCGACCCTCGGCTGGGCTCCGCCAATGCACCGATCGGGGCCCTGCACCGGGGGTACGGCACCAACCCCGACACCGTGGCCCGGTTCGTCACCGCGGCGGTCACCGGGTTCCGGCAGGGCGGGGTGGCCACCAGCGTCAAGCACTTCCCGGGTCTGGGAGCGGTGCGGGCCAACACCGATCTGGCGGTGGCCACCGACACCACCACATCGGTGACATCGCCGGGGCTGAAGAGTTTCCGCGCCGGGATCGCCGCCGGCAGCCAGACCGTGATGGTCTCCTCGGCGGTCTACTCGAGGATCGATCCGGCACGGCCGGCCGTCTTCTCGACCGCCGTCGTGACAGACCTGCTGAGGGGCCGGCTCGGCTTCTCCGGTGTGGTGGTCTCCGACGATCTGGGTGCCGCCAGAGCGGTCGCCCAGGTGCCCGCCGCAGAGCGCGCACGGCGTTTCCTGGACGCCGGTGGGGATCTGGCGCTGTGCGCTGACCCCTCCCTGGTGCCGGCGATGGTCGAGGGACTGCGCGTCGACCGGAGTCCCGCCAGGGTGGCCAGGTCCGCCGCCCGGGTCGAGGCCCTCATCGGCCGACTGGCGGGATAGGGTCGAGAACATGGCCCCGAGCACCTCCACCGGACGGCTGGTCATCATCTACAACCCGCACAAGGTCGACGACATCGACTCCCTCGAGCACACGGCCGAGGCGCTGTGCGCCGCACGAGGATGGCGCCATCCCGAGTGGATGGCCACCACCGCCGAGGACCACGGTTGCGGCAAGGCCCGTGATGCCGTGGCATCGGGGGTCGATCTGGTGTGCGTGCTCGGCGGCGACGGAACGGTGCGCGAGGTGGCCTCCGCGCTCGCTCGCACCGATGTCGCCCTGGGTGTTCTCGGGTTGGGCACCGGAAACCTGTTGGCGCGCAATCTCGGCCTGCCGCACAACGACTTCACCGCATCCCTGGCCGCCGTGCTCGACGGGTCCGAGCGCCGTGTCGACCTGGGCAGGGTGCGCTTCGACGAGGGTCCGGAGCGGTGCTTCACCGTCATCGTCGGGATGGGGCTCGACGCCGAGGCGCTGGCCGGCACCGAGCCGCGGACCAAGGACCGGATCGGCTGGCCGGCCTACATCCTGGCCGGGCTGTCCGTGCTGGCCCAACGGGGTTTCAGCGTGGAGACCACCGTCGAGGGAAAACGGCCGTTCACCAGCCGCTGCCGGATGGTGCTGGCCTGCAACTGCGGACTGCTGCCCGGCGGCATCGAGCTGGTTCCCGAGGCGCAGATCGACGACGGCCACCTGGACCTGATGACCTTCTCCCCCTCGGGGCTGGTCGGTTGGGCGGCCGCCACCCTGTGGGCGGTCACCGCCCGGCGGCGCGGCCACCGGATCATCCGGCACGACCCGAGTCGCACCTGTCTGGTGAGGGCCGACCGTCCGGTGCTCACCGAGATCGACGGGGACCCGGTCGCCAGGGCGACCACCATGCGTGTCCGGGTCGACGTCGGGGCGCTGCTGGTGCGCGCCTGACAGCTTGCTGCGGTCCTTTCAGCCGACGACCAGCATCCGGGCCAGCTGACGGTCCCGCTCGGCGGCCTCGGCCAGGAATGCCGGGAAGTCCTGGACGGCGTCCCCGTCGGCGGAGTCGGAGAGGATCCGCACCACCGCGAAGGGCACCCCCAGATGGCTCGCCGCCTGGGCCAGCGCCGCTCCCTCCATCTCGACGGCCGACGCGTCGAAGGTCTCACGCAGCCACTGCACTCTGACGGGGTCGGCGATGAACTGGTCCCCACTGGCGATGGTCCCCCGCACCACCGCATGGCCCGCGCCGTCCGCACGGCCCGCCAGGGAGGCCGCGGCGGCGTGCGCCCGATCGCTCAGGGCCTCGTCGGGCCTCCAGAACTGCGGCTCTCCGGGCACCTGACCGATCGGGTCGCCGAAGGCCGTGCCATCGGCGTCGTGCTGGACGAATCGGTCCCCGATCACGACATCGCCGACCCCCAGTCCCTCGGCCACCGCGCCGGCGACACCGGTGAAGACGATCGAGGAGGCACCGGCCGAGACCATCGCCGCGGCCGCCAGGGCGGCATTGACCTTGCCGATCCCCGACCGCGCCAGGATCACCGGTCGGCCCTCCAGTCGGCCGGCGATCATCTCGCAGGGGCCGGGAACCACCCGGGCCCCGACGAGGTCGGAGCGGATCAGACGGACCTCCTCGTCCATCGCGCCCAGCAGCCCGAGGATCTGCTCGGACGGGTCCATCGTCCCCGTCCTGCTCACTGGCCCTGTCGTGCTCACTGGCCCTGCCCCGCTCACTGGAAGGGTGTCGGGTCGCCGGCGCCCATCCGGGTGATCTCGGCCTCCCCGGAGCTGAAGTCGACGACCGTGGTGGGCTCGGTGCCGCAGTCTCCGGAGTCCAGCACGGCGTCCAGCTCCTGGCCCAGGGTCTCCTGGACCTGCCAGCCGTCGTCCATCGGCTGCTCGGCATCGGGAAGGATGAGGGTCGACGAGACGATCGGCTCGCCGAGGGCGTCCAGCAGCGCCAGGCTGGTGACGTGGTCGGGGACCCTCACCCCGACAGTGTGCTTCTTGGGGTGCAGCATCACCTTGGGGACGTCACGGGTGGCTCGCAGGATGAAGGTGTAGCGCCCGGGCACCGCCGCCTTGATGGTGCGGAACACCCAGTTCTCCATCTGCACGTACTGGCCGACCTGGGCGAACTCGCTCATCACCAGGGTGAAGTGGTGCTTCTCGTCGAGATCGCGGATCCGGCGGATCCTCTCCAGAGCGTCCTTGTTGCCGAGTCGGCACCCGAACGCGTATCCCGAGTCCGTCGGGTAGGCGATCAGTCCCCCGTCCCGGAGCAGAGCGACCACCTGGTTGAGGGAGCGGCGCTGGGGGTTGACGGGGTGGACCGGATAGTAGTGGGAATGGGCCATTGCCACATGCTATCGGTGGAGGGCCCCGGGCGGCCGCCAATCCGGATCTCACGGAGCCGCCGTACTCTCGCGGAACCCCTGAACCCTCCTTGGCGTCCGAGCCATCCCTGAGGGCCCCGAACCCTGGTGCCGACTACCGGTGCCGACTACCGGGGGACCAGCCGGCAGCTGGCCCGGGCGTGCCCGTGCACCGCGTCAACACCGATCGCCGAGAGCACGATGGTCGCCCGAGTGACGCTGACCCGCACGGTGAGCAGATCACCCTGCCGGCTCACCGTCGCACTCATCGTCACCCCCGCCGGGGCGACTGCGGCCACCTGCCGGGCGCGGGCCGTGCCATCCCCCGCCATCCCGACCAGCTGGGCGGCCGAGGCCTCATCGCAGCCCGCCCGGGAGGCCTGGGCGGCCAGGGTGTGGGCCTCCCGACGGGCGCGGGCCTGCTGGGCGCCGTCGACCGCCAGTCCCCCGGCCAGGATGAGGCAGGGCATCAGCAGGGCGGCCGCCACCGACATGCTGGCTCCGCGCTCCCGGCAGCGCGTCCCGAGCAGAGCGGTGGTGGTCATGGGGACAAGCTCAGCACGTCCGGGCACCTGTTGGGAAGACTCTGGCCACGGTGGCCTAGGCTGGTGCGCGACATCTCACCCGAAGAAAGGTCTCCACACCATGGCCCAGGTCAAGAAGGTCGCCCTGCTCACGGCGGGCGGCTTCGCCCCCTGCCTCTCCACGGCGGTCGGCGGGCTGGTCAAGCACTACACCGAGGTAGCCCCAGACGTCGAGATCATCGCCTACCGGTACGGATACCAGGGGCTGCTCAAGGGCGACTACCTGACGGTCACCGACGAGGTGCGTGCCAAGGCCGATGTGCTGCACCGCTTCGGCGGCTCGCCGATCGGCAACTCCCGGGTCAAGCTGACCAACAAGGAGGATCTGGTCCGTCGCGGCCTGGTGGCCGAGGGCGAGGATCCTCTCAAGGTGGCCGCCGACCGGCTGGTGGCCGACGGGGTCGACGTCCTGCACACCATCGGCGGCGATGACACCAACACCACCGCGGCCGACCTGGCCGCCTATCTCGCCGAGCACGACTACGGCCTGACCGTCGTCGGACTGCCGAAGACCATCGACAACGACATCATCCCGATCCGCCAGTCGCTGGGCGCCTGGACCGCCGCCGAGCAGGGCGCGAAGTTCGCCGCCAATGTGGTGGCCGAGCACAACTCCGGCTCGCGGATGCTCATCGTCCACGAGGTGATGGGCCGCAACTGCGGATATCTCACCGCAGCCACCGCCGCCAAGTACCGGGAGTGGCTCGACGCCCAGGAGTGGGTCCCCGAGATCGGTCTGTCGCGCGAGGCGTGGGATATCCACGCGGTCTACCTCCCCGAGGCCGAGATCGACCTGGACGCCGAGGCCGAGCGCCTCAACAAGGTGATGGACACCGTCGGCAATGTCACCATCTTCCTGTCCGAGGGGGCCGGCCTGGACGCCATCATCGCCGAGCTGGAGAAGTCCGGCGAGGAGGTCCCGCGCGACCCCTTCGGCCACGTCAAGCTCGACAAGATCAACCCCGGGGCGTGGTTCGGCAAGCAGTTCGCCAAGAGGCTGTCCGCCGAGAAGACGATGGTCCAGAAGTCCGGCTACTTCTCCCGTTCGGCCGCCTCCAACGAGGCCGATCTGGAGCTCATCGGTCGCTGCACCGAGCTGGCCGTGGAGTGCGCCCTGTCGGGACGCTCCGGGGTCATCGGCCAGGACGAGGAGGCCGGCGACGTGCTGACCAACATCGACTTCGACCGGATCAAGGGCGGAAAGCCCTTCGATCTCACCCAGCCCTGGTTCACCTCGATGCTCGACGAGATCGGGCAGGGCGCGCCGAAGCCGCTCCAGCACTGAGGGTTGGCGTCGGAGCCCGGCGGGCACCGACGCCAACGGACCACCAGCTCGTACCACAAGGCACTCGGGCCACCAGCGACTCGGGTCGCTGGTGGCCCGAGTGCTCACATCAGCGCCCGACCCTGCGGGGTCGGGCGCTGCTCTCGTTGGGCTCAGGGTGTCTGGTCCTGGCGGTCACGGTTTCGATGACGCAGCCCGGCCCACACCAGAACCGACCCGAGCAGTGCCACCGCACTCACCGCGACCCCGGCCAGGAAGCCGGTCAGTCCGGCACGCACCCGGCGGCCGTCCTCGGCGACGGTCGCCACCACCTCCTGGCCCTCTCCGCTGCCCTGCTCCTCCTCGTGGGTCGTGTCCGGGCCGGACCCCTCGGCTTCGCGCCGCTGAGCCTCCCGGTCGGCGTGGGCGGCCTGCCAGTGGCCCTCCGCGGTCCAAGCTCCCTCGCGCTCCTCGAGGGGAGCATCGGCGTCATGCCACCGGAACGCCACCGCGGGCTGATCGGCGGTGGCGATCCAGGCCGCCACGAAGAGGATGATCCGGGCCAGCAGGTTGAGCACCAGCATCACCACGACAATCGATCCGAAGGCCTGGACGGCGCGGTTGACGCTGACCGCCCGGACCACGATTCCGGCGCCGGTCTGCACCGCCGCAAGACACACCCCGGCAGCCAGTGAACCGCGCAGGATCGCCGACCAGTTGCGCCGCGATCGCGGCAGGATGCCGTACAGGAAGACGAAGAACAGCGCCCCGGCGAGGGTGGAGACGACCAGCCCGGAGATCGTCACGATGACGGTGTGACCCGGCAGCAGATCCAGGCCCAGACGCCGTCCGAGCGCCCCCGACAGGGCCGAGCCAGCCTGGGCGGTGGCGAAGACCACCAGCAGCACCACCAGGACCGTCATGAAGGACAGCATGTCTCGGGCCTTGGAGGCCAGCGGGTTCTTGTCCTCCTTGACCATGCTGAAGGAGGGCTCCCACTGGGCCAGCACCCCCGAGCGGACATCGCCGATCCATGAGACGCCGGTCCACAGGGTGACCAGAATGGTGGTGGCCAGGGTCCCCCAGGATCCCGTGCTGCGCACCGACGAGTCGATCACCTCGGTGACCTTGTGGGCGCCGCCGGTCGACCCCAGCGACCGGATGACCAGATCCTTGACGGCATCGAAGATGTCAGGACGCAGATGAGTCAGCACCACGCTCAGGGTGGCGAAGGAGAAGGCGACCACGGGGACCGCCGCGAGCACCGTGAAGAAGGTGATGGAGGCGGCGAAGTGATTCCCCAGCCGGCTGGAGTAGCGAGCCTGGGCACGCACCAGGTGGGCAATGGGAGGACGACGAAGCGCCCTGTCCGCGGCACTCCTCAGCGCCTCCCTCATCGGCCGGCTCCCTGGCTCAGGACGTCAGTGTCACGACACCCGGCGGGTGGCCCTTCTGCGCGACAGCTCATCTTCGGCATGATGAGCGGCGCCACCGACCTTCTCGTGCGGAAGTGTCGACAGGCAGCCGTTGACGTCGCGCCAGACTCCCCCCAGCGAGATGGCGAACATGCCCTGGCCGGCGCGCAGCAGATCGATGACCTCCTCGTCACGGGTGCACTCGTAGACCGAGACGCCGTCACTCATCAGGGTCACCGTCGAGAGCTCCTCGACGCCATTGGCGCGCAGGTGATCGAGGGCGATCCGGATCTGCTGGAGAGCCACACCGGCGTCCAGCAGCCGCTTGACGACCTTGAGCAGCAGGATATCGCGGAAGGAGTACAGCCGCTGACTGCCCGACCCCGAGGCGCCACGAATCTCCGGGCGGACCAGACCGGTGCGGGCCCAGTAGTCGAGTTGACGGTAGGTGATCCCAGCAGCGCCGGAGGCCACCGGGCCGCGGAACCCGATGTCATCGGGAAGGGGGAAGAAGTCCCCGTCGAAGAGCGCGCTCTGTGCGCATCTGGGCGAGGAGGCCTGTTGAGCCGCACTCTCGACCATCTCGATCACCCTCTGTCTCTGGGCCGATTCGGTACCGTCCCTGTCCCACAGACGCTACGTGGCCGCCGTCCGAGCGAACCGCTGCCACGCCGTGGGGTCTCAAGGATACCCCAGGAATCTCCTCGAAGAACCCTCTGACAAGGCATTTCAGATGAGATCAGAGGGTCAAGTGACACTCTAGGGTTGCCGGGCTCAGTCCTCGAAGTCGTCCGGGCTGACATGGTCGAGGAACTCCTTGAACCTCTCGACCTCATCCTGGGGGGACTCGTCGAGAAGGATGCCGAACTCCTCGAGGACCTCCTCGTGGCAGCCGACGGTGACCCCGAGCCGCACTGCCAGGGCGACCATGTCCGAGGGTCTGGCCTGCACGACATGGCCCGGTCGCAGGCGGATCTCGCCCTCCCACACGCCATCGGTGACACTGGTGATGACCATCTGCGGGCTAGGACAGCCCAGCTCGCCCAGCACGGTGACGAACAGGTCGTGGGTCAGCGGTCGTGGGGGTTCGACGTCGTCGATGGCCTGGGCGATCGATGCCGCCTCGGAGGCGCCGATCCAGATCGCCAGATGGCGGCGTCCCTCGGACTCCTTGAGCAGCAGGATGGGCGACTGTGAGATCTGGTCCAGCCGGATCCCGACAACCTCCAGTGCGACCACCATAGGGCCAGCCTACCCGCGGTCGATGGCCGACAGAACGACGTCAGTGCTGGAGCAGGTCGTAGACCATCGCCGCATGCGCGTGGAGCACCAGGGAGGTGATCTCCGTGGCGACCTGATTGGCCCGCTGGGGGTGCCGGGCGTGCGGCAGCACCGTCTGCTCGATCATCCCGGCCTCCCGCTCGGCGGCCTGTCTCATCGCCCGGATGTGACGGGTGTCCATCCCGTACTCGCGCAGCCTGCGGGACGCCACACACACCATCAGCGCCTCCTGGCCGTACCAGTCGTGACCGCGCTTGGTGCGCACCAGCTGATGGCGTTCCAGCTCGACCAGGTGTGCCTCGGTGATCCCACTGGCCCTCACCAACTCCCGCCGGTTCATCCTGATCGGCGCCCGGGGCTGGGGAATCACCGGACCTTGGACTCCGGGCTCCTTGTCGGAACCGGCTCCCGGCGGTGCGGGTTGATCGACACTGGGAGGCTCCTCCCCCCGGTCGAGCATCTCGAGATGCTCGCGGATCACCTTCAGGGGCTGGAAGTTGTCGCGCTGGCAGGTGAGGATGTAGCGCAGTCTCTCGACATCGGACTCGGCGTACTTTCGGTACCCGGAGGGTGCGCGCTCGGGACTCAGCAGACCCTCGGTCTCCAGGAATCGGATCTTCGAGATGGAGAGGTCGGCGAAATCCGGCTTGAGGAGCTTCATCACCTGCCCAATGCTCCAGACCGGGCCAGCCATCAGCGCAGTCCGCTCCCGCCGAGGTGGAAGATCATCCGGAACTTGCCGATCTGCACCTCGTCGCCCTCGCGCAGCGGGGCCGATCCATCCACCAGGGTGCGGTTGACGTAGGTGCCGTTGAGGCTGCCCTGGTCCTCCACGTAGATCCGGCCATCCCTGCGGATGAACTTCACGTGGTGCCGCGAAACGGTGATGTCGTCGAGGAAGATGTCGGAGTGGGTGCTGCGACCTGCCGTGGTGACGTCCTGGTCGAGAACGAACTGGGTGCCGACATTGGGCCCGCGCTGGACGACCAGCAGTCCATCCCCCTCGGGAAGGTCCGCGATGGCGGACAGCGCCTCCCCCGACAGCTCCGGGGTGTCGGCGACGACCTCGTCGGTCATCACCGGGATCACCCCGGTGTTGTCCCCTGGAATGCCCGCCGCGGCGCCCAGACGAGCTCCGCAGCGAGAGCAGAAGTTGGCGTCATCCGCGTTGTCCTGCCCGCACCTGAGGCACTTGTTCATCTCGCATCCTCACTCCCGGCCCCTTCCGGGGCCTGTTTTCCCACCCGTCCTGCAGCGGGACGTCTGCCTGTTGCAGTCTGTCGGATCCTCACCACTCCCGCCGCATCAGGACGAGTCGGTGAGAGCATCGTATGCGTCGGCGTCGAGCAGGTCGTCCAGCTCGGAGGGCGCTGTGAGCTCGACCGACATCAGCCAACCGTCCCCGTAGGGGTCGGCCGCCAGGGTCTGTGCCGAGTCGGCGACCACCTGGTTGACAGCGACCACCACCCCGCTCACCGGCGTCTCCACGTCGACGGGCTCATCGCCCGTGTCGATCTCGGCCGCGACATCGCCCCGGGCCAGTTGCTCGCCGACCTCGGGCAGCGTCACGTCGAGGATCTCGGCGATTCCCGAGAGGCCCTCGGCGGTCAGACCGACCCGCACCTCGTCGCCGTTGCCCGGGCGTACCCAGATGTGGTCCACGGTGTACTGGAGATCCTCGGGGGCACCGGCCATCGCAGAAACCTCCTGAGCGTGGTGTCATCGGCGCCTGTCGCAGGTCTGCCGCGGCACGGTGTCGGCCGTGCTGTCACCCAGACTAGCCGCCCACGGCCTCAGGTGTCAGCGGAC
Source organism: Acidipropionibacterium jensenii DSM 20535 (assembly GCF_000425285.1). Lineage (GTDB taxonomy): Bacteria > Actinomycetota > Actinomycetes > Propionibacteriales > Propionibacteriaceae > Acidipropionibacterium > Acidipropionibacterium jensenii. The sequence continues at coordinate 48,322 of NZ_AUDD01000004.1, read as the reverse complement.
GGGGCTGGCGTGAGTCATCGGCGCCGGGGTGGCGACCGCGGTGATCCTGATCAGGGTGGATGAGGTGATCTGGACGCTGCCCCCGACCTGAGGCGCCTGGACCTGGGAGACCAGACCGCCGCGGAACCTGGCGCCCTCCTCGAGGGAGTGCGGATCGCCGATGGCCTGGATGGTGATGGGTCGGCTGATCGGGGTGCCTGAGGCGATCACGCTGTCGGCACCGGATGCGAACCAGGTGCTCGCGACCACGCGGACCTTCCCGTTGAGGGAGATCGCCTCGGCCCCCGCGTCGCGGAGCTCCTCGACGGCGTCCAGCAGGATGTCGGAGGTCACCTTGGCGCCGGGATCGGCAATCCTGATGGTGATGCCGGGGCCCTGGACCGGCACGGTTCCGGAGAGCACCTGGAGCTGGGAGAGCCGGGTCGCGGCCTGCTTCTGGGCGGCCTGCCGGGAATCGGCCCCCGACTGCAACTGCCGTTGGGTGTCGCGCAGCTCGGCGAGCTCGGAGTCGAGCTGCCGGGAGGAGGTGGACAGCGAGTCGAGCATGGTGACCAGATCGGCCCGCCGCATCGAGGCGAACGGATCCTCGTCGGCCCGAGACCGCACCTGGGTGACCACCGCGAAGGAGCACAGGCACAGGATGATGGCGACAATGAGCTGTCCGGACGCCGGGTGAGCCAGGTCGTGGAGGATTCTGGCGCGGTGCGAGGGCTTCTGCCGGTCGGTGCCGGGGCCGTCCTGCGTCCCGGAACTCGCCCGCGGTGAAGGGCTGTCCTGAGGCGCGCGGATGTCCTGTTGTTCGGGGTTCTGGTGCGGATCAGGCATGCAGCAGGGCCCGTCGGATGGCTGCGACGTTGGTGAAGATCCTGATTCCCAGGACAACCACGACGGCCGTCGACAGCTGGGAGCCGACGCCGATCTGATCCCCGACCCAGACCATCAGCCCCGCGATCAGGACATTCGACAGGAAGGACACCACGAAGACCCTGTCGGAGAAGGTGTGCCCGAGATAGGCGCGGGCGGCACCCACCAGGGCGTCCAGGGCGGCCACGATCATGATCGGCAGGTAGGGCTGAAGGGTCACCGGGAGGGCTGGATTGAGCACCAGGCCGAGAATGACTCCGATGATCAGGCCAGCGACCGCAATCATGTCCGTTCCCTTCCTCGATGGGCACCATCCTGCCATGGCGCGCCACCGGCAGCGTCCCGGGGCGGTGTGCCCACCATCAGTGGGCGAATCACCACGGGGTTCACCGCGGGGTGGCGAGGCTGACGGATCCTGCCCCGGCCGGCAGCTTGAGAGTGCTGGCAGTCGTGATCGACCAGCGCACGCCGAAATTGTCGGCGATGTAGGCCATCCACTGCCCCCCGCCGTTCTGGGAGAGCTTCCCGGGGATCACATTGGGGTCGCCGATCGCACTGACCCGGTAGGGCCGGGTGAGCGAGACGTAGTCCACCGTGATGGCCGATCCGGCGGATCGGACCGCGGTGCGGGTGGTGATCCGGTGACCGTTGACCGAGATCGCCTCGGCACCGGCCTGCCACAGCCCGTTGATGAGCTGGCGCAGGTCCTGGTCGCCGACCCGTCCCTCGTCGGAGCCGTCCGGTGAGTCGTCCAGGAGCACCTGGACGCCGGGACCGACCACCGCGACCTGACCTGCCGCCATGCCCGCGGCCGAGATCCGGGCCGCGGCGGTGCCGGCGGCCGACTGGGAGGCTCGCATCGCATCGACCTGGCGCTGCAGTCGACCGACCGCCGCTTGTTGGCTGGCCCGGTGCGCCTGGGCGGACTGGACACGGTTGATGAGGTCGTCGCGTTCGGCCACCGTGGCCGGCCGCGCCACCGTGGTAGCGCGCCAGGCGCCGCCCAGGAGCAGGCCGGCCAGCACGAGCATGGTGAGGGTTCCGATCAGACCCCGTCCGTGCGGCCGTTCCCGGCCATGGCGGTCCTCGGCCGTGAGGTACTCGGGCTCCATCGCCTCCTGACGCACCTGGCGCAGCAGATCCATGCTGGCGTCCGGGCGCGGCGCATGCTCGGGGGTGGGGCTGCTCATGGTCGCCGCCCGACCGGCCCGGATGTCTCGATCGGTCTCGCCACGTGTCCCAGAATAGTGAGCGGAGTCACCGACGGTTGCGCCGCGACGAGATGGCCGCCCGGTACTGGTCCTCGAGCTGGGGACCGACCGACTCCCAGTCGAACTGCCGGGCGCGTCTCAGACCTCGTGCCGCCAGACCGCTGTCCCCACTGCCGAGGGCCTGGTTGATGGCCCGGCTCAGAGCAGCGGCATCGGCGGGAGGAACCAGCCATCCCACCAGTCCGCGATCGTCGGTGAGGACCTCCCGGAACCCGGGCAGATCGCTGGCCACCACTCTCGCCCCGGCGGCCAGGGCCTCCACCAGCACGATCCCGAAGGACTCCCCCCCGCTGTTGGGGGCGACGTAGACATCGCAGGATCCCAGCACCCGGTCGCGATCGGCATCGGACAGCGGGCCCAGGAACCGCAGGCCGTCGGTGTCGCCGGGCACCGCGCCCGGCCCGATGACCACGGCGTCCACATCGGGATGGCTCAGACGCACCCGGTGCACCGCCCTGCGGAAGGCGGAGAAGCCCTTGCGGGGCTCCTCGAAGCGGCCCAGGAAGCACACCCTGGGATGCTCCCCGCCGCGCCAGGGGGCCGGGGCGGTCCACACCGTCGACAGTTCGGCGGTGTCCACCCCGTTGCCGATGATGACCGGGTCCACCCGCCAGGCGCGTCGCGCCGCCTCGGCCGCCGCCTGCGAGACGGCGACCGCCTCGTCGATGCGGGCCAACGAGGAGGGGGCCAGCCTTCGTGCCACCCGCAGCAGTGTCGAGTCGGCGAAACTGGAGTCCTCGAAGCAGCAGTGGAACGTGGCGACCAGCGGCCGGTCTGCGTTCCAGAGGGCCAGCAGCGAGCTGGACGGGGTGAGTGGCTCGTGGAGGTGGATGACGTCGAAGCAGTGGTCGCTCATCCACGACCTCACCCGGACAGCCGATGCCGCCCCGAAGTTCAGGCGGGCGACCGATCCGTTGGCCGGGACGGGCACGCTGCGGCCCGTGCTGGTGAAGCACTCCGGAGGCAGTCCCAGGCTCCGCAGGGTCCGGCGGTCGGGATGACCCGGGCCGAGCAGGGCCACGACATGTCCGCGTCGGCGCAGCCAGCGCGCCAGCCCGAGGACATGGTTCTGGACCCCTCCGGGCCGGGTGAAGGAGTAGGGGCAGACCAGTCCGATGCTGAGCCAGTCGTCGGCCCTTGTCACTGGCCGGTCCCGGCCGAGTCCGGATGCATGGCCCTATTGTCTGGGATCACAGGGCCTGGGATCACAGGGTCTGGGAAGAAGGGTTGGAACATGTGCCAGTCGCACACCTGGTCGCGAATCTGGGCGCTGAACCACTCTGCCAGCCGTTCGGTGAGCTGGCTGACCCGCTGCCTGCTGGTCTCTCCGGCGGCTGGTTCCAGGATCGGTGAGAGCTCGATGTGCATCCGGTCGGGGCCCCGGTAGCTGCACGCCGCACCGATCAGTGCGGCGCCGGTGAGCACCGCCAGGTGGGCGGGCCCGGGGGGCATCGAACCGGGGACCGGGCCGTCGGCGGTCGCCCAGTGAACCGGGGCACCGCCACCCGACAGGTCGCGGTCGGCGACCAGGCAGACCAGCCGGTGGCCAGACAGGTCCTCGACCAGATGGCGCACCGTTCCTGGCTCGCGGTAGCCGAGGACCCGCATTCCCAGACGCTCCCTGGTTCGCACGAACAGCCGGAACTCGGCCTCGGGAAGGTGCTCGGCGACGGTGGTCACCGGCATGCCGCGCCGGGCCACCCAGGCTCCGGCCAGGTCCCAGGATCCCATGTGAGGCAGGGCCACCAGCGCGCCCCGGTCCCGACAGGCCCTGCGCAGCGCCTGCAGCTGGGCCGGATCATGGTCGACCGTGGCATCGATGCGCTCCCCCGACCAGCGGGGCAGCTGCATGGAGGTGACGGTGGTGCGCATCCACGACACGACCGCGCGGCGGGTCTGGGCGGGAGACGGGCGCTGCCCTGTCATGGTCTGCGCATTGCCCCGCCACCGCTGCACCCCGGCAGTGGGGAACCGGGCCAGCACCGACCCGGCGAGTTGGGCCCCGGGACGCCAGACAGAGTCGGGGAGATGGCCGGCCAGGCCCAGCGTGGCGGCCGACAGCCGGCCGCGGCCGGAGTCGGATCGATGGCCAGGGGTCACGAGGTGACCTGTCGGCGCACCGCGGCCATCCGCTGTCCGACCGTCACGGCTCCTGCCAGACTGAGGTAGCACAGCCCGACAGGCAGTGCCCAGGTGAACCAGTGAGGAAGGACGCCGACACTCGCCAGACCGGTGAGCTCGGCCCCCAACAGGGTCACCAGGAGTCGGTCGGAACGGGTGGCCAGACCCATCGACGCCGTCTTTCCCAGGGACTCGGCCTTCGCCCTCACATAGGAGGTCACCTGGCCGAGGATGAGCGCCACCAGTCCGGCCCCGGCCCACAGCCTGGAGTCGCCCGGGCCGGTGTAGTACAGCACCAGTCCGGCGAAGATCGCGCCGTCGGCGAGCCTGTCCAGGGAGGAGTCCAGGAAGGACCCCCACTGGGAGTGCCGACCCATCTGGCGGGCCATGTTCCCGTCCAGGGAGTCGGAGAAGATGAACAGGGCGACCAGCAGGGAGCCCTGCCACAGCATGCCCAGAGGGAAGAAGACCAGGGCCATCGCGATGGCCCCGATGGTTCCCGCCCAGGTGACCATGTCCGGGGTGACGCCAAGGCGGATCAGCAGCGCCCCGATCGGGTGCATGACCTTCTGCCAGCTGGCTCTGAAGTGCTCAAGCATGGGTCTCCCAGGCCTCGGCGAGCAGCGCCCGCCCGTCCCCCAGCAGCTGGGGCACCGCCCGAGTGCCACCGATGATGGGCAGGAAGTTCGTGTCCCCGATCCACCGCGGGACGACGTGCTGGTGCAGGTGGGCGGCCACCCCGGCGCCACCGGGCGCCCCCTGGTTCATCCCCAGGTTGAATCCCTGCGGGTGGGAGGTGGCGGTGAGCACGCGGATCGCCGACTGGCTGAGCTCGGCCATCTCGCGGGTCTCCTCGGCAGTGGCATCCACATACCCTGCGACGTGGCGGTAGGGGCACACCAGCAGGTGTCCGGGCGAGTACGGGTACAGATTCATCACGACATAGCAGAACTCGCCGCGGTGGACGATGAGGGACTCCTCGTCACGGTGCGACGGGGCCCGGCAGAACGGACAATCCTGGCCGGCCCGGGCGCTGGCCGGCTTGTCCTGCCCGCCGATGTAGGCCATCCGGTGGGGTGTCCACAGCCGACGGAAGGGATCGGGCACACCGACCTCGTCGTCGTCGAACTCGATCCGGACCTGGTCGGCGTCGTGGTCTGCCGCCATTCCTCAGGCCTCGGACTGGCCGAGCACCGACTCCGCGTTGCCGGCGGTCGGGTCGTCGTTGCGCCTGGCCCTGGCCCAGCCGTCGATGATGGCGACCGCCCGGTCCATCGGGACCCCGTTGAGCTGCGAGCCGTCGCGGAAGCGGAAGGAGACCGCCCACGCCGCGACGTCCTCGCCGCCGGCGATCACGATGAACGGCGACCGGGTCTGGGTGGCGTTGCGGATCTTCTTGCCGAACCGGTCGGTGGACTTGTCGATCTCCACACGCAGCTCGGCGGCGCGCAGCCGGGCGGCCAGTCCGTCCAGGTAGGAGTCGAACTCCTCGGCGACCGGGACGGCGTGGACCTGGACCGGCGACAACCACACCGGGAAGGCTCCCGCGTAGTGCTCGGTGAGGACTCCGATGAACCGCTCGACGGAGCCGAGCTTGGCGGAGTGGATCATCACCGGACGCCGGCGGCTGCCGTCGGGAGCGGTGTACTCCAGCTTGAACCGCTCCGGCTGGTTGAAGTCGTACTGGACCGTCGACATCTGCCAGGTGCGTCCGATGGCGTCCTTGGCCTGGACCGAGACCTTCGGGCCGTAGAACGCCGCGCCGCCCGGGTCGGGCACCAGGTCCAGTCCGCTGGACTCGCAGACCTCCTGCAGGATCCGGGTGGCCTCGGCCCAGTCCTCGTTCGAGCCGATGAACTTGTCCTGGTTCTTGCCCTCGGCGTCACGGGTCGACAGCTCGAGGTAGAACTCCCCCAGTCCGAAGGCCGAGAGCACCTCGTCGAAGAACCCGAGAAGGTTCTTGATGACCTCGGGAGCCTGCTCGGGGGTGCAGTAGATGTGCGAGTCGTCCTGGGTGAACCCGCGCATCCGGGTCAGCCCCTGGACCACCCCGGACTTCTCGTAGCGGTAGTCGTGGCCCATCTCGAACAGTTTGATCGGCAGATCCCGGTAGGAGCGACCCCGGGACTTGTAGATGAGGTTCTGCATCGGGCAGTTCATCGCCTTGAGGTAGTACTCCTGGCCGGCGCGGGTGATGTTGCCCTGGTCGTCGCGCTCCTCATCGACGTTCATCGGGGGGAACATCGTCTCGGCGTAGTGGGGCAGGTGACCCGAGGTGTGGAAGACGCCGCCCTTGGTGATCTCAGGGGTGTAGACGATGTCGAATCCGCGCTTGAGGTGCTCGGAGATGATGAAGTCCTCGATGATGTGGCGCAGCATCCCTCCCTTGGGGTGGAACACCGCCAGCCCGGGCCCGATCTCCTCGGGGAAGCTGAACAGGTCCAGCTCGGCACCCAGCTTGCGGTGATCGCGGCGGGCCGCCTCGGCCATCTGGGTCTGGTAGGCCACCAGATCGTCCTTGGAGGCCCAGGCGGTGCCGTAGACCCGCTGCAGCTGATCGTTGGCCTGGTCGCCCTTCCAGTAGGCCGCCGAGGACTTCGTGAGCGCGAACCCGTTGCCCAGGTACTTGGTGGAGGGCACATGGGGTCCGCGGCACAGGTCCTTCCAGGCGGTCTCGCCGTCGCGCCGCACGTTGTCGTAGATCGTCAGCTCGGAGCCGCCGACCTCCACCGAGGCGCCCTCGGCCTCGTGGCCGCCCTTGGAGTCGACCAGTTCCAGCTTGTACGGCTGGTCGGCGAGCTCGCGGCGGGCCTCCTCCTCGGTCACCGGACGCCGCACGAACCGCTGGTTCTCCTTGACGATCTTCTTCATCCGCTTCTCGAGATCCTTGAGCAGCTCGGGGGTCACGGGATCGATGTTTCCGAAGTCGTAGTAGAAGCCGTCGGTGATGAAGGGGCCGATCCCCAGGTTGACCTCGGGGAAGACCTGCTGGACGGCCTGGGCCATCACGTGGGTGGCCGAGTGACGGATGATGTTGAGGCCGTCGGGACTGGTGGCCTCCACCGCCTCGACGGTGGCGTCCTGGCTGATCGGGCGCTGAAGGTCCTCGAGCTCGCCGTCGACCCTCATCGCGACGACGGAACGATCAGATCCGAACAGGTCGAGGCCGGTCGTCGTAGTGTCCACCTGTCGCTCCTCGGAATCTCCGGATCGCTGAACGGTGATGGTGAAGGACACGATGACGTTCTCTCTCTCGACGCGCCCGGACAGGGCCGGGTGGAATGTGACATCGGCGGGCCCGCGGGTACCCGCGGCCCGGACCGACCTTGTCTATCATGCCCGAAACCACCAGAAGGATGCTCATTGGGTCATCCCCCGACAGCGATGACACGGCTGGCATCGGTGCGCACGTCATCCCCGACGATGGGGCCGTCCGGGCAGGTGACCGGTCCTGCGGACCGGTCACCTGCCCGGTTGTGCTGGTCACGACCTACCGGTCAGACCCCTGGGGGGTCATCAACCGCGCCAGGACGTCGGGGCGTAGGCCCAGCCGAGGTACACGGCTCCGTGGGATGGGTTCAGCGTCGGCATCAGCTGCACGGTGCTTCCACCGCCTCTCAACCCTCGATAGGACCGAGAGACCCCGCCACTCACAAAGGTGCCGTTACCGACAGCAATATCGACGTGACCATTGCCCTGATCCGTCGAACTGCGAGAGAACACCAAAGCACCCGCTGGGGCAGTGCCGCCGTGAATCTGATTGGCACCGCGCAGGGCGGAGTAGAAGGAGATCGCATTCGAGTATCCGAGGGCGCTCTTTCCGTAGGCATTGGCGACGAAGGCCCCGCACAGGAAGTCGTACTGCTGAGAGCCGACCTGACTCAGAGCCCAGGACACGGCGCGCTGTTCTCTCGAAGAGGAGGCGGGAGTGCCGGGTTGACCGCACTGAGGGCCGACCTGGCCGGAACTACCGGTCTGAAGATCGACATCGGCGACCCAGTAGCCATCTCTGGTCCGGTACCACAGACTGTCCCAGCCACCAGAGATGTACCTGCTGAAGTATCCCTTCACCGACTGACCTCTGGCCCAGCAGACGAGCCCCAGGGCACTGTACTGCTGATAGGTCCCGGCCTGACCAGTGTTGAGGCCCGGCCCGGCCATCCGCTGGGTGGTCACCATCGGTACCCCCACGGGCCCGGAGGGGCACTCGGAGGTGACGGGGTTCTGTGAGTAGGTCTGGATGTCGACGTCGGCCACCCAGTGTCCGTCGTCGACCAGGTACCACAGACTGTCCCACCCTCCGGGGATCCACCTGCTGAAGTAACCCTTCACAGACTGCCCGTGGGCATAGCAGATGAGGTTCAGATGCCTTCCCGCCGCGTAGGTGCCGACCTGTCGAGAGTTCAGCGTCGCGGCCGACATGCTCTGGGTCGTGGTCATCACGGTGTTGTTGGTGGTGGCGGCCCTGGCCGGGGATGCGCCGACGGCTTGAAAGCCGATCAGTCCGAGGGCGAGGCTCACCAGCATGATCACTGCCGATGACGAACGATGAGAATGCAGTTGTCTCACAATGTCCTCCTGTGGGTTGAGTTCCTGAGGACATCGTGAGCGCCCCCCGAACGCACGTCGATCCCCTCATCGGGGGACAAGTGTTTCTGCTGGACTGGTGGCATTCTTCTTGTGATGCTCTCCCTCCAGTGCGACCGGGGGCGCGGACAACTCAGAGATCCGCATCATGCTCGAAGCACGATTGCCGGAAACGCGATCCCGAACGGTGTTCGGAATGTCAGGCCGCGCAGGAATCCCGGGAGTCCAGGACCTCGTGATGGCCTGAGTCGTCCTCACAGCCCGGAGGTGAAGACCCCGGTGACCACATTGATCGCACTGGCGAGGATGACCAGGGCGAAGAGATAGGACAGCAGGCAGTGCCTCAGGACCACCGCCCAGACCCGCGAGTTCGTCACGGCGGTGTCGGAGACCTGGTAGGTCATCCCCAAGTTGTAGCTGAAGTAGTAGAAGTCGCGGTAGGACGGAGGGTCGTCCTGGTTGAAGTCGATCCCGCCGGACTCGCGGGTGCCGTCCGGTCCTGTCCGGTAGTACTCGTAGGCGTACCGGGCCGCGTACATCGCGTGCAGACCGAACCACTGCATGAAGACCACGGCCAGGGTCAGCGCGGCCGCTGCGACCCGCTTGCCACCGGGTCTCCGACCCGTCCCAGCAGAAGGGTCGCTGTGACACCGGCCACGATGAGGGCCACGATCACGATCTCCTCGGCCACCGGCCGGAACTCCTCGCGACGGGCATGCTCCCTGGTGCCTGCTGGCCCGATCGGCCACAGCGCCAGCCAGTTCGCCACGGCGAACCAGACCGACTGGGCCGTGAGCCCCCACAGCAGCCCCCAGGCCCGCCCCCGAGCCATCCGGTCAGCCCTCCGACGACCAGGCCGGCCACCACGGCCGCCACCATCCGGGACACCGCCCCGTGGGCTCCGACGGGCTCACGGCCCTGTTGCGAGTGCACCACCCGTCTCCTCTTTTGCCCCGGTGGCCCGACACCGCCCCCCGGGGAACGAGTCCGTCTCAGCTGATGATGCCGAACTGGTAGTGCTGGGACTTCAACCAGGCGATGATGCTCGGCATCGCCTCGGCGGTCCGCTCCTTGTTGTCATGGTTGAGCAGCACGACGACCCGCGGGTTCCCGGCCTCGGCAATGGACTTCTTGACCATCGCCAGATAGCCCGGGACCGTTGTCGGCATCTGCGCATCGGCGTCCCCGCTCATGGCGTTCCAGTCGATGGGAACGACACCCCGACGGGCCAGCTCCGCATCGGCCTGACCCAGATGGCTCCACGACATGTGGCCACCCGGGTAGCGGAACCCGGACTCGGCGTATCCCGACCCGAGAATCGCCCTGGCCTGAGCCAGTGCCCAGTCGTAGTCGCAGGCCACGTGGGTGGCCCGCTGGGCGGCGTCGCCCTTGAACAGATACCGGTAGTCGTGGCTGTAGGAGTGCACTCCCAGGCCGTTGCCGTCCCTCAGGGACCGTCGCAGCAGGTCCACGGGGACCCCCTGCATCTGAGGAGTGATCATGAAGAAGGTGGCCGGCACTCCGCCCTTCTCGAGATTCGTCAGCTCCTGCGCCGTGACGGTCTTGTCAGGCCCGTCGTCGAAGGTGAGGAAGACCAGCTTGCGACCCTTGGGGGCGGTGGCCGGCCTGGTCATCCACTGGTGCACCTCGGAGGCAGGATAGGTCCACCGGTCGGCGACTTTGGAGTGGTTGGTACCGCTCTCCAGTTCCGGCAGGTCAGCCACCACCTTGTCGGGTGCCCTGAAGGTCTTCCACTGCGAGGGCGGGGCGGCGCAGGAGGGATCTGTCACCGGTGCTCCGACTCCGTGCGGACCTGTCGTGACCGACGGCGATCCGGTGGCTGAACCGGAGGGACGGGGGGATCCACCGGCCGATGTGCTGGCAGCGGGAGTGGTCGCGGGGGCTGTCGCCGTGGTGCTCGAGGAGCAGCCGGTGAGCGCCAGGGCCGCCACGGTGAGTGCTCCGACCAGCGCCGACAGCTGAGTCCGTGCCCGACCTGGACGGGAGGGGGTGGGGCGAACTGGGTGCGACTGGACCGAGTGCAACCGGACTGGACGTGACATGTGTGCCTTCCTGACCGTCACCTGAACGCAGATGACGACACCACACTATGCCGCTGCTGAGAATCATTCTCTCCTGCCCCGGAGCAGTCCCTCCCCTCCCCCGCCGGGCACAGCGACGGCGACAGTGTTCACCCGATCCCCACGTCGTCACCGGGCAACGGCCGGGTCAGCGCGGGTGGGCCAGATTGGTCCGCAGGCCGGCCATCTGGATGACCCGCTGAATGATCAGATCCCGCTGCTCGGGTCGCCCGACGTAACGGATCACCCTCAGCCCCTGGTCCTGGGCGGCGGACTCGAAGATGAAGTGACCGAACCCGAGCAGTCGCCCGAGGAAGGGCTGCTCGACCGAGATGTCGAGGATCCGGGTCATCGGCATGGTCGCCAGGTGTTGGTTGAACACCCCGTGCACCCGGAACACCCGCATGTTGGTGATGACGAATCGATCCATGTGGACCCGGAACATCCTCACCACCGCCCACACGTCGATCACCAGCCCCAGCAGCAGGAACAACCACCACGCGGCCCCGGTGACAATCATCGCGAGGAAGCACACCACACTGGCGGCCAGTCCGCAGATCGGCAGGACGAGTGTCCACCAGTGTTTGACGACCTCATCGATGATGAACTCGCCCTCGCTGGCGAGCAGGTGGCGGTCCACCTCGGGATCGACGAACCGCCGCAACGTCCTCAGCACCGAAGGCACGGCACCAGGGTCATCGTCCCAGTGCCCTGATGAACCCGAAGATCCCACTGAAGAATCCACGGACCACGTCGGCGGTGCCCTCGGGGTCGGTGAAGATGTAGTAGAGGGCGAAGGCCACCAGGAACACCGCGATGGTCGTCGTCAGGAACTTCTTCACGTTCGTCTCCTCGGCTGAGGATCCCGGCTCTCGGGATCGAGGCATGTCGCCACACGTGCTGACGCACTCTCCCAGACATGCTGACCTACCGACCCGCCCCCGCGCCAGCCGCAACGCCGGGCGTGTCGCACATCCCGCCGTGCGGGCCCCGCACACCCCCTTGTCCCAGCCCGCACCCCGGTGTCGATCTTCACCGGGAGGGTGGAAAGATATGAGATATGGAGAACTTCAACAACGATCCTTTCGCGTGCATCGACCACGTCGGCTACGCCGTCAAGGACATGGACGAGGCCATCAAGTTCCACACCGAGGTGCTGGGCTTCCACGTGCTGCTGCGTGAGAAGAACCCGGGTCACGGCGTCGAGGAGGCGATGATCGCCACCGGTAAGCGCGGCGAGGAGAGCACCGTCGTCCAGCTTCTGGCGCCCCTCGGCGAGGACAGCACCATCGCCAAGTACATCGCCAAGAACAAGAACATGATTCAGCAGGTGTGCTACCGCACCTACGACATCGACAAGACGATCGCCACCCTCAAGGAGCGCGGCGCCCGGTTCATCTCCGATGAGCCCTCGCTCGGCACCGCCGGTTCCCGCGTGGTCTTCCTCCACCCGAAGTGCACCGGTGGAATCCTCGTCGAGATCACCGAGCCCCCGGCCGGTGGCATGCCCTACAAGGACTGAGATCGGCGACGCAGCCATCTGACCGACGGCGGAGGATCCCTCGCGGATCCTCCGCCGTTGTCCGTCTGCACGGACTCCCTGGCCAGGTGTGGTCAATGATGTCCACCCCAGCCCGTCACGGCCGAACCTGCGGTCCACATTGGTAGCGTGGGGTCCGTACAGATGGCATCGGAAGGAGTCCGTGGTGAGCGATCCAGTCACGCCTGGAAGCGAGGATCCCGGCGACGAGGAGACCGGCCTCAATCTCTTCGACGACAGCGCGAGCGCCGCAGGCAGCTTCGCCCACGCGATGTGGGGTTATGACCGCACCAGCGTGGACAACTACGTCCGCGAGATCGAGCAGCAGGTCAGTACCCTCAAGCAGCTCACCCGCCATCTGCGCCATGAGGTCGCCAAGGCCGAGCAGGAGGCCGACAAGTCGGACTTCGCACGCCTGGGGTCTCACGCGACCGGCATCCTCACCGCCGCCGAGACCCAGGCCAAGGATCTGGTGGCCAAGGCCGGCAACGAGGCCGAGCGGATCAAGGAGGAGGGACGCCGGGTCGCCGCCGACCTGCGCTCCGCCGCCCAGACCGAGGCGGACGACATCCGGGTGGCAGGACTGGCCAATCAGCGCGAGCTGCGCGACCAGGCCACCAAGGAGGCCCGGACCTCGGTCGACGAGGCGCGTCAGCAGGCGACCACCATCGTCGCCCAGGCCACCACCCATGTCGAGTCGATCATGAATGACGCCAAGGTCCGTGCCGAGGCCACCCGTCAGAACGCCGAGGCCCAGGCCCGGCAGATGATCGAGGGAGCCCAGAAGGAGGCGGGCGCGCTCACCTCGAAGGCCCGCCAAGACTCCGAGCAGGCCGTCGGTGCCGCCAAGCAGGAGGCCGCGAGCACTCTCGAGAAGGCTCGCCAGGAGGCCGGCAGCACCCTTGAGGCGGCCCGGCAGGAGGCCGGCGCCGCGGTCGAGAAGGCCCGCAAGGAGGCCGCCAGCACGCTCGAGAAGGCCCGCCAGGAGGCCGCTCGACTCACCTCGGCGGCCAATGACCAGGCGACGGCCACCACGACCAAGGCCGACAAGCAGGCCGCCGCGACGCTCGGCAGTGCCCACGAGGAGGCCGAGCGGATCGCCACCGCGACCAGGACGAACCACGATCAGGCGGTTGCCAAGCTCAACGAGCTGCAGGACAAGGGAGCGGCTCACATGCAGGCGGCCACCAAGTCCCTGGAGGAGGCGACCGTCAAGGCGGAGAAGATCCGCGAGGAGACCCTCGCCGAGACCGAGAAGGTGCGTGCCCAGGCGGCTCGCGACGCGGAGAACCGGATCGCGGTCGCCCATCGCCAGGCGGCGATGATGAAGGAGCGTCTCGAGGAGCAGTACGCGTGGCGCAAGGAGCAGCTCGAGCGCGAGGTGGCGGCCCTTCAGCAGCATCGGGAGGCGGTCCTCGCCCAGCTCGGCAATCTGCGCGAACTGGCCGGGGAGGCCGGCAAGGACTTCCCGGGTACCGATCCCTTCGACACCGAGGGCCAGGACGACACGAAGGCCGGGAAGACCTCCGGCACGCCGGCCTCGGACCGATCCGCCAAGGACCAGCCGGGGACCGCGAAGAGCGACGCCGACAAGACGATGATCCGCCCGGCCAAGCAGCAGGCCGGCGAGGACGAGCCCACCACCGTTCTGGAGTAGTCAGCACCGTTCGGGAGTGGTCGCCACCAGTGCGGGGGGCCGGTCAGAACAGCCGGTCCTCCGGGTGGTCCATCCCGCGCAGGGCGTCGTAGTCGACCGTCAGGCAGCTGATCCCGCGGGTCTGGGCCAGCGTCCGGGCCTGCGGTTTGATCTGCTGTGCGGCGAACACTCCGTCGACGTGGTCCCCCAGCAGATGGTCGCGGTTCATCAGGTCGAGATATCGAGTCAGCTGCTCGACGCCGTCGATCTCACCGCGGCGCTTCACCTCGACCGCCACGTAGGTGCCCTCGGCATCACGGCACAGCAGATCGACCGGGCCGATCGGCGTCATGTACTCCCGCCGGACAACCGTCCAGCCCGCGCCGAAGGTCTCCGGGTTCTCGGCGAGCAGTTCCTGCAGGTGCGCCTCGACGCCGTCCTTCTGGAGACCCGGGTCCGCGCCGAGGTCCTCGGTGACATCCAGATCGACCTCACCGATGAGGATCTGCAGGTGATCCCCGCCGGGTGAGTCCACCTCCCACACCTGGCTGATCCGCGAGTCGACCGAGTCCACGGCGGCGGCCTCGTCGGCGGCCGGTTCGCGCACCGTGAGGGTGCACGGCGGGCTCATCCAGTTCAACGGCTTGTAGGCGCGATCATCGGCATGGACGCTCACCGAGTGGTCGGCCTTGACGATGATGAGTCGTCTGGCCCAGGGCAGATGGGCGGTCAGTCGCCCGGTGTAGTCGACCTGGCACTCCGCTATCACGAGTCGCACGAGAGGCGATACTACTGCCCCCGTCGTCCGCCCCGGCGCTCATCAGAGGTGACCCCTGCCGGCCCCGCTATGATCGCAGGCATGGGCCGTCACAAGAGTCGCAGTAGCAGAAGGCTGCGACAGATCCGGCCCCTGGAGCCCTCCTCGCACGCCCACAGCGAGCAGAAGAGGGACGGCGCGCACGTGGTGCGCAATGTCCCAGCCGACCGGGCGGTCAAGACGTACACCTGCCCTGGTTGCCTCCACCCCATCCTCCCGGGGACCCCTCACATCGTCGCCTGGCCCCACGAACCGACCGGTTTCAGCACCGACTCACCGGTCTCCCGACGGCGTCACTGGCACACCGGCTGCTGGAGATCGCGATCATGACACCCACACCCGCCACGACCGAGCTGCATGCCACCACCATCGGGAACGGCGCTGAGACCGTCGTCTGGTGCCATGGGGTCTTCGGCCAGGGAAAGAACTTCACCAGGGTCGCCAAGGACCTGGTCGCCACCGATCGCGACCGGTGGCGCTGCGTCCTGCTGGACCTGCCGAACCACGGTCGTTCCGGATGGACCAGCGAGATCTCCTATCCGCAGATGGCCGCCAGCGTCGCCCGGTCCATCCGCGAGCACTCCCCCGACCGCCCGGTTCACTTACTGGGTCACTCGATGGGCGGCAAGGTCGCGATGCGCACCGCTCTGGACTTCCCCGAGCTGCTCGCCAGTCTCGTCGTGGTGGACATGGCCCCGGTCGTCTCGCCGCTGAACCTGCGATTCGATCCTCTCACCCGAGCCATGGAGGCACTGGATCTCTCCTCGTTGCGGACCCGTACCCAGGCTGAGGCACAGATGTCGGTCGGCGTGCCGGACCCGGTGATCCGCCAGTTCCTGCTGCAGAATCTGCGCCACGACGTCCATGCCCCGGCCGGTCACCAGTGGCACTGGCAGATGAACCTGGACCTGCTCGCCAGCCAGATGGACCAGGTCGCCCAGTGGCCCGACACCCGGGGACGCCACTGGGACGGACCGGTGCTGTGGATCAGCGGTGAGGACTCCCACTACGTCCACCCCGAGCACCAGGCGGCGATGGCCGCCCTGTTCCCACGGGTCCAGCGGGTCCGGGTCAAGAACGCCGGCCACTGGGTGCACGCCGACCAGCCGGAGGTCTTCGTGCAGGTGCTCCACCGCTTCCTCGAGAATGTGTGACCCCTGTCCCTGAGGCTGTCCACCGCGCCCACGGGTCTGCGGGAGGTGACCTCGTAAGCTGGGGCCCATGGTGACTCTCTCTCGTATCTACACCCGTACCGGCGATCACGGCACCACCCGGCTGGTCGACAACTCGGTGGCGGCCAAGACCGATGTCCGCGTCGAGGCCTACGGACTGGTGGACGCCGCCAATGCCGCGATCGGCCTGGCACTGGCTCTGGACCGCGGTTCAGACCCCGAGGTCGGTACCGTCCTGGACAAGCCGGTCCGCGAGGCCCTCGGAATCATCCAGAACGAGCTCTTCGACGTCGGCGCCGACCTGGCCAACCCGCTGGTGGCCAATCCGCAGTGGGAGCCGCTGCGCACCGTGCAGTCCAGTGTGGACCGGCTCGAGCACTGGTGCGATGAGTTCGGGGACGCCCTGCCCACCCTGCGATCCTTCATCCTGCCGGGGGGCAATCCGGTCGGGGCCCAGCTGCACGTCTGCCGGACCGCCGTGCGCACCGCCGAGCGGGCCGCCTGGAGGGCGGTGGAGACCTACGGCACCCAGACCTCCGAGGACCCGAAGGTCACTCCGGGCGGGGTCAACGAGTTGGCGATCACCTATCTCAACCGCCTCTCGGACCTGATGTTCATCCTCTCCCGGGCGGCCAACCGCGCCAGTGACGGGGCCAGCGACGAGGTGCTGTGGGTTCCCGGTGGGGAACGCAACGCCGAGGCCCCCAAGCGCCACCACTGAGCCTCACTGAGGCCCTCCGAAGAGCTGCGCCGCGAGCGTGTCCGGGAACCCCCGAGCCCTGTTGCCGACTCGGGGGTCCGGCACGTCCCCGAACGCAGAAATGCCCCGGTGACGTGACCGGAGCAGCAGTACAGCGGGGGTTCGGGCAGTGAGGGGGGTTCAGGAGTTCAACGGTTCGGCACGAGCGGTTCCGTGACAGTCGGGGCAATGGTTGTCCGGGAGACAGCAGGCGGGCCAACAGCAGTCGGTGGAGGTCACATGCTGCGCGCGGTGAGGTGGTTGGCCTCCCCCGGGGGAGCCGCCTCCAGCCAGCTCATCAGGCCGGTGAGCACACCCTTGTCCACGACGATCTGACATCGGCTCCGCTGACCCGACGCCGCCGTGACCAAGGTGATGACCTCCTGGCTCATCATGAAGGGGATCTGGTCCCCCGGGGTCGGACGGTGGTGCTCGGCCATCTCCAGACTGCTGCGGTGCAGTGCCACGCTGGGAGACAGACAGGGATTGATCGGTCGGTACCACACGAAGTCTCCGGCGCAGTACTGGGCGAGCCCGAGCATCCACTTGCCGGGCCTGGCCTCCGCCGACTCATCGGGACCCAGGGTCCTCAGGCCGCACACGAACACCCCGCGCCGCCTCAGAAGAATCTGGTGGCGGATCAGCAGCCACACCATGGCCATCGCCACGATCGCCACCACGAGCACGGCCGCCATCAGTTCCAGCTGGATGACAGACACCAGCGCCACCTGCAGACTGACGTGAACGGGGCCCATGGCGACACGCTAGACCGAAAAGCCGTGACGTCCAAACGAGAGTCTCGTCCGGACGTCACGGCATGATCGAATCGTCTGGTGGAACTACCACGGTGTCATCTCAGGGCTTCTGCCCCGAGATGTGCTTGGCGGCGAGCAACTGGGCCTGGGCGAGGTGCAACCGGTGGACGTCGTCCTCGGTGTACTCGTCGTTGCGGTCCATCTTGCGCGAGATGACGTCGATCTCGTGCTGGGCGTCCGCGCTGGAGATCTCATCGGACCGGGTGGCGTACTGGGCCAGGATGGAGACCCGCCCGCTGTCGTCGAGGGCCACGTAGCCACCGTCAACGGCGATCACCTCCTGGCGACCGTCGTCGGTGATGATCCGAGCGGCGCAGGGCACCAGGTTCGCGAAGATCGGGGTGTGTCCCGGCAGCAGGCCGATGTCACCCTCGGTGGTGCGAAGGATGATGTTGACCGCATCGCCCTCCCAGATCTGGCGGTCTGCGGCCACCACGTCGACGTGCAACGGCTTGGGAGCCATCAGGCGTCCTTCTTCTGCATCTCGTCCCAGCGCTTCTGCACGTCCTCGATGCTGCCGACGTTGAAGAAGGCCTGCTCGGGGATGTGGTCGACGTCGCCGCGGCAGATCATCTGGAAGGACTCGATGGTCTCCTTGATCGGCACGGTCGATCCGGGCACTCCGGTGAACTTCGCGCCCGTGTAGGTGTTCTGGGAGAGGAACTGCTGGATGCGCCGGGCGCGACCGACGATCACCTTGTCCTCCTCGGAGAGCTCCTCCACGCCCAGAATCGCGATGATGTCCTGGAGTTCCTTGTTGCGCTGCAGGATCTGCTTGACCTGTGTCGCGGTGTCGTAGTGCTCCTGGCCGACGTACTGCGGATCGAGGATCCGGGAGGTCGAGGTGAGCGGGTCGACGGCCGGGTAGAGGCCTCGCGAGGCGATGTCTCTCGACAGCTCGGTGGTGGCGTCCAGGTGGGCGAAGGTGGTGGCCGGTGCCGGGTCGGTGTAGTCGTCGGCGGGCACGTAGATCGCCTGCATCGAGGTGATCGAGTGGCCCTTGGTCGAGGTGATCCGCTCCTGCAGCTGGCCCATCTCATCGGCCAGGTTCGGCTGGTAGCCCACCGCCGAGGGCATCCGGCCCAGCAGGGTGGAGACCTCGGAACCGGCCTGGGTGAACCGGAAGATGTTGTCGATGAAGAGCAGCACGTCCTGATTCTCGACATCGCGGAAGTACTCGGCCATCGTCAGTCCGGTCAGAGCGATCCGCAGACGGGTGCCCGGGGGCTCGTCCATCTGCCCGAAGACCAGTGCGGTGTCCTTGAGGACCCCGGCCTCGTCCATCTCATTGATGAGGTCGTTGCCCTCACGGGTCCGCTCGCCGACGCCGGCGAAGACCGAGGTGCCGCCGAAGTTGTGGGCGATCCGGTAGATCATCTCCTGGATGAGCACCGTCTTTCCCACGCCGGCGCCGCCGAACAGGCCGATCTTTCCGCCCTTGACGTAGGGGGTCAGCAGATCGAGCACCTTGATGCCGGTCTCCAGCATCTCGGTCTCCGGCTCCAGATCGTCGAAGGCGGGCGGATCCCGGTGGATCGGCCAGCGCTCGGAGATCTCCAGGGTTGCCGGATCGGCGTTGAGCACCTCACCGGTGACATTCCACACGTGGCCCTTCGTGACGTCGCCCACCGGAACGCTGATCGGGGCGCCGGTGTCGGTCACCTCGGACCCGCGGCGCATGCCGTCGGTGGGCTTGAGGGAGATGGTCCGCACGGTGTTGTCGCCGATGTGCAGTTCCACCTCCAGGGTGATGGTCTGCTTGTGGTCCATCACCTCGGTCTCGACGTGCAGAGCGTTGAGAATCTCGGGCAGATGCCCGGCCGGGAACTCGACGTCGACGACCGGGCCGATGACCCGGACGACCCGGCCGGTGGCGCCCTGTCGGGTGTCCTCCTGGGTACTGGTCACGGTAGCTGTCATGGCTTCTCTCTTCACTCCTCGGGGGTGGAATCTGTCAGGGCGGCCGAGCCGCCGACGATCTCGGTGATTTCCTGGGTGATGGCGGCCTGGCGGGCCTGGTTGGCCTGACGCGAGAGCGTCTGGATGAGCTGCTCGGCGTTGTCGGTGGCCGACTTCATGGCCCGCTGCCGACTGGCCAGCTCGGAGGCCGCCGACTGGAGCAGGGCGTAGTGGATCCGGTTGGCCACGTAGAGCGGCAGGAGATTGTCCAGCACCGAGGACGCGTTGGGCTCGAACTGGTACTCGTGGAAGATCTCCTCGTGACCCCCGTCACCGCTGTCATCGTCCTCGGGGGCGTCGACCACCTCCAACGGAAGCAGCCGCATCACCCTGGGGGTCTGCACGAGCATCGACCTGAAGTGGGTGTAGACGAGATGGAGCTCGTCCAGTCCCCCCTCCTCGGTCGGGGTGAGGAAGTCGGCGATCAACCGGTCGGCGATCTGACGGGCGTTCTGATAGGTCGGCGCGTCGGAGAATCCGCTCCAGGTCTGTGCCGCCGGCCGGTCGCGGAACTCGTAGTACTGGATCGCCTTGCGACCGCACAGGTAGGTCCGCACCTCCTGGGAGTCGCCCAGGGTGGCGGTCAGCTCCTCGGCAGCCTTGATGGCATTGGACGAGTAGGCCCCCGCCAGTCCGCGATCGGAGGTGATCACGAGTATCCCGGAGCGCACCGGGTTGTCCACCCCCCTGGTCAGCGGGTGGTCCTCGTGGGAGTGCGCGGCCACCGCCGAGACGGCCCGGTTCAGCTCATGGGCGTAGGGGGCGGCCGCACGCACCACTCGCTGGGCCTTCGGCACCCGTGCCGATGCGATGAGCTCCATCGCACGGGTGATCTTCTGGGTTGTCGCGACGGAGTCGCGCCGATCTCGCAGCTGTCTCAGGTTGGAGGCCATCGGTCAGCCCCGCTTGGCCCGGACGATCTTGGCCTGGTCGATCTCGTCGCGATCCATCGGCTCGAACTCCTCATGGCCGGCGAGGTACTTGCCCTCGGAGGTCTTGAAGGACTCCTTGACCTTCTCGATGGCCGCCGCAGCGGTCTTCTGGGAGTCATCGGGGAAGGTCCCGGTCTCCCGGATACCGGTGAGCACCTCGGTGTTGTTGGCCAGGTAGTCCAGCATGTCGTGCTCGAACCTCAGCACGTCGTCGACCGGCACGTTGTCCAGCTTGCCGGTGGTGCCGGCCCACACGCTGATGACCTGGTTCTCGATCGGGTAGGGCGAGAACTGGCCCTGCTTGAGCAGCTCCATGAGGCGCGCGCCACGGTCCAGCTGGGACCGCGAGGTGTCGTCCAGATCGGAGGCGAACATCGCGAAGGCCTGCATGTCGCGGTACTGGGCGAGGTCGATCTTGAGAGTTCCGGAGACGTTCTTCATCGCCTTGATCTGCGCGGCGCCACCGACTCGGGAGACCGAGATGCCGACATCGACGGCCGGACGCTGGTTGGCGTTGAACAGATCGGACTGCAGGAAGATCTGGCCGTCGGTGATGGAGATCACGTTGGTCGGGATGAAGGCCGAGACGTCGTTGGCCTTGGTCTCGATGATCGGCAGACCGGTCATCGATCCCCCGCCCAGCTTGTCGGAGAGCTTGGCGCAGCGCTCCAGCAGACGGGAGTGGAGGTAGAAGACGTCGCCGGGGTAGGCCTCGCGGCCCGGCGGACGACGCAGCAGCAGGGACATCGCCCGGTAGGCCTCAGCCTGCTTGGTGAGGTCGTCGAAGACGATGAGGACGTGCTTGCCCTGGTACATCCAGTGCTGGCCGATGGCCGATCCGGCGTACGGGGCGATGTACTTGAAGCCGGCCGGGTCGGAGGCCGGAGCGTGCACGATGGTGGTGTACTCCATCGCCCCGGCCTTCTCCAGGGAGCCCTTGACCTCGGCGACCGTGGATCCCTTCTGACCGATGGCCACGTAGATGCAGCGCACCTGCTTGGTCGGGTCCCCGGACTCCCAGTTCGCCTTCTGATTGATGATCGTGTCGATCGCGATGGCCGTCTTGCCGGTCTTGCGGTCCCCGATGATGAGCTGTCGCTGCCCACGTCCGATCGGCATCATCGAGTCGATGGCCTTGAGGCCGGTCTGCAGGGGCTCGCGAACCTCCTGGCGGTCCATCACGCCGGCCGCCTGGAGCTCGAGGGCTCGACGTCCCTCGATCCCGCTGATCTCACCGAGGCCGTCGATGGGGTTGCCCATCGCGTCCACGACCCGGCCGAGGTAACCCTCGCCGACCGGAACCGAGAGCACCTCGCCGGTGCCGCGCACCGTGGATCCCTCGTCGATCCCCTCGGAGTCCCCGAGCACGACGACGCCGATCTCGCGCTCCTCCAGGTTCAGGGCGATGCCCATCCGGCCGTTCTCGAACTGGAGGAGCTCATTGGCCATCACGGAGGGAAGTCCGGCCACTCGCGCGATGCCGTCCCCGGAGGTGATCACGGATCCGACCTCTTCGCGCTTGGCCGCCTCCGGACTGTAGTTCTGGACGAAGTGGTCCAGCGCGTCGCGGATCTCCTCCGGACGTATCGTCAGTTCCGCCATTGCTTCTCCTTCAGCATTGACTCGGGGGTCCGGCACCAGCCCGACCACGGGTAGAACATTCTTGGTCAGCCCAACGACTGTCGGGCCTGGTCCAGACGGCGCGCCACGGTGCCGTCGATGACCTCATCGGGAAGGTTGATCCTGGCCCCGCCCAGCACCGACGGATCGACCGTCTCGCGCAGGTCGATGTGGTGGCCGGTGATGCGCTCCAGCTGGTTGACCATCTCCTCGCGCTGGGCGGTGCTCAGCGCGCGGGCGGTGGTCACCACCGCGATCGACGCACCGCGCAGGTCCGCCGACAGCTCCAGGTAGCGTGCCAGGACCTGCTCGTAGTGGGCGCGCCCGGTGGTGGGCACTGCCCTGGCGGCCAGTTCCCCGGTCTGGCTGGTCGACCGGTCGGCCAGCAGCGATCTCACCAGTTCGCGGCGATCGGCGACCGGCCTGTCGCGATCCTCCAGGGCGACCGACAGGTCGAGGTCCCCGAGCACCGTCTGGCGGAGCCGGAACAGCTCCTCCTCGACCTGGTCGGCCTGCCCGGCGCTGACAGCTGTCAGCAGCAGGGCCCGCACGGCCTGGCGCTCCAGTCCTCCTGACAGCCCGGCCGAGGAGGGCCAGCGCACTGCCGCCGCGGCCTCGACGACCGTCAACGCCTCGGCGCTCAGCTGGTCCAACAGCAACTGCGAGGCGAGCTTCTGCCTGGCCGGTGCCGGACTGCCGGCATCGCTCAGTGCCCGGCACAGGGTCGGCTGGGCGTTGAGCAGGTCGACGACCGCGAACAGTTCCTCGCTGAGGTGACCGGTCACCGAGACGCCGTCGAGTGCGGCATCGAGGGTGGCCGTGCGCTCTGCGGCGACACCCCAGTCGGCTGGTGCGGAGGTCATGCCCTGTCCACCGCCTGGGAGGACTTGGCCGGCTGCACCGCGAGCTCGGCGAGGAACCGGTCGACCGTCGAGCGGACCCGCTCGTCGTCGTCCAGGGACTCCCCGACGATCCGGCCGGCCAGATTGGTCGCCAGTCCGCCGATCTCGCGTCGCAGCTCGGCGACCGCCTGGTCGCGCTGGGCCTTGATCTGGGCGCTGGCCTGGGCCGAGATGCGATTGGCCTCGGCCTGCGCGTTGGTCCTCATCTCGGCGACGATCTGGGCGCCCTGCGTCTTGGCGTCCTCACGGATCTGGGCGGCCTCGTCGCGGGCACCGGCGAGCTGAGCCTGGTACTGCTCGAGAGCAGCCCGGGCGTCCTGCTGAGCCTTCTCGGCGCGCTCGATGCCACCCTGAATGGTCTCCGAACGCTCGTGGTACATGTCCTCGAAGCGAGGGACGATGAACTTGGCGCAGGCCCAGGTGATGATGAGGACCAGGACAATGCCGAGGATGATCTCGATGGGGTGCTCGGGCATCAGCGGGCCGAGGTTCACCAGCAGAGCCGTCGGCGGCGCAGTCATGACTGTACTCACGAGGGCCGCAGTCACGAGACGATGAACGCCAGCGCGAAGCCGAACAGGGCCAGGGCCTCGACCACGGCGAAGCCGATGAAGGCAGTGGTCATCATGGCGGGCCGGGCCTCAGGCTGACGGGCGGTGCCGTTGATGACGGCGGAGAAGATCATTGCGACGCCGATGCCAGGGCCCAGCGTGGCGATGCCGTACCCGATGGCGTTCAGAGAACCGCCGATAAGCATGGGAACCATGGAGTGTTTCCTTCCGGATTGTGCCCCGCCGGGGGCGTTTCTCATCTACGTCCCCGGACTGGGGACGAAACTCAGTGTGATCTCAGTGCTCGGCCGAGATCGATGTGGAGACGTACTGCGCGGACAGGACGGTGAAGACGTAGGCCTGCAGGAAGCCGACGAACAGTTCCAGTCCGAAGAGGGCGACGCTGAAGATGATCGACACCACCCCCGTGACGTTGTACAGCGGATTGCCGGCATAGGTGAGGAGATATCCCCCACCGACCAGGAAGATCAGGATGATGAGGTGACCGGCGAACATGTTGACGAACAGTCGCAGGGCCAGGGTGACGGGCCGGGTGATGAAGTTCGACAGGATCTCCAACGGAATGATGAGGATCCACAGGGCCACCGGGACATCGGGGGGAAGGATCGAGTTCTTGAAGAACTTCAACGGCCCCTTCGCCTGGATCCCGGCGGCGATGTAGACCACCCAGGAGACCAGCGCCATGCCGTAGACGTACCCGACGTGCGAGAAGGTGGGAAACATGAAGATGAACAGCTCCCCGAACCAGTTGTTCACCAGGATGAAGCTGAACAGGGCCACGAGATAGGGCAGCCACCGGCGGTACCCGGTGCCGATGATGTCGCGGACCAAGGAGTTGCGGATGAAGTTGTAGCAGTACTCCGCGAAGACCTGCCTCTTGCCCGGCACCACCTTCATGGAGTGGCTGAGCCACAGCCACAGGCCGATCACGATCACCGTGGCGATGATCGCCTGCCAGAAGGGCTTGTCCATCCATGAGACGCCGAATGTCCCCGGATACCTGAAGTCGTCGAGACCTGGGGTGTGGTACTCCAGCGGCACGAACAGCCCGTGGCTCACTTCTTCTCCTTCTTCTCGCCGGAGACAGGGATCTCGGACCCGTATCTCTTCACGATGACATAGACACTTGCGGCCAGGCCGAGGATCATCCCGATCGGAAAGATCCAGTTCTGATGAAGCCAGTGACCGATGAGCCAGCCCAGCCCGCCGTACAGGAGTAGGCCGGCCAGAACATAGCTGAGCACGCCCATCGCGTCATCTGATCCCGAACCGGTGTGTCCCTGGTTCGCGGGTCTGCGCGGCGATGCGTTTCTGTTCATGACGGAATTCACATTAGCAGTTCGGACCCCTGCTGCGGCTGTTCCAACGGGGTGCGCGACACAGGCCGAGGGCTGAATTCTCATCTGTCCTCCGGATCCCGGTAGATGCGCTGGTGCGGTCGTCGTGCCGCGACCACCACTCCGACGGTCCACGTCACGGCGACCCCGGCAAGGGTGGTCACCACCGGCATCGGGCCGGTCCCCAGGCGGGCGAGCAGGTCACCCGAGATGACGGCGGTGCCGAGGACTCCGAGCACCGCGACCTGGAGGACGAACAGGATGAGAGCTCCCGCCATCGATCCGCCGTCGACCAGCAGATGGACCGACCTCCCGGTCCACAGGAAGAGCACGGCGAGGGCGGAACCGATGACCGATCCCACCAGGTCGTCGAGGTGACCGGGGCCGAACAGACCCCACATGCCGGCGCCCACCAGTCCGCCGGCAACAGCCCAGACCAGGGCGGTGCGCATCAGGGCGCTCACCTGGCTGGCGGCCAGGTCCCGACGGGGCGGCCGGTGGGAGGGGGGCCGGTCCGAGGCGGACCCGACTGCGTCGGACCCGCCGGCCTGTGAGCCGGGCCGCTCGGGCTGCTGCGAACCACCGGGACTCTCACGCACGGCCATCTCCATGGTCATCTGTGCCCGTCCCGTCGATCGTGAGTGCCTGTCCACTTCTCGCAGCTGGAAATTACCACAGATGATCGTTCCGGCCAGTCTCCGAAACGGCCGGTGGGGCCGAATCCGCGCGGGTCGGTGAGCTCTCCGCGGTCCTGGTTCTCCTGCGGACGGACCCGGAGTCGGCGACCGGGCCGCTCGCAGGTCAGGACTCGGGTTCCCCGCCGAGTCCGATCATCCGGGAGTTGTCGTAGTCCTTGGCGATCACCCGGGCGGGGTTGCCCGCCACCAGACAACGGTCGGGGACGTCTTTCGAGAGCACCGAGCCGGCCGAGATCGCCACCCCGTCACCCACCGTGACGCTTCCGGTGATGACGGCCCCGGGCCCGATCCAGACGTCATCGCCCAGTCTCGGGACTCCCTGGTCCCCGCCGGCCACCCGCTGACCGATGGTGACATTCTGGTGCAGCACGCAGTGGCGTCCGATCACCGCGGGTCCGATGATCACCCCGTGCCGGTGCATCAGCAGCAGGCCGGGTCCGATGCTGGCTCCCGGTGCGATCTCCAGATGATCGATGTGGGTGATGACCCGGTTGACCAACCGGTGCACCGCGAGCGCCGGTACCGCCAGTGGTGAGTGCCGACGTCTGAGGTCGTTGGCCAGCTGACCGAACCGGTACGCCGCGACGCAGTGGAACTCCGAGTTCGTCAGCAGATACTGCAGACGCGTGCGTGCGGAGGGGGCCGACGGCAGCATTGCCGCCATTCCTCGCGCGATGTCCTCCCGTAGTGCGCCCATCGGGGTCACCGCAGGTCAGGATCGCTTGCTGAGCACATAGGAGACGACGCGGTCGATCCCGTCCAGATTCTCCGGGATCGTCTCGTTGTCGGCCACCTGGATTCCGAAGTTCTGCTCCAGGAACTCGATGAGTTCCAGGATTCCGGTGGAGTCGATCACTCCAGTCTCCAGCAATGAGGAGTCATCGGAGGGCATCCTTTCGGAGTCCCCGAGCAGTAGGTCCTCCAGGACGAATCCCCGGACCTTCTCGCGCAGTGTGGCGTCGTCGATCTGCATGGCTGGACCATACCCGGTGAAGGGGTGTCCCGGGCCGATTCCATGTCACCTCTTTGAGGGCCTGCCGGTGAACCATTGCACCCATTAGGCTGTCGCAATGAGATCGACGCACAACGGAGTACTGGAGCACTGAGAAAATGTGCGGCATATGTGGCACCTACTCGATGGCACGCCCTCCCTCTCCGGAGCGGGTGGAGACCATGATGGTCGCTCTGCGCCACCGCGGTCCGGACGGCAGCGGGTACTTCGTCGACGACAGGGTCGCCCTGGGACACACCCGACTCGCGATCGTCGACACCGCCCACGGCGTCCAGCCGATGTGCAATGAGGACTCCCAGGTGTGGGTCACCTTCAACGGGGAGATCTTCAACCACGTGGAGCTGAGGGCCCAGCTGACCGACCGCGGCCACAGCTTCCGCACCCGGTGCGACACCGAGGTCATCGTCCATGCCTGGGAGGAGTGGGGTCCACTCGCCTTCGACCGGTTCAACGGGCAGTGGGCGCTGGCCATCTGGGACCGTCGCACCGACGAGCTGATCCTCAGCCGGGACCGCTACGGCGTCCGCCCGCTCTACTACACGTGGCACGACGGCGAGTTGCGGTTCGCCTCCGAGATGAAGGCGCTGTTCGCCGTCGCGGAAGCTGGCCCGGACCTGGATCCGGTGGGTCTCGACCAGATCCTCACCTTCTGGGCACCGGTGGCTCCGGTCACCACGTTCAAGGGGGTCAGCCAGGTTCCACCGGGAAGTTGGATGTGTGTCAGCGGGAAGCACTCCTCGACGTCGTCCTACTGGACTCCCGATTTCACCGAACCCGCGACGGGTCGTGGCGGATCGGAGCAGCAGAACGCCCAGGAACTGAGGGAACGGCTCATCGCGGCGGTGCGACTGCGCTTCGAGCGCAGCGATGTGCCGGTCGGCGCCTATCTGTCGGGCGGTATCGACTCCTCGGTGACGGCATCCCTCATCGCCTCCTTCACCGACGTCGAGGTGGGCACCTTCTCGCTGCGCTTCGACTCGGCCGAGCACGACGAGGGACACTTCCAGCACCTGCTCACCCGGCGTCTCGGGACAAGGCACCACGAGGTCGAGGTCGGAGAGCGAGACATCGCCGAGATCTTCCCCGAGGTGGTGTGGCACGCCGAGCACCCGCTGCTGCGCACCGCCCCCGCCCCGATGTTCCTGCTGTCGAGGTTGGTGCACCAGAGCGGGTACAAGGTGGTGGTGACCGGAGAGGGAGCCGATGAGGTGCTCGCCGGCTATGACATCTTCCTGGAGGCCAAGGTCCGTCAGATGTGGGCCGCAGACCCCGATCCGGACGCCCGTCAGCGCGCCGTGATGCAGCTCTACCCCTGGATGGAGCGGTCCCCTGGCCGGGCACCGGCCTTCGCCGCACAGTTCTTCGGCCAGAATCTGGATCCCCACGACCCGGCGATGTCCCACCGCCCGCGATGGGAGACCGCCTCGACGATGAAGTCCATGCTCACTCCCGAGCTGCGCGTGGACTCGACGGCGGCCCACGACCTGGTGGCCGCGATGCCGGCCGACAGCTCCGGGTGGGAGATGCTGGGCCGGGCGCAGTGGCTGGAGATGCGGACCCTGCTGCCCGGCTACATCCTGGCCTCGCAGGGCGACCGGATGCTGATGGCCAACTCCGTCGAGGGACGGTTCCCCTTCCTCGACGTCGAGGTGAGCCGGTTGGCCGCCACCCTGCCCGCCGAGCAGAAGATCAAGGGACTCGACGAGAAGCACCTGCTCAAGCTGGCATTCCGGGATCTGCTCCCGAAAGAGATCCTGAGTCGCCCCAAGCAGCCCTACCGGGCCCCCGATGCGGCGAGTTTCTTCGCGGGAGGCACACCGGACTGGGTCGGCGACGTCACCTCCTCCGAGGCGCTCTCCCGCAGCGGCGTGTTCCGTCCCGCGATGGTCAGTGCCCTGATGTCGAAGGCGCGCAGGCGTCTGGGCCGGGGCATGAGCAACACCGACAACATGCGCCTGGTGGCCGTCCTGTCGACCCAGCTGCTGCTCGATCAGGCCCGTCGCGCCAGGCGATCCGCCCAGTCCCCCGTCGACCCCGCAGTGTTCGATTACCGATCAAGGAGCACATCATGACCGCATTCGGCCCAGCGACCCTCCGCATCGATGAGGCCGCGGAGACCACCCGGATCTCCGAGGGCATCCGCAGCTACCTGCGAAGAGCCCGGCGCAAGGGAACAGTCGTCGCGGTCTCGGGAGGCATCGACTCGAGCGTGGTGGCCGCCCTGTGCGTGCGGGCGCTCGGCCCCGAGCGGGTCCTCGCCCTGCAGCTGCCGGAGTCCGAGTCCTCCGACGAGACGCTGCCGATCAGCTCCGAACTCATCGCATCACTGGGAGTGGACTCCCGCC
The DNA here is from genome assembly GCF_000425285.1 of Acidipropionibacterium jensenii DSM 20535. Lineage (GTDB taxonomy): Bacteria > Actinomycetota > Actinomycetes > Propionibacteriales > Propionibacteriaceae > Acidipropionibacterium > Acidipropionibacterium jensenii. Next base: position 19,302 of record NZ_AUDD01000004.1, on the reverse strand, counting down.
ACGAGGACATCTCCCCGATGCTGGAGGCCTTCGGCTGCTACCGCCGTCGCGATGACGCGATCCGCCGGGTGGTTCCCGAGTACGGTCCGGGATACCGGTCGAAGATCGTGCTGCCGAGTGTGGTCGACTCCGACCGATACCGGATCTACTCGAGCGTGGTGGAGGCCCCGGACGGCAGCCAGGAGACGCACCGGCTGACCACCGACGCCTACCTCGAGATCGTGGCGGCCACCAACTTCAAGCAGCGCACCCGCAAGGTCCTGGAGTACTTCCACGCCGACCGCCTCAACTACGCGGTGGCCGGAACCCCGAACCGACTCGAGTACGACCAGGGGTTCTTCGTCAAGCTCGGTGACGGGGCGGCCGATCTCAAGCCGATCGCCCACCTCTACAAGTCGCAGGTCTACGCCATGGCGGAGTACCTCGGGGTACCCGAGAGCATTCGGACCAGGCCGCCGACCACCGACACCTACTCGATGCCCCAGTCCCAGGAGGAGTTCTACTTCAGCCTCCCGTACAACCTCATGGACCTGTGCCTGTACGGCCACAACAACGACGTCCCGACGTCCGAGATCGCCGCGGCTACCGGTCTCACCGAGGAACAGGTCGGACGTGTGGTCCGAGACATCGAGCAGAAGCGGCGCACCACCGCCTATCTTCACGACAGGCCGGTGCTGCTGGGCGAGGTGCCGGAGGTCTGAGCGACCTCGGCGATGGCGGTCGCGATCAGGATCTGGTCGCGCGCCGCCGTCGTGACGCAGATCGACCTGACACCCCAGGCGTCTGCCTCCCTCTTGACCAGCCCGGACAACCGCACTGTCATCGCGGCGCCATCCCCGACGGCCACGATCTCCCGCCAGGCCGGGTGGTGCACCGCGCTCGGGCGGAGGGCCTTGAGAACGGCCTCCTTGACGGCGAAGCTCCGCGCCAGGTTCAGTGCCCGGTCACCCGGCTGGTCCAGCTCCTCGGTGTCGAACCAGCGCCTGGCGAGGGCCTGCCCCCGCCTGTCGATCAGGCTGCGGAAGCGGAGCAGGTCGACGACATCGACACCCACTCCGCGCAGCGTCACTGAGCCGCGACGACGCTGACGAACTCCGCCGCGGCCGCCCGTGAGCCGACCCCGTTGAGGTGGCCCGGGTCGGCGGCGAGCCCGTTGTTCAGCACGTAGTAGGGCACACCGTCGCGCTTGCGTTCGGCCGGTGCGCTGTCCATGGTGGACTCGACTGCGGCGATGTCGAAGAACCGACCGGTCTGGCTGTACTGCTTGCGCACCAACTGGTTGAAGCGCTCCCGGGCGGCGTTGTCGGCAGGACCCATCTGGTCATCGCGGCCGAGCCAGGACTTCATCTTCTGCTTCCACCCGCGATCAGTGGTCAGCGGGACGGTCGTGTAGATGAAGGTCACGTCGGGATGTGCGGCCTCGAGCTGAGCCATCATCGCGGAGTACTTCTTGAACAGCGCGTCGACATCGGTCTGCGCGGTCACGTCGACGTAGCACAGCTTGAGCATGGCCACATCGACGGCCTTGCCCATCGAACCGTTCATCACCGTCGTGAAATCGGCGAACTTGCCGATCGGATCACCGTTGACCCCCATCGGCGCGTGGGCGAGGTAGCCACCGGTCCTGGCAGGAGCCGTCCGAGACTCCACCACTGTGAGGGTCGGACGGCCCGAGGGGGAGTACGTCGCCTGGAGCCCGTCGATGATGTTCATGCCCACCGACTGGTGCCCGAAGAAGATCTTCCTGTCGCTGAAGGATGCGAGTTCGGTGGCGGTGGGGGTCTTCTTCTCCACCGCGGCCGGCACCGTCGCTGACCTGCCGTGGAGTACCCGCGCCGATGCTGCGGCGACCACGACGAGCGTGACGGCCAGGGCGACGAGGAGAAGTTTTCGTGTCATGGTGTCCCTTCCGGAGACGCATCGGCACTCCCCCAGCCGACACAGAGTTCGCGGACATCTTGTTTTGCGACTTTACCGTTGCTGTTGAGGGGAATCAATGGCACGAGGTGGACCGCCACCGGCACCATGTGCCTGGCCAGCCGAGCCCGGCAGTGCACCAGGATGTCCTGCTCGGTGATGGTCGAGCCGTCCCTGCGGACCGCGACCATCTCCACCCGCTCCCCCGCCGCGTCGTCGGGGACGCCGACCACCGCGACCGAGACCAGGTCGTCGAGCTGAAGAGCGGCCGACTCGATCTCCTGACTGGAGATTCTCACCCCCCAGGACTTGATGAAGTCCTCGCGACGGTCGACCACGTAGATGTATCCCTCACCGTCGACGGTGGCGAGGTCGCCGGTCCGCAACTCGCCGTCGGGCATCCGCCTGGCGGTCTCCTGCGGGTCGTCCAGATAGCCCGGCGAGATGTTGCCTCCGCGCGCCCTGATCTCACCCACCTCGCCGGGCGCCACCTCGGCGCCGTCCTCGCCGACCACCCGGAGACTCACTCCCGGGATTCCCCGACCGATCGATCCCGGTTTGCGGTCGAGATCCTCGGGCGGCAGGTAGGACAGCCGTGCGGTGGCCTCGGTCTGGCCGTACATCAGGAACAGTCGGGCCTGCGGCTGGGCTCTCCTCAACTCATCGACCATCGCAGGTGCCAGTTTCCCGCCGGCCTGTTGCACGAGGCGCAGATCGGGCAGTGGCTGTCGTCCGAAGGTGCTGTTGCGCAGCAGGACGGCGAATGTGGAGGGCACCCCGGCGAGTCCGGTGCAGTGCTCCAACGCCATCCGGTCGACCATCTGCTGGGGGAAGGCAGCGCTGCGCTGCACCACGAGGGTCGCGCCGATCCTCAGGTGGGTGTGCAGCAGGGAGGCGCCGAAGACGTAGCTGAACGGCAGGACCACGAACACCCGCTCCCGACTGGTCAACGGCAGGTATCCCAGGATCGACTCGGTGTTGGCGATCAGGTTGCCGTGGGTGATGCGCACCACCCGCGGCCGACCGGTGGTCCCGGAGGTGAACTCGAGTGTGGCGTCCCGGTCCTCGGAGATCTCGACGACGGAGATCTCCGAGGCGGGCACCGAGGTGCCGTCCCATCCGAGGTCCAGGGTGTGCGGAAGCCGACCCGCCAGCCGGCGCGCCTCGATGGGGCCGAGGAAGGTCGCCCCGACGCCCAGCCACTCCACTCGGGAGAACATCTCCTCGGGCAGCAGGGTGGCGGCGATCGGCACCGCGACCATGCCGGCTGCGAGCACCGCGAGGTAACTGGCCACCCAGCCGAAGCTGTTGACGCCGATCAGCCCGACCCGGCCGCCGGGACCCAGCCCCGACTCGTCGAGGAGTTCGAGCCGGCGCGCGACCTCGCCGCGCAGGTCGGCGTAGCTGTGCGCGCCGTCGGAGTCCACCACAGAAATGTCACCGGCCGCACCGCCGGCGAGCAGATACTCAGCCGTGTTCATGGCTGCATGTTAACGGGCGTTCAGTCCGTGGGATGTCACCTTGCTCGGGTCCCACTGAGGGCGTCATCGACCGCTAATATGTTGAGCACTTTCCGCACCTCCGGTTCGGACCAGCCCTGACGTGAAGTGGTGGACATGCGCGGACATATTCTGTGGGCATTGATTCTCCCCCCGATTCTGGCGGTCTCACTGGTGGGCTGTTCGCCCGGTGACACCTCGACCGAGGCGACCGAACCGGCCACCGTGGTGGTTCCCGATGTGCCCATGAGGCACGAGAAGTTCGAGTTCCGCTCCGCACAGACCACCCGGTTCGCCCGTCCCGTGGTCCTGCAGAAGGCGCAGAACCGCAACTGGGTGACGATCGGGTCGGCGCGCACCCGAGCCGACGGCTCCTTCAGCTTCGACGTCACGGCGGAGGGGATCATGTCGCTTCGCGCCCTCTCCCCGAAGACCTCTCATCAGGGGAAGAGCTACCCGCAGATCACCACCGAACCGGTCACCGTTCGCGCCGTCGACCAGAATGTCCGCCTCACGACAGCCGTCTCAGGATCGCAGGTCTCCCTCACCGCGATCGGCAGTCCGATCCGCATCGGCCGCCAGGTGACCCTCCAGTACCGCAAGGGCAGCACCTGGGTGAACGCGGAGACCGGCACATTCGACGATCAGGGCCACGCCACCGTCACGATCAAGCAGCCGAAGGCCTCCACCGACTACCGGGCCGTGATGACCGGCTGGCGGGGCGCACCGTCGGTGATCTCAGGCGGGGTGAGCGTCAAGGGCACCGATCCTGGTGCCGACCGCTGCCCGTTCAACATTCTCACGATCGTCGCCCATCAGGATGACGACATCATCTTCATGAATCCCGACCTCCAGAACGATCTCAACGCGGGAGCCTGCGCCACCACCGTCTTCCTGACGGCCGGTGACTCCGGCAACGGCACCCAGTACTGGGAGGACCGTGAGATCGGTCCCGAGATGGCCTATGCCACGATGACCGCGATGGACCCCGGGCCCGAGTGGAACCGGGGATCGGCGACCTTCGCAGGTCACCGGCTGCACGTCTCCCGCAGCCCCGGACAGGGCCGCATCACTCTCTACAGCCTGCGTCTGCCGGACGGGGACCTCGACGGAACGGGCACCGAGACCACCGGGCACCGGTCCCTCAGCAAGCTTCTCGACGGCCGGATCCGCACGATCTCCTCCCTCGACGGATCATCCAGCTACAACCGCGACAGCCTCATCGCCACGGTCCGGGCCATCGTCGAGGCCACCAACCCCCGTACCGTTCGAATCCAGGACGGCCGCTCGGGCCAGGAGGACCACGCAGACCACATGGCGGCCGCCAGGGTCGCGGTCAGCGCGCTGACCGGTTTCCGGGGACCCATCCTCGCCTACCGTGGTTACGGCATCCGCGTCGAACCCGCCAATGTTGCAGGGAAGGCTCTGATCCTCAAGAGGGACGCTCTGGTGAGCTATGCCGACTACGACCCCGCGCTGTGCCCGGACAACACGCCCTGCCCCACCGGCAACGAGGCTGTGTGGATCCAGCGGCAGTACCGGGCGCCAGTGGTCAAGCCCGACGGCTCGATCGCGGTGCCCGCCTCGGCGATCGACCCCGATGCCACCCGGGCCGTCCCCGCGGTGGGTGGCACAGGAGTGCCGCCGCGCGACTCGACACCGGTGAGTCCAGGAGTCAGTCCAGGACGCTACGCAGCACGCCAGCGTGGCCGGCGACCATCGCGCGTTCGGTGAAGGGCTCCGGGACCTGACCGGATCGTCCTCGTCCACGCCCGGGCGCCCGCACCAGGGCGTCGGCGAACAGTCGCCGGTTGGGCTGGTGCAGGCGCCGGCGCACCCTGGCCAGATCGGCCTGGCCGAATCCGGGGCAGGGACCGTCGACGACCTCGCCGACAACACCCTCCCGGCCGACCAGGTCCCTGGCGAAACCGACATCGGAGAGCACCAGCGGCAGACCATGGAGTGCCGCCTCGACCGCACTCAGCGGCCCGCCCTCGGCGAAGGAGTCCAGAGCGTAGACGTCGCCTGCGGCGAGAATCGTCGCCGGGTCGGAGTCACCGAGAAGGTGCACCCGCTCGCCAAGCGCCGATCGTCTCCGGAGCAGATCTGCCCGGCGGTACTCCAACCAGTTGTCGGGTGATCCGGCCACCACCAGCCGCATCCGGGGATCCTTCTCGGCCGCCACCAGGAAGGCGTCCACCAGTCCGGCCGGGTTCTTCTGGTCGCTGTAGCGCTGAAGGGCCACCACCAGGATGTCCTCATCGAGGATCGGAGAGCCGATCGTCTCCCCGAGGACGGTGCGGGCGCCCACCCGGTCGGGGGCGTGGGCGACGCCGTCGGGGGCCACCCCGTTGACCACCACCGAGATCCTCGCCCCCTCCGCCAGCCCGGAGAAGTACCGGGCCACCCCGCTGCTGACCGCGATGCACGCCGGTGCGGACCCTGACAGGGCGGCGAGTGTGGCCCGTGCGCCGGAGTCAAGGTAGGACTCGACGGCGTGGAAGACCGGAATGACGGGCCTCTGCGAAGCGGCGACCGCCGAGACCAGACCGGGGTCGGGCCGGTGCAACTCGATCACATCGGGGTGGCGTCCGGCGATGAGGTCGGCCAGCCCCTCGGTGTCACAGACGGTCACGGTCACCCCGGCAGCCACCAGCTCTGCCCCGACCCGTCCGGACCGGGAGGTGACCACCTCCACCTCGAACCCCTCGCCGGGCAGCCCCAGGGCCAGTGTGGCGACCACCTGCTCGACCCCTCCGCCGTCCAGCTCACCGGCCACCAGCATGCAGCTCGGCCCCCAGGACTGGTGTGGCACCGGATCAGGGGACGGTGCGTCGCGACCGTCCGACGGTGGACCCGGGGGCCGTGGCACGGCGGGCAGATCGTCGGCAGGTCGGGTGAGGGCCAGCACCGACTGCCAGTGTCCGAACCGGAGGCGGGCGGGAAGGGCGTCGGTGAGCGCAGTGAGACCCAGCAGCCCCCGGTAGCCCGCACCGGCCAGTCGGCGTCTCAGCCGATCGTCGGTCATGCCGCCCGCCATTCCTTCGCCCAACCGTCGACGCAGACCTCGTGCCAGACCTCCAGGGACAGCAGGGTCCAGATCCGGATCTCCTCGTCATGACCGCCACCCTCGTGGCGGTCCAGCAGTCGCGACACCGCGTGGCGGTCCAGGACTGACCCGACGAAGGAGCCCGGGCCGGTGAGGCGGTCCCGGGCGGTCTCGCGCAGACCGGTCCGGAACCAGCTGTCCAGGGGAACTCGGAACCCCACCTTCCGCCTGGTGACGATCTCCTCGGGCAGGTAGCGCCGGGCCACCTCCTTGAGCAGCCACTTGGGGACGCCACGACGGACCTTGAGATTGGAGGGGAGTCCGAAGGCGAACTCGACCAGGCGATGGTCCAGCAGCGGCGGGCGCAGCTCGAGGGAGGCGGCCATCGTCATCCGGTCGCCTCTCTCCAACAGGTTGTCGGGCAACCAGCTCGCCAGGTCGTAGCGCAGCATCCGGTCGATCTCGTCGGTCCCGTCGGGCAGTTGACGCGCTCGCTCCGGCGCCGGGTCACGCCCGATCAGCTCGCGCCTCTCGGCCGCGGTGAAGGGAGCGAACCAGGTACCCAGCTGGTTGACCTCCGACCCCGCGGTGAGAGCCCGCAGGGCGATCCGGTGACGGCCCATGCTGGCCGGCAGCCGAGCCTCCAGGAACCGTCCCACCGCCTGGCGCGGGCCCGCCGGAACCCATCGGGCCCGCCCGCCCCAGGAGGCGAACCGGTACTTGGGGTAGCCACCGAAGAGCTCGTCGCCACCCTCCCCGCTGAGGACGACCTTGACGTGCTGGCGCGCGGTCTGGGCCAGCCTGAACACGGCGATGTCGGCGGGCTCGGAGATGGGCGCGTCGCGGTGCCAGGTGAGGCTCGGCCACAGCGCGAGGAAGTCCTCGGCACGGACCTCGACCTGGTGGTGACGGGTGCCGACCCGGTCGCTGACCAGTTGCGCCCAGTTGAGCTCGTCCACGCGCGGATCGCCGAATCCGGCCGCGAAGGTGTCGACCGGCGCCGTGCCGCGCAACTCCTTCATCACCGCGACGATGAGGCTGCTGTCGACCCCGCCGCTGAGATAGGAGCCCACCGGCACATCTGCCACCAGGGCCGCCTGGACCGCATCACGAATTCTCCGGTCGGCCTCGTCCACCGTCGTCGCCGGATCGAGGTCCGTGGCACGGACCGAGGGCGGCGCCCAGTACCGGTCCACCCGGAGCTCCCCGGACTCTCCGATCTCGGCGCGATGCCCGGGAGGCAGTTTGGAAACTCCCGCGAAGAGCGTGAACGGAGCGGGCACCGACCGTCCGGCGAGGTACCCGTCGAGACTGTCGGGGTCGACCTCGGGAGGTTCTGCGAGGTAGGCGTGGATCGCCTTGATCTCCGAACCGAAGACGATCCCACGGTGGTCGAGACGGTAGTAGAGGGGAAGCACTCCGAGCCGGTCGCGCACCAGGTGCAGGGTCCTACCGGTGTGGTCATAGGCGGCAATCGAGAACTGACCGCGCAGCCTCTCCACGAACCGGATTCCATGGCGCACCAGTCCGGCGACCAGCACCTCGGTGTCACCCTCGGTGCGGAAGGGGTAGTCCAGGTCCTCTCGCAGCTCCCGGTAGTTGAAGATCTCCCCGTTGAAGACGACGCTCCACGATCTGTCGACGGCGTGCATCGGCTGGTGAGAGGCGGCGAGGTCGATGATGGACAACCGGGTGTGGGTCAGTCCGAGACGGTCCTCGACCCAGGTCGACGACTCGTCGGGGCCGCGGTGGCGCAGCGAGTGGGTCATCCTCTCCAGTCCGGAGGCGGAGGCCGGCCCTCGCCTGGTGAGCACACCACCGATTCCGCACATCAGCGTCCTCCCTCGTCCTGATGACCGGCAGTGTCCAGAAGACCGGCATTGTCCAGGAGGGCCCGGGCCCGACCGGCCCAGGAGTAGGGGATCACGGACTGGGTGCGCGGCTCGGGGTCACCCGGATCGGCCAGCGCCCTCCTCACCTCGTCGATGAACCCGTCCGGCGAGTCCGCCACCCGAACCAGGTGACGCCACCCCTCGACCTCGGGGTACTCGGTGGTCACCACGGGCAGCCCGAGTGCCAGGTACTCCTTGAGCTTGACCGGATTGGCGAATCGGATCCACTCGTTGTCGAGCCACGGCATGATCGCGACATCGAAGCCTCGGCCCAGGGCCGGAATGTCGCGATAGTCGCGTTTGCCGAGCCAGTGGACGTTCGGCAGGCGGGTGAGGGAGTCCATCGAACAGGTGGCATCGCCGATCAGCACCATGCTGGCATCGGGTATCCGGCGCGCCGTCTGCTCTATCAGATCGAGATCCACGACATAGTCGTCGATCCCGCCGAAGAAGCCGATCCGGGGTGACGGAATCTCAAGGATCTGGGGATGAACGGGGCCATCGGCCCTGAAGTGGTCCAGATCCACTCCGTGGTCGAGGAAGAAGGCCCGCTCCCCCACCAGCGAGGAGTCCCGGCGCATCAGTTCGTGGCTCACGTAGAGCACATGGTCACTGTGGGTCAGAAACTTCCGTTCGAGACCGGCGACCCACTGCCCGTCCGCCTCCGGGAAGGCCGACTGCAGGTCCGAACGGTTGAACACGAGTGTGGATCGGGCCATCCCCGCCACGACCGGCCAGGCGGTGGGAATCGTCGCTCCGATCGCCGGGACTCCCCGGATTCCGGCCAGTCGGGCGGCCACTCTCACCTGAGTCCGGATGAGCCAGGCATTGAACCGGTAGACCGCCCCGCTGCGGCCGTAGGCCGGCAGCATCACCGGGGTGTACACATGGAAGCCGGGCAGATCGGGCACAGGACGCCTGAGGAACCTGGTCATGCTGCGCAGCTTGCGGAGAATCCGTCTGCCGGGTCGGGTACTTGTTCTGGGTCCGGGGGCGCGAAGCCCCAGGCTGTTGACCACCAGCACCGGTCGGCTCCGGGCTACCTGGCGCATCAGCTGGAAGTCGGAGTGGGCCTGATTGTGGTACCACCAGTCCTGGGCCGCGAACCAGATGAATCCCTCACCCTGTCCTCCACCGCGAGGGCGTCGCGCCGGCCGTCTCATCTGCGCTCCAGGATGAACCGGTCGAACTCGTGCTCGTCCTCGAGCGGGACGATGCGGTTGCCCCACTCGTCCCTGCTGCGAGGCGGCAGGTCGGCGTGGAGGGCGCCATTGGGACGCTCGACTCCCAGCAGATAGTCGTAGACGCCGACATAAACCTCAGCCTGTGGCCGCCAGTCGAGATCCCGGGCAACCCGGGAGCGGGCGGCTCTGGCCATCCTCAGCCTCAGGTCCGGGTCGACGATCAGCCTCTCCACCGCATCGGTGAAGGCGCTCACGTCACCCGAGGGCACCACCAGGATGCTGTCCCCGCCGCTCACCATGCTCTCGGTCAGATCGAAGGAGACCGACGGCAGGGCGAAGGCCATGTACTCCATCGTCTTGTTCATGGTCGACAGGTCGTTGAGAGGAGTCTTGAGATCGGGGCACAGACCGATGTCGGCACGACTCAGATTCTCCGCGACCATCCTGCGGTCCGCCCGACCGGTGAAGGTGACTGAGTCGTCGAGATCGAGCCTGTGGGCCAGCCTTCGCAGACTCTCCAGGGAGTCGCCGAAGCCCATCAGGGTGGCATGGACCCCGGTGTGTCCCCGACGGTGCACCAACTCGTCCATCACGTGGAGCACGATCTCGACGTTGTCCTGGGGCCCCATGATGCCCAGATAGACGAGTTCGACAGCGCCGCTGGGCCGTGGCCGGCTGGGGTAGCTGGGGGCCATCACCCGGGTGTCGGGACCGCTTCGCACCACCGTGACATGGGAGGGCCTCACCCTTCCGCGGGCGATGGCGATCCGCCGGTACGACTCGTTGGTGGAGATGACCCGGTCGGCGGTCCGATGGGTCAGCCGCTCCAGTTGGGACAGGATGCGGTACTCCAGCTTCTGCACCGCCGTGCGGGGATGCCCGAACCGGGAGATGAACAGCTCCGGGTTGAGATCGTGGTGATCGAAGACGAAGCGCACCCCGGCGGGTCTCCAGAGCAGGGCGAGGAGCCAGTAGGTGTCGGGCGGATTGCAGGCCTGGATGACCCGGAAGGGCAGGGCCCTGGCCACCTCGACCGACAGGATGGCGGTGCGCAGCCAGCAGTAGGCGAACTCAGCGGCGAAGCCGAGGGCTCCCCTGGCCTCACGGGGCGGACGGTAGCGGTAGATGCGCACACCGTCGATCGTCTCGCGGGAACTGTCCTCCGGTCCCTTGGGGCAGATGACGCTCACCTGATAGCCATTGGCCCTCAGGGCCCGACACTCGAGCCACACCCTGCGGTCGAATGGCACGGGAAGGTTCTGCACGATGATCAGAACGTGCCGGTCCCGGTCCCGGCCATCTGCTCGCTGACTTCTCCGCACGGCTCCCTCTATCTCTCGACAGGTGAGTGGGCTTGCCATCGCTCGGTGCCGCATGGGTCGTGTCCCGGGCGGCTCCTCAGCTAGACCGAGTCTCTCATGGCCCGGCTCTCGGGGAGCGGAATCGACGGCAACCGCGAGGCCGTCTCCGGGCGGGCGCTCATCCGGTACGAGGCTGCGCACACACCGGCCACCAGGAACAGCAGACCGGCTGACATCGGGAAGGCCAGACCGTCGAAGAATGCGAACAGCACAGCGAGGGTGAGCATCGAGGCCGCCGCTCCTCGCGCCACCACGGCACCGGCGGGGTCAAGGCCCTTCGCCGCGATGACGGCGCTCCATATCGCGGAGACGACGACGGCGGCGAGCGCCGCCGCTCCCGCAATGCCGAGTTCGACCAGGGTGAGAACCCACTGGTTGTCGAAGATGTAGTAGCGCGGCAGGAAGGTGCCGAATCCAGCGCCGAGCAGTGGGGATGCGGCCAGGAAGTCGGGCACCCTGGCCAGCGCGTTGGTGCGCGACAGAGTGCTGGGATCGTCGGAGGCCCCGGTGAACAGCGAGACGACCGTGCTGGCCATTCCCGGAACCGCGACGGCCACCACCACGACGGCGACTCCGGCTGCCACCGTGAGCACCCGGCGGGATTTGCGGGGCATCCCCGGGATCGATGCCAGGATGGCCACCGCCAGTCCCACGATGGCCGAACGCGACACCGAGACCAGGGCGACCAGAGCGGCGAGGGTCGCGGGTATCCACCAGCGCAAGCGCAGTGCCCGATCCCTGCGGAATCCTCCCGAGACCGCGGCGGCAATGGTCAGTGGGAGCATGCCGACCACCACGGCGCCGAACTCCAGCGGGTGGGTCGCTGTGCCGACAGCACGGGCGAACATGCCCCGCGACGAGAAGTCGTCGGCGCCGAACACCAGGCCGGGGATCCCCTCGGCCCAGGACAGCATCGTCCGCCGGGTGGCGAACTGAGCCAGCCCGAAGCAGGCGATCAGGCCGGTGAGCACCACCAACCGCCGCGTCAGGCGCACCACGTCATCGGTGTCGACCAGGCCGTCCACCGCCACCAGGAAGACCCCGCCCCAGGAGGCGGTCCGCACCAGGGCCGCGATCGCCGGGCTGATCTGGTCGGCGGGCTGACCTCTGAGCATCGCGTGGGCGAAGCTCACCAGGATCACGAAGGCGAGGGCGCCCATCGCGATCCGCACCACCTGACGGTCCCGACCGGCGGGAGGAACCCCTCCCTCCAGCCGCCACAGCACCCACCATGCCAACAGCACCAGTCCCCAGAGCATCGATGGACGACCGTAGGTTCCCAGGCCGGCGATGGTGACGTTGGAGGGGATCACCAGCAGACAGAGCAGGTAGACCGTGAGCATTCCCACGGCGCCGACCCTGCCCGTCCCCGGATCACCCAATGGGCGCCCGCTCTCCACGGTCACCCCTTCGGTCCGGAAGATCGGTGTCCTCGGCGGGATCCACGGGGGAGGCCGCCGACCGGGACAGCGAGGAGCCCTGGTCCGCCTGCGGGCGGACCGCAGTCTGCTCGGGATCGTCGGTCCGGGCGGGGTCCCGGTCACCCAGGGACTGCGCATCGACCCCGTCGGTGTCCTCGGAGCCGTCGGCACCGTCCGAGGCCTCATCGGTCGAGGAGTCCTCCTCGGACTCGGCGCGGTGACCCTTCGACGACTCCTCCCCGGCTGCCGCAGTCGCATCGGGACCGGAGGTCTCGCCCGACTCGTCATCGGCCTGGGCGGACTCCTCGGAGCGTGTTGCCCCGTCGGGCCCGGGACCCTTCTCGGAGTCCGGCGGCCCGTCGAGGGCCGGCTCGTCGGAGGCCGTGTCCTCATCGCTCTGCGCCGCCCGTCGCGCTCGCCGCCGTCGCAGCACGGCGCCGTCGACGAAGGATGCCACCAGCACCGACAGGGCGAGGACCGCGGCCCCCGATGCGCCGGTCATCATGAGGCGCTTCTTCTGCTCGGCGGTGCCGCGCTTGTCGACCGAGACGGCCACCACCGAGATGCGTCGCCGCTCCGGAATGTTCTCCTCGGCCTGCAGGGAGTCCAGCAAGCTCGCGGTGCGCTGGTTCATGGCCGACAGCACGGCTGCTGCGTCCCGGTCACTCGTCGACTCCACGGTGATGAGGATCACCGGTCCCGAGGTGGTCTGGTCCCGAGCCACCTGGACAGTGGTCCCGGCACGGCCCTGGACGACCTCCTCGATGACATTCTTCGAGCCCAGACCACGGACGATGATGTCAGCGGCGGGTGCCAGTCCTCCGACGAACAGGTAGGGATTGCTGCCGCTCGGGATCATTCCGGATCCCGGCAGAAGAATCTGGGTCGAGGTGCGCGTGTAGGTGGGCGGCACGGCACTCCAGACTCCCGCTGCCACGGCGATCGCCACCACGAGGCCGACCACCAGGATGTACCAGCGGCGCAGAAGCCCGCGCAAGGTCTGGGTCACGGTCATGCTGCGGACCTTTCATCTCGGGGACGCCGTCCGGCGAGTCCTCTGTCAACGATCACGGCACCCCATCCGCCGGCCAGCAGAGCGGCCGCCATCAGGGCCGCGAAGGCCATCATCTGGGCCGGGCGGCCGACCGTCACCTGCTGAATGCCGCCGGTCAGCGGCATCACGGTCGGGGTGATGTACTTCTGCGGATCCGTGTAGGCCGCGCCCTGGCGTTGTCTGGACACCTCGAAGACCTTCTGGATGGTCTCGCGCTGCGTTCTCTCCACCCACTCCCGGGTCCGACCCACGATCTGAATCTCGATGTCGGCCCTGGAGAACATGGCCGACCACTGCCCCCCGGTGTTCGGGATGGCGACCAGCACCCCCTGCCGAACCCCCACCCCGTAGAGAGGTGCGTCATTGGACGCATACGTCGCCGGTTCCCTGCCGTTGTTGATCTCCCCCGCCACCGATCCCGCAAAGGCGATGACGCTCGCGTCGTCACGACCACTGTCGGGCAGCAGAGCCGCCCGTGCCGGAAGGGTGAAGCTCACCGTGGTCGCCGCACTGTAGCAGCCGCCGTCTCTCATCCAGAGGTATCCGATCGATGAGGCGCACAGCACCGCCACCAGCACGACGTACCACCGACGCACCATCACCCCGGCAACGGTCAGGAAGCTCACGACGCGCCCTTCGTGTCGGCATCATGTTGACGCCATCGTAGCCACCCCGGGTGACGCCCGGGCGAGGTCACGGGTGGTTCACCGCGGCACCCTGTGCACGCACGTCACCATCGCCGTGGAGATGGTTGTTCTCCCACCGGGTCCAGCCCTTTCCACCCTGCAGATAGGCCGGGCCCCAACCGGTCCCGCTGAACCGGTTGTTGAGGGCGCGGACATTGCTGTACGGGTAGTTCGCACCGTTCAGCCCCAGCTGGTAGCCGCCCCCCTCCAGCAGGTTCCCCTCGACCAGCACATTGCCGATGCGTCCGGAATAGGTCTGGATGAACAGTGCACCGGTGTCGGACCCGGAATCGCAGTCGAAACGGTTGTTGCGCACGACCAGGGTCCGGTCGGCCCTCTTGCTGACGTCGAAGTCACGGACCGTGAAGGCATCGGAGTGGGTGCCGTCCTTGGCCGGGTCGCCCTCGGCCACCAGTCCCGTGACGTAGTTCTGCTCGATCACCGAGTCGAGCTCCGATCCGGCGTTCATGATTCCGATACCGCTGCCGAGGCGATGGATGTAGTTCCGGGCCAGGTCGGCCACACCGATGAAACCGGTCGCCTGGGCCGCGGTCCTCGCATCGAGCAGGGTGCCGTCGATCTCGCTGTCGCGGATGATCACCCTGCCGGCGGCCGGCCGCATCGAGTTGTAGTTCGTCGTGCCCACGATCGGCATCCCCGGTGCGGCCTTGGTGGGACGGATGCAGCTGCGCTCAATGGTGATGCTGCCCGACGACAGGTCCAGACCGGTGCTGATGAGCCGGCCCGAGATCGTCGTCCCGGCGAGCACCGTGCTCGGCCCCCGGTAGGCGGGAAGGCTCGTGCAGTTCAGTCCGAGGCGCCTGAGACCGACATTCGCCTGGGTGATCGCCCAGCCCGAGGTCGGTGCCGCCACGGAGGAGGCGCCGGCCGACGGGGAGACCGCCGACGGTCTCGAACTACCAGATGCCGGGCTCGAACCGGAGGCCGGACCGGGTCCGGAGCCAGTGCAGCCCGATGTCATCAGGCACAGCCCCACCATCAGTGCCGCCCCACCGGCCCAGCGCCGACCACGGAGCGCACCAGCGCAGCCGGTGACATCCACGTGAGCATCTCCCGTGCCAGTCCTGTCAGCGCCCGCCATGACACCTCTCCTTGAGCCTCTCCAGACCGTTCTTTCCCAGCACCATCAGCAGCACCCGCTTGGCAGCTCCGCGGACCATCTCACGACCCTCCCGTGCGGGTCGGGCCACCAGAGCGTCAGCGATGAGTTCTCGTCCGGACGGTGAGGCGACGTCATCCAGGGCTCCCGGGAACAGTCTACGGAAGGCCAGAGGATCGACCAGGCGTCCTCGGATGCGGTTGCTGACATTCCTGCCGTGGACGATCTGCAGCCATCCGGGCGGTCCCTCCAGTGCGGTGGCAGCCATGTGTCGATGCAGCAGAATGTGCCAGTCCCGCCAGGCGGTCATCGGCGCGTCCCACGTCTCGATGACGCTGCAGAACGCGTTGTCGGGATCCCGCCACCGATAGACGCGGCCGTCCATCCTGATGAGGCCGTCTGCCAGGTAGACGGCTCCGCGCAGTCCTCTGGACGCCGCGTCCCGCAGTCGTGCCACGAAGTCGGCGGCGAGGGCATCGTCGTTGTCGAGATTGGCGGTGACGAGCAGCCGTCCGCGGCCACCGGTGACATCGCGGGCGTCGGCGGCCAGGTCCTGCCAACTCACCTCCTCGCTGTAGCGCACGGTGAGGAGCCCCTGCCTCACCAGCGGGTTCAGCCTGTCGAGCAGCCACTGAGGACTCTGCGGATCCAGGTAGACCAGCCACCGGAATCCCTCGTCGGTCTGGGAGCGCACCGACGGCACGGTGTAGCGCTCGAAGAGTTCGATGCGGCTCTGCAGCCAGCCCTCCTGGGCCCTGATGAGACTCTCGGGCCCGCGGGAGGGAAGGTTGAACCGGGTTACCAGCAACAGGTCGATCGCACCCTGCGCGTCACCGGAGGTCGTGTGCGGAAGGTCCTCCCAGCGGCGACGCGAGAGCAGCGCCGAGAGGGCCACTCGGTGATCGGGGTCCCGCCATCTGCGGAGCTCGTGCAGCAGCAGGATCCCTCGAAGTGGCAGGGCGGTGCGCCGATGGTGCTTCTCGGCGTAGCGCACCGCATTGACGATGGTGAGGGCCACCAGTTCGGGGGTCCGGCCCGAGCCGGCCTCGGAGTGGACGACCCGTGCCTCCGGTTCGTACCAGACCTCGCCGCCGCAGTCGCGCAGCCGGCGGAAGAAGTCGGTCTCCTCGGAGTAGAGGAAGAACCGCTCGTCCCACGGGCCCACCCGATCGGCGGTGCGGCGATCCACCAGAAGGGCCGCCCCGGTGGCCCAGTCGATCCGATGCGGTCGTCGGTAGGCCGCCGGCGAACGGACCGTCTCCGACAGGAGGGACGGTCGGGTGGGCCACAGCCTGCCCAGCACCGCGTCTGCGGCCGCGGCGGTCAGACTCGGCTCGCGCCTCAGCGAGTGGGAGAGGTGACCCTCGGCGTCGACGATGGCCGGTACGGCACAGGCGGCTCCCCGACCCAGACGGCCGCGCAGCGCTGCCAGGCAGCCCGGCAGCAGCCTCACGTCGGGGTTCAGGATGAGGACGCTGCGGGCCGCCCCCACCGATCTCATCCCGATGTTGATGCCCGCCGCGTACCCCAGGTTCCCGCCGGACTCGATGACGATGACGTCCCCCAGTCGCCTGAGGCGCTCGACCGTGTCATCGGTGGAGCCGTTGTCGACGGCCACGACCCGCAGCGCGATGTCGGTGGCGTCCCGGCGCAGGGACTCCACCAGACCCTCGATCATCTCGGCGCTGTTGTAGGTCACGACGACGGCCGCGACATCGACCTCACCGTCGGGACCGGAGAACTGCCGCTCCCCCTGCTCCTGGCCGGACGCGAGCGGTCCGACCGGTCTGGCCTCGGCTGTGTCCATTGATCGTCCTCACTGGGAGTCCACTCATCGGTGTGTGAAGTGCCCGGGCGGCCCACGACGCGCCGTCAGTATATCGATCAGCCGGTACGGTGGCGGCCGACCGCGAGGGACCTCGTGCGATCAAACCTGATGCGACTTTGAGAGTTTCTCAGCATTTTGTTACTGTCGTCTCAGTCAACGTCGCGGGCGTCATTCCGTCTGCACGCTGTGGACCACCACCGTCCATCCTGGAGAGGTCCCAAGCCCATGAAGTCCACGTCAACCGCCTCGCACCGGAGGCCGTTACGCGCCTCGGTCGCGATCGTGATGGCCGCGGTTGCGGCAGGAGCGGCCCTCGCCGCCCTTCCGAACCAGGCCAGTGCCGCCCCGTCCACCACCTTCGGTGCATCCGCTCCCAAGGACGTCAGGTCCATCGACGAGGGCATCCCCGTCGAACTGGGGATGCGGTTCACCCCGTCGACCGATGGAACGGTCTCCTCGGTGCGCTTCTACAAGGCCAGCGCCGATGCCTCCGTGACCCCCCGCAGCGTCTCGCTGTGGACCGCCAACGGCGACCGACTGGCCCAGACCCGGGTCTCCCGCACCACCAGCACCGGCTGGATCAGCGTCCGCCTCACCTCTCCGGTGAAGCTCACCGCCGGGAGCGGCTACGTGGTCTCGGCCTTCGCGAAGTCCGGGTCGTACCCGACCACCCGCAACTACTTCTCCCAGGCCAGGACGAGTTCCACCCTGACCATGCCGCGCAATGCCGGGGTCTACACCAACGGCTGGAAGTCCTCCTTCCCGACCAGCACCTACGGGGCGAGCAACTACTGGGTCGACACCGAGTTCACCCCCTCCTCGGGAACCTCCGGCACCCCGGCACCGAGCCCCGCGACCTCGTCGCCGGCCACCAGCGCGCCCAAGCCCAGCACCACCATTCCGAGGCCGAGCAACTCGACGACCACCAACAGCACGGCTGCCAAGGGTCTGATGGGCTGGCAGCTGAACTCCCACAATGTCGGCCTGGCCCCCTTCGGACTGACCTGCTCCAGCCTGCCCGTCTACAAGGGATCCCTGACCCCGGCGGCGGGCACCCGGATCTCCGGGGTGAGGATCGTCGGTCAGCTTGACCTGCGCAACGGCGACATCATCGTCGAACGTTCCTGCATCCAGCCGAGCAGCGGTTCTGCCTCCAACTCGGGCACCGCCGCCATCGTCTCCAACTTCGTCTGCGGGAGGGACTCCTGCCCGGTGATCTCGGACCGCAGCATCATCATACGCGACTCCGAGATCGACGCCTCCAACGTGCCCGCCTCTCAGATCGCGGCGGCCTGCGCCTTCCGCGGCACCGGAACGCTCCAGCGCAACTACATGCACGGCATGGGCAGCGGGATCTGCTTCTACGGAACCGGCACCAAGCACGACGCGATCGCCGAGCAGAACTACGTGACCGACCTGCGCTCCTACGGCAGCTCCCACAACGAGGCCGCCACCGTGCGCGACTTCATGGTCACCGGCGACAACCCGAACCGGGTGGCGCGGTTCACCAACAACCGCCTGAACATCGCCGATGGCAATGTCACCGCCGGACTGTTCATCCAGTCCCTCGGCGACCGGATCGACAACCTGCGCGTCGAGGGCAACCTCATCGAGGGAGGCGGCTACAACCTCTTCCTCAACCAGCCCTCCTCGGAGAACGGCAGCTACCGCAACGTCCGGGCCGTGAACAACCGGTTCAACAGCACCGGCTGGGGACCCTCCACCGTTCAGGGTGGACCGGGCTGGGCCGAGTGGCGCGACAACTACCGCTACAGCCCCTCGGCCCCCGATGCCAGGGGAGCTGCGGTCAGCGCCAGCTGACCTCGGCTGTGCACCCGAGCCACGCCGGCCGGACCCTCAGGGTCCGGCCGGCGTCGTTCGTCCCCGCACCTGTCAGAGGCTGCGCCTGTTTGCCCCTGTGCGGCGTGCCGGTCGGGCTAGATGTACTTCCCCGTGAGGTTGTGAACACGTTCTGAGGGGGTCTGGCCGCCGATACCGGTGTGGGGTCTGTGGTGATTGTAGTGATGCAACCATTCCGTGTAGGCCGCTTCGCGTTCAGTTTCACTGGTGTAGTCGCGGGCGTAGGCCCACTCGGCGGCCAGGGACCGGTTGAACCGTTCGACCTTCCCATTGGTCTGAGGCCGGTACGGCCGGGTCCACTTGTGACCGATCTTGGCGTCGTCGAGGACCTGGCTGAAGACCCGGGACCGGTAGCAGGCCCCGTTGTCGGTCATCACGGCCTTTACGGCGACCCCGATGGATTCGAAGAAGGTCAGAGCCCGGGTCATGAA